>CANSKO010000040.1 GCA_947647505.1 uncultured Roseburia sp. | reverse complement strand
GCACAAACCGGATTCTCGACCGCAATGCCTTTGTATTTTCCTGCTCTGAAACATACCTGTACATTTGCGCCGCCGACTTATTTGGCGCCGCACACGTAATCACGTCGCAGAAAACGCTGTTTCCATCCTGTTCAAACAAAATATTCGGAGAATACAGCCCCCTGTTTTGATACAAGGCCCGATTCGGATGCTTCCTGTTCCAGTTATAAAATTCCGACTGAAACTCTGAGAGAACATTGTACAGAAAAGATGCATGGCACAGACATTCTTCCTGCGCCGTCACGCCACGTAAAAACATTCCGCCCGGCTGCTTATACGATGCAAAGTTCAACGCCGCCATGCGTTTTTTTCCTTCCTCTGCATGCCGCAAAATCGCCGAAACGCTGTCTGTCGCTTCCACCGCAATCTTTGTTTTTCGAACCTGCTGCCTGCTGCTTTGAAAATCCATATGATACAAAATGGTTCCTCTGATCGATGCTCTGATCCGATCAGAGTGCAGCCGCTCCATCTCCGCCGTATGCAGTCTGGCCTGCTCTGCCATGCCTTCCTGATCCATCCAGTATTCTTTGATATAAGCCACTTATCCCTTCCTCCTCACAGACTGGCGCAATGCTTCCTGTGCGCTTTCAGCTTCTTTAAAGCCCAGTCATAATGGCTGGACGTAACGCTGACAAAATAGGAGCCAAGCGTGCTGCCGCCCACCCATGCGTAAACTCCTTTTGAAAACAGCTCTTCATTGGAAAAGCCTTCCGCCAATGCCAATACTTTCGCATGCGATGTTTGAAACAGGCTTTTTGCATCGTCGTATGACGTGTTCTGATGTTTTTCCCAAAACTCCATATTCATAGCGCCATACGTTTTCCAGTTATAAGGCTCCGGCAAAAACGGCCTGTGCCAGCCCTTTTGATTTGCCTGCACCCAGTTGAGCAAAAGCCGCTGCCATTCATAGAGATGAATGAAAATATCACGAACATTTTTATCCCGCTTCCAGTGCGCCTCTTTCTTTTTCACGTCATCCGAAAAATCAAACGGCGTCTTCCATTCTTCTTCCGTCAAGCCCGAAATAACGTCCATCAGCTTCTCATAGTTTGTCTGCGCGGCCATCTGTAAATCTGTTTTTGTAGTTGGTCTTCCCATCGTCTTGCTTCCTTTCCATACCTTCCTGCCTGAACCTTTGTCTGTACTGAATATAGCAAAGAAATGCTGACGCCTTATGTCAGGTTTTATTTTTTTCATAAATTAATTTTGCCTGTTCCGCCAGCTCCCGCTTCAGGCAGATAGGAGAAAGCACGTCTACCTGCGTGCCAAATGACAACAAAAAACCAATCAGCCACGCGTCGTGCGGCATCCTGGCGGAAGCGATCAGATCTCCATTCTCCTGCCGCTGTATCTGCGTTTCATCAAACGCATCATAAACGCGATAGGCCATCTCTTTTGGGAAACGAAGCGTAACGGGAGGATACTCCCTGCCGGAATCCTCCGTACAGTTTGGAAACTCCCGATGCGAAAATCGCTCGTCCAAAATTTCCAGGTCCAAAATACGATTTAATTTGAACATCCGAAAGTCCTGTTTTTGCGTACAAAACGCCTGTAAATACCACGCGTTTTCTTTGTAGGCAAGTTTGCATGGCTGCACGATCCGTTCATAGATAGCTCCGCAGGAGCCGGCATAATGCAGCTTCACGCTTTTGCACTGGATGACAGCCATCTTTAACCGTTCAAATTTTTCATTGTCAAATTCTTTCTGTCCCCACCTGGAAAAATCGACTTCCAGCCAGTTTGGGGAATCCGACTGAAATATGGCGGAAAGCTTTTCCAACGTCTGGCTGCCCTTCCTGTTTTGCGTCACGTTTATGCTTTGCAGAGCCATAAGGATCTCCTGCTTTTCCTCTTCCGACAATACGGCTTTCTCCAGCACAAAATCACGCATCAGACAGATGCCGCCGTTTCTGCCCTCTTTGGTATATACAGGAATGCCGGCCCCGCTTAAAGCATCAATATCTCTGTAAATCGTTCGAACCGAAACCTCCAGCTCTTCCGCCAATTCCGGAGCCGTGGCCTGCCCTTTTTCAAGCAGATGGTACACGATCTGAAATAATCTGCTTTCCCGCATTGCCCTTACCCCTTTCGTCGCTAAGCTTTTTGGCAACTCACTGGAAGTCGCATCGTTGCATTTATAATTTCCTTCTGGCATTGCTTACATTCGCACTTACGTTTTATAAGCAGCCATGGCGTCCATGAAAAGCATATTGCGCTCCGTATTCGCTCTGGCATTTGAACTATGCACGTATGAAATCAAAGAAAGCTTTCCTAAAAAATTTAATCAATATTTAATCAGAATTACCCCATGCAGAAAAAAAGAAATCCGCAAACCCTCTAAAATCAAGGGGTTGCGGTTCTCATCTTTAAAGCGATAGACGGGGCTCGAACCCGACAGCCAAAGGCTCTGAAAATACGATAAAAAGGAGATTCGGACACCCTTCGTTCTGATTATTTATTCATTTTTTAATCAATACATCCTCTGCAATACAGAAAAATATATAATTGAACGAATAACAATTATATGATAGAATCATCTACAAGGACAACCGTGTTGCAGGGTGGGCTGACCTCATTCTAAAAAGAATGGGGGTGATGCCTATGAAAAATCATTTTGATTTTAAGGATATAATGACCTTTGGTCTTTTCCTTTTGGCATTGCTTACATTCGTGTTTACGTTTTGTAAGTAGCTATACATAGCAAAAGCCACCCTGATACTTTGACCGGTAGACGGGTGGCATTGCTATTCTTAAACTTGGTCAACCCACCTTGTGGGCGGTTGTTCCTTTTGTATTTATAACTATAACATGGCAGGGCGTTTTATTCAAGCAAAAAATAAATCTCTGAAAAAAAGTATGTCAATCCCTTTACCGACAGACACTTGCGAAACAAGTGGGGATTTATATACGGCGAAAATCATGTCAGAAAATCCAAAAATGGATAAAGTATGAAACCAGATAAGGACAAAACTCAAAAATTGTGTTTAAGACAGCAGACACAAAT
>CANSKO010000039.1 GCA_947647505.1 uncultured Roseburia sp. | reverse complement strand
CTCGCGCTAAGTGGGGCGTGCAGATGGCGGGAATGATTTTTCAGACACGCTCTAGTCTTTGTGAAACAAATCTCTTGTATAAACCTTATTCGAAACATCCAAAAGCTCTTCCGAAAAACGATTTGCAACAATGACGTCCGCCATCCGCTTGAATTCCTGCAAAGACGCAATGACCCTGCTGCCGAAAAATACCGTTTCTTTCATGGACGGTTCATATATAATGACTTCCGCGCCCTTCGCCCGCAGCCGCTTCATAATGCCCTGCACCGAACTCTGACGGAAATTATCCGATCCGGCTTTCATTGTGAGACGATATACGCCTACCGTGCAGTCTTTGCCCGGCATTCCGTTTCTTCCGGTTCCTTTGCTGTAATAGCCGGCTTTTTCCAATACGCGCTCCGCTATGAAATCTTTCCTTGTGCGGTTTGCATCTACAATTGCGCCAATAATGTTGTTTGGAACGTTATTATAATTGGCCAGAAGCTGCTTCGTATCTTTCGGCAGACAGTATCCGCCATATCCAAACGAAGGATTGTTATAGTGCATGCCGATTCTCGGGTCCAGCCCCACGCCTTCAATGATATTTTTGGTACGCAGGCCGCGCACTTCCGCGTATGTATCCAGTTCATTGAAATACGCGACACGCATCGCAAGATATGTATTGGCAAACAGCTTTACCGCTTCCGCCTCCGTGCTGCTCATATATAAAACGGGAATATCCTCTTTGATGGCCCCTTCTTTTAACAATTCCACAAAACGCCGCGCCGCATCGTTCGACTGCGGACACTCTTCCGGAATGCCCGCAACAATGCGGGACGGATGAAGATTATCCCACAGCGCATGGCCCTCCCGCAGAAATTCCGGAAAAAACAAAACGCATCCCATGCGATATGTTTTCCTGAGCATTTCCGTATACCCCACCGGAACCGTGGATTTGATTACGATAACGGCTTTCTGATTTACCGCAAGCGTCGCTTCAACCGCCGCCTCTACAGAAGACGTGTCAAAATAATTATCGTCCGGATCGTAATTCGTCGGCGTTGCGATGATAACAAGTTCCGCGTCTGCAACCGCTTCTTTTCCATCCGTCGTAGCTGTAAGATGCAGTGCGCGCATTTGCAGATATTCCTGAATCTCTCTGTCTTCTATGGGGGATTGCTTCCGGTTAATGCAATCTGCTTTCTCCTGCAGCAGATCCGCCACGACGACCTCATTGTGCTGCGCAAGCAATATCGCGTTGGATAATCCTACATATCCTGCGCCGATGACTGTAATTTTCATATTCTGATCAAATCCTCACTCTTCCTGCTGCGTATTCCAATCCGCTCTTTTTATAATTCCGTAAAAAATAATATTGTTTCTATTTTATATGATTCACAAAACAATGTCAATTTACTTGTTTTATAAGGCTCTTTTACAACGAGACATAAAAAAAGCAAATACATGGTATCTGCTTTTTAAATATGCTCCTCTTTGCCAGATGCGGCAATGTCCTTATTTATAATATTTGTTACTTCCGACACGATAAACGCCGGACGATTTCTCGCTGCATCGTAAGCCCGCCACAAATACTCCGCAAGAATGCCAAGCGATATATTCGTTATGCCAAATCCAAGCGCCATAATGCTTGCCAGAGTGGAATATCCGATCGGAACTGCCGGACTTATTACTTTATTTACCAATGTAATGCCCCCAATCAGGATGCCAATCAAAAACATGGCAATTCCAATCAGACTGACAAATCGGATCGGCGCAAACGAAAACGCCACAAAAGAGTCAATGAATAATTTTATTTTTTTTGCCAGCGTCCATTTGGATACGCCGGCAAAGCGTTCGTTGTAATGCAGGGAAATTGTCGTATTTTTAAATCCGGCATCCATGATCTGCAGCATAATCGAAGAATTGGATTCTACGTTGCGATTTAAAAATGTCCTGACTTTATGGTTAAACACAATATTGCTGATTCCGCCTGAAGAATAATTTTTCACCGCATATCTGCGCATCAGAAAAGAATACAGCCTGGAAAAGCTTCTGTTTGCTTTTGAAACGCATATGCTTTTCTTTTCAATATAAACGGCATCATACCCTTCGGATATTTTATCATAAGATAACTTTAAAAATTCGATTGGTTCCTGTAAATCGCTTCCCATCCAGGTGCATACGTCAAAAGACGCATAACACAGGCCTGCCCGAATCGCCGCATGAGAACCAAAATTTTTGGAAAGAGAAATTAACGCCACACGCTTTATATGCCGGAAGGTATACTGACGGATGATGTCGCACGTATCGTCCGTCGATCCATCGTCTACAAAAATCAGCTCTGTTTCAAACGGCATTTCTTTTGCATTCGCATCCAGAGCATTGCAAAAAGCGGCGATCCCCTCGCGCTCATTGAGAAACGGCGCTATAATTGACATACCTTCTGCATGTTTTGTTTCCTCAAAAGTATTCAAACCGCACCTCTTTCTGATCCAGAATCACCCTGCCAATTATTTTCGCCGGCACGCCCGCTGCAATGCTATAGTCCGGAATATCCTGATTCACAAAGCTATGCGCGCCAATCACGCAATGCTTTCCAATCGTTACATTACATCCGATCATGCTCATTGTGCCGATCACCGTATTGCTTTTTATGGTGACGGGACCTTTTTCAAACGGAGCGCTGCCGCCCGATACGTAATATTTGGTGGAATCGTGCGTATAGATCATAACGCCGGCGTCAATGCTGACAAAATTTCCGATCGTCAGCGCGGCATTGCTGCCTTCTAACAGCGTATAGGGACCTATCCATACATCGTCTCCGATTTTTACATCCCCCATAACGACGCATGTGTCATAAACAGAAGAACGTTCCCCACAGTTTAAGTATTTTGCTTTGTCAAAACGATTAAAAATCAATTCCCCGCTTGGGAGGACCCTGTCGTATTTTCTCCTCATTTCCTCCCGTTTTGAAGCCATAAATTCCTGTAACCGCTCTTCAAATTCAAAATCAGACAAAATCAGCGCCTCCCGCTTGTTTATTCGTATACCAGTCCAACGTCTGCGCAAGGCCTTCTTTAAAGTCAATCTGAGGCTCAAACCTAAGAAGCTCTTTTGCAAGCTTTGCGTCGGCGCATAAATTTCTGACGTCGCTTGTTCTGGCCGGCTGCTGTTCCCATTCTCCGTCGTATTTCATGTAATCGCAAATGGATTGCAGCAATGCGCGAATGGAAATCTCTCTGCCGGACCCCAGATTGACGATCTGTCCCCTCGAAGCTTCTTTTTCATACGCCAAAATCAGTCCCCGCACCGTATCCGTCACATGAATAAAATCTCTCGTCTGTTCTCCGTCTCCCTGCACGATGGGCCTTCCACCCTCCTGAATGCGTCTGGCCGTTGCCATGACAATCGCAGCCAGCGAGCCTTCCGCATTTTGTCTTGGCCCATAATTATTAAACGGACGCACAATTGAAATATCAAGCCCCAGCACTTTATAAAAGCTTTGCACCATTAAATCCGCGGCTGCTTTTCCCGCCGCATACGGCGTCGTCGGATTCGTCGGATGATTCTCATCCATCGGGGAATACTGCGCCGTCCCATAGGCTTCCGAGGAAGACGTGTGGATCAGCGTCTGATACGCGCCCATTTTCAGTAATTCCAAAAGCGTATTTGCTATTTCAACGTTCACCATGTATGCGTCAAACGGATTGAAAAACGAATAGTTCAGCGCAATCGTCGCCATGTTGAATACAACGTCGATCTTTTCTTTTTCCATAATGGAATAAAGCACGCCAAAATTGCGCGCGTCATCGCGATATAAGACAAAATTGTCATGCGACAGCGCCTTCTGTAAATTCTCCATTTTTCCAAGAAAAAAATTATCCACGCAAACTACCTTTGCCGCGTTTCTTTCCAATAAACCATCGCAAAGGTGACTTCCAATAAAGCCCGCCCCACCTGTTACCAAAACATTCTTTCCGGCTATCTCCGCCATGAGTCTCCTCCCGTCTGTGAAATCAAATCCATCGTCTTTTTTATTGTATCTATCACGCGTTCCTGATCGCCTGTTTCCATCTGCACATACAAAGGCAACGTAATTGACAGACGATCGCATGCATAAGCGCAGGGCAGATCCTCCGGCGCATATCCAAATCTGTTCCTGTAGTATCCAAGCGTATGCACCGCATGCGTGCCCTGACGGGTGGCAATTCCCTGATCTTCCAGCTTCTGCAACAGCATATCGCGATATTTCCCGCCATTTTCTATCGAGTCAATTCCCAGCTTTTCAATATCCAGCATACAGACGTAGGACTGATACGTATGAAAGCAGTCGTCCGGAACGCATGGCGCAACAAGCTGTGGAAGCCGTTCTGCAATCATTTGGTTATAAATGGCTGCGCGTCTGCGTTTTTCCGCTATGATATTGTCCATTTTTTCAACCTGCGCAAGCCCGACGGCGGCCTGAATATCCGTCATACGGTAATTAAATCCCGCTTCGTTATGCTCCGGAAGCAAAAACCCCTTTCCGGCATGGCGCGCATCGGCAGAAATTGTGCTGCCGTGCGTACGCAACCGCCGCATCTTTTCGGCCAGCTTTGCATCATCTGTTAAAACCATGCCGCCTTCTCCCGTTGTAATGGACTTTCTGGGATGAAAGCTGACACAGGCCGCATTGCCAAAGCCTCCCGGATGCACGCCCCCTCTCTCCGCGCCCAATGCGCATGCGGCGTCTTCTATAACAGAAAGCTCATACTCCGCCGCAATCTGATTGATCGCCTGAATGTCGCAGCAGAGGCCAAATTCATGCACCGGCACAATGCCCCATAAAACATTTCCGGTTTTTTTATTTTGCAGTCTGCCATCCTGTTCTTTATACTCCGTCTGAATCCGCTCTCTGACTTTATCCACGTCGATCTGAAACGTCTCCGGATAGATGTCTGTTAATATGGGAACGGCTCCCGTCTGCACAACGGCATTCGCCGTCGCGACAAACGTAAATGACGGAACGATCACGTCCATACCCTGCCCCAGTCCTTCCGCAGCCATCGCAAGATGCAGAGCCGTTGTACAGGAAGTCGTGGCGACGGCATGTCCGACGCATTCATGCTTTGCAATGGCAGTTTCAAATTCTGCCACGACAGGCCCCTGCGCGACCCATCCGCTGTCCAGGACGCGTTTTACATTTTCTATTTCGTTTGTATCAAAATAAGGTATTGTTACGGGTATTTTTTCCATTCCTTCACTCCATTCCTATATAAAAACAAGCTGATTCAATTTGTGACCCCAAGCTTTATTACGATGATTTCATCGAATTCCCGGATATATCCGTCTTCTGGATAGACCGGCATATCCGACGCATTTTTTATGGCTTCCTGAATATGCTCACTTTTGAGGAAATTACCATAATCTACATACGTATCCACCGGCTTTCCTATTACCGTCGGGTATTCATAACCCAGCATGCCAAAAAACCGATGTATACGGATCGAACCTCCCGTCTCGTTATCTTTATACATCGTAAACAGACACACCTCATCTTCTGTATTAATGTCTCCATACTGTTCCGGCACGCCTAAAAATACAACGGCTTTATCTGGCTTTACTTTTCCCAGTGTTTTTTGCAGGTCGTAGTTTACATTTCGCGCAACGTCAACGTCTCTTAAATAACGCTTGTAATCTATCTGATAAAATTCATTTGCTTCCTTCGTATTATAGAACAGCGCAAAAAAAACAAGGATCCAAACCAGGTATTTTCCGCTCCATTTCCCTTTATATCTCCACTGCATCAAAAACGGAAAGGAAATCAACGCTATGCCTGTAACCGCAATAAAATTTGAAATATACGCCCGTAGCGGCAGATATCCATTTGCAGAAATAATAAACAGGGAAAAAGAAGCTACAATTACGCCAAGCGCCAGCAATGCTTTCGTATACTCTTTTTTGACCACTTTAAAAATCACGATCATAAGCCAGACAGCGCATGCCGCCAGAAACAGCTTGTGTGAAAAATATTTTTGCGCGTAGTATTTAAAGTTTGTAAGAAAAATCCGAAGCATTGTATAATAGTCCGACGGACTTTTGATTTCATTCCATCTCATAAACCAGGACAATGCATAATCCGAATATCCAAATCCATACCCGGACAGACACGCGGCAACCAGTCGGCCAAGTATTTTGGAGCAGACAATGGACAGGCCTAACAGGCCAATCGGCTGAAAGATCAGCGCTCTCCAGCGTTTCTCTTTTTTATTCGCAAAACCAAACACGCAGATTTCGACGCAAAAATAAACGGCCGTTGTTTCAATTAAAGACAGACCCAGAATTTGAAGAGCCAGAACGCCCGCATATTTGATATATTTATTTTTAAATGGAAAAATATAAACATAATAGGATAAAGTGGCCAGAAAAATACAAACTGCCGTTTCTACGCAACCGCCAATGTATACAAACATTCTTGCAACAAGCGGATAAGATGTCATCAGACATATCACCGACGTAGAAAGAAACGAATCCAGAGCCGTTTCGGATACATATTCATACAGGCTGACAAACAGGATAGCGGCTGCAATCAGAACAAGGATTGCAATCGACTCCCTCCATACGGGCAGATATGCATATGTATTTACAATTTTATAAAGCAGCCAGGAACCCCATCTTCCAGTGGCTACCATTCCGTTATATTTATAATAGAAATCAATATTTTCGTCATCAATGCCGATCGACTGGTTCGCCAGCAAAAAGCCATAGGATAAGA
>CANSKO010000038.1 GCA_947647505.1 uncultured Roseburia sp. | reverse complement strand
TAGAGCAGTTCGACTGGTTAAGCCTAAAAATGGCTTAACCAGCAGACACTAATTATAACCAGATATTACTGAAATTAACATTTCCTATATAGACAGGATATATATAAATACTGTATAATAAGATCAAAAATACTGTCTCAGGGAGGATACAATGATATTTGAATGGATTACCGGCATTTTATTTTTTTCCTTTTTTATTTTTATCATCATATGGAATTTCATGCGACTTTTCTTTTCTATAAAATGTATGAAGATTAAAAGATGTTCGGATGAGACATGCTTCTTTCGCATAGACTGCCCGAAATACATCCATCCTTTTCCAACGAAAGACCTTGAACTTTTCAAGCAATTATTAGAGCAGTCAAAAGAAATGCATCAGAACGAAAACGATACGTAAAAACGAACAGACAGCGGCATTCTCCGCTGTCTGCACCCCTTCTTCTTAATTAAACCCAATCACTTTCTGGGAAATTTTATACGCCGCAATAGATATCCTGCGGCCGCCGCGACCGGGCAGATTCATAGTCCGGCCCATAATGCCTTTTCGCAGACGGTGAAACAGTCGGATATCTTTCTGGCGGATATACTGCCACAGCTCCCGCTTCTTTTCCAGATTTTCTTTCGTTCCGGAACGAATCAGCATAACCGTTGAAATCACGGTTATAATTTCCAGATCGTTTAACATGTAATGCCTAAGATTTCGGTTTGGAATTTTAAAAAGGTCGTATGTTTCGATCATCAGCTTGTTCACCCTGATCTGCTGGTCGATACGGCCAATCATGACCTTTTCATTGACGGACTGATCGTCTCTTCCAATAAAATACCGATAAAAATCAACGTCCATATAATACATGTTTTTCACATACGGCAGCGGCTGATATACGAAAATATTATCGACATAAAACGTATGCTCCGGCAGCTTAAGGCCGCAGTCTCTTAAAAGCTGCGTCCGGTATATGACGGAATGCATCAGGATGTACTGCCCTTTCCGAAAGCGTTTCGCATCTTCCCACCGGAACAGACGATCCTGCGGAAGCACGGAAGCGTACCGCATGACTTTTTTATGCTTTGCTCCCTGTTTTTCGTAGACAAAATTGCTGATCATCATATCCAGCGTCTCGCTGCCGCCCGCAAGCTCTTTTAATTTCTGAAGAATTGCGCGATAGCTTTTGCCATCCACCCAGTCGTCGCTGTCAACTACTTTAAAAAACAGCCCGGTTGCATGGCGGATTCCGGCATTGACAGCGGCGCCATGCCCGCCGTTTTCCTGATGAATCGCCCGGACAATGCCCGGATATTTTTTCTGATAGGCATCGGCGATTTCCGGCGTCATATCCTTTGAACCATCGTCCACCACCAGAATTTCCACATCCTCCCCTCCCGGCAGCAGGGAATCGATGCACTTTTCCATATAATCTTCTGAATTATAGCATGGGATTGCTATCGATAATACTTTCATGCTTTATCTCCTTATTGCATCTGCCATCTCAAGCGCTCTTTTTACGATGGCGTCTATATTGTAATATTTATATTCTGCAAGCCTTCCCAGTAAATATACATTTCCATAAGGCTCTGTCTTTTCCACATACTTCCGGTAAAGCGCTTCGTTTTCTTCATTCAAAATCGCATAATATGGGACTTCTCCCTCCGCTCCCGTATAAGCAAACGGATATTCTTTTACGATCGTCGTCCCGTCCGCATCCTCCTGCCCGGTCAGATACTTAAATTCCGTAATTCTCGTATACGCTTCGCTGACCGTATAATTTACAACGCTTCTTCCCTGAAACGACGCTCTGTCATAGTGTTCAAACCGAAAATCCAATGAACGGTACGGCAGCCGCCCATACATGCAGTCAAACAGCTCGTCCGGCGCTCCGGTATACACAATCGGCCCTGTAAACGCTTCTCCGTCAAACAGCGTCTGGCGCTCCGTAAACGTCAGATGCGCTTTGCAGTCATCCGACGTCCGCACCGTAATGCCCGGATGATCCAGCATACGCGCAAACATTGCCGTATAGCCATCCTCCGGAACTCCCTGATACGTATCCTGAAAATAACGATTGTCATGGGAAATCAAAACCGGCACCCTTCCCGTCACTTCCGCGCTGATCTGCTCCGGCGTCTGCCCCCACTGCTTCATTGTGTAATGCAAAAATATATTTTCATAAACATAATCCGCAATCGCTTTCACCTGCGGATTCGGATTCTCCTTAAGCTTCATAATCGGCACGCGGCTGCCTTCTCCATATTCCTGTATCAGAATCTGTTCCAGACGCTTTGCCGCCTCCTCTTCGTACACTTCATACAGCGTATTCAGATTAAACGGAATCGGAATCCGCTTTCCATACACATCCGCCACCACTTCATGGCCAAACAGCCGCCACGTCGTAAATCTCGACAAAAACGCAAAGACTTCCTCATCGTTGGTATGAAAAATATGCGGGCCATACTTATGGATTACAATTCCACAGGCATCCTTTTCGTCATAACAATTTCCACCAATATGAGGCCGTCGTTCCAAAACAAGAACCTTCCTGCCGGATTCGGCAAGACGACGCGCCAGAACGCTTCCCGCCGCCCCGGAGCCTGCTACAATGCTGTCATACATATACAGCCACCTCCTCGCATTGTTCGTTTTATTATACACGCTTTTCAAACACGGCGCAAGCCGTCGAAGCCACATGCAGGGTCTTCTTTTTCTCATTCATAAATCGTTTACAAACTCCTCATATTATGTAAATATGGATTTCATAAATCATAATTATACTGAATTTATCCTTCCAAAACTTATAAATTGCTTTCATTTTATACAATCTTTTTCATTGAAAAAGCCGGTGCGCAAACACCGGCTCCTCTTTTTTACTCTGATTCCAGACGCTTTTTCCCAAACTGTATATTCAAATATTCCATATAGGCCGCAAATGCCGACGGCATCGGATAGCGCTCGAAAAAATCCGCCGTTTCCGCAAATAAAAATCCGTCCGCTTCGCCATCCAATGCTTCCACACGAATCAGATATCCTTTCATATGCCATTCCACATGCGAAAAAATATGCTTCGCTTCCGTCATGCGTTCCACGCGCAGCGGCGCAAGATGCATTTCTTTCACATAAGAAACGACGCTCTCCGGCTCCATATAGCCCTTTTCGTTTGGAAATTCATACATACCCGCCAAAAGCCCTTTTCCCGGACGCCTGTGCAGCATCACTTTTTCACCGTCGCGAATCACAAGCACCGTCCGCTGCTCAATCCTGCGCTTTGCCGCTTTTTTCTTTACCGGAAGAATTGCCGTAAGGCCGTCTCTTCTGGCAACGCAGCATGCATGCCACGGACATTCTGTACATTTGGGACTGCCATTTGGCAGACAGACCGTAGCGCCAAGCTCCATCAAAGCCTGATTGAATGCGCCGGCCTGCGTCTTCGGAATGATGTCCGCCAGCTGCGCCTCCATATTCGTTCGAACAGACGGCTTCCCAATATCCCGCTCATCGCCCGCCGCTCTTGATAAGACGCGAAGCACATTGCCGTCCACCGCCGGAACCGGAATGCCATACGCAATAGACGCAATCGCGCCCGCCGTATAATGCCCGATGCCTTTCAGCTTCAGCAATGCCTCGTAAGAAGCCGGCAATTTTCCGTCATGCTCTTCCATAACCTGTTTTGCCGCAATCTGCATATTGCGCACGCGATTGTAATATCCAAGCCCTTCCCACAGCTTGAGCAGCCGCTCCTCTTCACACGCCGCAAGATCGCGAATCGTTGGCAAAGCTTTGATAAAGCGCTCAAAATATGGCTTGACGGCTTCCACCCGCGTCTGCTGCAGCATAATCTCCGATACCCATACGCGATAAGGCGACGGCTCCTCCCGCCACGGCAAAACCCTTGCATGTCCTGCAAACCACGCAAGCAAAGGCTCCGCCAGCTTTTCCAGTCCGTATTCTTCTATTTTCATATCCATCCCCGTCACTGCGTATTTATTTTGCCGTCGCTTTCGCCGTTACTCCTTCTGACTCCTTCCGTATGCCGCCATAATTCTTCTGCACGGTCGTTACTTTGTAATAGCAGTCCGTTCCGGCTTTAAGCCCTGTATGCTGATAGGATGCGCTCCTGCCTTTCACTTCCGCCAGCTTTTCGTACGTTCCACTTTTTGCATCTTTATAATAAATGATGCAGCTTTCCACGTCTTTCTCCGTTTTCCAGGAAAGCGTTACCGTCCCCGCTGCGGACGCGTCTGCCTTCAGGCCGGAAAGCTTCGCCTGATTCATCTGAATGCCAACGGGCAGGCTGTTTTCTCCCTCCAGATTCTGCGTTGTATTGACTGCCTGTACGTAATAATGATACGTAACGCCCGCTCCAAGCCCCCGATCCGACATGGACGTATCCGCCGTCTCTCCAATCAGAAGCATCGTGCGGCCATTGGACCGGTAAACCCGATAACGTTCCGCTCCCGTTACGCCCTTCCAGCTGATTTTTATATTGGGGCCGGAAGATGCGACTTTCACTTTGTCAACCGTTCCAAGCATTGGCGTAAGCGTCAGCGTGCCGCCTTTCTTTACCTTTCCTTTAGAATCATATGCGCTGATGCGGTATTTCAGCGGCTTCGCCTCCGGCGTAATGGGATTGGACACCGTAAAGTACGGATGATCTGCGCCTTTGATTTTTTTCACGCGTCTGTACCTGCCTTCGGCCGCGTCAAACGCCTCTATATAATATCCCCGCGCTCCAAATACCTGATTCCAGCAAAGCGTATCTTTCTGTATCAGTACGTTGGCCTTATTTCTTTCATACGACGTTTTACTGACTTCAAATCTGACTGGCGCCGAAAATCCCATTTTGACAGACGCTTCCGCGCTTGAAAACCGTCCGTCTCCTTTTCCCGTCTCACAGACTGCCCGAATCATAAAATAATGCGTGCCGCCTCCGCTCAGCCTGCGGCTGAGAGACGTCGCATCCGTCTTCATTAAGAGCCTGTAGGAATCCCCCTGCGTGCCCGATCTGTAGTAAACCTCGTATGCATCGGCGTTTGCCGCAGGCGTCCATTCCACTTTTACCGTATCGGAAGATACGGCCGTCGCCGTCACCTGAATGCCGCTGATCGAATTTTTCACAGAAACGGATTTGGAAGACTTGCCGGATATTTTTCTTCCGGTTCCGATTTCATAATAATACGCTTTTGCTTTGTAATGATAAGATTTGCCAAATTCAACTTCTGTATCCGTATATGCATCTTCCGTAACCGTAGCCAGCAGCCGATAACTCCCCTTGCCGCACTTGCGGTATATATCATAGCCGGACACATATTCCCTGCCGGAATGAAGCGTCAGCTCGATTTGCCCTCCTTCGTTTAGCTGCGCCCGCAGCGTTGGCTTTGGAACGTTGACATTGACAGCGTCGGCGTCCGAAAGCGCCGTATAAAGCTCCTGGTCAATATAGGGATCTTCTGCGATTTTACGCCGGATCTTATAATAATATTTTGCAAAATCCGCTTTTTCATCGGTGTATACATAGCGCCCTTCGATCTCGGATCTGATCGTCGCAATCCACTGATACGAACCCATCTTATCTTTTTCCGCCCGATAAACTTCATAGATCGCCATTTTCTGCGCATCCCAGCTCAACTGCACCGACGGTCTGGAAAATCCTGTCAAATTTCCCGAACTGTCTTTCACCGGAATATTGACGAGAGACGCCGCAAATTCATCCGGAATGTCAAAATAACCGACGGAAACGTCCTCTTCCTCTTCTTCGCCTTCTTTATCCTTATAATTATAGGGCACAACCGATACTACATACGTTGCGCCCGGCTGCAATTCCGCATGCACGATGAGGCTGCTTCCGGTATATTTTTCAGCTAACGTCTCATCGTTTAAGCAGACCTCCACATATTCTGTATATACGCCCTCCCATTCGATCCGAATCTGTTTGGCGGCTTCATCATAATCCGCCTTAAAACGACTCAGTCTGGCTACATAGTCGTCTACTTCGAGCAGATCTATCCCTTCCGTTCCGGCCTCGTCATTCTGATTATACGGAACGATCTTATAGACATGTTTGCTGGTGGCTTCCAGATCAATTTCTTTGATCAGGCGAAAGCTTCTCTGCTTCTCTGCAATCAAAACATCATCCTGATACACATCCACATATGCAATATTGTTTCCTTCCCAGTCCAGAATCAGGACTTTTCGTTCCAGATTATAATCTGCATCGACATCTGTGATAACAGCTTTTTTGTAGGGAACCGTAAACGACGCTTCCGCCGGCGCTCCTGCCAGGCCGTCCGCATTGTAAGGCTCCACGAGAAACGTGTATTCACGCCCCTCCTCTATGTCATCGCATTCATAGGCCATTCCTGTAAACCGTTCCGCCTCCACGCGGCCGTTGACGAAAATTCTGACGTAGGCGCAGTCCGTCAGATTGTAGCGAAGCAAAATAACATCGTCCTCTTCCCGATACAAAAGCTCCAGATCCTCTATGACAGCAGGAGGCGCCGGCTCCTCAGGGCTTACGGGCGTCATTGGCGTAAGCGGCGTCATTGGCTCTTCTTCTGTTCTTCCTGCCGCCTTTAACGCGCCATCGCCTGTCAGAACGTCCAACAGACCCTCTCCCTTTCCTGCGGCGTAAGCCCGCGTCTCGCATATGGCCGTAAAAAATAAAACGATCGCCAAAAGCAATGCCACATTTCTTTTCATCTTCATGATCCCCTCTCCTTCCGCCTTTTGCGTACGGAATCGTTTTCTGATACGCAAAAGCTTTTTTTCATTATAGCATACTGTTGCAAATTCGCAACCTTTTCCCATACGCCCCCTGATGAATCACCGGGAAAACGATTGCAGACAGCAGAAAAAGACGGGTTCCATAAAACCCGCCCTCTATCTAATAGCCCATTTTGATACAATTTTATTTTCCCTATACTTTTTTATTTT
>CANSKO010000037.1 GCA_947647505.1 uncultured Roseburia sp. | reverse complement strand
GGTGTATGTTTTAGGACTGCACTGGGGGAGTCACTCTGTGGCTCCCTTTTATGTTATTCATCTCTAAAACAAGCTTTGTCTTTGGCCCCACTTATTCCCTTCTTTTTATATACAAAGCAGTTTGCCGCCCTCTATGTGATTGGAATAATAGGTCATCCATGCTTAAAGTTCATGGTACAGCCCTCCGGGCATACGGATATTTTTTCAAGAACGTAATCGGCAATTTTCTCTCCATCCAATTTTTGTCACAGTGCGGGAGGAAATGCCAAGCTCCTTAGCCAGTGCAGTTTTCGTCAGACCTTTTTCATCCAGTTTTTGCAGCAGACCGGAATATAAAATCATAGCATTCACCTTCTTCCTTTACTTATTATACTCTGAAAAACCGAAACGTAAAGGTTCCTTTACGGTTTCTCCCTATCCGGTTTAACCTATGTTTGACAAAGCTGCATTTTCAAGATAAAAAAAGTTGTCATTTTTTTAAAATTTCTGCATATATCTATTAGTGGGGTCTAATTTGCACAGGATAATCTACAGTCAAACAAGAAAGGAACGAGCAGACATCGAAACATTATATCAAAAACTTTCCGATCCGGAATTTCTGTTAAAGAAAAAATGGGCCATTGCAAATGTGAAATTCAAACTGAAGATGATTGACCTGAAACTCTCAAAGGAATACGGCCGCAGAGTCATTCAGAACATCGAATGCCGGATCAAAAAAGCAGACAGCATTTCCCGGAAATTAACGAAAAAAGGGTACAAAACCACATTTGAAAATGCCGTCGCCAAATTAAATGACATCGTCGGCATCCGCATCATATGCCTTTACAGCGACGACATCTATAAGATTGCAGACCTGTTAAAGCGCCAGCGGGACTTTTCCCTGATCAAGGAGAAAGACTATATCAAAAATCCCAAAAAAAGCGGTTATCAGAGCCTCCATCTGATTATGGACATTCCGCTGACCTACAACGACGCTACCGAGGCGCAGCGCGTTGAAATCCAGATTCGAACGGTCGCTATGGATTTTTGGGCCGGCGTTGACAACCATATCTGTTACAAAAAAAATCCGGACGACGTCAAAAAAGCGGAACATGATTTGAAAAACTGTTCCGCCATCATCAGCGATATGGACAGACAGATGCTGGAACTGCGCAAAAAAGCAGAAAAGATGTAACATCTCTTCTGCTTTTTCCATGTACGCGTTTAAAAATGAAATTCCACGTTGGAAAACATCGTTCCCTTAACATAAATATCTGTTTTTTTCGGAGGCACGGATGGCGCCGGAAATCTCATCGGCCGCACAGAACCGTCCTTTTCCTGTGGCTTTCTGCTCCCATCCGGCTGATATTCTTTTTTGGCCGCATGCTTCATCTCTCTGGCAGCGTCCGTCAGATAACCAAACTTCGCGCCATGAAGCCCCGTCGCTTTTCTGGTAAGCTTCTTAAGCTCCTGCTCCTTCTGGCTGACGTCTCTGCCGCGCTCCGTATCCTGTGCGATTTCTCCCTCCAGCACGCGCACCCTTCCCTCGAACGACTGCGCCATATTGCCATGCGCCGCAGCGCGGCGAATCGCCGAATCCGCAGAAATCATGGCTTTCATTCCCGTCTGCGAAATACCTTCGATCGGCTCTGTCTCTTCCAGAATATTTTTTTCAGCCGTCTCCGCCTCCTGATTGGCCTTTTGCAGCATTTCCTTCCGTTTCTCCTGCTGCTCCCGCTGCAATTCAATCTGACGCTGCCTGAGCTGCTTGTTCAGCTCCGTAATCCTCTGCTGTATTTCTTTCCGTTTCTTTTCTTTTTCCTCTTCGTTCAGCTCTTTATCAACCGATACGCTCTCCAGACTTTTTCTCGCTTCCGCAATCTGATTCTGCACTTCCTTGCTTCTGGAATCCGAAGAAGCGTCCACGCGACCTGGCCTGACCTGTTCATACGCTTTCTCTGTGCCATTTACTTTCATATGGGTCCCTCCCGCTCTCGTTACATCCATGTAAATATAATATATTCTTTATTTCGGCGCTTTTTCTGATTTAATAAAGAGTTTTCTGTATATTTTTGGTGAAATTTTCGTCTTTTAAATAGAATCGGCGCATACGACCCTGCAAAACTTCTTCTTTCCGCGTTTTAAAATAAAATCCGCCTCCTTTATTTTTTCCGGCGTATAGTCTGCGCGAACATCCGTCACCTTTTCCCCATTTACGGTTACGCCGCCCTGCTCCACATTTCGGCGCGCTTCCGCTCTTGACGCCGCTAAGGACGCGCATACTAAAAGGCCCAGAATATCGATCCGTCCATCCCGCAGATCTTCCTCCGTAATCACAACCGTCGGCATATCTGCCGCATTCCCCCCGGAAAACAACGCTTTTGCGCTTTCCTGCGCTTTTTTTGCTTCCTCTTCTCCATGCACCAGACTGGTCAGCTCAAACGCAAGAATCTCTTTTGCCCGGTTTAACTGGCTTCCCTCCCAGGACGCCATCGCTTCCGTCTCCTCCATCGGAAGAAACGTCAGCATTTTGATGCATTTTAACACATCGTCATCGGCAACGTTCCGCCAGTATTGATAAAAGTCATACGGCGACGTCTTCTTTGGGTCTAACCAGACCGCGCCTGACTGCGTTTTGCCCATTTTCTTTCCTTCGGAATTTAACAGCAGGTTAATCGTCATCGCATATGCGTCTTTTCCCAGCTTCCGTCGAATCAGCTCCGTCCCCCCAAGCATGTTGCTCCACTGATCGTCTCCGCCAAACTGCATATTGCAGCCATATTTCTGATACAGCACATAAAAATCATAGCTCTGCATGATCATATAGTTAAACTCCAGAAAGCTTAACCCTTTCTCCATACGCTGCTTATAGCATTCGGCCGTCAGCATGCGGTTGACGGAAAAATGCGCGCCAACCTCCCGAAGCACGTCGATATAGTTCAAATCCATCAGCCAGTCGGCATTGTTGACCATCATCGCCCGATCCTCGGAAAAATCAATAAACCGGCTCATCTGCTTTTTGAAGCAGTCGCAGTTGTGCTGAATCGTTTCCGGCGTCATCATCTGCCGCATATCCGTGCGTCCCGACGGATCGCCGATCATCGCCGTTCCGCCTCCGATCAGGGCAATCGGCTTATTGCCGGCCATCTGCAGCCGCTTCATCAGGCAAAGCGCCATAAAATGCCCTACGTGAAGGCTGTCCGCCGTTGGGTCAAACCCAATATAGAATACCGCTTTTCCATTGTTTATCATTTCTTTGATTTCTTCTTCATCCGTCACCTGCGCAATCAGCCCTCTGGCAACCAGTTCGTCATATAATGTCATCTGTGTTCTCCTTTCCCTTTGGAACAATAAAAGGCTTCCGTCCCTGTAAAAGGACGAAAGCCAGCTTTCGCGTTACCACCTTTTTTTACAGTCCGCTTACGCGGACCGCCTCTGCGGGCATTTTCAGATGCGCAAATCCAAAGCGCCCCCTGCCCCTGCGCGCTAACGTGCGCAACACGTCGCAGCCTACTAAGCATTCCGCCATTCGGTGCGAAGCTCAAAGATGTATTCACGGCAGACGCGTCATGCACCTCTCAGCAGCCGGTCGCTCTCTGTATGCGCCTGTCTGCCGCTACTTATTCTTATCACAGCCTTATGGCGCGCCGCAAATTGCACTGCGAACATCTCCGACGCGCTCTGTTTATGAAATTATGACCATTATAGACAGGAACGGACAATTTGTCAACAATGCCTCTTTACTTTATCTTTGCTTTCTTACTCATTCCTGCGCTTTTCATTTTTTTCAGCAGCGCGCTTTTCTGCGCCTTTTTCATTTTCTTGGGAGCCGTAACCGTCATCTTTGCCGATGTTTTCTGAAATGCCCCTTTTCCAACGCTCTTTAACGCGCTTCCTTTCAGCGTAACCTTTCCCAGCTTTTTACAGCCGCTAAACGCCTGTTTTCCAATCGACGTTACATTTGCTCCGATCGTGATCTGTTTCAGCTTTTTGCAGCCGCTAAACGCTTTTGCATCAATCTGAACGACTTTATAAAGCGTGCCTTTTCCATCAATCGCATCGGGAATTGTGACAGAAGCCGCTTTTGCATTGTTGCATTTTGCCGCGGAAACGGTCTTCCCTGCCGCGTCCAGCACGACATAATCCACGTTCCGGAATGAGATCACGTCTCCTTCTTTTAAAACGGCTCCATTCTGCGCCGCGTCTCCCGGCTGCTGTCCATTTCCAGGCTGCTGCGCATTCCCCTGCTGTAAAACGAGCGCCGCCTGCGCCTTCTGCAAACGATCGAGCAGAAGCTGCAATGCTGCAACGTCTGCGGCAGCCGGTGGATTTCCAGCGGCATGATACGCATCAGAAAATGCCTTCCAGGTATCCGCCGTGTAGCCTGCCTCTCCCCTGTCATACGCGCTTTTGGCTGCGCCGACTGCATCCGCAAGCTTTGTTTTTGCCACCGAAAGCTCCTGTTTGGCAGCGTCCAGCTTCTGCTGCGCCTGCGTCAGGGCCTTTATGAACGGCCATAATTCATCCGCCGTTCCTCCTGTCTGCGCCGCTCCTTCCGCATTGGAGCGGGCTTCCGCAAATTCGTTCCAGACATCCGCAGGAATGCCTGCGGAGGACGCCGCATCTTTTGCCGCAGCTGCAATCGCTTCATCCAGCTCCTGTTTAACCTGCTCCAAAGACTTCCTGACAAGCGCAGCGTTTGCAGCCTGTAAAGCGTCTGTTGTTTCATATAAATCGGAGCTGCTTGCAGCGCCTTCCACAGCCTCGCCGCAGCCTTCTATTGCCGCCAAAAGCTGCTGCGAGGATTCCGCCGTATACAGGCCCTCTTTTTCTTTTGCGTCCATAGCATGCCGATAAGCTTCCATCAGCTCCGTATATGCGCTGGAATATAAGATTTCCGTTTTTGTATGGGATCTGTCATTCCGGCAGCGATATGCCCATTCGCCGTTCTCCGTTTCCGTAACGGCTTTGTTCAGCGAGCCGCGATCCCATTTATGTCCGGAAGCCGGAATGCTCTCGCCGGCCTCTACGACCCCGTCGCACTGAAGGCATATCGTATCTCCGGTATATCCATCCGTCGTACAGGATGCTTCCAGCTTGTTTTTCTCTTCCTTCTCCGTATGCGAACAATTCGAATCCGGCTGCGGATGCTCCTTCGTCACCTGAATCCGATACGTTACGCCATCGATCACAGCCTGCGTATGCCCTTCTGAAACCCCTTCAAACACAAGCATTTCAGACGTCTGAGGCTTTGTAAGATCTACGCGTTTCGTCTGCTCATTCACACCGTTGACCGGATATAAAATCATAATATTATTTTCATCCCAGATCCGGGCGATCAGGTAACGTCTGCCGCTTGTAATGTCAGACGCCCTCCGGTATCCCGGAATGACGTCATCCCCGGAAACCGTCCTCTGTTTTTCCAGAAGCGCCAGCTCATAACTGGCGTTACCGCTCTGGAAGCCGCTGTTTCGGTTAAAGTTCATTCCCGCTGCATGGAAAATCACATATCCCGCATCATTCGGCTGACAGATATAAAATGCATCTTTGCCCTCCACCGGGGACACTTTCATATCCGCAGCGCCGGCGTCAAAGAACGATGCGGCTCCGTCATTTTTCAGCCAGACTTTTCTCCTGTCATTTTTGATCTGCCAGGAGGTTCCGGAACCGGTAAATGTAAATTCCGCATCCGAAAGTCTCAATATCTGATTCGGCGACGCCACGAAACTGTCAAGGCTGGAATCTGTCGCCCTGCCGCTGTGATCGTACAGGTCAAAATATGTTTCCTCCCGGATGGACGCTTCTGCGAAGTCGGGCTCCGGCGCAGCCGTAACCTCCCCTTTTCCGTCATATAATATTTTATGGACGTCTCCTTCGGCTACTTCCACGTTTACCGAAGCATTCTCAATCTGTCCGCCGGGCACGACATCCGCTATGTCATAGCTGTTAAAACGGACGCCGCCCTGATTGCCATTTTCCCATATAAGCGCAATGGAACCGTCCGCCTGCTCCGTGACGCAGCAATAGGCAAATCCTCCGCTGTTGATCGCAAACGTATATTTTAACTCCATCGTATGCAGCGCATCGTCATTCACCAGAAACGTGTAAATCTTGCCGTTTGAACGCCCTGTGCTCGGACACGCCACCATAACCGCCTGTTTTCCGTCGATCTTCTCCGAATAGGATATCGCGGACACATTACAGCTGGAGCCAGACTGCACGTCCGTGATGACGCTTCTTTTAAACTGATATTCGCCATTTTCATCCTTCTCCGCGTCTGCATAACATATTTTGTTGTTTCCGTTTCGGAAAAACATCCGCAACGTGCCTTTGCCGTCTGCAATCTCTACGATTTCGTTTTCCGAAGACCACATATCCGGCACGTCGTTCGTCCGCTTCCAGGTTTTGCCCCGGTCGGATGAATAGACGATGCTGGCATTTTCCTGCTCTCCCTGCACGTTTCCGCCGTTATCATATACGCCAAATGCAATCGTGCCGTCACTCGTCACCATGCCCTGTCCGGGCGAAACGAGAATCGCATGCTCATTCGTGCGCCGTTTGACCTGATCGTTGATGTCTACCGGGTTCGTCCAGGTCCGTCCATGATCTTTGGACGTCACCATCCAGATATGGGCAACGCAATAAATATGAAATTTGGATCCGGCATAATAAACGTTCTGCTGCACCTTTCCGATCGGATCCGTATTGATCGGGTCGGACCTTACCTGATCCTGTTCCAGATTATCAATATACCTTCCATTTTCGATGGTATAGAGGTTATACCACTCATCCACGCCAAATCCGGTTGGCTCACTGCCCTCTCTCGTAAGAATCTGCGCATAGCCATCCGTAAAATCTCCCACATAATAGGGATACGTCTCCGTATCCGAATCGGACGGCTCCGTCATAACCTTCGTATAATCTTCCGTCAGGGCAAGGCGGCGTTTGCCGTCTACCGTCACATACCCCGTTCCGGTCCCTACGCTGCCCGTATAGGGAAGGTTCGGGTTATTCCCTACAAAACCATTGCTGTTATTCTGATACAGCGTCGTCGCCCCGGTAGGGTTCACGTCCGCAAAACAATACACCGTGCCATCCGGCCCTTCCAGAACGCAGGAATCAATAATCGTCGTCGCGTCGCTCCAAAGCGGCTGCACGTCGTTTCCTGAAAATCCATTGCTGTCGGGAAAGAAAAACGGAAAGCTGTAATGCCACGTCTTCCCTCCGTCACTGGAAACGGACGCGATCGTATCCAGTCCGCCTCCATCTGCAAACCGCTCCCAGCGCGCATCGGCAGTCCCAAGAAGATCTCCGTTTTCCAGAGCGATCAGCGTAGGAATGCGAAAGCCTCTGCTGCCGGCCGTATAGGAAGCAAACGGCTCATTCTCCGTAACATGCTCCTCGCTGACAGATAAGCTGCAGGCCCTTCTTGCCACAGGCTTCTGAAAAGCCGGATTTTCTGCATCCGCCGCAAAAGAAGCCGTTGGAAACGAGGCTGCCGCCATAATGCCCGTCATTGCAATGCCCAGGCTCCGTTTCCAGATTCGTAACATTTTATTCGTCATAAAAGACCCCCTGTTTTATTATTATGAATATAATTTTTCATACTAATTA
>CANSKO010000036.1 GCA_947647505.1 uncultured Roseburia sp. | reverse complement strand
TATGATAAATTTGTTCCAAAAAATCCATTTTATTACAGATTATATGTTATTACTGATAAATTTCTTCATAATGGCCACGGTATTTTTAAAATACCGTGGCACTCCTCTTTTTTGGACTGCTTTTCAGGCTAATTATAAGCCCTCTGCATTACCTGCCCGATCAGCAGCTGGCCGTCTCTTCCATATCCGACTGTCTTGCCTTCCATATCGCAGCTTTCACGCAGCCGTTTTGTCTTTTCCGCCAGTATCTGTCCAAACCCTTTCTGTCCGCCGGACTTTCTCTCCTCCTGTCTGCGCTGTGAAGTCGCGTCAGACATTGCGTTGATAATCATCACTGATGAAACCCTAAAATATCCCTCATATCCGTATGCGGCAAATCCCTCCCTGGATGCATATTTTTTGTTTCACATTGTATATCGTCCGGTTTTTTTACTTTCCTTACACTATTTTTCATTTTTATTAAAATTTTCCATTCCAGATATCGTCGATTCCATTCTTTTTCCAGACGTTTGCTCCTTCGTAATATGCCGTAACGGCCAGATACTGATAAGAGCTGACTGTTTTCAGCGCGTCATAGACATAGCGAAGCGGAATCCAGGTCCGGTTGCGCTCCGGATCGCCCGGCTCCGACAAAAAGACCAGATCCGTTTCCTCCTGATACAGCCAGATATTGACATAATGCCCCGACGTATCTTTCCAGAATGCATCGTCGTAGGCGCTGCTGACCAATACGACGGCTGATTTTGCCTTCTTCATCTGTTTCTGAAACGCCCGGTAGCTCTTTGGCTTCCGACGCAGCTCACAGGCCAGCCCCGCCGCCCGCAGCGTCATCTGCATGTCCTGCCATCCAATCGCGCCGCTTTCGCTGCTTGGATAATAAAACGAAGACGTCGTCGCAAATTCAAACATACTCCAGGGCGAGCATTCATACGGAGAGAGCGTGCTGTAGATATTGGCCATACAGCACAGGCCGCATCCGAATCCGCCAAACGAATTGTTCGATACGATTTTTTCACACCATTCGCCGGACCAGGGCAGACCCTCCCCATACGCCCGCGGTCCCTGCAAAAACGTATAGACTAAAGACGCTTCCTCCTCCGGCGTCAGATACGCCACTTTAAAATCCGGCGAAATGACGCCCGTGCGAAGAAGCGCTTTTCGAAGCTCGGCAATGACGCCGGCCTCCACATCGTTTTTCTCTTTCTGTAAAACAACGGCAGGTTCCGGCGCCGCCTCTTCTCTTTTTCGCAGTACAAAAAGCCCCGCCGCTGCCATAAGCAGCAGCAAAAGCAAAACTCCGGCATATTTTTTATACATGGATGTCCGCTTTCATGCCAAGCATTTCCCGGTTCGCTTCCAGGACCGGGCGAATCACGTCATGTAAAAACCGCTCTGTCTGTTGTGGCGCGCGCCCAATGTATTTTGAAGGCTCCATCGACGCTTTCAGCTCTTCCAGCGTAAGGCGAAACGCCGGATCTGCCGCAATCAGCTCCAGAAGGTTGTTTTCTTTTCCTTCCTGCTTGACGTGCGCGCCGGCTTCCATAGAAAGCGTTCGAATTTTCTCGTGCAGCTCCTGACGGTCTCCGCCTTTTTTTACCGCATCCATCATAATGTTTTCCGTCGCCATAAACGGAAGCTCCGCCATCAGATGCTTTGTAATCACTTTTTCGTATACGACAAGGCCGTCCGCCACGTTTAAGCAAAGATCCAGAATACCGTCCGTTGCAAGAAACGCCTCCGGAATCGAAAGCCGTTTGTTGGCGGAATCATCCAGCGTCCGCTCAAACCACTGCGTTGCGGAAGTAATCGCCGGGTTTAAGGCATCCACCATCACGTAGCGGGCAAGCGAGCCAATTCGTTCACTGCGCATGGGATTTCGCTTGTACGCCATCGCGGAAGAGCCAATCTGATTCTTTTCAAACGGCTCCTCCACTTCTTTTAAATGCTGTAACAGACGTATGTCATTTGACATTTTATATGCGCTTGCCGCAATGCCGGCCAGCACGTTTGCAACTCTTGCGTCCACCTTTCTGGAATACGTCTGTCCGGACACGGCATAGCAGTCTTTGAATCCCATCTTTTCCGCAATCATCGGATCGATCCGGTCCACCTTTTCCTGATCGCCGTCAAACAGCTCCAGAAAGCTTGCCTGCGTCCCGGTCGTCCCCTTTGAGCCCAGCAGCTTTAAGCTGCCCGCCACATATTCAAGGTCTTCCAGATCCATCAGAAATTCCTGCATCCACAGCGTCGCGCGCTTGCCTACCGTCGTAGGCTGCGCCGGCTGAAAATGCGTAAACGCAAGCGTCGGCAGATTTTTATGCGCATCGGCAAACGCCGCCAGCCTTTCCAATACGTTGATAAGCTTTCTTTTGATCTGCTTTAGCGCTTCCGCCATAAGAATGATGTCCGTATTGTCCCCCACATAGCAGGACGTCGCCCCAAGATGAATAATGCCTTTCGCTTTGGGGCACTGTACGCCATACGCATAGACATGCGACATCACGTCATGCCGGACGGACTTTTCCCGCTCCTTTGCCGTTTCAAAATTAATCGTATCCCTGTGCGCCTCCAGTTCCGCAATCTGCTCGTCGGAAATGGGAAGCCCAAGCTCCTGCTCCGTTTTCGCAAGCGCAATCCAGAGCCTTCTCCATGTTTTAAATTTCATCTCGGGTGAAAATATATACTGCATTTCTTTGCTGGCATACCGCTCCGATAACGGACTCTGGTATCTGTCTGTACTCATACTCTGTCTCCTTTTTCTCTAACGCGCCTGTTTCTGTCTGCTTCAGACGGACGCTTCCGTTTTCCCGCGCATCCGCTTCTGTTACGCAAACGGGCTGCCCGTCAGCAATGCATAGGCTTCCCTGTAGGTTGCAACCGTCTGCTCCACTACTTCCTGCGGAAGCAGATAATCGCTTCCCGGATTCGCTTTCAGCCAGTCTCTGACGTACTGCTTGTCAAACGACGGCTGCGATTTCCCCGGCTCATATCCGTTTAACGGCCAGAAGCGGGAGCTGTCCGGCGTCAGCATTTCATCGCCCAGCATTATGTTTCCCATTTCATCCAGTCCAAATTCAAATTTGGTGTCCGCTATAATGATGCCCTTGCCAAGCGCATACGATGCGCATTTTTTGTATAGCGCAATCGTGTACGATTTGATTTTCTCCGCATATTCCGCTCCCTTTCCCGGATATGCCTGTTCGAGAATATCCTTGCTCTCTTCTAATGTAATATGCTCATCATGCAGCCCGATCTCCGCCTTTGTCGTCGGCGTATAAATCGGTTCCGGCAGCCTGTCCGATTCCCGCAGGCCCTCCGGCAGACGGATGCCGCAGACCGTGCCGTCCTTCTGATAGCTTTCCCAGCCGCTTCCCGTAATATATCCCCTTACGATACATTCAATCGGAAGCATGTTCAGCTTTCTGCACTTCATGCTTCTGCCGTCAAAACGCTTTGTCCGAAACGCTTCTGGCATGTCCTTTGTATCAATAGAAAGCATGTGATTTGGCACAATGTCTTTTGTAAACTCAAACCAGAACTTTGACATCTTCGTTAAAATCGCGCCCTTTTGCGCGATATCATTTTTTAAAATATGGTCAAAGGCCGATATCCTGTCCGTAGCCACCATAATGATGCAGTCTCCCGCATCGTACACTTCCCGTACTTTTCCCTCTTTTACCGGTTTTAATTCTTCCACGCCTGTATTGCCCTCCTGTTATGATCGATTCTGCGCCGCCACGCGCAATCACACGGCGGCGGTAACTGTCGAACATAGTATATAACAGGCCTTCCGGGAAAGTCAATGCAAATTCGGGATGCTCCCCGCTTTGCGCCGTTTTGCGCACAACAAAAAAGCTCTTCGAAGCCTCCTGCCCCGAAAAGCCCTGCCGTTTTGCCATGTAAAGCTGCTAACCGGAATCGAACCGGTGACCTCAGCACTACCAATGCTGCGCACTACCGACTGTGCTATAGCAGCTTAACCAACAAATCTTATATTACTATAGCTCTTCTTTTCTGTCAATATTGATTTTTGTTTTTCTTCCAACTATATTGTAGGATTACAATACATGTTTGACAAACCTACACAAGGATAGTTTTTAGATTGCCAAAAGCATATTGAAAAAAGTTTTTGCATATGCTATAATGCCAATAGGCAAAGAAATGTGGAGAATTCCATGCAGGCAAAGAACGAATCCCCCGACTGTAATGGCGTACAGTCGAGGGATTCTTCTTTTCTTTTTATAGTGGCAAAGCGTCCACCAGGCTATTTGTTGTCCTTGCCGTGCCTGTCTAACCATTTGCTGATGAGGTGGCAAACCACACCTGCCGCGACAGTTACAAGAAATGTGAAGAATAACTCCATGCAAACACCTCCTCCCGTTGCCGGGTGTAGGTTGGACAACACAGGCATTATAACATATCGGTAGATAATCTTCTATCAATTTCTGGAAGAGCTTTACAATTCGGATTGTGGTTGGCGCAATCCGATGCTCGTTATCATTGTAGACGCTGTTGCAAAGTAATTTCCTCGTGTAGCTGATATTTTTGATTTCTGCTTTTACCATCCGAGTAAAAAATCCCATTCCTTTTCTCCTCGGCTTTATATCATCTACTTTAAATATATATTTTATCCTTATCTGGTTTTACACTTCGTCAACAGATATACGACAGTAACCATATATTTCCGCATCAAGCAGGCTATCTGATCATTTCTCCATCGTTTCCTCCCGTCTGCAACTATCGTTAGTAATTACAACAAAGAGCAGACTACACGTTTTGGCGTATAATCCACTCTTTGAGAAAGTCTATTCCCGGCTTAACGCATTGACTTTGCTGTCGCAACAGCCCATTTTTATTTGCGAAACGATTTCCTGCCGACCATGATCATCCGTCGGCGGCTCTCCCGTTTGATAAAGCGCAAATGGCCGGCATGGCAAAAGCAAGCGTCGCCGTCCCATCTTCCCCGCCTGTTGCCTTTCCATTATTTCTCCACCTTGACCGCCTTTGCCTTGCTCCACTCCCCCTGCACTTTCGTCTTTCCGGACATCGCATAGGCGCAGATGCGGACGTAATATTTGCTTCCGCCCTTTAATTTTCCCACCGTCGCAGTCACCGTCTTGTTTTTCTTCACCTCGACCCTGACTTTGTTCTTTTTGAACTTTTTGTCCGTCGCGCACTCGATCAGGTAGCCGGAGGCCGCGCTGTCTTTTTTCCACTTTGCCGTGATCGTTTTTTTCTTTTTGGACTTGACGGAAACAAGCGCCGCCTTTTTCGGCTTCACGGTAAGCCTGACGGTTTTTTGCGCTTTGGCGCATGCGTCCGTTTCCGCCGCCGTAATCACGATGTCCGTAACGCCGCAGCCTTTGACCGTCACTTTCCCGCTTCCGTCTACCGCGGCGACCTTTGGGTCGGACGCCGTATAGGAAAGCGCCCCGTTCCCGCTGGATTTGGCGCCGAGGGAAAACGGTTTTACGCCGTAGGTTTTCACAAGGTCGGAGGCCGTGATGGTCTGGGCTGTTTTTTGGACGGGATCCGAGCCTGAACCGCCGCCGTTGTTTCCGCCCGTGCCGCCCTCGTTGTTTCCGTCTGCGCCGTCGGACGGGCCGGAAGGATTGTAATGAATGGCCGCGGACTGCAAAGCCTCGTTTCCAACTTCGTCTATTTCTATTTGCCCCCATTGCGCCTGGCTTCCGGCATAATAGACGTCTTTCAATTTGTCACACAAGTTAAAGGCAGATGCCTCGATGCTCGTCACACTCTCCGGGATTGTCACGCTTGTCAGGCCACTGCAACCGGTAAAAGCGCTAAACTTGACGCTCGTCACGCTTCCCGGGATTGTCACGCTTGTCAGGCCACTGCACGCGAGAAAAGCATAATCCCCGATGCTTGTCACACTTTCCGGGATTGTCACGCTTGTCAGGCTCTTGCACCCGGCAAAAGCATGATGCTCGATGCTCGTCACGCTTCCCGGGATTGTCACGGAACCCTGTTTTCCTTCCGGACAGCAGATCAATTCTGTTTTTGCCTTATTATATAACACTCCTTGCTCTGACACGTAATTTTCATTTTCTTCCAACACGTTTATTCCGGTCAACCCACTGCATCCGGAAAAAGCCCCGTACTCGATGTCCGTCACGCTTCCCGGGATTGTCACGCTTGTCAGGCTCTTGCACCCGGCAAAAGCAATATTCCCGATGCTCGTCACGCTTCCCGGGATTGTCACGCTTGTCAGGCTCTCGCACTCATAAAAAGCAGAATCCCCGATGCTCGTCACGCCCTCCGGGATTGCCACACTTGTCAGGCTCTCGCACCCGGAAAAAACAGAAGCCTCGATGCTCGTCATGCTCTCAGGGATTGCCACGCTTGTCAGACCGCTGCAACCATAAAAAGCAGAGCCCCCGATGCTCGTCACGCTTTCCGGAATCGTCACGCTTGTCAGACCGCTGCAACCATAAAAAGCAGAGCCCCCGATGCTCGTCACGCTTTCCGGAATCGTCACGCTTGTCAGACCGCTGCAACCCATAAAAACAGCAGGCTCGATGCTCGTCACGCTTTCCGGGATCGTCACGCTTGTCAGGCTCTTGCACCCATAAAAAGCAGAGCCCCCGATGCCCGTCACGCTTTCCGGGATCGTCACGCTTGTCAGGCCTGAGCAGAACCAAAAAGCGGAAACCCCGATGCTCGTCGCGCCCTCCGGGATTGTCACGCTTGTCAGGCCTGAGCAGCCCAAAAAAGCGCCCTCCCCTATGCTCGTCACGCGTTTCCCGTCAATTTCAGACGGGATCACAAGTTCCGCAATATCTCCGGAATATCCCGTAATACAAATGCCGTCTTCTCTGATTTCATATTTGATGCCGTCCTCCGTCACCTGCTCCTGCCCTTCTTCCGCCCGGACTGTCACTCGCCCTGCAGGGCCCGCTGCAGAACCCGCCGCCAAGACGAACGCCATCATAAACGCAATTATTTTTTTCTTCATGCTTTCTTACCTCTCTTTTCTTTTTCCAATGCAAATTTCCATCGTTTTCCCTAAAAATGGACGCAAAAAAACCATCCCGGCATTCCTTACGGGCAGTCCCTGGCCCGAAAACCGCGATGGAAAAAAGAAGCACAAAAAAGTAAGGGATTACGCTTTATACCCCCCCTAAAATATCTTCAGAACCGGCTTCGCATAATCCGCCGTATTTCAAATCCATGTCCTCACTCCCCTCTCCTCTTACTTTCCCAGACGTTTGACGCCCGGATTTTATACCCATTATAGCCCGCGCTCCTGCAAGTGTCAACATGGATTTTGGGCGCTTTGGGCAAATGGCAAGATCATTACGCGGCGCAAAAAAACGCTTGACTTTCCCTGCCCGGACTGTTATAGTCGTCATGTAAAAATAAAATATTCTGCTAGGGGCGCCATTTGGCTGAGAGATGAAAATCAACCCTCATAACTTGAACCGGATCATGCCGGCGTAAGGAAGCGACTACGAACCGTCTGGCAGAATCATGTACAGGAGGTTTTTTTATGCGTAATTTTAAGACAAAGCAACTGGCTTATGCGGCGGTGGCGATCGCCCTCGCCATGGTAACGTCCATGATCAAGCTCTTTTCCCTTCCGATGGGAGGCTCGGTCACGCTTTTTTCCATGCTCTTTATCGTGCTGATCGGCCACTGGTACGGGCCTGCGACCGGAATAACAACGGGCGTCGCCTACGGCCTGCTCCAGTTCGCCATCGAGCCATACATATTCACGATCCCGCAGGTCATCATAGATTACCCGCTGGCGTTCGGCGCGCTCGGGCTGTCCGGATTCTTCTGGAAAAAGAAAGGCGGCCTGATAGCCGGATATATTGCCGGCGTAACCGGAAGGTTTTTGTTCGCCTTTTTGTCCGGCTGGATATTCTTCGGTTCCTACGGGGCGGATTACGGCATGAGCGGCCCGGCCTACTCGCTGGCTTACAACGGCTCCTACTTATTTGCGGAAGCCGCCATCACGCTGATCGTCATCAGCCTTCCGCCGGTACGAAGAGCCTTGTCGCAGATAAAGAAAAAAGCCTGGGAAGGATCCTTAGAAGCTTGATTTTCCTGCATGCTGATTACCATTGCCGGAAACGCCGGACGGCAGATCATTATGCCATAAAATTTTCGCTAAATGCCCAATCCGGAAGCAAAGCCTACCGTTGCCTGTAACGGACCGCCGCTTTGCGCCGTTTGCGCACAGCAAAAAAGCTCTTCGAAGCCTCGCCCCGAAAAGCCCTGCTATTTTGCCATGTAACGCTGCCCAACGGATCGTTCATTCCGCTTTTCCTTTCATACGCTGGATCGCATTGTCGATCGCCTTTGGGGATTTTCCCATTTTTTCCGCAATCTGGCGATAGCTCAATCCTTCCAGCATATAGTCAAACACCTGCTTTTCCATTTTGCTTAATTGCTTCGCCAGCGCAGACAGCTTCTGATGTATGCTTTCCCTGTCAATCAGCAGGCGTTCCGGATTCCGGTCTTCTTCCCCCGTCAAAACATCTGCCAGCGGCATCCCCTTTTCATCCGAATCATCGTAAAGCGATATATAGGAATTTAACGGCGCATGCTTTTTCCGTCTGGAAGCCTCTACTGCAGTATACATCTGCCGTTCCACGCAAATCCGGGCAAAATGCGAAAAAGAGCTGTCCTTATCCGGACAAAAATCCCGAATCGCCTTAAACAGCCCGATCATCCCCTCCTGTATCAGATCGTCCGTGTCCCCGCCAATCAGATACAGCGCATTTGCGCGTCTGCGCACCAACGGCTTATACTTATCCAGAATATAATCCATGATTTCCTCTTTCCTGCCGTATGGCATAGAGGTATCCCGTGCGATTTCCTCTTTCCTGCCATACGGCATAGAGGTATCCCGTGCGATTTC
>CANSKO010000035.1 GCA_947647505.1 uncultured Roseburia sp. | reverse complement strand
GAATGTCTCGTTTTGGATCGTTCAAGGTTATTCCACTGTTCAGTTTTCATTGTTCGGCTTGCTTGCTGTAAGTATGTTCAACAGCAACTTGTTCATAATAAAACATTTTTTTTGATTTGTCAACAATTTTTTTATAAAAATAAAAATTTTTGTTGAGAACGGAGAAGGAGGGATTTGAACCCTCGCGCCGGTTACCCGACCTATACCCTTAGCAGGGGCACCTCTTCGGCCACTTGAGTACTTCTCCAAAGTCCGAAATTATAACAAATAAGATATGCGCAGTTACATGACGCATATCCTATAATAATCAAAAGAAATTTATTTGTCAAGATTTTTTTGGAAATTCGGCATATTTTTTATTGCCGCCCCAACAAATTTGATACATGCAGCCACTGCGTCAGGCAACCAGGTCTCCACGCACATATCCAACCCGTTTTTTTCCATTCATTTTTATCTGAATCCGATACCATTTCACGCCGGCTTTATCGCAGGTTTCACAAAGAACCGTCATCGACGCTCCTGACGGAACGCCAAATATCCTTGCATAGTTTGTTCCGGCATATTTTCGCACATTAATATTGCATTTTGCTTTTACAATGCGCCGCGACAGTGTTTTTGTATTGACCCGCAGAATTTTGGAAAACTTTCCACAACTGCGTCCCTTCCCTTCTTCTACGTACGCTCTGACTTTATAAAAATACTCTTTTCCAGAAAGCACAGACGTATTCATAAAAGCCTGGCTCCCCTGCGAAAGAGAGCTGATCAGCGCATACCTTCCATTTCTCGCTTCCGCGCGGTACACTTCATATCCGTCCGCTCCATCCACTAAAAGCCAGTGAAAATTAATGCTTTTTGATGTGCAGGCTCCCGCCTTTAACCCGCGCACCTGATCCAGATTCGCGATCTTTCCCTGAATCGTTGTCGTTGCAGATGTTTTCTGCGGAACAGCCAGAATGCATACGACCATACAAAAAAACACTGCTGCTGATATCCTGATTTTCTTCCTCATTGCTTTTCCTCCCATTTTTCCACTTTTCTGTTTTCTATCCTACTCTATCATTCCTTCCATTTCTGTCAATATCCTTTAAAAGCATTTAAATAATTATTAAGAATTTTTCCCGCCTCCCTTTTTTCGCCTGTATCCTTCCTCTTCCGGCAGAAATTCTTTTCTCTGGTATCTGTCCTTGTCATATTGCTTCTATATAAAAGCCGTTATCCGTCATGCCATACCTGTCCGCCGCAAAAAAACGTTAACGCATACACCGCATAACACGACTTCCAGCAAACGGATTTGACAACCGCATTATTTTATAGTAGTATTGAATAAATCAAAACGTAGTAATGAATACTACATAACATAATATGAGAATAAAAAAGGAGGACTTATGCAAATTACAATTCGAGAACCCGGAAGCGCCATTACGCATTATATTGGCATGCTGCTGTCTATGGCAGCCGCTGCGCCTCTGCTCGTCAAGGCAGAAACCAGTCAGATTCCTTCTGCCATCACTGCTATGGGAATCTTCATTCTGACGATGATTTTATTATACGCGGCCTCCAGCGTTTATCATGCATTAAACGTGAAAGATAATATTCTGAAAGTTTTCCGCAAGCTGGACCATATGATGATTTTTATTTTAATTGCAGGAACGTACACCCCTGTCTGTATGCTGGTTCTGGGCGGAAATACCGGCATGCTGCTGCTGGCTTTTATATGGGGAATTGCAATTGGCGGCATTCTTTTGAAGTCGTTTTGGATCAACTGTCCAAAATGGTTTTCTTCTATTATATATATCGGAATGGGCTGGGCATGCATTCTGGTCTTTCCCTCTTTAATAGAAAAGCTTTCTACCGCCGCAATGCTCTGGCTGCTGGCCGGCGGCATTTTATACACCGCAGGCGGAATTATATATGCTTTAAAACTAAAAAAGTTTAATTGCGTGCACAAATATTTTGGCAGCCATGAAGTATTCCATCTGTTTGTTATGGCTGGAAGTTTTTGTCATTTTATTGTTATGTACTGCTTCATTGTTTAAAAACTGTATGTTTCATCACGCTTTCGAGCGCTGCTGACCTCCGCCAAAACGCTTTCCGGGCAAAAATTCATCAGAAAGACTTGACAAGTTCGTTTTCGTGTGATACGATTTGCTCGTAACAAATTCGTAACAAATGTAATATTTCTGAATAGATTTGTGAATAATTATTAATAAAAGTATCACATTTCGACAGAAAAAATACACTTGGAGGTTGAATGATGAAACTAAACAAAAAAGTGGTTGAAAGCATGACTGTTACATCAGCAATGCTTGTCATGACAACAATCACTGCATTTGGAGGTTCCACAGAAGACAGTACGGGCGGCAAAACAGAACATATTGCATTAAATAAAAACGGCACGGCAGGCATTATTTCTGAGCTGCACGACGCTGAAACGAATCTTTTAAATGAAAATGCGATTATGACGGCAAGCATTGAACGGCTTCCTAAAGACGTCGTTGCCAACAGCGGAGCAGACGTCTCTTTCAATGCTGATCCTTCCGATGGAACGGCAGGACCTGGAGCGCTCGCAGCAGAAGCGGCAATACAAAGCCTGCAATCTGAAGAACCGGCTGCCGCTGTTTTACCTTCTGAACCCACCGAGACAACGGAGCTGATCGCAGACGCAGAAATTCCTGCGCCAGCTGAAGCCGCACTGTCACAGGATCTGCCAGAAGAAGCTTTGGAGCAGCCTGCGGCAGAAGTTGTTGCAGAACCATCTCCAGAAGAAGCGGAATGGGCAAATCGGGTTATGGCAAATGTGGAAGAAGATATGAATATCCGCACTGCGCCGGACGAAACGTCGGAGCTGGCAGGTAAATTTTACCGCGGAGACGTGGCCGAGGTCGTAGCGATTGACGGCGAATGGACGCAGATTGCTTCCGGAAACGTAAGCGGATATGTCAAAAACGATTATCTGGTCTACGGTATGGAAGCGAACGCGCTTGCAAACGAAGTATGCACCGTCTACGCAACGGTAAACACAGACGGCCTTCGTCTGAGAAACGAACCGAGCGAAGAAAGCGAAATCATCACGACGGCCAATACCGGAGATAAACTGAAAGTAGATATAGATACCGATGCTGTGGATGGCTGGGTAGCCGTTCATACCTCTGACGATACGGCTTATGTCAGCGCAGAATATGTCGGCGTTGCATTAAATCTTGGAACGCCGTTAAACAGTGAAGAGGTTGCTGCGAAAGAGGCAAAGGAAGCCGAAGAAAAAGCGGCGGAGGCTTCGAAAAAACCTGCTGTATCGGCAGGCGCAGATGAAGTGACTTTGCTTGGCGCACTGATTCAGTGTGAAGCGGGAAGCGGATCCTACGAAGGCATGGTGGCAGTCGGCGCCGTTGTTATGAACCGCGTAAGAAGCGGCGCATATCCGGGTTCCATTTCCGGCGTCATCTATCAGAGCGGCCAGTTTCCTCCCGCCTTAAACGGCAGCGTTGCCAATGTTGCGGCAGGCGGCGTAAGAAGCGCATGTTTGCAGGCGGCACGCGAAGCGATTAACGGCACAGACAATACCAACGGAGCGTTATCGTTCCGCAGCGCAGCGTCCGGATACGCAGGAACCGTCATTGGCGCAAATGTATTTTTTTAGTTGTAATCTGAAATAAATTATAGTAGTATGTTAGGTAAAGAAACCTGACATACTATTTTTTTATCATGCAGGGGCGCGTTCACATTCTGATTTCCGTCATTTGCACGGACCGTTTTACGCCATCTATACATTTTGCAGGCCCGACAGAAAAGGGAACTTTGGACGCACTCCGGAAAATGGAGGAGCGCATATGGGATTACTCATAGCTATGGCAGCCATATTTGTCATCGTACTTCTGACGGTTGCAAGCTGTATTAAAATTGTGCCGCAGGCACATGCCGCCGTTGTGGAATGTCTGGGAGCCTACCGCCTCACCTGGGGCGTCGGCATCCATTTTAAAAGGCCTTTTGTAGACCGCGTTGCAAGACGGATCAACTTAAAAGAGCAGGTTGTGGATTTTCCGCCTCAGCCTGTCATCACCAAAGACAACGTAACGATGCAGATTGACACTGTCGTATTTTTTCAGATCACAGATCCAAAGCTTTTTGCATACGGCGTCGAGAACCCGATTATGGCGATTGAAAACCTGACGGCGACGACGCTTCGAAACATCATTGGCGATCTGGAGCTGGATGAAACGCTGACTTCCCGCGAGACGATCAATACGCAGATGCGCGCGTCTCTGGACGTGGCGACAGACCCCTGGGGCATTAAAGTGAACCGCGTCGAGCTGAAAAACATCATTCCTCCGGCTGCCATTCAGGACGCTATGGAAAAGCAGATGAAGGCGGAACGGGAACGAAGGGAAGTTATTTTAAAAGCGGAGGGCGAGAAAAAATCCGCCATTCTTGTCGCAGAGGGAAAGAAGGAATCCGCCATATTAGATGCGGAAGCGGAAAAGCAGGCGGCCATTTTACGCGCGGAAGCCAAAAAGGAAGCGACTGTCCGCGAAGCGGAAGGCCAGGCAGAGGCTATTTTAAAAATCCAGCAGGCAAACGCGGACGGCCTTCGCTTCTTAAAAGAAGCGGCTCCGGATTCCGGCGTTCTGCACTTAAAGAGCCTGGAGGCTTTTGTGAAAGCCGCGGACGGCAAAGCAACAAAGATCATTATTCCTTCTGAGATTCAGGGCGTCGCAGGACTTGCAAAATCGCTCGCGGAAGTGATGAAGGAAGAAAAATAAGGGAAAGCATAAAAAGAATCCCGTAAACGGGATTCTTTTTATAACGCGAAGCGGATGCACGAAACCGTGCAAACGCTTCTTTCCAAAAGCATGACAGAAAGACGAACAGGGACAATAGTTGACAGGGAGGAACGTATGAATTTAAAGGGACGGCATTTTTTAAAACTGATGGATTTTACGCCGGATGAAATTCGATATCTGGTTGATCTGGCAAAACAGCTGAAACGAGAAAAAAAGGAAGGGCATGCCCACGCGCATCTGACCGGAAAAAGCATCGCGCTGATTTTTGAAAAGACGAGCACGCGGACGCGCTGCGCATTTGAGGTCGCCGCACATGACCTCGGTATGCACGCGACGTATCTGGACCCTTCGGCTTCTCAGATCGGAAAAAAGGAAAGCATAAAAGACACCGCCAGAGTGCTTGGACGCATGTTCGACGGCATCGAATACCGGGGCTACGGCCAATGCATCGTAGAAGAACTCGCGGCGCATGCCGGCGTCCCTGTCTGGAACGGACTGACGAATGAATTCCATCCGACGCAGATGCTGGCGGACCTTTTGACGATTCAGGAGCATTTTGGCCGTCTAAAGGGCATTCGCCTTGTATATATGGGAGACGCACGCTACAATATGGGAAATTCCCTGATGGTTGCCTGCGCAAAAATGGGTATGCATTTTACCGCCTGTACCACAAAAAACTTCTTTCCGGATGAAAGACTTGTAAACGTCTGCAAAGAAGAAGCCAAAAAAACAGGCGCACAGATTACGTTAAGCGAAGACGTAGCCGCGGCCACCAAAAATGCCGACGTCATTTATACGGATGTATGGGTATCAATGGGCGAACCGCAGGAAGCCTGGGGCGCACGAATCAAGGAGCTTCTTCCATACCAGGTCAATCGAAGCGTAATGGAACAGGCGGGGAAAGACGCCGTCTTTATGCACTGTCTTCCGGCCTTTCATGATCTGAACACGGAAACAGGCCGAAGCGTGCATCAGACATTTGGCCTGAAGGAAATCGAAGTTACCGACGAAGTATTTGAAAGCAGCCAGTCGCTCGTCTTTGAAGAAGCGGAAAACCGCATGCATACCATCAAGGCCGTAATGCTGGCGACACTGGGGGCGTAATACAGATTGAAATCAGAAATTTTGGCGGCGCTCAGGCACACAAACGGATATGTTTCCGGTCAGGAATTATGCGAGCGGCTTGGCGTGTCACGAACAGCCGTCTGGAAAGGGATGCAGAAACTCAAAGAAGAAGGCTATCAAATCGAAGCCGTTTCCAATAAAGGATACCGCCTTTTGGATGCGCCGGACATTCTGAGCGCGGAAGAGCTGAATAGCATCCGCAAAACAAAATGGATTGGCTCTTCCATCGTATATCTGGACGTGACGGATTCTACAAATATACAGGCCAAACGGCTTGCAGAAGAAGGCGCGCCGCACGGAACGCTTGTCGTCGCCGGGCGGCAGCAATCCGGCAGGGGAAGGCGCGGCAAAGCCTGGGAATCTCCTGCTCACGACGGCATTTTTATGACGCTTTTGCTGCGGCCCGCTTTTCTTCCGCAACAGGCTTCCATGCTGACAATCGTTGCGGCAATCGCCGTTGCAAAGGCCGTTCGTACCGCCCTGCGCCTTCCCGCAACCGTCAAATGGCCAAACGACATCCTGTTAAATGAAAAAAAGATCTGCGGTATCTTAACGGAGCTTTCTACAGAAATTGATTCCATCAACCATATCGTCATCGGCGTCGGCATTAACGTTTCCAATCAATGCTTTCCGGACGGCATCGCAGACATCGCCACTTCCATCCTTTTGGAAAGCGGTAAAAATATTCACAGAGCCAGCCTGATCGAAGCCGTGTGGGAACAGTTTGAATCGTACTATGACGCATTCTGCGCCGCAGGCGACCTGAGCCCGCTTCTGGAAGAATACAATTCGTTTCTCATAAACAGGGACAGGCAGGTCTGCATTCTGGACCCGTCGCATCCATTTACCGGAACTGCAAAAGGCATTGCCCGAACCGGAGAGCTGATCGTGGAAACGGAAGAGGAGACACGCCTTGTGTCTTCTGGCGAGGTCTCTGTACGGGGCATTTACGGATATGTGTAAAGGAGTTCATATGGAACAGGAGCTTGTATTGTGCGCCGCAAGCGCATATGAAAAAAAATTTTATTTGAATCAGGCGTTTTCCGGCCTTCCGCAAAGCATCAAAGACGAGCTGAAAATTATGTGCGTGCTCTTTACAGAAGACGTTGGCGGCATCGTGGAGCTCATTTACAATGCGGACGGCGAGCTGGAATTCAAAACCTCGGCCGACGAAGGCGATTACCTGTATGACGAAATCGGCAGCGTCTTAAAGGTCAAAGAGCTGCAGCGCGAAAAAGCAGATCTGCTGGAATCTTTACAGATGTTTTACCACGTTTTTATGGAGGATGAATTATGTTATTGACAATCGACGTCGGAAATACAAATATTACCTTTGGCATATTTGAAAAAAAAGTCCTGATTACCACGTTTCGCATGACAACAAAGCTGCCGCGCACTTCCGATGAGTATGGCGTTGACATTCTGGAAATGCTGGAGCGCAATCAGCTTGCTCAGGAAAATGTCGAACATGTTATTATTGCATCCGTCGTACCGGATGTTATGCATTCTTTAACCAATGCCCTCATCAAATATTTTGGCATAACGCCCGTTATCGTCGGCCCCGGCATCCGCACGGGCATTCGTGTTGTAACGGAAAATCCAAAGCAGATCGGCGCAGACCGCATCGTGGACGCCGCCGCAGCCTACGCGCTCTATGGCGGCCCTGTTTTAGCGCTTGATTTTGGCACGGCGACCACGTATGATCTGGTGGATGCTTCCGGCGCTTTTATCGCAGGCGTCACGGCTCCGGGCATTCGCATCAGCGCAAAAGCGTTATGGGAAGACGCGGCAAAGCTGCCTAAAATAGAAATTCAAAAACCCGCAAGCATTCTGGCGCAGGAAACCATCAGCAGCATGCAGGCGGGGCTGATCTACGGGCAAATCGGCCAGACGGAGTACATCGTAAAGCATATGATCGCAGAATCCGGCTTTCAGCAGGTAAAAGTCGTCGCAACCGGAGGACTGGGAAGAATTATCGCCAACGAAACGGACTGTATCGACGTTTATGACCCCAATCTCACACTGACCGGACTGCGCTTTATCTATGAAAAACAAAAGTAGGGACATGCAAATGAAGCCATTGCAAATCGGAACTGTCACGTTAAAAAACAACCTTATACTGGCTCCTATGGCAGGCGTAACCGACCTGCCATTTCGCGTTCTCTGCAAGGAGCAGGGCGCAGGCCTTGTCTGCATGGAAATGATAAGCGCCAAAGCCATTTTATATCAGAATAAAAACACAAAAGCGCTGCTCGCCATGGATGAGCGCGAGCTCCCTGTTTCCTTACAGCTTTTTGGCTCGGACCCCGAAATCATCAGCGAAATCGCAAAACAGATTGAACCGCTTCCGTTTGCAATCCTCGATCTGAATATGGGTTGTCCCGTTCCAAAAATCGTCAATAATGGCGAAGGAAGCGCGCTGATGAAACGCCCGCTTCTGGCAGGCAGAATCATTGAACAAACCGTAAAGGCCATCCAAAAGCCCGTAACCGTCAAAATCCGAAAGGGCTTTGACGAAGCGCACGTTAACGCGGTTGAGATGGCGCGCATCGCAGAGGCATCCGGCGCCGCGGCCATAGCGGTTCACGGAAGGACCCGAGAGCAATTTTATTCCGGAAACGCAGACTGGGACATCATTCGCAGGGTTAAGGAAGCCGTAAGCATTCCCGTCATTGGAAACGGCGATTTGTTTACGCCCAAAGACGTCATCCGCATGCAGAAGCAAACGGGCTGCGACGGCTTTATGATCGCAAGAGGCGCGCAGGGCAATCCCTGGATTTTTAAGCAAATGCTCTCCTGTCTGGAAACAGGGCAGGAAGTGAGAAAGCCTTCGCCAGAAGAAGCGTTGGAGCTGATCTTACGTCACGCCAGAATGCTGATGGACTGCAAAGGCGAGTACATCGGCATCCGGGAAATGCGCAAACACGCCTCCTGGTACACGGCCGGATGGAAACACGCGGCCAGACTGCGCGCAAAAATTAATTTAACGGAACATTATGAAGATCTTTGCGCATTATTGACAGAGGCAGTCTCATATACTGAATAAAAGAGCATTCGGGACGTGTCTTCATGCATTCACATATTTGCCGCCGCATTGCGCATCTGACGATGCGCCGTCTCAAAAACGCGATAAGCCGCAGAAAAAAGCCGGCCAGCACAGCCGATGCGCCAAACGCAGCCAAAGATGGAAATCCATATCTGCCTTTTCTTCGGGAGATCATGGAACAGATTCTGGAAAAAAGAAACATTTCCTACGCGCAGTTTTCGCCCATTTTCATCGACGGCGACGATTCCAAAGCGCCGCTTCTGGCAGCGGAACTTCTGGGCAGGGATTTGAATCGTCTGACGATCCTGACGAATCGCCCTGCATATTTTGAAGAATATGCGGACAACATGTATGAGGAGCAGGGCCTGATCGCAGAATTTTTGCCAAAAAACAGGGAAACGCTTTCTGCCATCGATACCGACCGGCTGCGCGGAAACGTTATTTTGGATTTTGAACCGAACACCTCCTCCTCTTACGGTGGAACGATTCGAAAAAAGCTTTATCTTCCGGTCTTTAAAAGGCCGTGGGAAGATGTCGGCGACCTTGACATTATGGTGCCTATCGGGTATAATACTATGACTGTCAGAATCCGTCAAACCGTGAAAAAACCGTCGTATTCTGACAAATTTGAACGGGCTTTTTATGAAAATGAATAAGAAATATAAAGAAGGGCAGATGCATGATGGATAAGAAAAATATCTTAACGTATGAAGGTCTCAAGAAACTGGAAGACGAATTGCAGGATTTAAAAGTAGTCAAGCGAAAAGAAGTGGCGCAGAAAATCAAAGAAGCCCGGGAACAGGGCGATTTATCAGAAAACGCGGAGTACGATGCCGCCAAAGATGAACAGCGCGATATCGAATCCCGCATCGAGGAAATTGAAAAAATATTAAAAAATGCCGAAGTCGTTGTAGAAGAAGAAGTCGAGCTGGATAAAATCAGCATCGGATGCACCGTTCGGATTTTAGACTGCGAATTCAATGAAGAGCTGGAATACAAAATTGTCGGCTCAACGGAGGCAAACAGCTTAAAAGGAAAAATTTCCAATGAATCCCCGGTAGGACATGCGTTGATCGGCTCTAAAGTCGGCGATACGGTAAAAGTGGAAACGCAGGTTGGCGATCTGGAATACAAAGTACTGGAAATTCAGCGTTCAATGTAACATGGCAAAACAGATACGGGAGGTAAACAGTGGCAGAACAAAAGCATCTACAGGAACAGGATATCAGTCAGCTTTTGAAGGTACGGCACGAAAAACTGGCGGAATTGCAGCAAAACGGCAAGGATCCCTTTCAAATTACAAAATTTGACGTTTCTCATCACAGCACGGACATTAAGGACAATTATGACGCGCTGGAAGGCAAAGTCGTTTCCGTGGCCGGCCGCATGATGTTTAAACGCGTGATGGGAAAAGCGTCCTTTTGCAATCTTTTGGATCTGAAAGGAAATATTCAGATTTATGTGGCAAGGGACAGTATCGGGGAAGATTCTTATAAGGATTTTAAAAAATATGACGTGGGCGATATTCTTGGAATTTCCGGAGAAGCATTTACAACGAAAACCGGAGAGATTTCCATTCATGCATCTTCTGTCACATTGCTTTCCAAAAGCCTTCAGATTCTGCCGGAAAAGTTTCACGGACTGACCGACACGGATACCCGTTACCGCCAGCGGTATGTGGATCTGATCATGAATCAGGACGTCAGGGATACGTTTATCAAGCGCTCTAAAGTAATCAGCAGCATACGAAGATACCTGGACGGACAGGGTTTTATGGAAGTAGAGACGCCGATGCTCGTCTCAAATGCCGGCGGCGCGGCGGCGCGGCCGTTTGAAACGCACTTTAATGCGCTGAATGAAGACTTTAAGCTGCGGATTTCGCTGGAGCTGTATTTGAAACGGCTGATTGTAGGCGGCATGGAACGCGTATATGAAATCGGACGGGTATTCCGGAATGAAGGGCTTGACACAAGGCATAATCCGGAGTTTACGTTAATGGAGCTGTATCAGGCGTATACGGATTACCACGGCATGATGGATCTGACGGAGAATTTATATCGCTATGTGGCAAAAGAAGTGACGGGCTCGGAGATCATAACGTACAACGGGCATGAAATGGATTTGTCGAAGCCTTTTGAGAGGATTACGATGGTCGATGCGGTGAAGCGGTATGCAAAGGTGGATTTTGACGCCATCCATACGACGGAAGAAGCGAAAAAGCTTGCAGATGCGCATCATATCGAATATGAGGACAGGCATCAAAAGGGAGATATTTTGAACCTGTTCTTTGAAGAGTATGTAGAAGAGCATTTGATTCAGCCGATCTTTATTATAGACCATCCGATCGAGATTTCTCCGCTGACAAAGAAAAAACCGGAAAACCCGGAATATGTGGAGCGATTCGAGTTCTTTATGAACGGCTGGGAAATGGCGAATGCGTATTCTGAGCTGAATGATCCAATCGATCAGCGGGAGCGGTTTGTGGCGCAGGAGAAGCTTCTGGCTGCAGGCGACGATGAAGCAAATAAGACGGATGAGGACTTCTTAAATGCGCTCTGCGTGGGTATGCCGCCGACCGGCGGGATTGGATTCGGGATTGACCGGATGGTGATGATGATGACGGATTCGGCAGCGATTCGGGATGTGTTGCTGTTCCCGACGATGAAGAGCCTTGAGAAATAAAACGCTTTATTTTAGCGGGGGTGCGAGGTTTTTCTTAAGAGAAAATTGTACCTTTGTACCAATTTTGTACCAAATGGAACAGGGTTTATGCAGAA
>CANSKO010000034.1 GCA_947647505.1 uncultured Roseburia sp. | reverse complement strand
ACTAATTATACAAGTTATGTCCTGCCTTTTCAACAATAACCAACAATTTCTACAACAGAATTCTTTTTCAAACGAATATTATCAGAAATTCATACAAAAAATCAATTTTTTACAGGCGATCCAATACCGTTTTCACAGCCCCGGGACCGGCGCATAATTCCGTAAAATACCGGCAAACCACATCCGAAAGCCCCACTTCATACAAATCCACCCCGAAAATCCGCTGATTGCTTAAGACGGGACGCAGCGCCTCCCTGTCCGCCCTGTCGCCAAACTTCATATTGGAAACATACGGACGCACCGTTTCCAGTAGCGGATCCGGACTTAAGGAAAACGGCTCCCCGCAATCGTCCACCCCCATCAGATATCGAAGCCACCCTGCAAACACCAGCGGAATGTATCTTAAATCCTGCACGCGCAAATGATCCGACGCCGCGTATGCCCGGATCGTTTCCCCAAATCGAACGGCCAGCTTCTGCGACGTATCTGTTGCAATGCGCTGCGGCGCATCCGGCATATAGGGATTTGGAATGCGCTTTTGGATCACCGTGTCCAAAAACGCCTTCGGATCTATGATTTTGGGATCGGCGGATACTGGAAGCCCTTCGCGATAACCGATTTCTTCCACGAGCTTTCGAATGCTTTTATCTTTCATTTCTTCGGAAATCAACGTGTAGCCCAGCAGACATCCAAATATGGCAAGCGTCGTATGCAGCGGATTTAAACACGTACAGACTTTCATTTTTTCCGCTTTTCTGACCGTCTCTCTGTCTGCAAACATCAGCCCTCCTTTTTCCAACGCCGGCCTTCCGTTTGGAAACGCATCCTCTATCACCAGATATTCACATTCTTCCGCATTGACAAACGGCGCTGCGTAGGTGTTCTTTGACGTAACAACCGGCTCCATCCCTTCTACGCCGTCTTTTTCCAGCAGCTCTCCTGTAGCCGCGTCCGGACGCGGCGTGATTTTATCAATCATCGTCCACGGAAACGATACGCGCTCTTTCTCTCTGACATACTCCAAAAACCCCGCCTCTGCCGTTTTATTTGCACTCCATTTCTCCGCAAATGCGCCGACCGCCTCACAGAGCCTGTCGCCATTATGCGAGCAGTTATCCATGCTGACCATCGCAATCGGCAGTTTTCCGGCTTTATATCGTTCATATAGCAGGGACGCCACTTTACCAATGTAGCTTTTCGGTCTGGCCGGGCCATGTTGAAAATCATGCGCGACGTCTGCAAGCGTTTCGCCCCTGCCGTCTGTCAGGCCATACCCCTTTTCCGTAATCGTAAATGTCGCCATTTGCAGGGAGCTTTGACGGAAAATTTCCTTCAGACGGTCAAAATCCTTTTCACACTCCGAATTAAGCGCAAGCGATTCCACGACGCTTCCAACCACCGTTTTCTCAATGCCGCCGTCCGACTGATATGTCACAAGAATCGAATAGCCGTCATGGGGACGGTTTATTTTTTCAATGATTTCATAATCATATCCCTCCGCAACAATCAGCCCCCGCGCAAGCGTCCCGTCATTCAAAAGCTTCTGTACGACGTTTGCCTGAAATGCGCGAAACAAATTGCCCGCTCCAAAATGAATCCAGAACGGCTTCTCCTCTGTCGCCTTTCGAACGGCCTGCCTGTCGTATTCGGGCAGAAGATAACCGGCCCTCTCCCACGCCGTCCGTTGTGCAATTCCTTCCTGATTTAGCTTCATCCCTGCCTCCTCTTCGCATTCTTTTCAATTGCTTCCCATAATCCGTTCAGATATGCGGCGCCAAGCGCCCTGTCATACAGCCCGTATCCCGGCATGGCAATCTCATCCCAGATCATGCGGCCGTGATCCGGCCGGATTGGGCCGTCGTATCCCGTTTCATAAAACGCCTTCATAATTTCATACATGTCAAACGTCCCGTCCGAAGACAGATGCGCCGCCTCTTCAAAATTCGTCGGCGAATGAAATTTCAGATTGCGCACATGAGCAAAATGGATTCTTCCTTTCAGGGAACGTATCATATCCGGCAGATCGTTATCCAGATTCGTTCCATACGAGCCGGAACAAAATGTCACCCCATTGTGTGGATTGTCCACCATCTGCATCAGCCGGAGAATGTTTTTCTTATTTGTAATAATCCTCGGCAGGCCAAATACGCTCCATGCCGGATCATCGGGATGAATCGCCATATTGATCTGATAGCGGTCACAGACGGGCATGATTTTTTCCAGAAAATAGCGCAGGTTTTCAAACAGCTTTTCTTCATCCACATTCCGGTACATGGCAAACTGCTCTTTTACATGCTCCATCCGCTCCGGCTCCCAGCCCGGCATGATGGAGCCATTCATATCGCAGGAAATGGACGCAAACATTTTCTCCGGGTCGAGATGATCGACGGCCTCCTGCGTATACGCAAGCACGCTTGAACCGTCGGGCCGCATTCTTGCCAGCTCCGTTCTCGTCCAGTCAAACACGGGCATAAAATTATAACAGACAAGGCGAATCCCTTCTTTTCCAAGATTTTCAAGCGTCTCCATGTAATTGGCGATATATGCTTCCCGCTCTGAGGCGCCCGCCTTAATCGCTTCATGCACATTTACGCTTTCAATTCCGGCAATGTGCAGCCCCGACGCTTCCACTTCTTCTTTCAGAGCGCGTATCCGCTCCCGGCTCCATACCTCTCCCGGCTTCGTGTCATATAATGTCGTAATCACTCCCGTAACGCCGGGAATCTGACGGATCTGCTTTAACGTAACCGTGTCAAATCCAGATCCATACCATCGTAATGTCATTTCCATAACGTTTTTGTTCCTTTCCGCAGCATCTGTGTTTCTCCTTATGATTATGAATAATTTTTCCACAAAAAATACATTCGTCTGCAATAAAAAATCTGCCGCAATCGGATGCCTGCATCCAAATTGCGGCAGATTCCTGCATTCTGCCGGATATACGCCGGCTTTGAAACAGCCGACGGATCAGTCGTACGCAACGAAACGGCCCTTAATCGTCTGATATTTCCCTGGCCCCTGCGCTTTCACCTTTCGAATCTCATATGTATACGCAGCTCCGACAGTCAGGCCGGAAGCAAGATGCACCTCGCATTCGTCTTCTTCCCATTCCACATAAGAAGATCTGGACGAATATGCGTTGCCGGCAGCATCCCGAATCACCACGTAGCTGTTGTTTTTGTGCCGAATATCTCTGTTAAAGTCAAATTTTACAGTCCACTCCATCCGTCCGTCGTCCTCGTCGACGTCATACTCTGCTCTTTTGACAAGCAGGCGGTTCCCCTTTGCCGGAAGCTTCACTTTCAGGGTCAGCGTCTTAAATTCAGCGCTTCCCAGTACTTTCAGGCCCGCAATCTCAATGCGGTAGGTGCGCCCGTATTTCATGTTCGGAATATAAATCTTGCAGTCGTCCTCATCCCGGTCCGCAAGATAAGCTTTGTAGGACTTGCCTTTATTGTCCCGGACCGACCTTACCTTTGCCGCGTAATCCCACAATACGTCTGTATAAAAATCCACTTCCAGGTACTCCGAGCATTCCACCTTTCTCACCGGAATAACGTTTCCCATTCCGGAAGTCTTTGCGGAAAATTTCAGGCCTGGCGAAGCCGACGCCGCCTGCGGCGCCATACCAACGAGCAAACCGATTAAAAGCAATGCGATGCTTATCTTTTTCTTCATCCCTTTGTTCCCTCCTGTTCTTTTGATGTCCGCCGCCCATCCGGCTTCTGCAAACATCTTTCTTTGTGTGTTCATTATATATGCAGTTTTCTCCTTTGTCAAAGCTTATTTTGCTTATAATTTTCCAATATTTTCAAAAAAATGAAAATGTATTGCAACAAATCGCAAAATACCGCACACTATTATACAGAACACGTCAATGATGCATCACAATAACGGAGCGCTTATGAATCAGAATCTGCAGCAGATAAAAAAAGCAAAAGCGGGCGATACGGATGCTTTCGCCGAACTTTACCGCGAAATATACCTCGATTTGTACCGTTTTGCCCTCTACACACTCAAAAACCCCGCAGACGCGGAAGACGCCGTCAGCGAAACGGTAATGGACGCGTTCGCCTCTATCCGCAGGCTGCGGTCGGAAGCCTCGTTTCGGGCATGGATTTTTCGCATTTTATCCATAAAATGCAAGCGGCGCTTTTCAGAGCGCGGGACGCTTTGCGAAGCGCTTCCGGAAACCCTCTCAGACGACAGCGCCCTGTATGACTATGCGGAGATCCTTGACCTGCGCAATCAGTTTTTCCGTTTGCAGGACGACGAACGCCTGATTATCAGCATGCATATTTTTGCCGGATATACCAGTCAGGAAATCGCGAAAATACTGCATAAAAGCGCCGGCACGATTCGTTCCAGAGAAAGCCGCGCGCTGAAAAAACTCTCCATGCAGCTTACTTCTTAAAAAAGGACAGGTGATACCATGAAAGACCAACAGCTATTAGACGCGATCCGGCAATCCGCCGAACCGCTTACTCCCCCGGAGAGCCTCGCCCCCGAACAAATTGCAGCGACGCTTTCCTCCAGAACAGTTCACGCAAAAAGAACGCGCCGCTTCTCTCCCGCAAGAGCCGCTTCCGCAGCTGCCGTGCTCCTCTTCTGCTGCATACTCTCTGTCGTGACATGGAATGGCCAAATTACATCAAAACCCGCTCCATCCGCACCCAAAGAAGCCAGCGCGCGTGCAAAACGCGTGGCGACGGCAGGCGATTCCACACAAAGCGAACGCAAAGAAAAGACGCCGCGGCAGAATGCCGGCTCTCTTTATACGGTGGCCAAAAGCTACGACCAGCTTTACGAAATTTTAAAAGCAGCGGACGAGAGAATTGCCCGGGAGGAGGATCTGGCCACAGGGGCCATCATGCTTGACGGCGGCATGGAAACGTCCGCGACGAAAGAATTCGCTTCCGACGCGTCAGACGCTTCCGCAGCGAAAAAATATTCCTCTACCAATCTTCAGACGCAGGGCGTGGATGAAAGCGACCTGATAAAAACAGACGGCCGGTATATTTATACTGCTTCCGAACAGGGCGTCGCCATTACCGATACGGCGGGCGGCGGATTACAGCAGGCGGGCACAATCCGCCCTACGCTAAACGCTTCGGATTCCATTCTGGAATTTTATGTAGACCATACTGCTCTGCTGCTTTTGATTCAGCGCCATCAGACGTCTCTGACAACGGAGGCGACTGTGGAAGAACCTCCTTCTCCTGATATGGATGACGCTTATTTACAATCCAGCGAAGCCCACAAGATGGGGCGCGCCAGCTCCTTTCAGCAGGATGCCTTTACGGAGCTTTGCATATATGACATATCAGACCCCGCCGCGCCCGTTTTAAGCCAAACCATGACGCAGGACGGCTATTACCATACTTCCCGGAAGATCGGCGATATTTTCTATCTTTTTACAACGGATACGGAACTGATGCAGTCCGTTTCCACAGAATACGCAAAACGGAACGGCTGCATTCCCCTTGTCAATGAAACGGCGATTCCATACGACCGTATTTATTTGCCGGAGCGCGGATCCATGGGGCTCGTACTGTCCTCGCTCAATATAAAAGAACCAAAGCAGGTAATCGACAGCGTTATGATCGTCCATGATTACGTGGACGTCTACGTCGGAACCGATTCCATTTATCTGTACCATGCCACCTTCCAGAACGACGAAGCGCTGACGCAGATTGCCAAATTCCAGATGGAGAACGGAATCATCAACGCGGTAAACGCAGCCGCCGTCCCGGGGACGATCCTGGATACATTTGCCATCCACGAATCCCGGAATACGCTTCGCGTCCTGACGACCTGCACAGACGGTCAGGAATCGGATAACCGCCTGTATCTTTTTGATGAAGGCTTACAGCTGACCGGCTCCCTTACGGGCATTGCCAGAGGCGAGCAGATTTATGCGGCCAGATATCTGGAGGATACGGTCTATTTTATCACGTACCGAAATACCGACCCGCTGTTTGCCGCCGACTTATCCGACCCGACGCATCCCATCCTGCTTGGCGCGCTTGAAATCACCGGCTTTTCCGAATACCTTCATTTCTGGGAAAATGGGACGCTTCTTGGCCTCGGCTATGAGACAGATCCGGATACCGGAGAGACGCAGGGATTAAAGCTCGTCATGTTTGATATTTCAAACCCGACAGAGCCAAAAACGCTCGACAGCCTCGTAATGAAAGATTTCCAGTATTCTCCTGCTCTTTACAACTATAAATGCATTCTTGCAGATCCAGGCCAAAATCTGATCGGCTTTGCCGCCGAATCTTATCTGTCGGATGAATACCTCCTCGAATATGACGTGTTTGCCTGGGAAAACGGTCGGTTTACGCAGAAATGGAGCGAACCGATGCCGGAGCGCATTGCTCAGGATGCCATACGCGGCCTTTACATTGAAGACACGTTTTATATTGCCGACGCCGCGAAAATCAGAGCCTTTTCCATGTCAGACGGATTTGAAAAAATCGCAGAGCTGGAAATCGGCGGCTGACGCAGCCGCACATCAAAAACGGGAGTTCTTTCAAAAGACTCCCGTTTCTTCGTTTCAGCCGCCCGGACCGCGCCTTTTATTGTTTTGTTTCATTGATATACTGTACGACCCCCATCATAACCGCCCATGCGACTTTATCCTGATACGGTTCCGTATTCAAAAGCTCCGCTTCTTCACTGTTGCTTAAAAAGCCGCACTCTACAATCACCGTCGGCGTCGGCGTTTTTTTCAGCATATAATAGCTTTCGTTCGCTTTTTCTTCCCGGCGGTTTTCCGGATTCAGACGCGATGCCAGACTGTCCTGGATTCTTCCGGCCAGCAGCTCGCCTTCTTTTGACTGGCCGAAATAAAATACCTGCGCGCCTTTGACATATTCCTCCGGATAACTGTTCTGATGTATGCTTACCGTAAATGCCGGCATTGCTTCCGCAATGATGGCGCAGCGCTTTTGCATATCTTCTACTTTCATATTTCTGCTTCCGGCCCGATACAGCCCCTCCCCGGAGCTTCGCGTCATAACGACCTCATATCCCTGGCTTTCCAAAAGCATTTTCAGCTTGTGCGCAATGATCAGATTAATATCCTTTTCCAGCACGCCGTTAATGCCTATTTTTCCAGGATCGTCGCCCCCGTGTCCCGCATCAATCACAATGCAGTTCTCATTGACCGTGCCCACCGCATTGCTCCCTGCCAGAAGGCTTACCTCTCTTCGAGACAGCATCGCAGCGGAAAGCAGCAGAAGAATCGCCATTCCAAGTTCAATTTTTTTCTTCACCCGTCCCTCTTCACAGACTTCTTCTTACTCTACCTTATGAAAAAAGAGATTGTCCTGATGCCTCTTTTCATCAGTTTATCCAACAATCATTCCACCCCCCCCCCGGGAAATTTGCATGTGATTTCCACAATGCAAAAAACAGCATCGCCAGCGCATAAATCCCTGCAACGCCAAATACATCCACCTGTGCCGCCCCGTCTTCCCCAAAATAAATCGTAATATATTTCCAGTTCCTTCCCGTAAAAAGCAGAATACTTCCCAGTAAACCCATCCTGTTTATGCCCATTGTTCTACTTCCTTTCCTCTTACGCGGCAATATCCTGTTTTTATCATAATTCCATTCTCGAATCCTGTCAATTTATTTTTTCGCTTACAGCGAATTTTATCAAACTATAATCAATTTTTTTCCAATGGGAATACTGTTAAAATAATTGAAAGAAGCAGAGGAGTTTATAACACATGGAAGATATTCTGGATAAAGTAAAAATCGGACAGCGCGTGCGGCAGCTACGCGTCCTCAATGACTGCACACAGGCAAAATTTGCAGAACTCATCGACATTTCCATTAATTTTCTGTCGGAAATTGAAAACGGCAAAAAGGGGCTTTCTCAGGATACCCTCGCCAGAATATGCAGACAGCTTGACACCTCCGCCGATTACATCCTGTTTGGCATTAAGCCTGCTCCGACTTCGCTGATTGATATGGCGAATGCGCTCACAGTGGAAGAACTGGAAACAACCATTCGCTATCTGGATTCTCTGATCGCCATGAAAAAAATGCAGCTTCAGATCAAATAAAAAATGCGGGAACCGCTTATGGTTCCCGCATCGCATATGATACCGCGCGATCCGATTATTTTAATGTAACTTTTGCGCCTTCCGCTTCCAGTCTGCTCTTGATATCGTCCGCCGTCGCCTTGTCAGCAGCTTCCTTCACTACCTTCGGCGCGCCGTCTACGACTTCTTTTGCTTCTTTTAAGCCAAGTCCTGTCACTTCACGCACAACTTTGATTACCTTAACTTTGTTCGGGCCAACTTCTGTCAGCTCTACGTCGAACTCCGTCTTCTCTTCTTCCGCAGCGCCTTCTCCGCCCGCTGCTGCAACGACTACGCCCGCTGCCGCAGACACGCCGAATTCTTCTTCGCATGCTTTTACCAGATCGTTTAATTCCAGTACGCTTAACTCTTTGATCGCTTCAATAAATTCTGCTGTTGTCAATTTCGCCATTTTTATTTTCCTCCATTTATCATTTTTCATTCCACGGTCCAGATCCTGCCATCGGGTCTGTCCCTAATTGCTTTCTTCCGCTGCCGGAGCTTCTTCTGCCACTGCTGCGCTCTCGCCGCCGTTTTCAGCAATCTGCTTAAGCACACGGGCAAAATTCGTAATCGGAGACTGAATGCTTCCAAGGAATTTGGAAAGCAGCTCTTCCCTTGATGGAACGGCTGCAATGCTCTTTATGCCTTCCGCATCGTAAAAGGTTCCTTCTACAACGCCCGCTTTCATCTCAAGAGCCGGAACGTTCTTTGCAAATTTCGCAAGAACCCTTGCCGGAGCCGTTGCGTCCGTCGTAGAAACGGCAAGCGCGCTCGGTCCTTCCAGAACCTGAGAAAGGCTTTCAAAATCCGTTCCCTTAAATGCAAAGTTCATCATGGTATTCTTATATACCTTGTATGTCACGCCGGCTTCTCTGAGCTGTTTACGAAGCTGCGTATCCTCTGCAACGGTAAGTCCGCGATAATCCACCAGCACGGCCGACTGCGCTTCCCGGATGACCTCGGAAATCTCCTGTACGATCGGTTGTTTCAGTTCTACTTTTGCCACGAATCGTGCACCTCCTTCTATTATTTTAAAAAAAACATACCTCTCTGCGCAAAGACAGAGAGGTATGCGTGAATTTACAAAGATATGATCTTTTCCATTCTTTCATTTCCTCGGCAGGCTCTTTCGATTACGCCATGGCGCCTGCTGTCTTCGGCAATATTCATTTCAAATATGCTTTTCGGTTATGCATTATAGCATGATCTATCATAGATGTCAATCATCAGCCCGTTACTTTCTGAACGTTTACCTTTACGCCAGGTCCCATAGAAGGCGCCAGCGTAATGCTCCGAATAAACTGTCCTTTCACGCTGCTCGGTCTTGCTTTCATGATTGCATCCATAAGAGTTTGGAAGTTGTCCGCTAATTGTTCTTCTGTAAAGGATGCTTTTCCAATTGGCACATGGATAATATTGCTCTTGTCCAGCCGATATTCAATCTTACCGGCTTTGATTTCATTGATCGCCTTTGTCACGTCCATCGTAACCGTTCCGGCTTTCGGGTTCGGCATCAAGCCTTTCGGTCCCAGCACGCGTCCCAGTCGTCCAACAACGCCCATCATATCCGGCGTCGCAACAACAACGTCAAAATCCAGCCATCCATCGTTTTGGATTTTCGGAATCAGCTCGTCGCCGCCGACAAAATCTGCGCCCGCCGCCTCTGCCTCGTCCAGCTTCGTTCCTTTCGCAAAAACAAGCACGCGAACCGTTTTGCCCGTTCCATGCGGCAGTACGACAGCGCCGCGGATCTGCTGGTCTGCATGACGTCCGTCACAGCCCGTTCGAATGTGCGCTTCGATTGTCTCGTCAAATTTTGCAACAGCTGCTTTTTTCGCCAGAGAAACGGCTTCTTCTTTTTCATATACAGCCGTCCTGTCGATTGCTTTCGCAGCCTCTAAATATCTCTTTCCTCTTTTCATGATCCTAACCTCCTGTGGTATTCGCGGGGGATGTCTCCCTCCCACTGTAACGGCGTCGTTACTCTTCTACTGTTACGCCCATTGACCGCGCCGTGCCCGCGATCATGCTCATTGCGGCTTCTACGGAAGCTGCGTTTAAATCCGGCATTTTAAGCTCTGCAATTTCCTTAATCTTTTCTTTGGAAATCGTCGCCACTTTCGTCTTATTCGGTTCTGCGGAACCCGATTTGATGTTGCATGCCTTCTTAATCAGAACCGGTGCAGGCGGCGTTTTTGTCACAAAGCTAAAGCTTCTGTCCGCATATACGGTAATGACTACGGGAATGATCAAATCTCCCTGATCTGCGGTTCTTGCATTGAACTGCTTTGTAAACTCCACAATGTTTACGCCGTGCTGTCCCAATGCCGGACCAACCGGAGGAGCCGGCGTTGCCTTTCCGGCAGGAATTTGCAGCTTAATATATCCTTCTACTTTCTTTGCCATTTGGAATGAACCTCCTTAATTCATCTTCTTTACTTCTGCGAAACTGATTTCTACCGGCGTTTCGCGGCCGAACAATTCAACATTGATGGTCACGATCTGCTTGGCGGGATTGATTGCCAGAATTGCGCCGATCGTATCTTTCCAGACGCCTCCGGTCACAACAATCATATCGCCTTCCGCAAAATCGACCACAACATCGTCATGCCTGATTCCCAGCGGCATCATTTCTTCGTCTGTTAATGGCACAGGCTTCGATCCCGGTCCTACAAATCCCGTTACGCCCCGGGTGTTTCTGACTACATACCAGGTATCGTCATTCATCACCATATTAATCAGTACATAGCCGGGAAACATTTTTTTGGAAACCTGTTTTTTTGCACCGTTTTTCATCTCAAAAACATCCTGCATCGGGACCCGCACTTCCAGAATCTGGTCCTCCAAATGTCTGTTTTCAATTGTCTTGTCAATGTTTGCCTTTACTTTATTCTCATAGCCGGAATAAGTATGAACAACATACCAGTGTGCTTCTGCCATAACATGCCTCCATTATAATTTTACCAGGAAATCGACACCGTACTGAATAAACGTATCCAGTATTGTGATAATCAGACCAACCACGACTGAAACAGCGATGACAGCCACGGTTTGCTTTGCAAGCGCATCCTTTGCCGGCCAGACAATTTTGCCAAACTCAGCCTTAAGGCCTTCAAACCAGCCCGTCTTCTGAGCCTTGTCCGCTTTTGCGTTTTCTGCCATAATTTCACTCCTTTACCCGCCCGGATTACTTGGTTTCCTTGTGTAAAGTATGCTTTCTGCAGAACCTGCAATACTTTTTCAGTTCCATTCGTTCCGGATGCGTCTTCTTGTCTTTCTTTGTGTTGTAATTACGCTGTTTGCATTCTGTGCATGCCAATGTAATTCTCGTGCGCACAACTTCCACCTCCATACATTCATTGTGTTTTCTTATACCCGAATTTTAGGCATAAAAAAAAGACTTACTTCCAAGCTGTTCTATCATAACACAATCCGAAGAAGCCGTCAATTCTTTTTTGTCTTCCGCTCCCGCGGCGACAGAAGCGCCTCTGCCCAAAGGCAGAGGCGCTTCTGCATAAAAAGCGTTACATCCTAAACATCTGCAGCACTCTTCCGTTCTCTGTTTCCATCTTCTTGCGCTCCATCATCATCTGGAACGTCTGAAGCAACTGATTCTTCTTCAGCTCCGAAACAGCCTTCGGATAATCCAGATCTGAAATCCTGCTCCGCGACGCCGTCAGATTCAAAGACGCATTGGCATTGTAAGCCATAACGGAGTCCAGACGATTCGAAGACGCCCCGATGCTGCTCCTTGCAGAGCTTACCTTATCGATTGCCTTGTCAATCAAGGACATGTCAAAATTACCGGACGTTACATCGTAATCTTCAATTCCAAGCGCTTTCAGCGCCGCATTTGGCATCTCAATATCCAGTCCGCCCGCTCCCGGTCCTGCCGCAACATGCAGACTTCCCATCGAGCCATCCAGAAGATTCTTCGTGTTAAACTGCGTCTGAGACGCCGTGTCGGAAATCGACTGCTTAAGCTGATCGATCTCTTTCTGGATCGCGCCCCGGTCCGCATCCGTATAAAGTCCATTGGACGCCTGTACGCTCAACTCGCGGATTCTTTGCAGATTATCCGTAATCGACGCCAATGCGCCGTCCGCCACTTTCAAAAGATCCTGTGACGTGCCCGCGTTGCGATTGCCAACGTCGTATCCGTTCACCTGGCTTTGCAGCTTCTCGCTGATCGCCAGACCCGCCGCGTCATCAGCCGCCGAATTAATCCTGTTTCCGCTGGAAAGAGACTGATAATTCCGATATAAGCTTTGACTTGATGCAGAAGAAATATTCATATGAAATCCCCCTTTCTTGCATTTATGCGTTACTCTTTTTTACCATAACACAATTATCAATTTTTAACAAGATATTTTAAAAAAATTTGATTTTTTTATAAAATACTCTAAAATTGCAAAGCAATTCTTACGATATAGAATATAAGGTAATTTTTCCATCTTTCTGTGCATTGCAAAATGGCCTTCCGGCCAGAATGGAATGCCGGAAAACTACATTTTACTACATAATATAAAAGGATTTATATTATCCCGGTGCAACAGGCACATTTCATGGAAGAAAGGGGCGGAATATATGAACATCATCAACAGCGCTTATCACTACTATCTGAGCGCATACGGCACTTCCTCAGTTTCCCGCTACGATACGCACAAAAAAAGCGAGCTGCGCAGTGTCTGCAACAACATTGTAAAGATCAACAAAGAATCACCTCTGTACAAATTTCAACGGGATAAGCGCGTCCCTTCGTTTCTGATTGATATCAAGGAAAATGCGCGCCAGGTGAAAAACGTAATCTCTTCTTTATCGGATCATGGAGACGGCCTTGCAAACGCCTTCCAGAAAAAAGTCGCTTATACGTCTGACGAAGGCATCGTCAGCGCAGAGTATGTCGGCGGTCCCGAGGACGACGCTACATCCTATGATTTTGACATCGAGGTTCGGCAGCTGGCTGCCCCGCAGTCCAATCTTGGCAATTTTCTGGAGAGCCGTTCGCTGGATTTTGCGCCAGGCGATTATGCCTTTGATCTGGATACCACGACCAATTCCTTTGAATTTCAGTATACTGTGACAGAAGAAGACACCAATCGTTCCCTCCAGGAAAAACTGGCGCGGCTGTTTAACGGCTCCGGCGTCGGCCTGACGGCGGAAGTTCTGACAGATGAAAAGGGAAGAAGCGCATTAAAGCTCACCTCCAGACAGACCGGATTGAGTGAAAATGAATCGGCTCTTTTTTCCATCCATCCAAAAGCTTCCACCGGCTCCATTGACGCGATGGAAACGCTTGGCATTCATCAGATTACTTCTCCTGCCCAAAACGCTTCCTTCCTTTTTGACGGCATGGAACGCTCCGCGTATTCCAATACCTTCACGCTGGATAAGAGATTCGAAGTTACGCTGCACGGCATCAGCCCGGAGGATTCCCCTGCCCGCATCGGCTTTAAAACAAGCATCGACGCTGTTGCAGACAATCTGCAAAAGCTTGTTGATTCCTACAACAATTTTATCGAGACCGGCGAGCGCTATGCGGACGGACGCCAGGGCAACCGGCTGCTCCGCGATTTGCGAGGCGTTTCGTTTTCCCATCAGGAGGATCTGGAATCCATTGGCATGCTCGTACAGGACAACGGTTCCATTTCCATCAACCGCGACCTGCTTTCCGATACGATTGAATCCAAAAACGCAGACGATGTGTTCTCCGTTCTGGATTCCTTTAAAAGCGCTTTGTCCTATAAAGCGAATAACGCTTCCATCAATCCCATTCAATATGTGGATAAGACGATCGTCACCTATAAAAAGCCGGGACAGAATTTTCCATCGCCATACCATTCGTCCCTGTACTCCGGCATTATGCTGGATCATTTCTGTTGATGACCGACCCAATGTAAAAACCGCCGCAGAAGCACAGGTTCTATGCTTCTGCGGCGGTTCTTTTTCAGAAAGCCCGTTCCCATGCGGCGCTACAGACAGGTATCCCATATATATTCCGCACGCTGCCGCCAGGTATGATGCTTTTTTGCATAATGATAACCGTTTTCCGCAATTTCTTCCATTTTCTTCGGCCGTTCCAGAAGGTCCTGCACCAGATCCGGAAGCGTCTGCATCTGCGAAAGCGAAAACGAAGCGAGCTTTTGTCCGCCTTCCAAAAACGTTTCATTCAGATAATCCGATTCATCCGTAACAACAACAGATTTTGCAAGCATTCCATTGATAATTCTGTCATGTATGCCGCTTTTGTACCAGGTCATCGTATTCAGCACAATCTTGCTGCGGTTCATCAGATCCAGAATCTGCGGCGCCGGCGCTTTGCCGCCATAGATCAGGCAGGGATGATCCGCCCATTCGCACTGCTCCCATCCGCCGCCAAACACCGTAACGGGTATGCCATGCTCCACCAGAATGCGCACGGCCTGCTCCCGGTAAAACGATACGGCATACGCATCAATAAAACGAAGCTCCGTAATCCATCGATTCAATTCTTCATCGTCATACTGTCTGCCTATGGACAAAAAATACGCTTCGATCGCCGCCTCCGTCGTCTTCTCCGGATGGCGCATCAAATCGGAAAGCGTCTCCCGCGTCAGCGCAAATGCGTCAAACTCCGTAATCTCTCCAAGATCCGGCACCAGCCCCTCCGCCACGTATCGCGACAGACCTCCCGCATACAGCGCTTCAATCGGCCGCCCGTCTGCCGACGGATACGCGCTATCCGCTTCCATGCCCGCATGCGGCATAAAATCCACTCGTTTGATCTGCGGATAAAAACGCCGCAAAAATGACACATGATTCCGATCTGTGCAGAATACGACAGACGTCTTTGGCGCATGCTTAAGAGGATGCGCATAGTGAAACGGATGGTCCATCAGAATATTGATATAGGGAATCCGCTTCTCCTCCCAGACGTTTCGTCCTTCTGTAAAGGAAAGATTATACCCGATGTTGTTAAACGTAATAACGGCGTCGATCGTCTCTTCTTCCGTCATTTTTTTTAACAGTAGCATGGCATTGGCTTCATCCCGCATATCAATCGTGCGGCAGATGCATCCCATTTGCAAAAATGCATCGGCCAGCGCTTCGACAAACAGATCAATCGTATCATAAATCCCACAAATAAACAGAAGCGTCTTCATCTTATATCCTCCCTGCCCGGACTGCATTCCCCACATCGCCGTCAGCCGCCGGCTAATACAAGGACCCCGCCTCCTGAATCGGATAATAACGGAATACCGCTTTCCCCAATATCTCATCCTCTGTGACGAAGGTATGCTCCCAGTATCTGGCATCCCACGAATTATTTCGATTGTCTCCCAGCACGAGATAGGAATGCTCCGGCACTTCAAAGACATACGGACCCGTCGCCGTCGTCCAGGCTTCTTTCAGGTAGTCTTCTTCCAGCGGAACGCCGGAGCCGTCAATATAGATTTTGGCGTCTCTTATCTCTACCGTTTCACCGGGAAGCCCGATGACCCGCTTAACATAATTTTCCGTCTCATCGTCCGGAAATTTAAAAATAATAATATCTCCGCGCTTCGGCGTTGTTTTCCCATGGTAGGCCAGCCGATATCCAAACAGCCTGTCGCCCGTCATAATTGTATTTTCCATGGAGCCGGAAGGAATATTCGCATTGATAATCACATAATTTTTGATGAACAGCGCCGCTACAACGGCAAGCGCAATCGTAATAATCCAGCTGAATACTTCTTTTACTGCGGATTCTTCTTTCCGTCTTCTCTGCATTGCACTTTCTTCTGACATATGGCTATCCTTTCCTTCTTTGCATCGTTCCTTTTAGTATACCCCTTACGGCAATTCTCTGCCACCCTTTTTTACGGAAATCTGAAACAGGAAGCTCTTTTTCCAAAAAGGTTTTGCTTTATTCTCCGTTGTCATTCTGCAACAGATCAGGAAAGAGAATCCGAAGATACTCCCAGATTTCATCAAAGCCGTTCCTTTTCCTCTCCTGACAGCTTCCCTTTTGCAAGCTCATCCATAAGCTTCAGGGTTGCCCGTGTTTTTTCATAGTCCTGTATGTCAATGATTGCATAGCGGAGCACGTCACTGTAATTTCTCAAATCAGAGATTGGTTTGATATTCGGCATAATCACATTCTCCTTTCC
>CANSKO010000033.1 GCA_947647505.1 uncultured Roseburia sp. | reverse complement strand
TGTGCATAACAGCTGCGGCGTAAGCGGGTGCACGCAGACGGGCGAGCATGTGCATGGCGGCTGTGGCGTAAGCGGGTGCACGCAGACGGGCGAGCATACGCATCAGAATGGGAATGCGGGCGGCCACGGGCATCGTGCGGGCCGTCACGGAGGGCATCATTAAAAAATTGTAAAAAAGGGCTTGACTCTGCCCCAGGGTCAGGCTTTATGCTAAGAACAGATTCGAATCTGTCGTACAGGAAAGGAAGAGAAGATGTTTGCAGTAGGGGAATTTTCCAGGATTTGCCAGGTGAGCGTAAAGACGCTGCATTACTATGACCGGATTGGCTTATTTCAGCCTGCAAAGGTGGATGACTTTACCGGATACCGTTATTATGGAGCGCATCAGATTGAGAAGATGCTTTTGATACAGCGGCTGAAACGGTATGGTTTTTCGCTGGAAGAAATTCGAATGCTTCTGGAGAGTACGGATGCACGTGCATTTTATTTGAAATTAAAGCAGCAAAAGAAACAGTTGGAGTTGCAGATGCAGCAGATTTCGTCGGTGATGAGTGAGATTTCGGCGCATCTGAGAAGCATGGAGCGGACAGGAGGCATTATGGCATATCAGAAGGATTATGAAATCTGCGTAAGAGAAGTTGCGGAACGGGCAGTTCTCTCTTGCAGGGCAAACATGGGCGTAGAAGAGTTTGGAAAATACTACGGCGTAATTTATGAACGGATTCCAAAAGAAAAAGTAACGCCGAATGGCGTCACAGGCGCTGTTTACTATGATGAAGAATTTAATCGTGCATGTTCAGATATCGAACTGATCGTAGGAATTTTGGAAAAAGAAAAAGCAGACAGGATAATGGAGCCGGCGCTCTGCGCGGTGACGGTTCACAAAGGAAGTTATTCCTCTTTGCCGGATGCGTATGGCGCGCTTGTGACATGGATACGGGAAAATGGATATGAATGCGTCGGAGCGCCGTATGATATTTATGTCAAAACGCAATTTGACAATCTGCCTGTGGAGGAGTGGGAAACGGAAGTCTGTTTTCCGGTAAAGAAAACAGGAGCGTAATGCCGTACAAAAACAGGAACGGTATGTATAAAATGCGCGGGAATGCCCGGCGGACATTTGTCCGCCGATTCTCAGCCTTTAAACGAGTGTATCGTTTTGCAATGTTTCATTCAAATTGCACTGTAAAAGACGCTTCCCTCCGATGTAGTACGCAAGTGCGACAAACAGTGCAATAGAAGCCGCAAAGATCAGAATGGGAAGAATCGGGGCATTTGACCAGAATTCCATCGGGTCTAAATAACTTGCAGTTACAGCAAACTGTACAAACAGCACGGTAAGGGGGAAGGTAATCAATAGCGGCTTTCCTGCTATTGTAAACGCTTCGATACAAAGCATCGTTCGCATTTCCTGTGGAGATAACCCAATCGACAGATACCGCGCAAATTCGCGTTTCCTCTGGTGGATAAAGCCTAACGTATATAAAAATACATTTGCAATTCCAATCGTGGCGAGCAATACGCAGAACGCTCCCAAAATCACCTTCATTCCATCGATTAAATGATCATTGGAACGCTTTTCCTGTATGCGGTTTTCACTTTCGGCTTTATATGCTCCTGACACAAGCTGTACCGTTTCGTTTTCCAGACGGTTTAAGCTGGCAGGGCTTGCGGCTTCGTTTGAAAGAATGCGGATATAGCTGTCAGATTCTACATCGCATATCGGTTCGGGCATTTTATTCCACATAGTAAGTGAAATAAAATGTACAAGGGCATTCTTTTCATATTCTTCCCTCAGCACGGGAACCTCCTGTGTATAAGATAAAACGGGGATTTCCACACGTTTGCCGTTTTTATAAAGCATGGTTGGCCGGTGATCCTCTTTTACAAAGGGGATATATGTTTTATAACGAAAATTGCTGTTTATACAATCCCAAATCTGATTTAACACGATTGCGCCATTCAGATCCGGCGCAATTCCAATCTGTGAACAGAAGTTTAAAAAGCTTGCGTCATCCAAAATAACAATTGGCACAGATACCGGAAACAGGTTGTCTTCTTTTTGTATTCCTGCAACTGTCTCAAGGCCGCCAAGAGCGGACAGCTCATTGCTTTGTAATTCTTCCGGCAGGAGCGTCGTTGCGTTTGCCTTTTGATATACCGCGGCATCGTGTATACGGGAAGCCGTTTGTAATTCATCTGTCAAATGAAATGCTGACAGCTCGGTGTCCTTTAAAGTTATCATGATATCCCATGCATGCTGGTACCGTTCAAAATATGTGTATCTGGTACTGATATCGGTAAGCGTAGTGAATGCGAGCATGATGGAAAACCCCAAAAAAGACAGCAGTAACGATGCGGTAGAAATCCGCAGAGATTTTCTCCGGGCTTTTAATGCATTTCCTGCAAGTTCGCCTTTTATGCCAAACAGCGCAGATAAAATCCTGGAATGCTTTCGTTTCTTTGGCAGGAAGCTGTCTGCATTTCGGATTGCTTCAAGCGGCGTCATTCTGCTTAATTTTCCCGCGGGTATCCATGCGGAAACAAGCGCTGTCAAAACAGAAATCAGGATTGTGCATACAAACAGGGCCGGGCTGTAATGAAAGACGGCTTCATGGCGTTCTGACACATCGGCGGCAAAGAGATTGACGGCCTTTATCAATCCATAACTGATAAAAATTCCGGATAAGCTGCCGGGTATTACCGCCGCGGAGCTCAAAACCGTCGCTTCCTGTAGCAGACAGGCTCTGATTTGCCCTGGCGTAGCCCCAATGCTGGAGAGAATGCCAAATTGATGGATTCTGGCTTTCATTGAAAGCTCAAAGGAGCCCCGGATAATCAGGATAAATGACAGCGCCATAAGCATCAGGATTGCCAGATACAGGGTTAAGAGCATCGGCGGCGTTTCATCCTCCGGATCGTGTATAAAATACCGGGATAACAGCAGGGAATGGTATTGGATGGAATCTTCTGTCAATCCAAGCTGTTCTGAAATGAGCGGCATATCGCGATAAATGTTTCGGGCGTTCTGAAAATAAAGATCAACTACGATTTTATCCCGTTTGGATAATGCCTCATTGATAACGGTTTTTTCTACATTTGCAAATTGTTGTATCACAGATGCGTCATCTGCATGGAATTGATCGCAGATGATGCGCCCCTGCCAGTCGCCTTCCTCCAAAATGATTTTCTCTGTTTCATAAATCCAGAAATTGTAAGCCGTGCTGCAGAGCAGAGACAGAAACATCGAAGCGACCAGAATGGACGCCAGAATGGACAGGCTGGATGCGCGGTTCTTTTTGAGATAGCTTTTGGAGTAAATCTTCCACATTCCGCTCACCTCCGTTTTTCCGTATAGATCCCGCTATGCCTTTCGGCAGCATGGCAGAAATCGTCGCTGATAATGTTTCCGTCTTCGATGGTTATGATGCGGTCCGTCTGTAATGCAATTTTTTCATCATGGGTAATCAGAAGTATCGTTTGTTTTAAATTTCGGTTTGACAGCTTTAAAAGGTCGATAATTTCCTTTGAATTTTTCTGGTCAAGATTTCCGGTCGGTTCGTCAGCGAAAAGAATGGCGGGGCGGTAAATCAAAGACCGCGCGATTGCGACCCGTTGCTGCTGCCCTCCGGACAGCTGTCCGGGCAGACTGTCCAGTTTATCTTCTATTCCTAATGTTTTTACGATCGTTTGAAAATATGCTGCATCTGGCTTTCTTTTGTCAAGAAGCACAGGCATAAGAATGTTTTTTTCTGCTGTCAGAGTTGGAATCAGATTGTAAAACTGATAAACCAGGCCGACCTTTCTTCTTCTGAAAATTGCGGCGTCCGCAGCGTTTAGTCTGCCAATGTCAACGCCGTCTATTGTGACAGAGCCTCTTGTCGGCCTGTCCACGCTGCCCAGAATATGCAGAAGCGTGGATTTTCCGGAGCCGGACGCTCCGGTGATCGCGACAAACTCTCCTGCTTCAATGGACAGGCTGACGCCGTTTAAAGCAGTAACCTGATTTTCTCCTTTTCCAAATACCTTTTCGACATTGTGACATTTCAGCAGCTCCATGGCGTCAAATCCTCCTGTTTGTTATTTTTTAAATGATAACAAAGGAAAGTGACATCTCAGTGACAGTAGAAACGGAGTTCAAAACAGGCTCCGCCATTTGGAAGATTATATGCACGGATGATTCCGTTTTGCATTTCGAGGATTGCTTTTGAGAGTGAGAGACCGATGCCGATGCCAGCGTTTTTGGATGTTCTGCCCTGATAGAATCGCTCAAACAAATGGGGAATATCCTCTTTTGCAAAGCCTTCTCCCTCGTCCCATATCCGTATCTGTACATAGAGAGGATTGCTTTCACAGGAGCAATGAACGGCAGAGCCTGTCTCGGCCGCTTCCACGCAGTTTTTCATTACATTCATGACGGCTTCCATCGTCCAGTCTAAATCTGCATGGATGTCTATTTCGCTCATTTCCGGAATTTCAATGCGAACGCCTTTTTGTATGCATAACGCATATAGATTGTCGGATGCAAGCGTAAGCATGGTAAAAACATCGGTCGGTTTTCTGTCCAGCGTAAGCGTCCCTGCATCAATGCGGGATAATTGGAGCAGCGCTTCTTCCAAATGCATGAGTCTGCCTATCTGTCGTTCTATTTCCATCATCGTTGCACGTTTTTTATGCGCTTTTTCCATCTGTAGGGTTAAGGAAACGGACGTAATCGAAGTTTTCAGCTGATGCGCGATATTTGAGAGGTTTTCCGCGAAATTATTTCGTGCCGCAAGCGCCGCGTCTCTTGTCTGGTAAAGCGCTGTTACGGTTTTGTACAGCTCATCCTGCAGCCTGGAAAATGCATCGTTACGGGGCGTCCAAAGCAATCCCTGACGGCCTGTATTGATTTTTTCCAGATAATCCGTCAGCGCCTGGATACGGGCGTAAGATTTCTTATGCAAACGCCAGAAAGAAAACAAAAACAGTGCGCCGCCTGTCAAAAAGCCCAAAACGGCAATCCATAGGACTGTCGTGTCTGTCATCCTTAAATTTGACGGATCGTAGCCAAAGGTCGATAACAGAGAGGGAGCCGACCTCTGGGATGGCTTTAAGGCGTCAGGGCCTGTTGTATAGAAATGCTGCGTTTTTAATAATTCCAGAATGGTCTGCCTGGAATCCGGATTTTTTTGCAGCATGCTTTCGCAAAACCCTTCCAATACCTGAAAGCATACATGACGATAGTAAAAGGTAAGAAGGAATGCAGTTGTCGCAGCGGCAGTCAGGCTTGCAGACAAGACAAACAGTACGGTCGATTTTTTGCTCATATCTCATCCTCCATACGATAGCCAAAGCTTCGTATTGTCAGTAAGCAGGGTGGATGATGGAGCTTCTCCCGCAGCCGTTTCATTGTCACGGTCAGCGTATTATCGTTGACATAATTTCCATTGCTGTCCCAGATCTGCGTCAGCAGCCGTTCTCTTGTGACGGTCTTCCCTTTATTTTCCATCAAAAGCTGCAAAAGCTGATATTCTGTCTGGCTGACAGGAATGGCTTCTTCGCCGCAAAATACCGTCATTTTGTTTTTGTCAATGGAAACAGGGCCACAGGAAAGGTACTGGCTCTGCACATTTCCCGCCCTGCGGAGCAATGCGTGAATGCGGGAATAAAGAATCTCCAATTCAAAGGGTTTTGTGATATAATCGTCCGCCCCGTCCCAAAAGCCGGAAATAATGTCGCGTGTATCATCCCGGACCGTCAGAAAAATAATCGGCAGTTCGTTCCATTTTGAGCGTATCCATCTGCAAAAGTGATCGCCCCTGCCGTCCGGCATATTCCAGTCAATCAGCGCAATATTTGGAAGATGGCGTTCCAATGCGCGCTTTCCGCTTTCCAATGTCCCAAATATGGAAACGGCATACCCTTTCTGGCTCAAATACTCTTTTACAGCCCTTGCGATCGTTTCATCATCCTCCATATAATAAAGTTCCACTGTTTTTCCGCCTCCCTGTTATGTTTCCAGTGCATGTCCGCAGGTTTTTATTTCGTTTCATTTTGGTATTGCAGCTTTATTATACCATGCCGCGTGTATGGTGGAAAGCACAGAAGGTCCGGCGGTTCTGCCAGCGCATGTATTGCAGGGACAGAGAAAACGATGGCGGAGGACAAAGATCCGCGCTGTCCGGTCAGAGCATTATGGCGCAGAAAAGAGAGCGCATGCGGGCGGATGATACGTAAACACGATAAAGCACAGGAAAAGCGCGCATGTGAGCGCACATAAAAGTACGGTATAAGGCTTCATAATGCAGGATTGGGCAAGCTGGAAGGCAATGAAAAAGGCGATTAGCGTGCTTAAGGCAAAGAGCGCGATATCAACAGGCAGGATGCTGTCGCCGGTAATGGAAGTGTATGCATAGTAAAAGAGCGGGATGCAAAACGTTCCTGCGAGCAATCCGGAGCACAGCGCGGAAACGATGCAGGGCCGGCGTTCTTTCAACAGAATGGCCATTCCGGTCGAATACAGCAGCATTGGGAAAAAAAGGAGCTTCATATGCTCCCATACGGATTCATTGACCGGCGCAAAAAAACCTGCAATGACGTTATGGTTTGTCCATCCATACACAAAATGCAGAAGCGTTCCGGAGATCAGAACGAACAAAATGCCGGCGATGGTAAACGTTTTCTCCTGTTTCATAAAAAATCACCTCGTGAAAGCATATGTTGTCTGAGGCGTTTCTATGCAGGAAGGAAAAGTCAGGAAAATATTTTTTGTATTTTTGGAAAAAAGTTGTATAATGGTAATGAAAAAAAATAATAACGGAGGAAAAGAAGATGAGTTTACAAATGGAAAACGCTCTGCCGGATGGATTTACGTTTGAAAAGGCGCAAAACGTCATGCGCGGAGCAGATCGCGGCATCCGTCTGTGGATTGCGCCTGTGGAGGCGGAGAACCAGTACCAGATACAGCTTTATACGGATCTGGAAAAAAGCAGTGATAAAAATGGTTTTCTGGAGTGGCTGAAAACCATGCATCAGGATGCGGATTTTATCCGGCGCGCCGAGTATAATGGCTCCAATCTGGTTTCCGTTTACGTAGAATCGGAAGGGGATGCAGATAAGGAAAACCTGACGACGGCGATGCATGCGCTTGTTTCCAGATGCGAAGCGTCTGGCGTACATAACTGCTGCGCGCACTGTAAAAGCGATGGCTCGCTGCATGCGGCAGCCGTAGACAATGCGCCGCTTCTGCTTTGCGACGGATGTCTTTCGCAGGTAATGGGGCGGATGGGCAAGGCGCGTGTCAGAAAGGAAAATCCGCTTCTTGGAATCATAGGGGCCATTTTTGGCGTGCTGATCGGATCGCTTCTTTGGATCGGCATTGGGCAGATCGGATTTATCGCCGGAATTGCGGGCTTTGCAATTGTATTCTGCGGCATGAAAGGATATGATCTGCTGGGCGGAAGGCTGTCAAAATTTGGAATTGTAATCTGCGTGCTGCTTTCCTGTCTGACGATTCTGGGAGCGGAATTTGTGTCTATGGGCATTGCCGTTTATCAGGAGGTTGGAAAGGCGTATGGAATTACGCTGGCAGATTCGTTTCGCGTGATTCCGGATCTTTTGCAGGAGTCTGAGGTAGTTGCAGGCGTGGCAAAAGATCTGGTGATTGGATATGGGCTTGCGATCTGGGCAAGTTATGCAAATATTAAGAGCGCATGGCATCAGGTGGGCGAAAAACCTGCGCAGCATACGGTCGTACGGTTTTAGAGAGGGTTCTTTGTTTTTTTGGTAAAAGGGGCTGCGGCATGAAGGAGATTCATGCCGCAGCCCTGAAATTTTTCAAAAAAGCATTGCATGTGACGTGACGTTATGATTTATACTGTTTGTTGACAGAAGCCAAAAAGCGGCTCTGTCATATCGAATCAGGAGGAAAAGACGATGATAAAGCGTAAAGCGATTCCACAGGGATATATGACAGTGGGAGAAGTGGCAAAGAAAATGGGCGTTACCGTCCGTACGCTGCAATATTACGATAAAGAAGGGGTGTTTTCTCCATCCGCAGAAAGTGAAGGCGGACGCAGGCTTTATACGGATAAAGATCTTATTGCGCTTCATCAGATTTTGTCTTTGAAATCACTGGGGTTTTCACTGGATACGATCAAACAGCGCCTGACTTCTTTTGAAACGCCGGAGGAATTTGCAAAGGCGCTTACGGAACAGGCGGATGACATACGCCGGAACATAGAACGGCTTACCGATTCTTTAACCGCGATCGAACAGCTTAAGGAAGAAGCGCTGCAAATGCAGACGGTGGATTTTAAAAAATACGCGGATATTATTGTCAATCTGCAAATGAAAAATGAATTTTACTATCTGATTAAGCGGTTTGACGAGGATACGCTTGATATGATACGCGAGCAGTTTGATAAAGAAAGCGGTCTTGATTTTATGAACCGGTTCCAGAGGCTGAGTGAGGAAATCTTACAGCTGCAAAAAGAGCATATACCGCCCGGAAGTGAAAAATGCCAGCAAATCACAGAAGCGTACTGGAATCTGATTATGGAGTTTACAGGCGGGGATCCTGGCATGCTCCCCAGGCTGGTGGAAATCGGAACGATCGATCATGCGGCAAATGAATGGGAAGAAAAACAAAAGACGATAAACGAGTATTTGGAGCCGGCTTTGGAAATCTATTTTTCAGAGCTTGGCGTAAATCCATTTGGGGAGGCGGAGAAATGAACGATGCGATACAGATTCATGCGCTGAAGAAAAGCTATGGCAGCCATAAGGTTCTTAAAGGGCTTGACATTTGCATTGAGGCGGGAGAGATTTTTGCTCTGCTTGGCGTAAATGGCGCAGGAAAAACAACGGCGCTGGAATGTATCGAAGGGCTGAGATCGTATGATAGCGGGACGATTACGGTGAACGGAACAATGGGCATCCAGCTACAGTCCGCCTCACTGCCAGCCCACATCAGGCCAATGGAAGCGATAAAGCTGTTTGCAAAATGGAAGCAGGCAAAGGCAGACTGCGCGATGCTGGACGCCCTTAACATAAGAGAAATAGAAAAAAAGCAATACATGCAGCTGTCAACCGGACAAAAAAGGCGGCTGCATCTTGCGCTTGCGCTGACTGGCAATCCGGATATTGTTTTTCTGGATGAGCCGACGGCGGGGATTGACGTGGAAGGCAGGCTGTCGCTGCATGATCAGATTCGAACGCTCAGAAAACAGGGGAAAACGATTGTTCTGGCCAGTCATGATATGGCGGAGGTGGAAGCCTTATGCGACCGCATTGCAATTTTAAAAGACGGAAAGATTGCATTTTGCGGCACAGCTTTGGAACTGACGGATCACGTTTCAAAAAAATATGTGATTCGTGTGAAGACACAGCAGGGAAATCAGATACTGGAAACGGATCATATCGAAGACGCGCTGCTTTCCCTGCTTACCGCATTCCGGCAAAAGGGAATTGGCGTACTGGACTTGCGGGTTGACAGGGGAACGCTGGAACAGCATTTTGTAGAACTGGCAGGGAGGGCGGAGGAATGAGCGGTTTTTTCTATAGCGTGGCATTGCAGTGGAAACTGGATATAAGAAGTAAATCGCTGCTCGTTACCTGTTATGTCGTTCCGCTTCTTTTCTTTTTGCTGATGGGCGGCATTTTTACTTCTGTTATGCCTGAAATGAAGCAGACGCTGATACAGTCCATGATTGTGATGAGCGTGTCTATGGGGGCGTTTATCGGATTGCCGCCATCGCTGATAGAAACGTATGGCAGCGAGATCAAGAAGGTTTATAAAGCAAACGGGGCGCCCGCAGCGTCAGGGCTTGTCACAATGTTTCTTTCCGCCTTTATCCATCTGACGCTGATGAGCGTTGTGATCCTTGCGCTTTCTCCCCTGCTGTTTGGGGCGGTTTTGCCGGATTGCCTGCCGCATTTTTTTTCTGCGCTTGCCTTCTATATTGCGGCGTCGCTTTGCGTTGGAAGCATACTGGGACTGGCTGTAAAAAATCAGGGGAAGCTGACAATGATCGCGCAGCTTGTGTTTTTGCCGTCGATTATGCTTTCGGGTATTTTGTTTCCCGCCGATCTGCTGCCGGATGTTCTGAAACATACAGGGCGCGTCCTTCCGGCTTTTCGGGGATTTCAGCTTATGCTGGACGGCGGTTTTTTGCCGGAGCGTCTGTGGTATTTTATACTTGTATTTTGCGCGGCGTTTATCGTGTGCGGCATACTCTTAAAAAAACAGGACGCTGCATAGTCTGCCATGCCGTTTCGCATCGTTTTGATGTTGCATGTTTTGCGTGATATTGTATAATGGGAAAAAAGAATGCAGAATGAAAAAGGAAAGGCGGGTATGGAGATGAAGACATTTGACGCGGATTACAGGCTGCTTGCCGCTATGTATGAGGACGGCTATTTTCCGGATGCTCTGGTCGATAAAGTAAAGGCGCGGGTGCAGGATGTGATCGGATTTCTGGAGACAGGAGAACGGAATCCGGAAACGATACAGCAAAAGCTGGATGAAATGACAGAGGCGATCAATGATTTGCAGGAAGAATTTGAAGAAAGCGGAAGCGAGATCGAAACGGAAGCAAGAGAGAGCATTGGCGAAACGGTGGCGTATCTTCTGCAGTGGTTTGATGTGGACATTGACGTAGAAGACGCGATTGGCGCGCGTGAGTGGTAAGAAAGGAATGGAGACTGTATGACGACAGAAGAAGTAATGGACGCCATTGTACGGGCGTGCATGCGCTTTTCCGTTCGGAAAGCATTTTTGTATGGTTCAAGGGCAAAAGGGACGCATCTTGAAAAAAGCGACATTGCCATTGCCATATCCGGAATTTGTGATATGGATGGCTTTCTGGACGCTATCGATGAAATCGAAACGTTGTATACAATCGACGTGCTGAATCTGGACAGCTGCAAAAATCAAAGTCTGTTGGAGGATATCGGATTATATGGAAAAAAAATATATGAAGCGGTTTGAAAGCTATCAACGTTCGCTATGCGCTTTATCGGAAGCCGGAGAACGGGATATGAGCGATTCCTTTGTCTTAAGCGGAACCTTTATTTCCGGTTCGCCGAAAGAAGTGTTAAAACAGGCGTTTCAGGAGGATCTGATTGAAGATCCGACATGGCTTGAGATGCTGTCCGTTCGAAATGCTCTGGCGCATGATTATGACGAAGCGACGATCAAAGAACGGTGCAGGGACATTCAGGGCAGGTATCTGGATCTCTTTTTGGCGTTTGAAAGCAGGGTCTGTTCGATTCTGGATGCCGATGCATAAAAAAACCGCCGTGCGCTCCATGGGGCCGCGGCGGTTTTTGCTGTTTTAATATCCCAATGCTTCTCCAACGAGCAGGACCCTGATGCGGTTTGCCGATCTGCTGCGTCTGGTGATGACAATCTGGCTGCAAATGCAGTGTTCAGAAAGGCAGTCTGCGCACGCGCCGGATGCGGCGCACGGCGTATCCAGATTTAAACGGACGCAATTCGGCGGCGTTGCGGTGTTTCGGACGCGGCGTACGGCGTCTTCGACAGTGGGGACGGCTTTGTTCATGCCGGCGACGATAATGACCTGTTTTGGTCCGTATATGAGCGCGGCGACGCGGTTTCCGTTCCCGTCGATATTTACAAGCTGTCCGTCTAAGGTAATGGCGTTTGTGCTCATAAAATAGGTGTCTGCCTGAAACGCGCTGCGGTAAACCATTTGGATTTCTTCCGGCGTTTTTGCATGGCTGCGGTCAGTCAGCGTAATATCCGTCCTTGCTTTTAAGGCGTTCAGAACGCCGGATTCCAAAAGCGTCATGGAACCGCCGAAGCAGACTGTCGTATCGGATGCGACGAGAGACATTGCGGTGGTTACGGCGTCCTGACAGGTTGGGCAGTAAAAACCCTGCATCTGGCGTTTTTCCAGATGTCGGATGATGGTTGCCGCCTGTTTTTCATAAAAAATCTGTTTTGGGTGCATGAAATTCCTCCTTTTCGTTTCCTGTTTTACTATAGCATTTTCATAGCGCAATCACAATGTATTTTCATAAGGATAACGGGGCAGATGGCGGGAATGATTTTTCAAACACGCTCTAGTCTGCTGAGGGTATGAAAAGGAAATTAGAAACGCGGGGCTTTATATCGGAAATGGACAAATGGGGGAAAGCGGGATATACTGAAAGAAATGGAAGGCAAAACGTACGCCGTTATGGGAGAAAGGGAGCGGAAGATGAAAGCAAAAGACATATTTTACAGATGGATGGAATGTCCGTATTTTGACGAAGCCACAAAAGCGGAATTAAAAGAGATAGAAAAAGACGAAAAGGAGATCGAAGAGCGGTTTGGCCGCAGCCTGTCGTTTGGAACGGGAGGGCTCAGGGGGATACTTGGCGCCGGAACGAACCGGATGAATCTTTATACGGTTCGCAAAGCCACGCAGGGGCTTGCAAATTATATTCTGGAAAACAAAACGCAGGACAAAGGCGTTGCGATTGCGTTTGATTCCAGGCGCATGTCGCCGGAATTTGCAGAAGAGGCCGCGCTTTGTCTTGCGGCAAACCACATCAGGGCATATATTTTTTCCTCCCTGCGCCCTACGCCGATGCTCTCGTTTGCCGTTAGAGCGCTTGGCTGTACGGCGGGAATTGTGATAACGGCAAGCCACAATCCGCCGGAGTACAACGGGTATAAAGTTTACTGGGAAGATGGCGGACAGATTACTTCGCCGGGAGACCGGGACATTATTGCAAAAGTGAATGAGGTGACGGACGATGCCGTTGCATTTACGATGACAAAAGAAGAGGCGAAAGCGCAAAAGCTCTATCAGGAAATAGGAGACGAAGTGGAGGAACGCTATTTTGAAGCGTTAAAAAAGCTGGTGATCTGCCCGGAGCTTTTGTGCAAAGAGGCGAAAAATCTGAAAATCGTCTATACGCCGCTGCATGGAACGGGGAATATGCCTGTGCGAAGGATTTTGTCAGAGCTTGGATTTGAACAGGTTTTCGTGGTAAAAGAGCAGGAGCTGCCGGATGGGAATTTTCCGACCGTCGCCTGTCCCAACCCGGAAGATCAGACGTCCTTTGCTCTGGCGCTGAAGCTGGCAAAAGAAACAGATGCGGATATTGTGCTTGCGACAGACCCGGACGCCGACCGGCTTGGCGTGTATGCGAAAGACGCTGCGACGAAGGAATACGTGGCGTTTACCGGAAATATGTCCGCTATGCTGATTTTAGATTATCTGGCCCTGAAGAGGAAGGAGAACGGGACGCTTCCTCAAAACGGCGCGATTGTCACGACGATCGTATCTGGAAAAATGGGAAAGGAAATTGCAAAGGCATATGGCATGACGTTTGTGGAAACGCTGACGGGATTTAAATACATTGGAGAGCAAATCCGGCTTATGGAGCAGGAAGGCCGTTATGAGTATGTGTTTGGATACGAAGAAAGCTATGGCTGTCTTGTGGGAACGCATGCCAGGGATAAAGACGCGGTTGCAGCAGTTCTGGCGCTGTGCGAGGCCGCGGCATACTGGAAGGCTTTGCATATGACGCTTGCAGACAGGATGGAGCAGCTGTTTGCAGCGTATGGATATTATAAAGAGGATCTGCGCACGGTGACGCTTACCGGAGAAGATGGAATTCGAAAGATTGCCGAAAAAATGGAGCGCATTCGGAACAGGCCGCCAAAGCAGATCTGCGGTCAGAAGGTAATAGAATTTCGGGATTACCGGGAAGATCTGCGTCTTAACGTAAGAAACGGCGAACAGGCTTTTACAGGACTTCCAAGATCAAATGTGCTGTATTTTGAACTGGAGGACGCATCCTGGCTTTGCGTGCGGCCGTCCGGGACGGAGCCAAAGATAAAATATTACGCGGGCGTGAAGGGAAACAGCCGGGAAGACGCAGAGCAAAAGCTTCGGGCGCTTATGGATGCTTTATGGAATATATAGAAAATACAAAACACATCCATTTTTTACCTTGTACTATGCCTTAATAGGGTAGGGGGCGGAATTTAGTTGATTGGATATGTGTTTCGGAACAGATGAAAGAGAATAATAATAAAATCCACAGTCTGACAGGGGAATATAAGCGGATAGAGCCGGAATGTCGAGAGGGCATCAGAGAAAAGTTAGAACGTATGAAAAAGTTATGCAAGGAACGTAATAGTTTGTATGAGAAGCAGAATGAGTTGAAAGGGTAGAGGGAGAAGTTGGAACGAAGCTTTGCAAAATAATAAGAAGTATAGGAGTAAAAGGCAGGCGAGTATGACCTGTCTTTTTTTAGTGATATTTTATGACATGGAGCCAGCGCCATGTAAAGAATAAATATTATTAGGGAGGAAGCGTTTTTGCAATGAAGTCCAAATATGTCCAAGAAATACCGTAGATTACTAGAAAAACTATTTCTCATGTGTTATGATAGGTATGCTATGGAGGTAAATAATGAGTGAGATTTTAACAATTCCACAAGCTGCGGAGTATTTGCAAGTATGTGATAAAACGATAAGAAGATTGATTTCAAATAAGAAACTTTCGGCTTCTAAGATAGGTGGCTCTTGGCGAATCAAAAAAAGTGATATAGACGCTTATTTGATTGAAACAAAAAATAAATAGGTGGAGGAAGGCATAATGGCAATTGAACAGTATACGGAAAGTTTAACTTTAAAAGAAATGAAATGTACAATTGGAGAAAATCAGTTTGGTTATGTCTTTCCTCAGGGAGATGTTTCTAGCGTAGATAAAATTGAAGGACTTCTTAAAAAGGCGGGAGGAAAGCCCAAAGAGTGTGAATTGGCTGATTATACTCAAGGGGGGAAAGGTAAAGCCAAACCAGAATACGTAATTACATTTAATGATGATATACACACTATAATTGTGGTTGAGTGCAAAAATACGGCTAAAAAGCATTGTAGTGCAAATTTGAATAAACCCAGCGGATTTGCGGTAGATGGTGTTTTGTACTATGCGAAGTTTTTAAAACAGGAATATAATGTTATTGCAATTGCTATAAGTGGAACAAATTTGGATAACATGAAAGTGGATACATATTACTGGCAGCAAGGGCAGGAACAGTATTCATCATTAAAAAAGGCAAAAGATATTATTTTGGAGCCTAAGAATTATATTGAGTTGATTAGAGGTAATAAGCTGAAAAAAGCATATTCGTTAGATGAAATTAGGAATATGGCTATTGATATGCATAATTCGTTGCGGGAAATAAAAGTAACAGAAGCGCATAAGCCAATTTTTATTGCGGGAATCTTAATTGCATTGAATGATGAAGATTTTTCAAAAAGCTATTCCATGTTAAGTTCATATAAGTTGGTGATGCAGAATATTCAAAATGCGATTGAAAATGTGCTTAAAGAGAGTGATATAAAGAGCAGTCGAATAAATTATATCAAGCAAGTGTTCAATACGCTTCAAGATAATACAAAGTTTGCAGAAATTCCATTAGGACACTCTAAGTCTATTACTTGGTACATAGAACAATTAGAGATGAAAATTAAGCCGATGATGGATTATGCAGATAGTACGGTGGATGCATTGGGAGTATTTTATCATGAGTTTATTAAGTATTCCGGTGGTGATGGAAGTGGATTGGGAATTGTTTTGACGCCACAACATTTAACAGAATTTATGTGTGATTTGGCTGGAGTTAATAAAAACAGTCGTGTTGTTGATATATGTTGTGGATCGGGCTCTTTTTTAGTAACAGCAATGAGTAAAATGTTCAAAGCGGCTAATCCAGAAGAAGTGGAAAACATTCGTAAAAATGGATTATATGGGGTGGAATTTGATGATGGGCTTTATACATTAGCTATTGCAAATATGATTATTCGGAAAGACGGAAAATCTAATATTTTTAAAGGGGATTGTTTTAATTCTAACATAACAAAAGAGTTAAAAGAAAAAAACATAAATATTGGTTTGATAAATCCACCGTATTCTCAAAAGGATGTAACGGAATTAGAATTTGTGGAACATTTATTGGAGGCGCTTACTGTTGGAGGAATAGGTGTGGTTGTAGTTCCTATGAGTTGTGCAATTGGTACGAAATTTAAAGATGTTAGAGAACGTTTGATGAGAAAAAATACACTAAAAGCTGTATTTTCTATGCCAGATGATATTTTTTATCCAACAGGTACGAATGTATGTGTTATGGTATGGGAAGCACATACTCCGCATGACTCAAAGCTGGAAACTTTTTTTGGGTATTGTAAAGATGATGGATTTGTAAAACGTAAAAAATTGGGAAGAATTGATGTTTTGGGGAAGTGGGAAAAAATTGAAAAAGAATGGTTGAAGCTATATAGAAATAGGGATGTAGTAGATGGATTATCAGCAAGACATTGTGTTAAGTATGAGGATGAATGGTTATGTGAAGCATATATGCAAACAGATTATACAAAATTAACACAGGATGATTTTCAATCAACTATAAATGATTATCTTGCATATTTGGTAAAGAGTGGTGATATTCATGAAAATTAGTGATTTGTTTGTATTGCATCAGGGAAATGGATTTGAATTATATAATATGAGTGTGTCCGATACAAGCAATATAAATTTTATTTCTAGAACTGCACAAAATAATGGGGTTGTTGCTAAAGTATGCAAAGATGAATCTAAAGAGCCATTTCCAGCAGGTTATATTACAGTGGCGTTAGGGGGGAGTGTTTTATCATCGTTTGTACAAATACGTCCATTTTATACAGCATATCATATTATGGTGTTGGAACCTAAAAAAGAAATGTCTTTTAATGAAAAATTATTCTATTGTATGTGTATTCAGAAAAATGCTTACAGATATAGTTATGGCAGACAGGCAAATAAGACTTTAAGGGATATCGTGATTCCGGAAAATGTCCCACAATGGGTAAAGGAAAGTAAAATACAGCCAATTTCTACAAAATATAACTATAAAAAAAATGAATTGAATATTCAAACCTGGAATAATTATTCATTAGATTATTTGTTTGATTTTGTTAAGGGAAAGAGATTGACGAAAGCCGATATGCTTCCAGGGAATGTTAATTTTTTGGGAGCTATAAGTGAAAATAATGGTGTTAGAGAAAAAATTGCGACTTCACAATACTGTAAACCGAATTGCATAACAGTGAATTATAATGGAAGTGTGGGTGAAGCTTTTTATCAAAAGGATCCATTTTGGGCATCTGATGATATTAATGTTTTGTATGCGAAGGACTTTTGGAAATTAAATCAATATATAGCTATGTTTATTATAACAGTGATAAAAGCAAATAAATATCGTTTCGGGTATGGTAGAAAATGGACTTTGGAAAAAATGAAAGATACTATGATAAAATTACCAGGTAAGAAAGATGGGAAGCCAGACTTTGAATATATGGAAAGATACATAAAGACATTACCCTATAGTGACAGAATATAATTTTGATGATTATTAGTATATAATTATAGAGATAGATACTATAATCAAGATGTGATTAGGCGAGTTTATTTGGCGAGGAGAATATCAATATGGATGAACATTTTAAACACAAAATCCAATGAAATATATGACGGGTATGTGAAGTTTTTTCTGTAAATAGTGTTTTGAAAAGCCTTCTACGATAAAATAAAAAATCATAGAAGGCTTTTTATTATGGCAAGAGAAAAGAAACCTGTACACAGGGTACAAATGACAGAGGGAAAAATCTGCTCGGTGGAACCATAAAGGAAATGATGGAGGCAGAAATGGAGGGGCATCTCGGCTATGAAAAATCAGAACGCTCTGACAACGATGACTGCCGCAACGGTTATAAGCGGAAAATCGACTTTTGAACCGCGGGCGGTAAGGAAACGGCAGAAAGACATCTATAGATTTGAGACATCCGAGGGATTTATTTCGTGTCTGCTGGTTAAGCCATTTTTAGGCTTAACCAGTCGAACTGCTCTATAAGAA
>CANSKO010000032.1 GCA_947647505.1 uncultured Roseburia sp. | reverse complement strand
ACGCTACAGTGGCTTCCTTCTGTTTTTCCATCTTCCGTCTCTGTCGGTTCCACTCCGGGGTCTGTCACTTCTGTATGACCAAGCGCCGCAATCTGTTCCGTATAGGTTTCGCCGCATTCACAGGTATGCGTTTTGATTCCTGCTTCCGTACAGGCAGGCTCTCTGGTTATCGTGCTCTGAAATGTATGCGTATGATCCGGTTCCGGCTGATCCTCGTTGTAAAAAATGACACGTTTCTCCGCCATTACCGTATCTTTCAATGCTTTCACATCTCCTACGGTACTCAAATCATCAAATGGTTCTGAACAGAACAAAAAAGTATAGTCTCCCGGCGTCGCTCCATCAAATGCCTGCAGATAGTATTTGCCCGGATGTTCTTCAGACGCCATAAGCGAAACGGATTGATACCAGTCTGTCTTATCAAGCAGATCCTCTGCGTCGCTTTGCCAGTACTCCGTCCGAATCCGTATCACATAATTATCCTCATAGAAGCCATAATACTCAAGGATATCTGCATCGCTGAATTTCTCTTCCTGCAAATCATACCAATTAATTTCAAAAAACACAGTTTCATCGGGAATGGATTCGTCTTCCTGATATGGAATTTTTCTCAAATCCACTTTGAACGGTGCGGAAATAATCTCTATACGCCCGATTTCATCTACGATCGGCTGACGATCGTAGACCTTCCATTCGCCATTCTCATATTCCAGAGTATATCCATCGTCTATGCTTTTTTGCGCCAACAGGAAATTTGGTTCTGACCCGCCGCCGTCACTGGCAAAAATATAGGATTTTCCTGACAAAAAATAACTCGGAAATAATCGATGACCCGTCTGAAACTGTGTTGTTCCGGTGACTTTACCTTCAATTGTCAGAGAACCGCTTTGCTTTAGTACAAGGATTCCTCTCTGAGCCGCTGCATCCGACACCCCGGAAAAATCTCCGGTTATCCGCGCGTTTTCGGCTTTACTGAGATCCAGCCACGCCCCATTTGCCAGCGTAATATTTTTAAATTGCTGTGTAAGAGGAGTCATACCGGCTTTGTTTTTCAAAACAATATTTCCCACGCCATCCAACTCTACATCTTCCATAGACGCCTGATTCAGCGTCAGGGTCGTGTTGTCATTACCATAAAATTGTTTTGTTTTGACTACTTTATTTTCCTCTGCGGTAATATTAATTTCCGCCCGGCTGTTTAAAGCAGTATCAACGCCGTCCCGTACAATCGGTTTGGCGTCCAGATTCAAAACGGCTTCTCCATAATAAGGCGTCTTATTGTCTGTTCCTTCGTCATTTCCCATATAAATTGCCTGAAACATTGTCTTATCATTGGAATTTATTACCGTCAGAGATGCATTGTCTCCAACGGCTGTATTGGAATATCCTCCGGCATAAACAGTTGGAAGCAGTTCATCCTCAGTATCGCCCATTCCGATATTTCCTCCATGATAGGTGTCTACATTATCCATAGTAAGGCTGTGGCCTGCAAGAAAAATTTCCCGGTGAGGAACACTGCCCAGAGCGGTACTGGATTCAAACATTATTTTAATATCCTGTAAACAGACCCCGTCTCCTTCCAGCTGAATGGGACTGCGGGCAGATATGCTGCTGTCCTTTGTTCCCCGGATCAATGTGTTTCCCGGGATCTTAACAGGAAGCATTCTCTTATCTGTATCCACATCCTGGCCGATTGTGATGTGCGTCGCTACCGTAATCGGACTATGCTGCTGTTTGAGAGCAGCCATAAACTCCTCTCTTGTATAAACAGTTACCCCCTCCTTGTCTTCTGCATGAGGGCTGATCCCTTGTTGATACTCGTCTCCCTGTGTCTGCGCCGCTTCCGGCTGCTGTATTCCGCTAATCGTGATTGCCGCGGCTGTTAGGATACAGCAGATTTTTCTGAGGATTTTCTGCATCCGTAATTCTCCTTCCCTGACCATTGCTAATTGTTATGCAAAAAATATTAATATCGATGAACCAATGATAACAGAAAACGGACGATTCAACAACGTTTTTTACCTGATTACCATATTCTCCGGATCTGAACAGGATATCGGGCTTACATTATTACGCATTCTCTTAAAAAGATGAAAAAAGAAGATTGGGAGATTGCATGGAATCTGACTCAGTTTCGAAAACAGGGTCTAAAAAGTTCATTTACAAAGCTTATCAGGGAAGAGTCCGTGCCGCCAGATTGAACGTGCCGGGAAGATCATCGCCACTCCCGGACGTTTATCTGTCAAACTTCCGGTTTGCCGTGCAAAATTCGCTTCTTTGAAAGTTTTTTTCTTCGAATCGTCCGGTTCTGTTTTTTCCTGAAATTCCGCCGTTTTTTTCTTGACATTTCATCAGGGCTTGTAATATAATATACGTTGCACTATTGTGGTGAGGTAGACTTACTTTGCCCTTCGGCACAGTAATGACAGGCTGTAGGAAAGCGTGCATAGAATGAAAACGAGAGGTGAATCGTCAATGGAGAAAAACAGAATACGTCCGGTCCAGGCTGGAAAAGGATTACGTATGAGTTATTCACGACAGAAAGAAGTTCTTGAAATACCGAATCTGATTGAAGTCCAGAAAGACTCCTACCAGTGGTTCCTGAAAGAAGGTCTGCGAGAAGTATTTGCGGATATTTCGCCGATAGCGGATTACAGCGGACACTTGAGTCTGGAATTTACGGACTTTACGTTGTGCAGAGACGACGTCAAATATTCCATTCCGGAATGCAAGGACAGGGACGCAACGTATGCGGCGCCTTTAAAAGTAAAAGTCAGGCTCTATAATAAGGAGACGGACGAAATCAATGAACATGAAATCTTCATGGGCGACCTTCCTCTTATGACGGAAACGGGGACTTTCGTTATTAACGGCGCGGAACGCGTAATCGTAAGCCAGCTGGTGCGTTCCCCCGGAATATACTATGCAATTTCGCACGATAAAGTTGGAAAAAGACTGTATTCCTGCACCGTGATTCCAAACCGCGGCGCATGGCTGGAATATGAGACGGATTCCAACGATGTTTTTTATGTACGCGTAGACAGAACCAGAAAAGTGCCGATCACCGTTTTAATTCGCGCGCTTGGCATTGGCAGCAATCAGGAGATCGTCGATCTGTTTGGCGAGGAGCCGAAGATTCTGGCAAGCTTTGGAAAAGACGTTGCAACGAATTATGAGGAAGGATTGCTGGAATTATACAAAAAGATCCGTCCGGGCGAGCCGCTTACCGTAGAAAGCGCGGAGAGCCTTATTTCCGCGATGTTTTTTGACCCGAGAAGGTATGATCTGGCAAAAGTCGGACGTTATAAATTCAATAAAAAGCTGGCTCTGAAAAACCGCATCAACGGACATACGCTTGCGGAAGACGTAGTCGATCTTTCGACGGGAGAGATTCTTGCAAAACAGGGCACGCAGGTGGATCGCGCGCTTGCGGAGCGGATTCAGAATGCGGCGGCGCCCTATGTGTGGATTCAGGGCGAAACGAGAAACGTCAAGGTTCTTTCCAATATGATGGTGGATCTGCGGAATTACGTTGACGTAGACCCCAAAGAGGTCGGCATTTCCGAACTGGTCTATTATCCGGTTCTGGCGAGGATTTTAGAAGAAAATGACAGTCTGGAAGAGAGAAAGGAAGCCATTTGTAAAAATGTGCACGATCTGGTTCCAAAGCACATTACAAAGGACGACATCTTTGCTTCTATTAATTATAATATGCATCTGGAATATGCGATAGGACATGACGATGACATTGACCATCTGGGCAATCGGCGGATTCGCGCCGTTGGCGAGCTTTTGCAGAATCAGTACCGCATCGGACTGTCCCGTCTGGAGCGTGTTGTGCGCGAACGCATGACGACGCAGGATCTGGAGGGGATTTCTCCGCAGAGCTTAATCAACATCAAGCCGGTCACTTCGGCGGTCAAGGAGTTTTTTGGCTCGTCGCAGCTGTCGCAGTTTATGGATCAGAATAATCCGCTTGGCGAACTGACGCATAAAAGGCGTCTTTCCGCGCTTGGACCCGGCGGACTTTCGCGTGATCGCGCCGGATTTGAGGTCCGCGACGTGCACTATTCGCATTATGGAAGGATGTGTCCGATTGAAACGCCGGAAGGTCCGAATATCGGTCTGATCAACTCTCTGGCATGTTATGCAAGAATCAATGAGTATGGCTTTGTGGAGGCGCCATACCGTATTATTGATAAATCCGATCCAAAGAATCCGCGCGTTACGGATGAATTTATCTATATGACGGCGGATGAGGAAGACAATTTCCATGTGGCGCAGGCGAATGAAGCGCTGGATGAGGAAGGGCATTTTGTGCGAAATTCCGTTTCCGGGCGTTATCTGGATGAGACGCAGGAATATGAAAAGACAATGTTTGATTATATGGACGTGTCGCCGAAAATGGTATTTTCCGTCGCGACGGCTCTGATTCCGTTTCTGCAGAACGACGATGCGAACCGTGCGTTGATGGGCTCTAACATGCAGCGGCAGGCAGTGCCGCTTCTGACGACGGAAGCGCCCGTCGTGGGAACCGGTATGGAAACAAAGGCTGCCGTCGATTCCGGCGTATGCGTTGTGGCGAAGAAGGCGGGCACGATTGAGCGCGCCGTGTCGGATGAAATTGTAATCCGGTACGACGACGGGACGAGAGAGTCCTATCGCATGATTAAGTTTTCCAGAAGCAATCAGTCGAACTGCTACAATCAGAAGCCGATCGTTTTAAAGGGCGATCATGTGGAAGCGGGCGAGGTGATTGCAGACGGGCCGTCTACGTCAAACGGCGAGCTTGCGCTTGGCAAGAACCCGTTAATCGGATTTATGACATGGGAAGGCTATAATTATGAAGACGCCGTATTGTTAAGCGAGCGTCTTGTGCAGAATGACGTATATACGTCGGTGCATATAGAAGAGTACGAAGCGGAGGCCAGGGACACGAAGCTTGGGCCGGAAGAAATTACCCGCGACGTTCCGGGCGTCGGTGACGATGCGCTGAAAGATCTGGATGAAAGAGGCATTATCCGCATTGGAGCGGAGGTGCGCGCGGGAGATATTCTCGTTGGAAAAGTGACGCCGAAGGGAGAAACGGAGCTGACGGCGGAAGAGCGGCTGCTGCGTGCGATTTTTGGTGAGAAAGCGCGGGAGGTCAGGGATACGTCTCTGAAAGTGCCGCACGGAGAATATGGCATTATCGTAGACGCCAAAGTGTTTACCCGGGATAATGGCGATGAGCTGTCTCCCGGCGTGAATCAGGCGGTACGCATTTATATTGCGCAAAAGAGAAAGATTTCCGTTGGAGACAAGATGGCGGGACGTCACGGCAACAAGGGCGTTGTATCCCGCGTGCTTCCGGTGGAGGATATGCCGTTTCTGCCAAATGGCCGGCCTCTGGATATTGTATTGAATCCGCTGGGCGTGCCGTCCCGTATGAATATCGGACAGGTGCTGGAAATCCATTTAAGCCTTGCTGCAAAAGCGCTTGGATTCCATATTGAGACGCCGGTATTTGACGGGGCAAAGGAAAATGACATTATGGATACGCTCGATCTTGCCAATGATTACGTCAATCTGGAATGGGAAGCGTTTGAACAAAAGCATAAAGAAGAGCTACTGCCGGAGGTGATGCAGTATCTGTACGACAACCGGGAGCACAGGAAATTATGGAAGGGCGTGCCGCTTTCCCGTGATGGAAAGGTAAGGCTTCGCGACGGAAGGACGGGAGAGTTTTTTGACAGCCCCGTTACGATCGGGCACATGCATTATCTGAAGCTGCATCATCTGGTTGACGATAAAATTCATGCGCGTTCTACCGGCCCGTATTCCCTGGTTACGCAGCAGCCGCTGGGCGGTAAGGCGCAGTTTGGCGGACAGCGGTTTGGAGAGATGGAAGTATGGGCGCTGGAGGCATACGGCGCATCCTATACATTACAGGAGATTCTGACGGTGAAATCCGACGACGTTGTCGGACGTGTCAAGACGTACGAGGCCATTATCAAGGGCGATAACATTCCGGAGCCGGGCATTCCGGAATCCTTCAAGGTACTGTTAAAAGAGCTTCAGTCTCTGGGGCTGGATGTAAAAGTTCTCGATGAAGAAAGAGAAGAAGTGGAACTGATGGAGACGAGTGAATACGGCAACACAGATTTGAATGCGATTATTGCGGGCGATAAGGATTTCGCATTTGAAGACAGTGAATCTTTCGGCAAGATGGGCTTTACCAGACAGGAGTTTGACGTAGAGAACGAAGAGCTGGTCGACATCGAAGAAGACAGCGAAGAAGATCTGGAGGACGCTTTCGATGCGATCAGTTTCGAGGAAGAAGCGCTTGCGGAAGAATAAGTAGAAGGATATAGAAGGGAGCGTCAGATATGCCAGAGACGACGAAAAAGGACACGTACCAGCCAATTGCATTTGATGCCATCAAAATTGGCCTGGCTTCCCCTGAAAAGATCAGGGAATGGTCCCGCGGCGAAGTAAAGAAGCCGGAAACCATTAATTATAGAACCTTAAAACCGGAGAAGGACGGCCTGTTCTGCGAAAAGATCTTCGGACCGAGCAAGGACTGGGAGTGTCATTGCGGGAAATACAAAAAGATCCGCTACAAAGGCGTAGTTTGCGACCGATGCGGCGTTGAGATTACAAAGGCAAGCGTCAGAAGAGAGCGAATGGGGCATATTGAGCTGGCGGCTCCAGTTTCCCATATCTGGTATTTTAAAGGTATTCCAAGCCGTATGGGTCTGATTCTCGACCTTTCGCCGAGGACGCTTGAGAAAGTGCTTTATTTTGCATCCTATATCGTGCTGGAATCGGGAAATACGAATCTGACCTATAAGCAGGTGCTTTCGGAAGCCGAGTATCAGGAGGCGAGAGAGCAGTATGGAAACGCGTTTCGCGTGGGCATGGGAGCGGAATCGATTTTGGATCTGTTAGAGGCGATTGATCTGGAAAAAGACGCGGATGAACTGAAAGCGGAATTAAAAGACGCAACCGGACAGAAGCGCGCGCGGATTATCAAACGGCTTGAGGTTGTGGAAGCGTTCCGGGAATCCGGAAACCGTCCCGACTGGATGATTATGAAGGTAATACCGGTGATTCCGCCGGATCTGCGTCCGATGGTGCAGCTGGACGGAGGCCGTTTTGCAACGTCTGATTTGAATGATCTGTACCGAAGGATCATCAACCGCAACAACCGGCTGAGAAGGCTTTTGGAGCTTGGCGCGCCGGACATTATCGTTCGAAACGAAAAGCGGATGCTGCAGGAGGCTGTTGACGCTCTGATCGATAACGGGCGCAGGGGAAGGCCCGTAACGGGACCGGGCAACCGCGCATTAAAATCTCTGTCCGACATGCTGAAGGGAAAGAGCGGGCGCTTCAGACAGAATCTGCTTGGAAAGCGTGTGGATTATTCCGGCCGATCGGTTATTGTCGTTGGTCCGGAGCTTAAGATTTATCAGTGCGGGCTTCCAAAAGAGATGGCGATCGAGCTGTTTAAGCCGTTTGTTATGAAAGAGCTGGTTTCCGGCGGCAAAGCGCATAATATCAAGAGCGCAAAAAAAATGGTGGAGCGTTTACAGCCGGAAGTGTGGGATGTGCTCGAAGACGTAATCAAAGAGCATCCGGTTATGTTAAACCGTGCGCCTACGCTGCACAGGCTTGGCATTCAGGCGTTTGAACCGATTCTTGTAGAAGGTAAGGCGATTAAGCTGCATCCGCTCGTATGTACGGCGTACAACGCGGATTTTGACGGCGATCAGATGGCGGTGCATCTTCCGCTTTCTGTGGAAGCGCAGGCGGAGTGTCGTTTTATGCTGCTTTCGCCAAACAACCTGTTGAAGCCTTCCGACGGCGGACCGGTAGCCGTTCCCTCACAGGATATGGTGCTTGGCATTTATTACCTGACGCAGGAGCGGCCGGGCGTGCATGGAGAGGGAAAGGCGTTTAAAAATGTAAACGAGGCGATTTTAGCGTATGAGAACAAAGCGCTGACGCTGCATTCCAGAATCAAAGTCCGCGCTTCGCGCAGACGGGAGGACGGGACGGAGGCGCATGCCATTATTGAGTCCACTCTGGGACGTTTTATCTTTAATGAAATTATTCCGCAGGATCTGGGGTTTGTAGACCGCAGCGATCCGGAAAATGAGTTGACGCTGGAAGTGGATTTCCATGTCGGCAAAAAGCAGTTAAAGCAGATTCTGGAAAAGGTCATCAATGTGCATGGCGCGACCAGAACGGCGGAAGTGCTCGATGATATCAAGTCCATCGGTTACAAATATTCGACGAGAGCGGCTATGACCGTGTCGATTTCCGATATGACCGTGCCGCCGCAGAAGCCGAAAATGATCGAAGAGGCGCAGGATACGGTCGATAAGATTATGCGTCAGTATAAGCGCGGGCTGATTACGGACGAGGAACGCTATAAAGAAGTGATTCAGACCTGGAAGGAGACGGACGACGAACTGACGACGGCTCTGCTTGGCGGTCTGGATAAATTTAACAATATTTTCATGATGGCCGATTCCGGCGCGCGTGGTTCCGATAAGCAGATCAAGCAGCTTGCGGGCATGCGTGGATTGATGGCGGATACGACGGGACGGACGATTGAGCTGCCGATCAAATCCAATTTCCGTGAGGGTCTGGACGTGCTGGAATATTTCATGTCCGCGCACGGAGCGAGAAAGGGACTTTCCGATACGGCGCTTCGTACGGCCGATTCCGGATACCTGACGAGACGTCTCGTCGACGTGTCACAGGAGCTGATTGTACATGAATCGGATTGCGTCGGTGACAGCGGAAAAGAGATTCCGGGCATGTGGGTTACGGCGTTTATGGATGGAAAAGAAGAAGTTGAAAGCTTGCAGGAGCGCATTACCGGACGTTTTTCCTGCAATGACATTTGTGATAAAGACGGCAATGTGATTGTAAAGGCGAATCATATGATTACGCCGCGCCGTGCGTCTGAGATTATGAGCCGCGGCGTAAGCGAAGAGGGCGGGGCAATTGAAAAAGTTAAGATTCGTACGATTCTTACGTGCCGTTCGCATGTAGGCGTCTGCGCAAAATGCTATGGCGCAAACATGGCAACCGGGCAGGCGGTGCAGGTCGGCGAGGCGGTCGGCATCATTGCGGCGCAGTCAATTGGCGAGCCGGGCACACAGCTTACGATGCGTACGTTCCATACGGGCGGCGTTGCGGGCGACGATATTACGCAGGGTCTTCCCCGTGTAGAGGAAATTTTCGAGGCAAGAAAGCCAAAAGGACTTGCAATTATCACGGAATTTGCGGGAACGGCGGAGATTCGCGATACAAAGAAAAAGCGCGAGGTCGTTGTTACCAATCACGAGACGGGCGAGACGAAGACGTATCTGATTCCGTATGGCTCGAGGATCAAGATTATGGACGGCGCCGAGCTGGCGGCCGGCGATGAGCTGACGGAAGGCTCTGTCAATCCGCACGATATCTTAAAGATCAAAGGCGTGCGCGCGGTGCAGGATTACATGCTGCAGGAAGTGCAGCGCGTGTACCGTTTACAGGGCGTGGAAATCAACGATAAGCATATTGAAGTGATCGTCCGGCAGATGTTAAAGAAGATTCGCATTGAAAGCAACGGCGATTCTGAGTTTTTACCGGGGACGCTTGTGGATATTCTGGATTTTGACGATGTGAATGAAAAGCTGACGGAAGAGGGGCTTGATCCTGCGGAAGGAAAGCAGGTGCTGCTTGGAATCACCAAAGCGTCCCTTGCGACAAATTCGTTCTTATCGGCGGCGTCCTTCCAGGAAACGACAAAAGTTCTGACCGAGGCGGCAATCAAAGGAAAGATCGATCCGCTGATCGGATTGAAAGAAAATGTCATTATCGGAAAACTGATTCCGGCCGGAACCGGCATGAAGCGTTATCGGGATTTAAGACTGGATTCCGACAGCAGCGAGGAAGAGTTTGTGGATTTTGATCTTGAGTATGACGAATTTGAAGTAGATGAAATTATGGCGTAAACCGGCATTCTGGCAGCCGCTGCTTGCTTTTGCAAAGCAGCGGCTTGTCTTGTTTTCAACAGAGACCGCGCGTGCGGGCGCACAGAATTTCGACGGCGGAAAGGAGCATGTTTTGCGAAACGGGCGAAAGAAAAGAAGAATGTATTATATGCTGTATACGCTGTTGTTTGCAGGGATGGCGGCGATTTGCTTTGGCGTTTTTATTCGAAATGGAAAAAGTCTGATCTGGAGAATGGACGGTTTGCGTCAGCATTATATTGCGCTGCTTTATATTGGTCGATGGGGACGCGAAATATTGCAAAATTTGTTTTTTCGCCATGTATTTGAGATTCCGTTGTGGGATTTTCATATCGGCTATGGCTCTGATATTCTTACGACGCTGCATTATTACGGAATCGGAGATCCGCTGAATCTGCTCAGTGTACTGACGCCGTCCGCCTGTACGGAAACGCTGTATGGAGCGCTGGTTGTGCTTCGCCTGTATCTGGCCGGCGCAGCGTTTAGCTTTTACTGTCTGGAAAAGGATAAGAGATGGAGCGCAACGCTGGCCGGCGCGTTACAGTATGTTTTTTGCGGGTATGCGGCATATGCTGCGCTGCGCCATCCTTTTTTTATCAATCCGATGATTTACCTGCCGCTGCTGTTTGTTGGCGCGGATCGTATTTTTCAGCGGAAGAAGCCGACGCTGTTTCTGTTTATGGTCTTTTTGTCCGCCATCAGTAATTTTTATTTTTTCTATATGATTGCATTTGCCGTATGCTTTTATGTGCTTGTGCGGTTTTTTACATTGCAGCATGTGCGTTTGGGCAGGGAATTGCTGAGCTGCATTCTTACGTTTTTTGGCTATGCCTGCGTGGGAGTCGCAATGTCGGCTGTGATTCTGCTGCCCGTGCTGCTGCAATTTTTTGGCACGAATCGGGCAGGGGTGACGATTTTGCACGAGCCGGTCTATGAGGTGGATTATTACAAAGCCTTTATTGCGGGCTTTCTGATGCCGGACGCAATTGATAAATGGACGTTTCTTGGTTTTACGGCGCCCGCTTTGCTTGCATTGTTCGTCCTGTTTGGGAAGCGAAGGCGCCATGCAGGGTTATGGGCGGCGTTTCTGATTCTGACGGCAATGCTCTGGATTCCATTTTTTGGAAAGGCGTTAAACGGGTTTTCTTATGTAAGCAATCGCTGGTGCTTTCTTTATGCTGCGCTCATTTCCTTTGTTTTGGTCGATGTATGGGAGGAGATGGCGCTGCTGACGCGCCGGGCGTCTGTCTGTGCGGCGGTCTTTGGAGGCGCTTATGTTGTTTATATGTGCCGGTTCAGCGAAAGTGAAACGGAGGGGATTTTGGGAGCGATTGTGCTGGCCGTAGCGCTGCTGCCGTATGTGACGGAGCGCTTCTGCCGTCCGGATCGCCGCGTTCGGCTGGCGTCCGCCCTGTTTTTGTGCGCGACGCTGCTACAGATTGGCGTAAACTGGCACGGGCAGTTTGGCGGCGGAGGGAAAAATCGGATTGCAGACTGCGTGGATGCAGGCACGGCGCTTTTGTCCGTTGGAAACAGCGCGCCGTATGCCGTTCGACAGGCTGTTTCGCCGGAGGAAGGATTTTTCCGGTTTGAAATGGATGATTTTGATATTGTAAATTCATCTGCGCTGGCCGGCGTAAACGGGATTCAGTATTATTGGAGCCTGGAAAATGCAGCCATATCCGACTATCTGGCAGATCTGGCGCCAAACCGATATCGGCCGTTCAATTACAGGGATCTGGATCACAGGACATTTCCCGGCGCGCTGGCCGGCGTAAAGTATTGCGTGCAGAAAAACAGTGGCGTGGCGCCATATGGATATCGGCCGGCGGACATGCAGGTAGGGCCGTATGCTTTTTATGAAAATTTATATGCGCTGCCGCTGGGCTATACGTATGGAGCATACATGACCCGCGACGCGTATCGGAAGATGACGCCGGCACAGCGGCAGGAAGCGCTGATGCAGGGCATTTTGCTGGAAAAAGAGGGGGAGGCTTTTGTGAAAGGATATCCGAAGGCGGAGCCAAAGCTTTCCTCGCAGCCGGTGGCGTATGAGGTTGTCTGCAAAAAGAATGTGACGCGGCAATCGGACGGGAGCTTTCAGGTCGATGGGAGAAAGGGCAAAATCAGGTTGGATTTTCAGGGGTTGGCCGGATGCGAGACCTATCTGTTTCTTCAGGGCGTGGATATGAATACGGGCAATTTGGATGACAGTGAATTTGAAGTTCGAATTTCTTCGGACGCGACAAATAACAGTATGCGGTATAATACGGATTATCATAAATACAGCATCGGACAGAAGGATTTTCTGATTAATCTGGGGTATCAGGAAGCGGCGCAGTCTTCCATACACATTACGTTTCCGGAAAAGGGGACGTATCGCTTTGAAAATATGGAGGTGATCTGTCAGCCAATGGGACAGTATGCCGGATGGATCGAGGCGCTGCGCCGATACAGGCTGGAAGGCGAGGAGGTCAGAAGCAACACGGTGAAGGGAAGCATAAGCCTTCCGGAGGATCGGATTCTCTGTCTTTCCATTCCCTACAGCAAAGGCTGGCGGGCATGGGTGGACGGCGGGGAGCAGCCGCTGCTGCGGGCAAACGGGATGTATATGGCGCTGCCGCTTACAAAGGGGACGCATACGATAAAGCTTTCTTACCGGACGCCCGGGCTTGGCATGGGCGCAGGGATCAGCCTTGCAGGATTTCTGGCGGCCGGCGCGCTGCTTCGTAAAAGGAAGCGGAAAAACGAAAAAAGACGGGAGTTTTCCAACGTTTTTAAAAATGTGTCTTGACAAAGCCATTTTCCCCTTTTATAATAGTTTAGCGTGTATATATGCGCACAAATCATGAAAATTGCACAGGAGGTGAAACAAATGCCAACATTTAACCAGTTAGTAAGAAAAGGACGTCAGACATCTGTAAAGAAATCCACTGCGCCGGCGCTTCAGAAAGGATACAACGCGCTGAAGAAGAAAGCGATTGACGCTTCGTCTCCGCAGAAGAGGGGTGTCTGCACGGCAGTTAAGACTGCTACGCCGAAGAAGCCGAATTCTGCGCTCAGAAAGATTGCCAGAGTGCGTCTTTCCAATGGAATCGAAGTGACAAGCTATATTCCGGGCGAGGGACACAACTTACAGGAGCATAGCGTTGTCTTAATTCGTGGCGGAAGGGTAAAGGATTTGCCTGGTACAAGATACCACGTGATCAGAGGTACGCTTGATACGGCTGGAGTAGCGAACCGGAAACAGGCTCGTTCCAAATATGGCGCAAAGAGGCCGAAAGACGCCAAAAAATAGGAATGCGCCCAATCGTATCACAGAAAGATCTAAAGGTTAGTGTTGGGATTATGCTTCACAGTTTGAAGAAATGCCCTTCTGACGCATTGCGCCGGCTGGCGCGGGGAGCGGTCAAAAGGGCAGAGATTTCCGCACGTAACACATTAGAGGACATATGTGAGTACCAATGAATTAATCGAACGAAATCAGACAGTAGCAGGAATATGATTAAGGAGGGAAGTACCGTGCCACGTAAAGGACATACTCAGAAAAGAGACGTTTTAGCAGATCCGTTATACAACAATAAAGTGGTTACAAAGCTGATCAACAACATTATGTTGGACGGCAAAAAAGGCGTAGCGCAGAAGATTGTATACGGAGCTTTTGAAAAAGTAGCACAAAAGACAGAGAAGCCGGCGCTTGAGGTATTTGATCAGTGCATGAATAATGTCATGCCGCTTCTGGAAGTGAAGGCAAGGCGAATCGGCGGCGCAACGTATCAGGTGCCGATCGAAGTAAGGCCGGACCGCCGTCAGGCATTAGCGCTTCGCTGGCTGGTGGCATATTCTCGCAAAAGAGGCGAGAAGACAATGCAGGACCGTCTTGCAAATGAAATTATGGATGCGGCGAACAATACGGGCGCATCTGTAAAAAAGAAAGAAGATATGCATAAGATGGCGGAAGCAAACAAGGCGTTTGCACACTACAGATTCTGACGGTCTGCAGCAGTTCTGCCGTATCTGACAGAAAGAAAGAGGCGCCCACAGGGCATATGCATGCCGCGCTGCGTGGGCAGTATTTAAGGAGGAAAATCCCTTGGCTGGAAGAGAATATCCATTAGAGAGAACCAGAAACATTGGTATTATGGCTCATATCGACGCGGGAAAGACGACGCTGACGGAGCGCATTCTCTATTATACCGGTGTAAATTATAAAATTGGCGATACTCATGAAGGCACTGCGACCATGGACTGGATGGAGCAGGAACAGGAAAGAGGAATTACAATTACTTCAGCCGCAACGACATGCCACTGGACGCTGCAGGAAAACTGCAAGCCGAAAGCGGGCGCTTTGGAACATCGAATCAATATTATCGATACGCCCGGACATGTTGACTTTACGGTAGAAGTGGAGCGTTCCCTTCGCGTGCTGGACGGCGCCGTTGGCGTCTTCTGCGCAAAAGGCGGAGTGGAGCCGCAGTCAGAAAACGTATGGCGTCAGGCTGACACATACAACGTACCCAGAATGGCGTTTATCAACAAAATGGATATTCTGGGAGCGGATTTTTATGGAGCGGTAGAGCAGATTCGCACCAGACTGGGCAAGAATGCAATTACGCTTCAGCTTCCGATCGGTAAAGAAGATGAATTCAAAGGAATCATTGATTTATTCGAGATGAAGGCATATATCTACAACGATGATAAAGGCGAGGACGTTTCGATTGAGGACATTCCGGAGGATATGAAGGATGACGCCGAACTGTATCGGACGGAGCTCGTGGAGAAAGTATGCGAATTGGACGATGATCTGATGATGCAGTATCTGGAAGGGGAAGAGCCTTCCGTGGAGGATATGAAAAAAGCGCTTCGGAAAGGCACGTGTGAATGCACGGCAGTTCCGGTTTGCTGTGGCTCCGCGTATCGCAATAAGGGCGTGCAGAAGCTTTTGGACGCTGTTTTGGAATATATGCCGGCGCCGACGGATATTGCCGCAATTAAAGGAACGGATCTGGAAGGCAATGAAATGGAGCGTCATTCTTCGGATGATGAGCCGTTTTCCGCTCTGGCATTTAAGATTATGGCGGATCCATTTGTTGGAAAGCTTGCATTCTTCCGTGTGTATTCCGGAACGATGAAGTCAGGCTCTTATGTATTAAATGCGACAAAGGGCAAAAAAGAGCGCGTTGGCCGTATCCTGCAGATGCATGCAAACAAGCGGCAGGAGCTGGACGTTGTATATTCCGGCGATATTGCGGCTGCGGTTGGATTTAAGTTTACGGCGACCGGAGATACGATCTGTGACGATCAGCATCCGGTTATTCTGGAGTCGATGGAATTCCCGGAGCCGGTTATTGAGCTTGCAATCGAGCCGAAGACAAAGGCCGGACAGGGCAAGATGGGCGAGGCGCTTGCAAAGCTTGCCGAGGAAGACCCGACGTTCCGAGCGCATACCGATCAGGAAACGGGACAGACGATTATCGCAGGAATGGGCGAGCTGCATCTGGAAATCATTGTAGACCGTCTGCTGCGTGAATACAAAGTGGAAGCAAACGTCGGCGCGCCGCAGGTTGCTTACAAAGAGACGTTTACGAAGCCTGTGGATCAGGAATACAAATATGCAAAACAGTCCGGTGGACGCGGACAGTATGGACATTGTAAGGTGCGCTTTGAGCCGATGGACGCCAATGGAGAAGAGCTGTTTAAGTTCGAATCCCAGGTAGTCGGCGGCACGATTCCAAAGGAATACATTCCGGCAGTCGGCGCAGGTATTGAAGAGGCGACGAAGGCAGGTACGCTTGGCGGATATCCGGTAGTTGGAATCCATGCGGTTGTATACGACGGATCGTATCATGAAGTCGATTCATCCGAAATGGCGTTCCATATCGCAGGTTCGATGGCGTTCAAAGAGGCGATGAAGAAGGCGTCTCCCGTACTGCTTGAGCCAATCATGAAAGTAGAAGTAACCATGCCGGAAGAATATATGGGCGACGTCATCGGAGATATCAATTCCCGTCGTGGACGCATTGAAGGCATGGATGATCTTGGCGGCGGAAAAATCGTGCGCGCGTTCGTACCGCTTTCAGAGATGTTTGGGTATTCCACAGATCTGCGTTCGAGAACGCAGGGACGCGGCAATTACTCGATGTTCTTTGAAAAATACGAACAGGTGCCGAAAAATGTTCAGGAGAAGCTTCTGGCTTCCAAAGAAAAATAAATTATATGGAAATAGCTTGAAAAACCTGATCATCTCGGATATAATCAGAGTTAGCCAAATATCAGTCAGGAAGATAGCGAAAACAAAGAAATTGCCCGGAGTAGGGGCATGAAATTAAGGAGGACGTTTTAAAATGGCAAAGGCTAAATTTGAAAGAACAAAACCACATTGTAACATTGGAACCATTGGTCACGTAGACCATGGCAAGACTACTTTGACGGCTGCAATCACAAAGGTGCTTTCAGAAAGAGTTGCCGGCAATACGGCGACGGATTTCGAGAACATTGACAAGGCTCCGGAAGAAAGAGAAAGAGGAATCACGATCTCTACCGCTCACGTTGAGTATGAGACGGATAAGAGACATTACGCACACGTTGACTGCCCGGGACATGCGGACTACGTTAAGAACATGATCACCGGCGCTGCGCAGATGGACGGCGCAATCCTTGTTGTAGCTGCTACAGACGGCGTTATGGCGCAGACAAAAGAGCATATCTTATTGTCCCGTCAGGTAGGCGTTCCGTATATCGTAGTATTTATGAACAAATGCGATATGGTTGACGATCCGGAGCTGCTTGAGCTGGTAGAAATGGAAATTACGGAGCAGCTGGAAGAATATGGATTCAATGACTGCCCGATTATTCAGGGTTCTGCGTTGAAGGCTCTGGAAGATCCAAACGGAGAATGGGCAGATAAAGTTATGGAACTGATGTCTACGGTTGACGATTATATTCCGGATCCGGAGCGTGATACGGACAAACCGTTCTTAATGCCGGTCGAAGACGTATTCACGATTACAGGACGTGGTACGGTTGCAACGGGTAGAGTAGAAAGAGGAACGTTGCACTTAAGTGACGAGCTGGAAATCCTCGGCGTAAAAGAAGAAGTGCAGAAGACGGTTGTAACGGGTATCGAAATGTTCCGTAAGATGCTGGATGAGGCACAGGCTGGCGATAACATTGGCGCATTGCTTCGTGGTATCAACCGTGATCAGATCGTTCGTGGCCAGGTTCTTGCAAAACCGGGTTCTGTTACCTGCCACAATAAGTTTACGGCTCAGGTTTACGTTCTGACCAAAGACGAAGGCGGACGTCATACGCCGTTCTTCAACAACTACCGTCCACAGTTCTACTTCAGAACAACGGACGTAACGGGCGTTTGCCAGTTACCGGGCGGTACGGAGATGTGTATGCCTGGCGATAACGTAGAGATGACGATTGAGCTGATTCATCCGGTAGCGATGGAGCAGGGTCTTACGTTTGCTATTCGTGAGGGTGGACGTACGGTAGGTTCTGGTAGGGTTGCTACTATCATCGAGTAATTGAAAATTCATTGAAATTATGGGACTTTCCGAAGTTTTTTCGGAAAGTCCTTTTTTCTTGATGTGGTGAGATTGGTAAGTCGTGATAACAGAATGATAACAAAAATTCGCTTATCATAATAAAAATGTTTGTCGTGTTATCCTTTTTTAGATTTTGAAGAATCTAATTTGAGCAATTCTTTATTTTTTTCAATGTATTCTTTCCATACAGCTTCTCGGTCTTTCTGGTGTGTATTTTCATATTTTTCGGCATATTCGTCATGGAGTGCCTTTAGCTGATCCATGAGGGGCGTGTCAGAAGGGAGTTTCCCTCTGCGGATACGGGCGTACAGTCTGTTATATGATTTTGTAAATTCCGTATGAATCGGATGGCTGAATAATTTTTCCTTATAGGATTTTCGGCTGGCGTATTCATTGCATGTTGTGGAAGTGTCTCTGTACATTCTTGTGCAGTATTCTTGGTTGGAAGTGTACTTCACACGAAAATATCCGTTGCATAGTTTGCATTTTTTGATAACAAGGTCATCTTTCAGTAGCAGTCTGATGCCAATACATAAAAATTGTTTGAAGGAGGTAATGGGATATTTCTCGATTGCATTATCTGTAATAAGGTTAGAGGCATGATTTAGGTACTCTATCCAATCTTGTGTATTGGAATGAGCATCTGTTTGGGTATGGATGTCAGGTAGAAAAGTATCTTTCATCTCCATAGCGGATAATGCGTCTGATTGAAAATCCTGTTTACTGGCATATAGGCAGTAGGAATGGTATATTTCAGCTA
>CANSKO010000031.1 GCA_947647505.1 uncultured Roseburia sp. | reverse complement strand
ATGTCTGTGAATCCGTCTGGTTGCTTTTTAATAATAAATTCCGTTATGTTGTATAATCGCTATTGCAAATGATAAAATAACGCTTTCAGATAATACGATGCATGTAAATATTTTCTTTGCCGATTCTGAAATGTACACCTGGTTGATCGCTGCCATGCCAAGTATAGACGTAAGGATCAAAAATAGAATATCCGATGCAAAAAAAACTCTGTTGCCGCTCACAAAAATAGATGGGGCAAAGCTCATCATCATTCCGTCTGCAAATGCCGCAAGATAAAAAAATGCAGCAACATATTTTTGATGATTTTTCTGAAGCAGATACAAAATCATCAGAAACAGAAGAATAAAATGAAACGTAGCAAAGAAAAACGGAACCATCATCTTTTTTCCCATGTCAGGAGAATACAGCATGTTTGAAAAATTATAAATATAATAACGATCCAATTGTTTTCCGACATCATTAATAATTGTGAAACGGCTCAGCAATGCAAACAAAAAATAAACGACTGGCATGGCCGACATCGCATGGAACAGTCTGCTTGTTGTTGTCCTGTAAGTCAAAACCATGATAAAGAACGATAACAATAAAAATGGCAACGCCATCTGGTTTACCAGATGATTATAATAGTGCATCGCGCCCTGATATAGTTTATCAAGCAAACTTAACATGTTAAAATCAGGAAAATACACACTTGTTTCTCCGATTGCACGATATGAATTATATGGTAAAAACAATACCGGAAAGCACTCTAAAATGAGCGCGCCTCCATATAAAAACATATCCAAGCCTGGTTTTTTTCTGTGAAAAACACAGTAGATCAAATAAACTGCGCCTCCAATACAGACAATAACCATGGATTGTTCCGTGTTGCATGCATAAATGCCAAAGATCAATCCAGCAAATAATTCTGTTTTGCTTCGCAAAATCCCCGCCATATCCTTCAAAAATGGCATCACAATAAAAAGACTTCCGCACAATCCCCATAAATAATTAATGGAACCGGTAGCCCAGAACGCCCCGGAAGACAATACATTAAACGGAAGTAAGAAAAACAGGCCGCAGATTCCCCATTTTAAAACCGTATCATGTTTGTCATATCCTTCCTCTGCCGCCATTTTTGAACATGTAAAAATATAATGCATCAAAAAAAGGAGCAGACATATGTTCAATGTTTTCCAGAGAATCAGAGGGAACGACAGAATAACGGCTCCGATAAAATTTACTACCACCCGGTTGTTGGCATATAGCTGGCGAAGATCGCCGCTTCGAATGGCTGAGGACATAAAATCATCGTCAGATCCCTCGATCAGATGAAGCATGCCATGAATCAGCAGCATACAAAGGAAAAACAGGAGAAATGGACGATTTTCTTCTTTTTTCAACTGATAAAGCAGATTATTCATCTTTTGGAACCTCCAAATATTCGTCCGTCATATAATATCGCCTGACGCCTCCTTCCTGAAGCAGCACTCCTATGCGATAATTTCCTGCATCCAGACAGTCCACCCGTCCATTCCCTGCAATTCCACAATTATCGTAATTAAAGCCGTCAGCCCATGCTTCCGTCATGTCTTCCCGTTTTTGCATAACTGTATTCAGGCGATATACATCACTTCCATCTGACAGAAGATATGCCCGATCTACATTTAATATGGTGTTTTTTACTTCAATCAGCCATCCCGTTATAGAAACGCTGCCGTCTACGACAGACGCGGACTCAATACTGTACCCGGCGACGCCGCTGATTTCCTCCGCATCTGACAAAGATATTTTTTTTATTCTCTGATTTTCAGACAAAAACAGCATAATAAATAAAGCCGGAACGCTCGCCGAAATCCCTAACATCAACAGACTTATTTTATATTCGCGCTTCATTTCATCCTCAGTTTATTTTTTTATGTTCATGATTATGATCCCCGCCAGAATAGCGATCATGCCTACTATCTGCGTGGAGGTTACTTTTTCCTTTAATAACAGAACGCTTAACGCTATAATGGCGATATAGATCAATCCTGCTGAAATTGGATACACATAGTTTAAATTAAACCGGCTCATTACAACCAGATTCAACAAAAAACTGATCACATACAGCAGCGCTCCCGCAATCAGCAGCAAATGCATTTTGACCTCAATCACAGCAGCGCTCAATGTAAGGGCCGTCCCATGATTCAGCCCCATTTTTAATAATATGAGGCCGAATGCGGAACAGGCGATGTAACACAGCAATAAAAATATGGAAGTAACCATGCTTCTTCTCCTTTGCAGGGCGATTAATAAACAAGCTCCCTGATTTTATCCAGAATCTGTAAATCAAGGCTTGCTGATTTTCCGCTGTTGACGCCTCCCTTGCCCGTCCGAATGCTTTCTGCAAAATAAGAAAGCTCGCTTCTTAACGGTTCTACATTCGGTACGAATACGCGCTCCATAACATTTTCCTGCTTATAGATGGGACTGTAGCCCGTATCCAGACGGAAATGCGTTCTTCTTGAAATCAGGATGGTTTTATGCAGCAAGTCACAATTGACAAACGCTTCTTTGCAGTGTATTTTTATTTTACGTATTTTTTCTTCCGTCGTTCGGCTGGACACGATTGACGCCTGTACGTGATTGTCAAACTTAAAAATCGCCTGAACATAATCCATGTTCTTTTCATTATAAGAGGTACGGCCAATCGCATAAAGATTTTCCGGTTTCTGCCCGGGAACGATTGCATTCAACAGGATATCGACATCGTGAATCATCAGATCATAGATGACATCCGTATCGCTGATCCGCAGATCCATTGGCGAGCAGCGCTCAATGGAAACGGCAAGAACCTCTTCGTCATTTAATATTTTTTCCAGTTCCTGTACAACGGGATTAAAGCGCTCCACATGTCCGACCATTAAGATTTTGTCTGGAATCTGCTCGTATTTTCTGCACACTTCATCCGCGTCCTCATGGCTAAGAGAAAGCGGTTTTTCCATCAACAAATGGAGATTGTTGTCTGCCGCCTGAAGCGCCAGCGATTTGTGGAGAAACGAAGGCGCCGCAACGACTACGGCCTCCACGTCCGCCATCAGCTCGTCCACCGAATCGAAAATCTTCCCCGTATAGCCTGTTTTCAGAACCTGTTCCTTATTCAAGTCATAGACGCCGCGAAATTCATAATCCTCTTTCATTTCCCTGAGAAGCCTGACATGGTTTCTTCCCATGTTTCCCACGCCGACTACGCCAATTTTTATTCTTCCCATGTTCGTTTCCTTTCTTTTTGTTTTCGAAATACGACAGCTGTCAGGCAAAAAATTCCCGAATGCATGCTACGACATATTGCAGCTCTTCCTCGTTCAGTTCCGGGAAAATCGGAAGACATACCGTCTGTTTTGTCAGCTTTTCCGCTATGGGCAAATCACCCTCCTGATAGCCAAGATATTCGAATGCTTTTTGCAAATGCAATGGAACCGGATAAAACGCTGCGCTGGAAACGCCCTTTGAAGCCAGGAAATTACCCATTTCATCCTTTTTTTCACAACGAAACGCGTACTGGTGCCACACGGCTTTCAGACCTTCTTTTACTTTTGGCGTAATAACGCCGCTCAGACCGGAAAGCTCCTTTTCATAAAATGCCGCAATTTCCGCTCTTCTGGAATTAAACGCATCCAGATAATCCAGCTTGATGTCAAGCGCCCGCGCCTGAATAGCATCCAGCCTGGAATTATAGGCAATCAGATAATTGTAATATTTATAGGGATTGTACAGGCCGTCCGGAGAAACGGTGTCTGCAAGATCATCCTCTACGCCGTGCAGAATATAACGCGCTTTTGCTCCATTCTGCGCCATGCCATGCTCCTTAAACGCACGGCATATAATCGCAAAATTATCATCGTCTGTCGTAATCATGCCGCCATCGCCAAACGCTCCCAGATTTTTAGTAGGGAAAAAGGAGAAGCAGCCGGCTTTTCCAAGAGAACCCGTTTTCCGTCCGCCCGTTTCCGCGCCGACCGCCTGACAGGCGTCTTCGATTACAGCCAGGTTATGCCGCCTGGCAATTTCATTTATCCGCTCCATATCCACAGGCTGCCCGAAAATATGAACTGGCAGGATGGCTTTCGTCCTGTCTGTGATTTTTTCTTCTATTTTATCCGGATCAATATTGTAAGTTTCTTCATCCACATCGACAAAGACGGGCGTAGCGCCTACAATCGCAATTGTTTCCGCCGTAGCAAAAAATGTAAATGGCGTCGTAATCACTTCATCGCCGTCTTTTATGCCAAGCGCCTTTAAAGCGATCACAAGAGCATCCGTTCCGCTGTTGACGGAAATGGCGTGTTTTACGCCAACATAATCTGCAAACTTCTTTTCAAAATCGGCAACTGCTTTTCCGCCAATGTACATGCCGCTTCTCATCTGCTCGCAAACTGCCTGTTCCACTTTCTCCTGGATTTTTTCATACTGCCTCGCCAGATCTAAAATCTTTACTTCCATATTCTCCTTCTTTCCCAGGCTGATTACTTGAAATAATGGATAACCTGTTTTTTCATTTCTTCTCATTCCGTTTTCTAAAGGAAATATTTATTCTGAATAAATAAACGTTTCGTCGCAGTTATTCTATAGCAATATCTGACATAAATCAAGCCCATTTTTTATTTTTTACAAAAGTTTGCCGTAATATTCCTGACTTTTAATCTTTTTTTCCAGAATTCATTACCGGAATTCTTTGTTTCAATCCAAAAACAGGCGCGTAAACAGCCTTTTTTTACTTATTTATTCAGAATGATTTTAAATACGGGGTGATGAAAATGAATCAGAGAAAAGTCGGCATGCTGGAATTTAAGCAGCACGGAGATGACAGAGGGCATCTGGTTGTTATGGAAGAAATGGAAGACATACCCTTTGAAATCAAACGAATTTTTTATATTTACGGTTCCGATCCAGACGTCGTACGGGGTCAGCATGCAAATAAAAAAAGTGAATTCGTCTTAATCAACGTAGCCGGAACGAGTAAGGTCAGAGTAGACGACGGAAAAGGAAATGAAGCCATATTTTCTTTAAACAGGCCCCATACGGGGATTTATCTTCCTTCGCTGGTATGGAAGGATATGTATGATTTCAGTAAAGATTCCGTTCTGCTGTGCCTCGCAAGCGAACATTATGATGCAAAAGAATACATTCGCAGTTACGATGAGTTTATTGCGTACATGAAAAAGGATGAACGAGAATGAAATTATCCATTATAATCCCCGTATATTACAATGAGGATACGCTGCTTCCCTTATATGAAGATATCCGGCAGAAAATTTTAAACGTCATTGACTACGAGTACGAAATTGTGATGGTCAATGACGGCTCAAAGGATGATAGCTACTCTGTAATGAAGCAGCTGGCAAAACGGGACAGACATATTAAAATTATAAGCCTGTCCCGTAATTTTGGCTCGCATGCCGCTATGCTGTGCGGACTATCGCATTGCAGCGGAGATTGCGCCGTTATGAAAGCCGCAGATTTGCAGGAGCCGGCAGAATTGATTCTGCAAATGGTCGATTCCTGGAAAAAGGGAAATAACGTAGTGCTCGCGGTTCGGGAGGATCGTAAAGAATCTATGGGCCAGAAATTATTCGCCGGCCTTTATTACTGGCTGGTCAGAAAAACAGCTCTGCCTTCCATGCCAAAGGGCGGCTTTGACATCTACCTTCTGGACCGCAAGGTCATTCAGGTGCTGGAAAATCTGGATGAGAAAAACAGCGCGCTGACGGGACAGATTCTGTGGAGCGGTTTTCAGACAGATCAGATCCGTTATACGAGGCTGGCGCGGGAAATCGGCAAAAGCCGCTGGACGTTTCGAAAGAAAATCCGGCTGGTTATGGATACGCTGTTTAGTTTTTCCACGCTGCCGATATCGATTGTTTTAACCGTAGGGGTCTGTTCCTTTGTTGGGGCGATGCTCTGGGCTGTCGTCGTTATCGTATGCAAGATGGCCGGCGATATCGACGTCAGCGGATGGACAACTTTGTTTATTTTTAATCTGGCAAGCTTTGGCATTACGATGCTTACGCTTGGCATATTGGGCGAATATCTCTGGAGAACATTCGACGCGTCCAGAAATCGTCCTCCCTATATCATTGAGGAAGCAGGTGAACAGGATGCATCAGAGTAATATTTTTTTGCGTCCGTTAAGGAGCAAAGATGCGGAGGGCATGCTGGAATGGATGCATGACAGTCGGATCAATGTCTTTTTCCGGTTTGACGCCGATCAGATGACAATGGAAAGGGCGGAAGCGTTCATACGGGACTCTGTGCATGCGGCAAATAAGAAAATGGCGTATCATTACGCCATTACAGACGAGACGGACGAATATCTTGGAACCGTCAGCTTAAAACAGATTGACTGGAGCGCAAAAACAGCGGAGTATGCAATCAGTTTAAGGCGCTTTGCACAGGGGCGGGGCGTTGCGGCAAAAGCAACGCAGGAGGCGCTGCGCATTGCGTTTGAACAGCTGCATTTAAACCGCATTTTTCTGAACGTGCTGGCAGAAAACAAACGGGCCATTCGCTTTTATGAAACGTTTGGCTTTGTCTGTGAAGGCGAATTCAGAAAACATCTTTTTTTGAGAGGAGAACTGAAAAATTTGAAATGGTACAGTATGTTAAAGGATGAATATAGAAATATAGAACGTTTTTCGGGGGGGGGGATAACCGCCGCCGATCTTCAAAAGGGGCTGTCTGCGTTGTTCGTTTTACCATGCCCTGCAACGGAGGTGGCTTAAATGAAGCATAAAGCATATCCTGCAATCATTGGAGAGAATGTCAGCATCGGCGAAAATGTAACGATAAAGGATGGCTGCGTCATTGGAGACAACGTCACGATTGCAGATGGGTCCTATATCGATTATAACGTGATTATACGGGATCATGTCTGTATAGGAAAACGCTCGTTTGTAGGAGCAAACTGTATTCTGGGAGAATATCAGGCCGATTTTTTTGACGGTTTTGCAGCAGATGAAAAACATGTACTGGACATTGGAGAGCGCGCGCTCATTCGAAGCGGCAGCATTCTTTATTCCGGGAGCGCCATCGGCAAACAGTTTCAGACAGGGCACAGGGTGACAATTCGGGAGCATGCGACGATCGGCGATTCTGTCAGCGTAGGCACGCTGTCGGATATACAGGGACATTGTAAAATTGGAAATTATGTCAGAATGCACAGTAACGTCCACATTGGACAGAAGTCAAACATTGAAAATTATGTCTGGATTTTTCCATACGTGATTTTAACGAATGATCCTACGCCGCCGTCTTATGCGTTAAAAGGCGTGACGTTAAAAGCATTCTCCGTCATTGCGACAGGAAGCATTTTGCTTCCGGGCATTACGGTGGAAGGAGATTCTCTGGTAGCGGCTGGCGCTGTCGTCACAAAAGACGTAAAACAGGGGGATGTTGTAGGGGGCAATCCGGCAAAAGTAATCTCCCACGTTTCCAGAATTAAAAATCATGTAACAGGAGAAAGCGTATATCCCTGGAGATATACGTTCAAACGGGGCATGCCGTGGGAAGAAAGCGATTATGATACCTGGTATGCGAAAGCCGTTCAGCAATCGGACGGCTTGTAGAACAGCAAAAAGGAGAAGGTTATGAAAATCATGCCAAACCGCCTGGACAGAGGCTTTTATATGTATCAGGAGGAGTTTGAAAAAAAAGCGATTGAGACGCTTCGTTCCGGATGGTATGTGCTCGGCAGAGAAGTCCGCTCTTTTGAAGAGGAATTTGCGCAGTATACAGGTGCGCGTTATTGCGTCGGACTGGCCAGTGGATTGGACGCTTTATGGATTGCGTTTCGGATTCTGGGCATCGGAGCCGGCGACGAGGTAATCGTACAGGGAAATACGTATATTGCAAGCGTCATGGGCATTACGATCAATGGCGCAACGCCGGTCTTTGTGGAGCCGGACGCCTGGCATACGATCGATGTATCAAAAATAGAGGAAAAAATAACGAACCGGACAAAAGCTATACTGATTGTGCACTTATATGGACAGGCGTCTGATATGGCGCCTGTTCAGAAGCTGGCGCAAACATATCATTTAAAGCTGGTCGAGGACTGTGCGCAGTCGCATGGCGCCTGCTATCAGGGACAGATGACGGGGACGTTTGGCGACATTGGCTGCTTTTCGTTTTATCCTTCAAAAAATCTGGGCGCGTTTGGAGATGCCGGCGCAATTCTGACAAATGATCCTCGTATAGCGGAAGACGTACGAATCTTTCGCAATTATGGAAGCGAAAAACGCTACTACAATAAAGTGGTGGGCGCAAATTCCAGGCTGGATGAACTACAGGCGGGTCTGCTGCGCGTTCGATTAAAGCACATGCATGCACTGTTAGAAGAAAGACAAAGAATCTGCGGCCGATATCTGAAAGAGCTTTGTAATGACGCCATACAGCTTCCGCAGGTCAGAAAGCAGACGACGCATGCCTGGCATCAGTTTGTGCTGCGATGCCCAAGACGGGATGCGCTGATGCAATATCTGGATGAGTTGGAAATCGGCTCTATCATCCATTATCCGATTCCACCGCATTTATCCGAAGCATACGCATACCTGGGGTTAAAGCAGGGCGATTTGCCAATCACGGAACAATATGCAAAAGAAGTCCTGTCTATCCCATTATATTGCGGCATGACAGAAGAAGAACAGAGCTGCGTAATTGATGCGATCAATCAGTTTCAGTAGGAGAAGAATATGAACACAGCCGCACGCACGAAAAAAATGGTTTTGACGTATGCAGCAGCTTTTCTTCTGTTGTTTGTAATGCACAGCGTCCATTCTGTAGAAACCTATCCATTTGACTCCGGGACATACTGGACAAAGGGCTATGCGTTTGGCATGGAACAATTTCGATTTACGAATTTTCAGGATGATGTCAGAGGGTACCTGTATCCGTTTTTGCATTACATTTTGATAAAGCTTGCTTCGCTTGGAATTGGAACAGAACAGATCAACCTCTGGCTGTTTCACAGTCTTCTGTATGCCTTTTTATTTGTAAAATTGTTGCCGGATTTTCTGGAAGAAGTATTTCAGATTGAAATATCGTATTTTCCGCGCATGGCTTTTACGATGGTATGCGCCTATTTTCTGAAAGGTTTGATCCTGTATCCTCTGTCAGATCTTCCGGCCTTATGTTTTGCAACGCTTGCGCTGCATAATTACTGGCATCTGACACAGAATGCAAAACCGCTGCCGACTTGGTCAAGATGCCTGAAAGGTTTTAAGATTGGCGTTTATGCTGCCGCAGCCTATTATATCAGGCCCGTATATTTAATATTGCTGGCGGTTCTCTGCGGCAGCATTCTATACAGCATAGTTCGTCGAAGAAATTATGCCCTGGCTTTTGCGGCGTTGGGGCTTCTGCTTGTTGCAGCGCCACAATCTGCGATCAATCATGCAAATGCAGGCACGTATCACCCTGCAATACTGACGTATGATTCCGGCGATTCTCTGTTTTTAAAACAATTGGGCTGGGGAATCAGCTATCAGAAATATGAGACAACGCTTGACGTGGAACAATGGGGAAGCCCTTCCGTCTATTTTGAAGATCAGATCGGAAAGCGTCTGGTGGAAAAGGATGGAGGATTTGGATCCTACTGGGAATATATTCAGTTTGTCTGTAGACATTTTGCGGATGTGGCGTGTATTTATATGAAGCATATTTTCAATGGAATGGATCTTGTTTTTCGCGATGTCTATATCAAAAATATATACGCGCCCCGATTCTTTACGCAGTTTTTCCATTATACAATGCTTTTTGCAGGCCTGCATGGACTGTCTGTTTTTTTCTTTTGTAAGAAATGGAATTTTGCGCAAATTGGTTTTTGCACGCTCTATTTGCTTCCTGTTTTACTGTCAGCGCCTACGGCCGTTGAAACAAGATTTTTCACAGCGCTGCACCTTCTGTTTTACCTTTCCGGATGTATGGCGCTTTTCAAAAAAAGGGGGGGTGTCTTAGAAAAAAAGACGCTCCTTCGCAACATCGCACCGTACATTGGATTTATCAGTCTCTGTTTCTTATTCAACAGTCAGACGTTTAACGCAACCGGAATACCGTTATGGTAGATTTGCATTTGGATAGAAAGGACGGGAATGCATGATAGACAGAATAAACAAAAGGCCGTATCTTTTTCTGTGCATCGTTTCGCTTCTTACGGGAATTCTTCTATACAGCCAGTTCATTTTTGGAGATAAAATTCTGGCATATGCCGCCTGGGGCTCTGATACGAGGCAGTCGTATCTGCCCACGTATGAATTCTGGCATAACAGAATTGCAGAAGGGCGTTTTTCCATTTATGATTTTTCCTATGGCTGGGGAACGAATGTCTTTGTTGCATTATGGGGAATTGCAGATCCATTTTCTGCCATTCCCATTTTGTTGAGCCTCGTCTTTGGCATCAACTTTATTGGAAGGTCTCTCGTATATTTTCAGCTCCTGAAGTCGGTTCTGATTTCCCTGCTTGGAATGCGTTATCTGAAAATGCTTGGATACTCCGGCCAGAGCGCGTTTCTTCCCTCCTATGCGCTGGGATACTGCGGATACATGATTGTAACGGGAGAACATTACTTCTTTTCCACGTATGCTGTTTTTTTTATGCTTATTCTGATCTATACGGAAAAAACGCTGCAGAGCAGGCGCTTTCAATGGGGGCTTGTGGCTGCGACTGCATGGATGTCCATTTTAAGCGCATACGCCTTCTTTCAGACGGCGCTTGCCATTGGGCTGTACGTTCTGGTTCGAAACAGCATGTTAGAGGAACGCACTTCGCTCTGGTTCTGGAATATATGGCTTATTTTAAAAGGCGCGGCGATTGGATTTTTATGCAGTGCATTCAGCTTTTTGGCACAGGCGTATGAAATTTTTGTAATTTCAGGCAGAACGGATCGCGACGTCAGCTTATGGGAAAAGGCAGTGGATGCGATGCAGCTGTTGTCCGACGGCTTTTTGCAGGAAACCGTATATAATCTGTTTTCGAATAACCTGTTTGGAACGATCAATCAATATCAGGGCTATGGCGGCGCGCGCTTTTGTACGACGCCCTGGTTTATGGGCGTTCTTCTCAGTTTTTCCCTGACGTATTTCCTCTATAAGACAATAAAAAGCATCCGCTCTCCAAAAACATTTGCATTCCGCATGATAATTTTCATTTTGGGACTGATCATTCTGTTCACCTGCTTTTATACAATGCTGACAAATCTTTTTGTATATCTGCAATGGAGATTTGTGTTTACGATGCTTCCATTTGGCGCGCTGGCATTGACCGACTTTCTGGAGGATCTCTTTTCTGAAAAAAAGATTCCCTTGGCCGTGTTTGTGATTCCCGCCGTCATTGCCACTGCAATCACCGGATCCTGTAATATAGACGAGAACGCCATCTGCTTCTCAGCCGTCTGCATGCTGGCTGCAACGCTTTTGACGGCAGTCCTGTGCATTGTTTTTTCCGTAACGCACAGGAAAAAGAACCTTTCGCTGCTATGGGCCGGTCTGTTGTGCATCACGGGCGCTCATTTGCTGGCCGATGACGCCGTTGTATTATATAAGGATCAGCGGATTATGCAGAAAAGCGAATTATTAAATGGTTATCGCGACGCGCGCATAGAAGAAATTCTGACGCATGTGGAGGAAGCGGAAAAAGATACGTTTTACCGCATCGACCGCACTTACGCAGACGGCACGACGCCGGATATTATGCTGTCGTTTGTGCATCCGGCAAGAACCTTAAGCGTATATGACAGCATGATTAACACCAATCTGGTAGATGCCGTGACAACTCTGTCTGGTACGTATTTTTATACGCAGGAGGGATATAACATTGGTTCCTGCGGCACAAAGTTTGACGCGGCGCTCGCAGATATTTACGGTCTGAAATATGTGATTTCGAATATGCAAAGGCAGCTGCCCGATTGGGATTTGTATGAAGAAAACAATGGTTTATACGTATATAAAAATGCAAAGCAGAACGGGGCCGGTCTGTTGTACCGCAAATGTATCACGCAGGAAGCGTACCAAAAGCTGGACGACGTCGCAAAAGCGTTCGCCTTCTCCAGCTATATCATCACGGATGAAGCCATTGGAAATCCAAAAGATGCGGCAGATCTGTCCTATACGGACATTACGGAACGCATTACAGGTATCGAAGAATGGGAGGCCTGTGATCTGGTATCTCTGAATATGCCGCAGGAAGAAAGCCGGCATACCGTATGTCTGAGCATGGGGCTGAGCGGAGAAATAGGACGCAGTCTCACCATTTCCATTTTCAATCAAAATGGAAACTGCACCGATCAAAAGCAGGTTACGACGACAGAAGGCCAAAAGCGTCTGATCTGCAACGTTCCAAATGATGCGGCAACCGTCAAAATAGAGTACGACAAACAGACCCTGTCCATTGCAGGCTATGGATTGTATCAAAATACAAAAACGGATTATAGCGGCGAAGGAGTCTTTCTGGAGAATAAAAAAATGGGAAGCGTTATAGAAGGAAGCATAGAAGCGCAGGAGCCATCATATTTATTATTGCCGGTTCCCTATGAAGAAAACTGGAATATCTGGCTGAATGGGGAAAAGGCGGAATATGCGAAAGCCGATTTTGGATTTATGATGGTAAAAATAGAATCGGGAAAACATGATTTTCGCATGGAATATGACAACCGGATCAATAAAGCCGGCTTATGGATCAGCCTTCTGACATTGGCGGGAATTGCCATATATCTCACGGCAGACCGTATGCGAAGAAAACAGGCCGGTAAATAGTTTCTGAACGAAATTGCCGCCGCTGTTGACACGAACAGCGGCGGTTTTCTGATGTCTCAATCCCATTGAATCATATCTACGCATTTTTTCTTTTCTTCCATGAGCGGATGCACATACATATTCAAAGTAGTCGTTATCGTCGTATGCCCTAAAATTTCACTTACACTCTTATAATCTGCTCCATGTTCAATGCAGCGGGTGGCAAAGGTGTGACGCAGACTGTGAAAATTATAGGAGCCGATATTATGCTTTGCCAGAAAGTTCAAAAAGAATTTGCGAAATGTGCAGGGTTCTATAAACTTTTCGATATTGGTCAGGACATATCCTTCGGGATTGATATTTCCAAAACGCAGGATTACGTCGCATATTTTATCCGACAGAGGAATTTCCCGGATGGACGTTAGCGTTTTTGGCGTCGTAATAATAATCTGGGTTTTGGGAACGGCGTTTTTCCTGTAAATTCTCTGCAATGTCTTCGTAACATGAATCAGCTTATTCGCAACATCAATGTCCCTCCATTGTAAGGCGCACAGTTCTCCAATCCGCAGACCGCTGTTCATACACAAAAGTATGCCAAACGTCTTATAAGACAATTCCTGTAAAATGGATTGAATCAGTCGGTTCTGCTCTTCCGGGCTAAAGACCCGCTTTCTTTTTTTTGTGACCTGCGGTAAAAAATGTATTTCAATAGAGTGATTTTCGATCATATTTTTCTTTGCGGCATATTTCAATACCTGTTTTAGAAGCATTACAAGATTTTGAACGGTGGATTTTTTTAAACCATGCCCGTTTTCCATGCCTTCCTCCTGCCAGAACAATACCGTATTCTGTATACAGGCTTCTGTAACATCCTGTATCGGCAAATCCCCCATCACCGGTATAATATAGTTTTGGATTTCAAAACTGTAGTACGCATAGGTGGATTCCTTAATAAAATTCTTCTTTTCATCCAGCCATATCCTCAGTACCTCTTTAAATAACATATTGCATTCCTCCTTGATGTATTTTCTTCTATTTTAAAATAATTCCAGACGGTTATGTGCTTATATATTCAGAATAATTGTTATTTCGAAGGAGAAGTCATGGAACGTTGGCAAAGCGGCGACAGAATCAACAGGGAGAATAACTATAACGTCTTAAGAATGCTTGGCGCATCCGCTGTTATGTATGGACATATGTTTGTCATTATGGGAGTAAATGGCCCGACTCTTTATGCCAATGCAATCAGTTCTCTTGGCTTTAAGCTTCTTATGGTATTGAGCGGATATATGATTACACAGAGCTGCATCTACGACGGAAAAGCCTCTCATTTTTTTATCAAACGTTGCTTTCGCCTGTTTCCGGCTCTGCTTTTTTATACGCTCACTGCAATATGCATTTTAGGTCCCCTCTTTTCAGCGCTGCCTGTAGAACAGTATTTTCAGGATGCATCGACATGGCGTTATCTGAAAAATCTGATTTTTATTCCACAATATCATCTGCCGGGCGTCTTTGCATCGAATCCGTATCCCTCTGCGGTAAACGGATCTCTGTGGGGACTGCCTGTTGAAGTGTTCTGTTATATACTGATCTTTTTTATTTTAAAAATCCTGTGCAGGCTTCGCTACAGGAAAGAGCTTCTTATGGGAGTAACGTTTTGCATCTGCTTTCTGGATCTGTTTCGTCTGCATTTTTATCCGCAGGCATTTCTTTTATTTTGGGGAGTGGATCTTAGTCAGTTCCTCGTGTTAATGCCTTATTTTTTCATAGGAAGCCTTTTTGCCGTAACCAGCCTGAAACAAAGCTGCAATATCCAAATAGCATTTTTGTGTGTTCTTATATCTTCCGCATTTCATTCCAAAACCTATATTTTCTACGAATTACTGGTGATGCTGCTGCTTCCATATGTCGCAATTTCTTTTGGAGAATGTGCAAAGCCCGCATTTGCTTCCTGGATGAAGCGCACAGATCTGACGTTTGGATTGTTTTTATGGGGATTCGTCGTACAGCAGATACTCGTTGACATTATGATTGTCAGACTGCAAATTTCAGTCAGCCCAAACATGATGTTTTTATTGTCTTTTTTGTTCAGTTCCTTTCTGGCTTATCTTACATGGCATTTTGTAGAAAAGCCCGCATCTGTTTTTATGAAAAAACTGCTTCATTGAAAATAAAATGACAAAAAGGAGCGATTTTCTTATGCTGTACTTCACCACGTCAGGCATTCTCGTTGCGTTAAGCCTGTTATTAAAAAAATCAGAACGAAAACAGAATGCATTGCGTTCGCTTATTATGGCAATCATTGCCTATGAATGCTATCTGTGTCTGCTGGCAGGCGTTCTGACAACGCTGCATATTCCGGTCAGCGCTGCGACTGTGTCTGTCTGCAATATCTGCTGCATCGTCGGAACTGGATTGCTGCTGTATAAGCAAAAACAGATCCAGTCGTATTTTGTTGATTATAAAGACATGCTGTTTTTGCTTTTCTTGGGCGGCATCATCGCATTTCTTTTTATCCAACGCTTTACGCCCGATATGGATCGCATTCTGTTTGGAACAAGCGATCCGGCAACGCATTTGAAAATGGCTATGAACTTTATTCATAACAAAGCCGTGGACGGCATGTATATAGGACAGCTCATAAACGGCCTGTTTATTGACAGCATGCGTATAATCTTCTCTGACGAACTGATTTATAAATCATTTCTGATACAGTATGGCTTCAACTTCTTTCTGTCTGGCGCCATGCTATGGGCTGTTCTGCAAAAATACCAGACGGGCGCCGTTATGCGGCTTTTCGTTTACGCGGTAACAATTGCTTATACGCTGGGTTATCCTTATAACGATTTCCTGTATGGATTTGTTTATCTGCAAATGACCATTACCGTTATCTGTTATCTGATCGGATTGATGCAGGACTTCATGGAGAAACCTGCAAATATATGGGTTTGGGGCATATTTACGGGGGCCGGATGCCTGGCGGTCAGCATTGGCTATACGCTGCTCGCTCCTCCTGTGTATCTGAGCATATTGGGGCTTGTCGCATACAAAGCCCATCAGGAAAAATGGCTGACTGCCAGCCGCAGATTTTTATTCAGCAGACGATTTCTCTTATGCGCACTGAATATATTTTTTATTCCCTGTTTTCTAACCATATGGATTATATTCGTATTGCCGGCAATACATGGTTCCCTCCCTTCCTATGGCTTTGCCATGAGCGCTACGGAGGGCGCGATATACAGAAATCTTTTTTCTGATTTTCTGCTTTTTGCCGTTCCCGCAATCTATGGAATCGTAAGTCGTTACAAATTAAAAAAGGTCAGTTTACTCTCATTTCTCTGGCCCATTTTTGGCGTGTATTATACCCTGTTTCTTACTTTGATGCTGTCAGGAAAAATAACAACGTATTATTTTTATAAACTCAATTACCTTTTATGGATGCTCCTCATCTGTTCTTTTACTGTCGGCATGCACGCGTTATGGAAAAAGGAAAAAACCCTGTTTGTTATTTTAATATCCCCGCTCCTCCTTCTGACTGGAATATATAGTTCCGGCTTTGAAGAAAAGCTGCGGGAAGCAGACATGAATCGTATTCCTTTTGCAGATTCCGCCGCTTTTTTCCGGGTCTACGCGTTCAATACAACTTTACAGGAAAACAGCTATCTGATATCGGACGGACTGATTGATATATGCAGCAAAATACACGATGCAAAAGAGATAGATTCTGCTGTATTTATCGGATACTGGCAGGATTTATACTGGTATGAAGCGCTTACAGATCAACGATTCGACGGCCTGCATTTTTATACGTATACGGATTTAATGGAACGTTTTCAGGCGGGAGAATACGGCGCATACGCCGTGATTCAAAAAAAGAAAACACGAAAAAAAATGAAACCTTACAGAGATTATATTGACGCGCATCTTATATATGAAAATAAAGATGTATGGCTGATTCAGCGAAATGAAAGGGAATGAGAATGAAAGCGCTTATAATGATTCCAGCCTATAATGAAGAGGAAAATATTCTCAATGTTATAAATGCCATCGAACGCAGCTCCTGCAATACGCGCTGCCAGATCGAATATCTTGTAATCAATGACTGTTCCGTGGATCGTACACTGGATATTTTAAAAGAAGAAAAGAAACAGTATGTTTCGCTTCCGATTCATCTTGGAATCGGCGGAGGCGTGCAGTGCGGCTATCTGTATGCGCTTGAAAAGCGCTTTGACGCTGCAATTCAAATTGACGGAGACGGACAGCACGATCCTGCCAATCTGGACGACATTCTTGCGCCGCTTATGGAAAAGAAAGCAGACGTTGTAATTGGATCGCGTTTTCTGGATAAGACAGGCTTTCAGTCGTCCGCCCTTCGAAGATTTGGAATTCGTTTTTTGAGCAGACTGATTCATTGGATCTGCGGGGCAGACGTCAAGGACGTAACAAGTGGATTTCGCGCCGCAAACAGCGCGGCGATCCGGCTTTTTGCAGCAAATTACGCACAGGACTATCCCGAACCGGAAGCCATTGTTTTATGTGCGAAGAACAACCTGCGCATAAAAGAGGTTCCGGTCGTGATGAAGGAACGGCAGGGTGGAAAAAGCTCAATCTCTCCGTTAAAGTCGGTTTACTATATGATAAAAGTAAGCATTGCAATTATTTTTACAGGTATTTCCAAAAACTGAAACCGTCCATTCGATTCGCTAAGGGGAGGATATTATGAATCTGTTTTTCAGCATATTGGCGCTGACCGTCATTCTGTTATATGTCTCTGTCATATTTTATTTGCTGCATACAAAAAAGCTCTATCTGAAATATGCATTGCTATGGTTTTTGACCGGCGTCACTATGATCGCTTTGATTTTGTTTCCGCAGCTGCTGCAATGGTTTTTTACGCTGTGCGGATTTCAGGTCTTTTCCAATGGACTGTTTGCCGTCCTTGTATTTTTTATACTCTTAATTCTTCTTGCATTAACCAGCATTGCCTCCAGACTAAACGATGCAAACCGAAAACTGATTCAGACCGTTGCATTACTCGAAAAACGCATCCGCGAGCTGGAAGAAAACCTCCGGGATTAATCCTTTATCAAGATTGAATGACAGGCCTTTTGCAGAGGACCGCAGATGAGCGTATCCAGCGCTGTGGCAATTGCAAGGCCTGTAAAAAATATAATTAGACAGACAAGCGGCAGCATCCAGTACCGGGAGATGGAGCTATTATCCAATGTCAGAATTTCTTTTGCAGTGAAATACTGTATGATCAGCATATGTATCAGGTATATGCCATACGTTCTGGCAGAGATGTAGACGATTGCTTTTGCGAATATTCCATCTTTTATTTTCTCAAACAGTTTGGAAAACAGCTGGTAATAAACCACTACGCCTACAACCATGCCAAGCGCAAGCGTTGCCGCGCCGTCAGCCAAAATCGGATTGGAAAATGTATATGCGCTGTAGAGCGTATTTATAATGCCAACCGGAATCAATATTTTATAACTTACAGTTCTGTTTACGCGGAACAGCCAATATCCAAACAGAAAGAAAAATGTACTGCAATCTCCAATCACCTCTGTCGGTATGCCAATTCCAAATCCCAACGCTGTCAGCATTTTTATTCCGCGTCCGCAGAAAAACATGGTCGCCAGAAGGCCCGTCAGCTGCCGGTTCGTCAGATTTTCCAGCATTTTTTGAAAAAACGGAGCCAATAAATACAGCACGATCAAAGTGTACACAAACCACAGGTGCCCAATGGGATCGCCGTTTATAATCTCCTTTAACGAAATCCGTTTTCCTCCGGAATGATACAGCTGATACACAAAAACATATACTACAAGGGGAATCAGAAGATGCAGCAGATGCCGGATATAAAATTTTTTCCAGTTCAGAATGGGCCGTGACAGAATAAAATATCCTGACAGAGCCAAAAAGCACCATAATGCAGGACGGACAATCCCCTGCACAAGCCGCCAGAAGTTTCCGTTTGTATCCAGATAACCGCTGACATGCAGCATAATAATGCAATAACAGCAGAATATCCGCAACAGATCCAATGCGTAATTTCGTTCTTTTTTATCCATAGATGCATGCTCTCCCATCCCTTTTTTCTGCTCTTTATTATATCATATCTGATATTTTAATTCGATCTTTTTCCGCGTTTTCCAGCGCTTTTCTCTTTCTTTACCCATTCGTAAACGCACAGCCTGAATTTATCA
>CANSKO010000030.1 GCA_947647505.1 uncultured Roseburia sp. | reverse complement strand
AGTCGGGGTGACAGGATTCGAACCTGCGGCCTCCTGGTCCCAAACCAGGCGCTCTAGCCAAGCTGAGCCACACCCCGTAAATTGTGCCCTGTCATCTACAAAAATCACAATGCAAGTAGTATTATATCGAAAGGAAGACAAACTGTCAACACTTTTTTTGCAATTCATTACAAAAATTTGCATGCCTTTTAGGAGACTTTTCTCTTGCATTTCTATATGAAAAGGTGTACAATATATATTATTGTTTTCTCGAATACGATTACGGACTGAACTACTTCTGTCCTTATATCATATTCGATGTGTGTTTATCATTATTTTATCTCTTGTAGAGAATAATCCAATAACATGATTTCTCTCTACAGGAGATGCAATTTATAATAATATTTACCGGGGAGCTTGCAATACAGGCTGAGAGGAAGGTATGCCCTTCGACCCGCGACCTGATTTGGATAATGCCAACGTAGGGATAACGAAATGAGAACCGTATAAAACGGGAAGTTATCAGATTTGGTAACTTCCCATTTTTTTGTGAGGTGATGATACAGCTATGGTAAACATCAACGGAACGTTCGTCGATGCCGCCGGAACAACGCTTCTTGCCTGTCTCTCTTCCGCCGGATACGACCCCAAACGCATCGCCGTAGAACGAAACGGCGCAATCGTCCCAAAAGCCGACTACGGCAGGACAACCTTAGACGACGGAGACAATCTGGAAATCGTAACCTTTGTAGGAGGCGGCTGACATGTCTGAACTTCCCACCAGAGAAGCCTTTACCCGCGCATTAAAAGCGCGTCACGGAGCTGCCCTGCAGCAAACATTCGCCAACGCCACCATTGCCATCTGCGGACTGGGCGGTCTTGGTTCCAATATCGCCATCTCCCTTGCCCGTGCCGGAATCGGCACGTTACTTTTGATCGATTACGACAGCGTGGACATTTCCAACCTCCACCGCCAGCAATACAAAGCCGCTCAGATCGGCCTGCCAAAAACAGAAGCGCTCACCGCAAACCTGATCGAACTCTCCCCCTACATAAAAATCATCCCCCATACTGTCCGCCTGACCGAATCCAACCTGTCCCCCCTGCTGTCTGACGCCGACATCATCTGCGAAGCCTTCGACCATCCCGAAGAAAAAGCAATGCTTGTAAACGCCGTCTTAGAGCGCATGCCGGATAAATACCTGATCGCCGCTTCCGGAATGGCCGGCCTCTCCTCCCCAAACAGCATAAAAACAAAAAAGATCACTCCCCGCTTTTACCTCTGCGGCGACCAAATCAACGAAGTAAATAGCGAAACAGGCCTTTTTTCCTCCCGCGTCACAATCTGCGCAGCCCATCAGGCCCATACCGCGCTACGCATCCTCGCCAAAGAATACGATCCCTGAAGCTCCCCCTAAAAAACCTCCCGCAAGCCACCACTCCACTCCCCCGTCAACATTGCCAGCGTCTGTATGAAATCCGCTTTCACTTCCGACGCGTCCCAATTTGACCCCCACCCCAAAAAAGAAAGAAGGAATCCAAATGCAAACAAACGACACCTTAACCATCGGCGGCCAAACATTCCGCTCCCGCTTTATCTTAGGCTCCGGCAAATACTCCCTGAACTTAATCGAAGCCGCCGTCAAAGACGCAGGAGCCGAAATCATCACCCTCGCCGTCCGGCGGGCAAACACCAGAGAGGAAGAAAACATTCTCGACTACATACCAGAACACGTTACTCTCCTTCCCAACACCTCCGGCGCGCGCTGCGCAGAAGAAGCCGTCCGCATTGCAAGGCTTGCAAGAGAGCTTGGCTGCGGAAATTTTGTCAAAATCGAAATCATGCGCGATACCAAATATCTGCTTCCGGACAATGCCGAAACGATCCGGGCTACCGAAATCCTTGCAAACGATGGCTTTATCGTCATGCCCTACATGTACCCGGATTTAAACGCGGCAAGAGATCTGGCAAATGCCGGAGCCGCTTCCATTATGCCGCTTGCCTCCCCAATCGGCTCCAACAAAGGACTTTCCACCCGCGACTTTATTCAAATCCTGATTGATGAAATCGACCTTCCAATTATTGTAGACGCGGGCATAGGCAGGCCGTCTCAGGCATGTGAAGCGATGGAAATGGGCGCCGCCGCTATTATGGCAAACACTGCGCTGGCTACAGCCGGCAACCTCACGCTGATGGCAAGCGCATTTTGCCATGCCATTGAAGCCGGCAGGATGGCGTACCTCGCAGGCCCCGGCAGAGTTCTGACCCGCGGAGCAGCCGCTTCCGATCCGCTGACCGGTTTTTTACATGAAGGAGGCCACTGATGGAAAACCGTTTTTTTGTAGATTCCGCATACCTATCCAAAGAAGCCCTTGAAAAAAAACGTCTGCTGGAAACGGACCCATCCTGCCGGAGCAGACACATGGAATACCTGCCCGGCATGGAACAGATTTCCTCCAACGTCTGCTCAAACGTCATGGAACAGATGAGCGCCTACGACGCTTCCATCTATACGGAAAAGGAGGTAAAAGCCGCCCTCACCCGTGAAACATGCTCTGTCGAAGACTTTAAGGCCCTTTTATCCCCTGCCGCGGAGCCTTTTCTGGAGCAGATGGCACAGCGGGCGCAGCGGGAAACGGCAAAACACTTCGGCAATACCGTCTACCTGTTTACGCCGTTATATATTGCAAACTACTGCGAAAATTACTGCGTCTACTGCGGGTTCAACTGCTACAACCACATCAGCCGCCGGAAGCTTTCCATGGAACAGATCAAACGCGAAATGGATGTCATCGCCCAAAGCGGAATGGAGGAAATTTTAATCCTCACCGGAGAAAGCCGCACGCAAAGCGACGTCGCCTACATTGGAGACGCCTGTAAGCTTGCCCGCAAACACTTCCGCATGGTCGGCCTTGAAATTTATCCGCTCAATACCGATGAATACCGCTATCTGCACACATGCGGCGCAGACTACGTCACTGTCTTTCAGGAGACGTATGACGCAGACAAATACGAAACGCTTCATTTGCTTGGACACAAACGCGTCTGGCCATACCGTTTCGACGCGCAGGAACGCGCTCTGATGGGCGGCATGCGCGGCGTTGCCTGCTCTGCGCTGCTTGGCCTCTCCGACTTTCGCAAAGACGCTCTTGCCAGCGCGCTCCATGTCTATTACCTGCAAAGGAAATATCCGCACGCGGAATTTTCCCTCTCTTGCCCAAGACTGCGCCCGATCGTAAACAACGAAACGATCCGCCCAATGGATGTAGGAGAGACGCAGCTTTGCCAGATCATCTGCGCCTACCGAATTTTCCTTCCGTTCATCGGCATTACCGTCTCCTCCAGAGAAAGCGCCGCATTCCGAAACGGCATAGCCAAAATCGCCGCCACAAAAATTTCCGCCGGCGTATCCACCGGAATCGGCGATCACGAAACAAAATACACCGGAAAGGAGTCCGACGGAACGCAGGGAGACGAGCAATTTGAAATTGATGACAATCGCAGTTTCAAGCGCATGTATGCAGACATGTCTGCCGAAGGCCTGCAGCCCGTTTTAAACGATTACCTTTATGTCTGACATCATCTGCGTCACAAACCGCGCCCTGTGCCGGGAGGACTTTTTTGTGCGTCTTCAGAAAATCGCCGCCGCAAAACCACGCGCGATCCTGCTTCGGGAAAAGGATTTATCCGAACGCGCCTACAAAGAACTGGCCGAAACCGCGCGCGCCCTGTGCAGCGCCCACCAAACGCCCTGTATCCTGCACAGCCATGTATCCGCGGCCATCGCTTTACATGCAGAAGCCATTCATCTGCCTCTGCCTCTTTTGCGCCAGATGACGGCGGCGCAAAAAAAACGCTTCCAAATCCTCGGCGCCTCCTGTCACTCTGTAGAAGACGCTCTGGAAGCCGAAGCTTTGGGCTGCACCTATCTCACAGCCGGACACATCTTTGCTACCGACTGTAAAAAAGGACTTCCCGGCCGCGGAATTGCATGTTTAAAAACCATCTGCCAGAGCGTTTCGATTCCCGTATACGCCATCGGCGGAATTCAAAGCGACAACATGCCGTCCGTTCGGAGTGCGGGAGCCAGCGGCGCATGCATTATGCGCAGCGCCATGCAGTGCGAGAACGTCACTTCCCTGCTAAAAAACCTGTTATAGCGGAAATCAAAACAGCAAACGCTTTTTCTAAAAATAAAAAAGGACGGTATCTGCCATGCACTTTCAAAAAGAACGCCTGTTGCTCTACGCCATTACAAACCGAAGGACAACTGACGAAAAAGCCTTTCTGGAACAAATCAGAGACGCTCTGGAAGGCGGAATCACTCTGTTGCAGCTTCGAGAGAAAAATCTGGAGGAAGCCGCTTTTATCGAAGAAGCCAGACAGGTCAAAGCCCTCTGTCATTCCTACGGCGTCCCCCTTATCATCAATGACAACGTAACAGTTGCCTTAAAAAGCGGCGCAGACGGCGTCCACGTCGGCATTGACGACGCGCCTGTCGCCCAAATCCGATCCCGCGCGGGCAAAGGCTTCATCATCGGCGCAACCGCCAAAACCACTGCGCAGGCAAAAGCCGCTGAGCGCGCAGGCGCGGACTATCTCGGTTCCGGCGCTCTGTTTCCTTCCCCTACCAAACGGGCCGCCATACGGATTACAAAAGAGGAATTAAACGCCATCTGCGCATCCGTCTCTATCCCGGTCGTTGCAATCGGCGGCATCACGCGCCAGAATATCATGGAATTAAAGAGCGGCGGCATGCAGGGAGCCGCAGTCGTCTCCGCCATCTTCGCCGCCAGAGACATCCGGCAGGCAACCATCGAGCTGAAAGCAGCCGTCACATCCATAGTACATCCATAATCAGGAAGGAGGTTCAAATGAAAACAGCATTATCCATCGCCGGAAGCGATTCCTTCGGAGGAGCCGGCATACAGGCAGACATCAAAACCATGACTGCGCACGGCGTATACGCCATGACCGCCATCACTGCGCTGACTGCCCAAAACACAACGGGCGTATACGCTATTTCAGAAGTCACCCCGAAATTTCTGCGTCAGCAGATCGACGCCGTATTTACCGACATTGTTCCTGACGCCGTCAAAATAGGAATGGTCGCTTCCTCTGCTCTGATCCGCACGATTGCAGACTGCCTGAAACAATATCGGGCCAGAAATATCGTCATCGATCCTGTCATGGTCGCTACCAGCGGTTCCAGACTGATCGACGAAACGGCCATCGAAACACTAAAGCTGGCTCTCCTCCCTCTGACAACTCTGGCTACCCCAAATATCCCCGAAGCCGAAGTCCTCTCCGGCTGTGCCATAAAAAGCGAAGATGACATGCTAAACGCCGCCCGGATGATCGGCGAAACCTATGGCTGCGCCGTTCTCCTGAAAGGCGGCCACCGGCAGGATGATGCAAACGATCTTCTGTATGCTAACGGCGCTTTCCAATGGTACCGCAGCATACGCGTCCAAAATTCAAATACCCACGGAACGGGCTGCACTCTTTCCAGCGCAATAGCTGCAAGCCTGGCCAAAGGCTATCCTCTTCCGGAAGCCATCCGACACGCCAAAGTTTACACCATCGCCGCCATCGCCAACAGTTTAGACCTCGGCAAAGGCAGCGATCCCTTAAACCATATGCACAGCCTCACAATGCGGCTGCCATAATCAAATGCAGCGCAGCCACAGCAAATCGCAGCGCAGGGACGCCGCGCTCTGATCTCTTCGCCGCTGCAAACCCGGAATGTAACAGCGCGCCGGCCAATACATGCCACCATCTGCACAACAAAAACATCAATGAAAAAGGAGTAAACGCTATGAACGCCTACAAAACCCAAATGGAAGCTGCCAGAAACAACATCATCACCCCGCAAATGCAAATCGTAGCCCAAAAAGAATCCATTTCCCCGGAACAGCTTCGCGCATCCGTGGCCTGTGGCTCCGTCGCAATTCCCTGCAACAAAAACCACGCCGCCCTTTCCCCGGAAGGCATCGGCATGGGCCTAAAAACAAAAATCAACGTCAATCTCGGCATATCCGGCGACTGTAAAAATTACGACATCGAAATGCAGAAAGTCGATCTGGCCATACAGTATGGCGCAGAAGCCATTATGGATTTAAGCAACTATGGAAAAACAAACACGTTTCGGAGAGAGCTTATCGCCAAATCTCCCGCCATGATTGGAACCGTTCCCATGTATGACGCCATCGGCTATCTCGAAAAAGACCTGATGGAAATCACTGCCCGGGATTTTCTGCGCGTCATCCGCGCCCATGCAGAAGAAGGCGTCGATTTTATGACGATTCACGCCGGCATCAACCGTCGCGCCGTAGAAGCCTTCCGCAGAGACACGCGCAGAATGAACATCGTATCACGCGGCGGCTCCCTTCTGTTCGCCTGGATGATGATGACGGGCAATGAAAATCCCTTCTACGAATATTACGACGACGTGCTGGAAATCCTGCGCGAATACGACGTCACCATCAGCTTAGGCGACGCGCTTCGCCCCGGCTGCATCGACGACGCTACCGACGCCGGACAGATCAGCGAACTGATCGAGCTTGGCAGCCTCACACAGCGCGCATGGGACAAAGATGTGCAAGTCATGGTAGAAGGCCCTGGACACATGGCAATGAACGAAATTGAAGCGAATATGAAGCTGCAAAAGCGCCTCTGTCACAATGCGCCTTTCTATGTATTAGGCCCTCTTGTCACCGACATCGCCCCCGGCTATGACCACATCACCTCTGCCATCGGCGGCGCCATCGCCGCGGCAAGCGGCGCAGACTTCCTCTGCTATGTTACGCCGGCAGAGCATCTTCGCCTGCCGGATGTAGACGATGTAAAAGAAGGCATCATCGCAAGCCGCATCGCCGCCCATGCCGCAGACATCGCCAAAGGCATCCCCGGCGCAAGAGCGCGCGATAACGCCATGTCAGACGCAAGGCGCCAGATAGACTGGGACGCTATGTTTGACCTTGCGCTGGATAAAGAAAAAGCGCGGGAATACTACGAAAGCGCGCCGCCTTCCGACCGCCATACCTGTTCCATGTGCGGAAAGATGTGCGCCGTAAGAACGACAAAAATGATTCTGGAAGGAAAAACCGTAGAATTTTGTACGGAAAAATAACAGCCGAACATCCCCTGTAAAGAAGGAAAAGCGTCAGAAGCGAACATGCAGAAATCCTGCTGCATCGTTGCCTCTGACGCTTTTTCCTTCTTTACTCATAATATACGCCGTTGCTTTCGATTCGCACCGCAATCCCGTCCTCAGACAGCTTTCGAAAAAATCTCCGCTGAATGGACGTATCCGCCAGCACAGAGCTGAACGTAAACGTCAGCTTATCTCCGTAAGAACAGATCGTCCCTTTCAGCGGCTGCCCCTTTGACATTGCCAAAAACGCGCCAAACCGGTCAATATATGGCGCATACGCATCCTCCACGCTGATATTGCCAATATTTGTCACGGTCGTCGTATTCGCCAGCGCCGCTTTTGTATAGACATAGCGTATCGCAATATTTTTCAGAAACAAAGGAACTGCGCTTGCAATCAGATTTTTCTGATTGGAAACATTATAAGAAAACAGATTTTCCAGATGTTCCCGGTTAATCTGCGACCGCAGACTTTTGCTCGTAATCTGAAGCGTTTCCGAAAAGGAATACGCTTCTTTCTGCGGCAAAAACTCCGCAGACACCATGACAAAAAAATTCTTCGTCGTCACAGACTGAAAAAAAGGCCTGAGATTTACAGGGACTGCCGCGCGAATTGGCCGTGCAGACGTTATTCCATGCAGACACTCCATATAAATGCTGTAAACAAACGCTCCTACAAGATATTCGTTGATGCTGACGCCATACCGATGCGCCGCTTCCTTCAGCTCCTTCACGCTCATCATGCCGTGCAGAACGCCAAATTCTCCTTTTCTTACTTTTTCTCCTTTTAACAGATATGCCTTCTGCGTCTTATATCCTTTTGCATGGCTTTTTCTGTAATTTTTCAGAAAGCTGTCTTCCCTGTTCAACGATGTATCCGCCGAAAGCCGGTCTCCGACAACTTCCTTCAGTTTTGGATGCGCCAGCCTCAGATACTGATACGTCAGCTCTTTCAGAAAATTAATCCCTCCCATGCCGTCGGTCAGCGCATGGAACACTTCCAGATTAATGCGTTTTTTGTAGCAGGATACCCGAAACAGATAGCTTCTGTTCCGATTCTGCACAATATAGCGGCAGGGATATGTATTTTCTGCCCGCACCATAGGAGCAGGTTTCCCGTTTTCTTCAAAATAATACCAGAAAACACCCTGCCTGAGACGCACGTTAAACCCATCAAACTTTGGCAACACAATCTGAAGCGCCTGCTGCAAAATATCTTTCTCGACCGTTTCGTTCAGACAGACGAAGATACGGTATACATTCGTCATATCCTCTCCTGCAATGACAGGAAAAAGATGCGCCGTATTGTCCAGTCTATCCCAGCCAATCGACACATTCGTACCGGACCGGCGCTCTCTGTGCTTTCTCTTTCGTCGCGCCAAATCCGTCTGTTTTTCGTTTTTTTTCAAATAAAAGCCTCTCTTTCTTCTGCATCAGAAAAATTTCTTTTTCTTAAAAAACCAGAGACATGCGATAATAATAAAAAGGCTGACGCCAGCCGTTACCGGATAGCCATACTCCCAGTCCAGCTCCGGCATATTATAAAAATTCATTCCATACCAGCCCACGATCAGCGTAAGCGGCAGAAAAATCGTCGTCACAATCGTAAGCAGCTTCATAATGTCATTCTGATGAATGGATATTTCCGATTGATAAACATCCTGCACCTGCATGGCGTATTCTCGCAGCGACTGCGCCACCTGCTTGAGCCGGTCTACCCGGTCGCAAAACCCGCTGTGCGCTTTCAAACGGCTGGAAAGCAGCTCTGCCACGTCCGTCATCTGACAGTAAAAGCAATACAGGCGCGAAACTTCTTTTTTGATGCTCAACATGCGATAGTGAAAATGCTTCGTATCTCCCTGCAGCACCTTCTCCTCCATCTCGGCAATTTCACGTTCCAGAACCGCCAGATATAAAATATCCTCTTCAATCAAAGCCATAAAAAAATCACCGGAAAACCGCTCCAGCGTACAGGCGGAATCTCCGATTCTGCCGGCAACAAGGCGAATATAATCCGCCGCATATACTTCCTCTTCTATAAAAATAATCCGATCTTTTAACAGATAGACCGCAAAGTCAAAGCATTTTCGCTCTTTTTTTCTGACTGGAATATGAAACATGCCAAACAGATACGATGCATGCATTTCCAGCTTGCAGAAAAAAATCTGCTCTTCCTTTTGGTCAAGTGAAAATTCCTCTTTCAGCGCAAGCTCCCCGCTCCACTCCTCCGCATCAAAAACGGCAATTCCACCGGGCTTTTCTTCAAATTCCCGCCGATTGGACGAAACAACTCCATGTTCGCAAACTCTGTAATACATTTCAGAAAAACCTTCTTTTTTATTAACTATGCGCCAGTTCTTCTGAAATTATACCTGCCCTATATTTTCAATCTGCCAGTCAATCGGAGCTACGCCATGTTCTTTTAGAAAAGCATTTGCCTGGCTGAAATGCTTACAGCCAAAAAATCCACGATACGCCGACAGCGGACTTGGATGCGGCGCTTTTAACACCAGATGCTTTGGATTGGTCAGCATCGGAATCTTGCTCTGCGCCGGACGCCCCCAAAGCATATAGACAATCGGACGATCCTGTGCGTTCACCGCCTGAATGACCGCGTCGGTAAACTGCTCCCATCCCTTTTTCTGATGCGAATTTGCCTGATGCGCGCGCACCGTTAACACCGTATTCAAAAGCAGCACGCCCTGATCGGCCCATTTCTTCAAATATCCGTTATCCGGAATAAAGCAGCCCAGATCATCGTACAGCTCCTGATAAATATTTTGCAGGGAAGGCGGTATCTCCTTCTGATTCGTCGGAACCGAAAAGCTAAGCCCATGCGCCTGATTTGCATTGTGGTACGGGTCCTGTCCCAGCAGAAGCGCCTTAACCTCGCCAAGCGGCGTAAAATGAAACGCATTAAAAATATCATCTGCCGGTGGATACACGACTGTCCTGCTGTATTCTTCCCTGATAAACGAATACAGCTCCCGATAATACGGCTTTTTAAATTCATCCGAAACTGCCTGTAACCAGTCGTTTGCAATCATTCCCATGCATTTTTCCTCCTATCTTCTGACGGACACGCCTTTCTTTGCAAGATAACGCTTCAGCTCCATGATCTCAAGCTCTTTATAGTGAAACAGCGATGCTGCCAGCGCCGCGTCTGCTCCGCCGTCTGTCAGCGCCTCATAGAAGTGTTCTTTTGTGCCGGCGCCGCCCGAAGCAATCACCGGAATCGATACCTGTGCCGCAATCGTCTTTGTCAGCGCAAGATCATAGCCTTCCTTTGTCCCATCACAATCCATGCTGGTCAGAAGAATTTCTCCGGCTCCCATCCGCTCTGCCTGCATTGCCCATTCCACAGCGTCAATGCCCACGTCGATCCTTCCGCCGTTTTTGTAAATATTCCATCCGCTTTTATCTTCTCTGCGCCTGGCGTCAATCGCCACAACGACGCACTGGCTGCCAAATTTATCCGCAGCCTCCGAAATCAGCGCAGGCCGGTTGATCGCGGAAGAATTAATCGAAATCTTATCCGCGCCCTCCCGAAGCAACGCCTTAAAGTCTTCCACGCTGCGGATGCCCCCGCCTACGGTAAATGGAATAAACACACGCTCCGCCACCCGGCGCACCATATCGACAACTGTTTTTCTGTCATCGGAAGAAGCCGTAATATCCAGAAAAACAATTTCATCCGCCCCTGCTTTATCGTATGCTTCCGCAACTGCAATCGGATCTCCGGCGTCTTTTAAATTTACAAAATTTACGCCCTTGACTACCCTGCCGTTATGCACATCCAGACAGGGAATGATTCTCTTTGTAAACATCAGCCATTCCCTCCTGAAAGTTTTGCAAAATTCGACAAAATCTGAAGCCCGACGCCGCTGCTTTTCTCCGGATGGAACTGACAGGCGAACAAATTCCCCTGTTCTACCGAAGCGTGAATCGTAACGCCATATTCCGTCGTCGCCGTAACGATCGCTTCCTCCTCTGCCCGAAGATAGTAAGAATGCACAAAATAGACGTACGGCTCTTCCTCTATTCCCGCAAACAGCCTGCCACGCTCCGGAAACGCGAGCGAATTCCATCCGATATGCGGAATCTTAAGACCATCCCGATCCGGGATTTTTAAAATGCTTCCTTTTAAAAGATGCAGCCCTTCTACGCCATTCGCCTCTTCACTGCCGTCAAACAAAAGCTGAAGCCCCAGGCATATGCCAAGTATTGGCTTTTCTGTCGCCGCCTCCCGTAACATTTTATCAATTTCATATTTTTTCAGCTGCTCCATCGCCGCGCCAAACGATCCTACGCCCGGCAAAATCAGCCCATCCGCTTCCCTGACCTTTTGTCTGTCTCTTGTAATGACGCCTTCTTCTCCAAGAAAGCGCAGCGCCTTCTCCACGCTTTTTAAATTTCCCGCATCGTAATCCAAAATCGCAATCATACGTTTTCCTTTATTCTGCCAGTCCCATTTCCTTTACAATGTCATGAATCCTGCATGTATATTCCGCACGGTCATACAGCGCATACAGCTCATACGCCGTATCCGCGCTGACGCCAAACTTTTCCGTCAGCTTCGCCGTAATCTGATCTGCCAGCAGATCAAACCGATCCTGTACGCCGCACTGTACGGCATCCTCATAATTCGCCGCATACCTGCCCAGCGCGCAGATGTAAGAGTCCAGCGCCATCCGATATTCATTGGACCGATACAGGCCGTCTCCACTTAAAAGCTTTCCCTGCACTTCTGCAAGCAACAAAACGCGATCCCCAAATTCCAGATCGTTTTCTTTCAGCTCCATGCCCGCAATATTCTGATATGCCTCTGCGTAATCGCTTCTCTTGTACGCGCCTTTTGCCTGCGATATACAGGCCGAATATCCGATCAAATCGGAAGAAAGCAGTACAAACAGCATCCCGGAAAAACACATAATGAAAATCAAAATCACCGGAACTTTGGGAAGCGGCGGCGACAAATCCACCTCTTTTGGCTTTTTCGGCTTCTTTTCCTTTGGCGGTTTTTTCTCCTTCGGCTTCTTTTCCTTCTTCTCTTTTGTCTTCTTTTCTTTTTTCTCTTTCTTTTCTTTTTCTTTTTTTTCTTTCTTTTCCTTTTTTTCTTTTTTCTTATCGGAATCGGATGATTCACCGGATGCGTCGTCCGTCAGTTCATCCTCGTCGTCTCCAAACAGAATTTTCGAAATTTTCTGAAAAAAGCCTTTCTTTTCCTTTCCGTTCTTTTTCTTTTCATCCGGTTTTGCATCAGCCTCCGGATCCGCTTCCAGTCCAACGCTCTCGTCGTCATCCTGCTGCATGATCGTCCCTCTGCCTGCGGCATTTGAGATCTCTTCCCCGGAAGGAACGTCGTTTAATATGTCCATCAGCTCCTGCACTTCTTCCGAAACGGCTTCCTCTTTCTCCTCTGTCTTTTGCTCGCTCTCTTTTGGTTCCGTCCAGGAATCATCCTCCAGCGTATTCACCTCAAACGCGCCTTCCTCTGCCGGCTTCTGGCTCTTTGCAGACGCTTCATTCGCGGTATTTACAATTCCCTCTATATTGTCAAAAAAGCCGGCGTCAGCCTCGTCTTCTTTCTGCGGCTGAAGCGGCTCGCTCTCCAGATCGGAAAAGACGTCGTCCACATCCGCATCCTCCAGCTCGCTTTCAAAATCCCGCATAAAATCCGCACTTGTTCTCCGTTTCTTCTTGTCTGCTTCCGCTTTCTTCTCCGGAGAAACATTATTCAACAGGGAATCCAGATACTCCTCTGTCTTACTCACTGCAAGCACCTCCTGTATTTAAACTTATGAAGGGATGTGATGAATCATCACATCCCTTAATGATCGCTCCCGTTATGCGCCTGCTCCTGCATCAATTAACGCGTCAACCGTCTCAACCAGTTTGCCAATCTCCGGCTTTGTCAACTGTGCGTTCGCTCCAAGCTGTTCTCCCTTGCGGCGCATTTCATCATTTACAAGAGATGAAAAAATTACCAGCGGTATATGTTTTAAGTCTTCATCGCTCTTCACCAGCTTTGTCAGACGATGCCCATCCATAAGCGGCATCTCTATATCGGTAATCAGACAATGCACCATATTGTCCAGCGTGCCTTTTCTTTTGAAATCACAGATCCTGTTCCACGCTTCCTGACCGTTCGCCGTTACGATCTGCTTCGTATAACCGGCCTTCTTCAGGCAGTCCGTAATCAGCTTGCTAAGCAGCGGAGAGTCCTCTGCAATCATAATGGGATGCTCGCTTCTGTCCCTGCCCTCGTAATCGTCAATATCCGAAATCTTAAGCCCTGTCTCCGGACTGATGTCGGTAACGATCCGCTCAAAATCCAGAATAACGACAAGATTGTCATTTAACTTGACAACGCCTGTGGAAACGCCGCTGTCATCCGAATTGATCGTAGAATCCGGCTTGATGATATCTTCCCAGGATACTCTGTGAATGCCAATCACTTCGTCTACATGAAAAGCAATATTCAGCTTATTAAAATTGGTGATAATGAACAGCCCTTCCTTATCGTCTTCCGGAATGCCGATGCAGCGCTTCAGGCTGATGACGGTAATCATCACATCACGCGGCATAAAAATGCCTTCTACGCTCGGATTCGCATGGGGAATCGGCGTAACCGGCTGATACGACAGTATCTCGCGTATCTTCGCCACGTTAATTCCATAACGATTTCTGCCCAGTGCGAACTCCAATATTTCCAGTTCATTTGTCCCGCTTTCCAGCAATATGTTCGTATCCATTTCCATTTCCTCCCGGCATATAATTTTTCTGCATTGCTTTCCCTGTATTTATAAAGACACCGTGCGTGTCTCGCCGTTCATGGTAATATGCAGCTGCAAGCTTTCAACTTCCCCAATCTCCTGTGGAATCTGAAACAGCAGCGCCGTTTCACGCTCTTCCCCCGCCGCAAGATCTCCCTGATAGGTCAGTAAATCATTGGGAAGAATCGTCGTCTGCGCAGCGGCAGTTTCCGTTTCATTCACAACGACCCGAACTTTCGGCATGGCTTTCAGCATATCGACATGCGCATCCTGCCCGGATGAATTGACAAGCTTTATATGCAGCACAAGAAGCTGCTGTCCTTCTCCGGCATCGACTGCATACACATCTGATTTTTCATATGTGGCACATAAACTGCTGTCCGTATATTCCGCCGTCACTTCGCCCAGCTCCAGAGCTTCACGTAACGATGCCGTTTCCTGTCCGGCCTGCGCATCCTCCCCGGACGCTTCCGTCCCGTCCGTCTCCTGTCCGGCTGCTTCCGACGTCTCCTGCGAATCCTCTTCTTCTGTTGCATCCACCTGCAAATCCTCTTCAGATTCTTCTTCGCCGTCCAAAATTTCCTGCATGACGAATACTTCGCCGTCCTTCTGATATGTATTATACTTCGCCACCACACGGGAAGCATAACTTACGACCGCATTTCTCTCTTCGGGCGTCAGGTCATAAAACGCTTCCCCACAACCGGTCAATGCAAAAGCCGCCGCAAGCAATACCGCAGCCATCTTTCTCTTAGAGCTCTTCATCCTGTGCCTCCGCTTCAAAAATCCTGTGAATATACTTATCTTAACATTTTTTTTCAGAATGGGCAACTATAAAATCATTTTATCCCCAACTTTTTCTGTCCAATTGGAACCCTCTTCCAGCAAAAGAAGCTCTCTGCCGTTTACAGATTCGGCCGGGAACAATCCAGCTCAAACCAGAATTCCACGCCGCTGGCATGGTTGATCACGCCGCAGTCCCTGTGAAAGGAATCCATAATCGCTTTTACAATCGAAAGGCCAATTCCGCTGCCTCCGTATTCCCTCGTCCGCGCCTTATCCACCTTATAGAATTTAATCCAGATTCGGTCGATGTCTTCTTCCGGTATTGGCTTTCCGGTATTAAAAACGCTGACCCGCACATAATCCGCTTTCTGCGTATATTTGATGTCAATTTTCTTTTCACCGTCCGCATGATGAATGGCATTGCTCAGATAATTGGTCATAACCTCCTCCACTTTAAACTCATCCGCCCATACATACATCGGCATATCCGTCTGAAACGTAAGCGTGATTTCATTCTGCTTTAACAGAATCGACGCCGACTGAATCACGCCGCGAATCAGCTCCGTCATGTCAAACCGTTCCATCGTCACGGCATCGTTTCCAAATTCAAGCTGATTCAACGTCAGAAGCTTTTTCACCATCTGATTCATTTTATCCGCCTCATCCATAATGACTTCACAGTAAAAATCACGGCTTTCCGCATCTTCATGAATGCATTCCTGCAGGCCTTCCGCATACCCCTGAATCAGCGCCAGCGGCGTTTTCAGCTCATGGGAAACGTTCGATAAAAATTCCTTGCGCATTTCATCAATCTGAATCTTTTTCTCAATATCCATCTGTAATTCATTATTCGCGCTTTTCAGCTCAGAAATCGTCTTTTCCAGCGCATAGGAAAGCTGATTGATATGCTCGCCAAGCTGATCGATCTCATTTTCTCCCCTGCCTCTGTAGCGCACGTTAAAGTCAAGGTCCGTCATCCTTCTGGAAATTTCCGTCAGCTCCAGAATCGGCTCCGCAATCTTCCTTGATGCAAAGATGCTGATAATCCCGCTTAAAATAACGGCCAATATTCCAATATATGCCAGAAAACGGCTGGAAATCACAGCGCTCTCCCGAATGCTCTCAAATGCGGAACGCATCAGAATCAGATTGCCGTCCGAAAGCGTCCCCCACAGCACCAGATATTCCGATCCAAGCCTTTTGTCCGCCTGCTTTTCCAATTCATAGCGATCTGTTTTTTTCAGCACCTCCGTAGACGTATCCTTCATATCGCCAAACAACACGTCCATAAACTGTCTGGTCAGCGCTTTCGTATCGTTTACGGACGCCCTGATAACCGAACCGTCCGCGCTGATAATCAAAATGGATATGTTTCCGTTTGCCGCTATATTTTCAAACTCCACGTCAAACCCTGCGCCCGCAAGCGATCCCTTTCTGCTTTCCGCATCAATTGTGGCAAAGCCGTCCAGCATGGCGTTCTGCTTGTTATAGGCATAATAATTTTCCAGAAATGTCGTATTGATGATCCAGCAAAGCAGAACCGTTCCGGCTACCAGACCCAGAATCGTCCCTGTATATTGCATGGTAAGAGAGCGCTTTATCATATTTGCCGTCCTCCTGTTCCGTTTCTTCCTCATCGTACATCAAAAAAGCAACCGCCACACGCCAGTGCGGTTGGTTGCTGATTTGATCTTCACCCGTTCACCTCAAATTTGTAACCCATGCCCCAGATCGTTCGAATATAGGACCCGCGTTTTCCAAGCTTGTTCCGCAGCTTCTTCACATGCGTATCAATCGTTCTTGCATCGCCAAAATAATCGTAATTCCAGACATGGTTTAAAATCTTTTCCCTGGAAAGCGCAATGCCCTGGTTCTCAATAAAATAAGACAGCAGCTCAAATTCCTTATAACTGAGCTCCACCCGCTCACCGTCTACCGTCACAAGATGCGCCGCTTTATCCATTACGATTCCGCCGGCCTGCGCGCATTCTTCTTCCGCCATGTGACTGGCTCTGCGCAGAATCGCCTCCACGCGGGCGACTAAAATTCTCGGACTGAACGGCTTTGCGATATATTCATCCACGCCAAGCTCAAATCCCTGCAATTCATCATTTTCGTCCCCTTTTGCCGTCAGCATGATAATCGGCGTTTTCGACGTCTCCCGTATTTCCCTGCAAACGTCCCATCCATTGATTTTGGGCATCATAATATCCAGAATAATCAGGGCAATGTCTTTTTCCCGATAAAAAAGATCCAACGCCTCTTCTCCATCGCCCGCTTCCAGCACGTCGAAATTATCACGCATCAGAAAATCCCTGACAAGCTTGCGCATCCTGCTCTCATCGTCCACGACCAGTACTTTCACTCTGTCCATTTTGCCGCCCCATTTCTCTTTTTTTCCAGTATATCAGGCATTTATGAAAAAACTATGAAATATCAGTCAAAAGACGCCGCTTCCCGCTCCCTGATCTTCTCTTCCCGCTCTTTTAACTGCGTTTCCCATTTTTCATATTTTTCAATCAGGGCATTCTCATAATTGACAATATTGATATTGTCGCTTGTCGCTGTAACGGCAAACATGCCAACGACGATCAGAAGCAAAATGACGCTGACTGCAAGGCTTGCCCTGAACCACGGCTTATAATCTACGTTTTTTACGTTTTTCACGCGTGCCCTCTCCGTCTGTTTCGGCGCGCTTTTCGCTCTTCCTTCTTCCGTCTTTTTCTTCCCTTCCGCTCCATGCGCGATCACAGGTATGGCAGGGATTTCCTGATTGCGGATGGAAGGATTCGCCCTTAAATACTCCTGCAGCTCGTGCAGATAGACATAGCCCACCGGCGTTTCAAACAGACGCTGTTCCACCATTTGGCCATACACTAAAAAAACAGTCTGCGGGTCCTTCATATCCGTGCTGTTTCTGATATAACGTATGCCTTCCCCCTCTTTTACCGCCTTCTCCATCATTTTTTCATCGGAAAAGGCAAAGCCTCCTGCTTCATATGGCGTTTTCATCCTATATCCTCCCCTGACCGCAGGACAAAAGCAGCATGCTTTGCGCCATGCGGATATCTTTTGCATATTCCATCTTCTGACTGCTTACTTCTGGTGCAAACGTTCCAGCTGTTCAGAGCGTTTTAAAATCGTTTGCGCATATTCGGTATAATCTGCCCGCTCGCCGCGTTCCAGCGCGTCTCTACTGCCATTGTACAGCATAAGGACTGTGCCCGGATCGCCATATTCCCGAAACAGTTCGGCCAGATAATCCGCCGCCAGCAAAATATTGCCTCTCGCGTCAAAAATATCCGACACGCCAAGACGATTCATGCGGCTCTGATGATAGCGGACGTTAATCTGCATCAGTCCCTTGCAGTTTCCGTTCTGCGCGTTTGGATTGCCGGAAGATTCCGACTCCATAATCGCTTCCAGAAGCTCCGGACAAATGCCATACTGACTGCCGATCTCTTCGCAGTATGCAACGCATTCCGGCGAAATAAACGTATCCGCGCTTTCGGCCTGCAGCTTATACTGCGCCATAAAACAGAATGCCGTAATGAGCGCTACCGACAGGGCTCCCTGAATTCTTTTTTTATTCAGCATGTTTTCCTCCCAGAATTATCCCTCATGATAAGATATGCAATATCTTCCGATTATATAATTCTATGAAGAAAAAAAAATTTTATACCGAATTTCGTAAACTTATGCTGTTTCCTCTATGATCTGCAATATTGCAGCCTTTGCGAGTTTCGTTGAAAAATCTCCCGAAAGGCGCATCTGGCAGCGTCCGCCCTCCATATGGACGCGGTCCAGGGAAAGCCCGGCCAGAGCGGCCGCATTCAGGCATGCCGCAAGTCTGCCGTCCGCAGGTTTGCAGCAAAGCGCAAGCTCTACGCTTCCTTCCCCCTCCGGAATTTCGATGCGGGTCCTGTTTCGTTCTTCCATTTCAAGATACTGGCACGTCCTGCTAATACCCATAAGCTGCTGAAAAAAAGCCCGGCAGAATGGGACGCGCGAAGCATCCACCCCGTCAGAACGCATGCAGATGACTTCCCGTTCCCGCTCCGGCGCATAAACCGGCGCACCCGTTTCCTTTTTGATTTGGCAAACCTGATCTGCAAGCTGCATGCGCTGCAAAAACAGCTCTTTGATCTGACCGTCAATGCGGTCAATTTCCTGTCTGACATCCTCTAAATTCATCCGGACCTCACGCTCCTAAATCGCATATTCTTTGCATATCGCGTCAAAATCATTTCGAAAGACGGCCCCGTGTATGCCAAGCCGCCCCGCGCCTCTGACATTTTCCTCCATATCGTCAATAAACAGGCAGTCTTCCGGCAAAAGACGATACGTTTCCAGCACATGGCGGTATATGGCTTCTTCCGGCTTCACCCTGTGCAGATCAGACGATACCACGATCCCGTCAAAAAAATCAAACGGCGCGAACGTTTCAAAATATTCATAAAAATCAGGCGCCGCATTGGAAAGCACATAAAGCCCCAGCCCCCTGCTTCTGGCATACCTGCAAAACTCCATGGCGCCGGGCACAGGCCTTAAGCAGACATGCCAGCCGTACACGCATTTTTTCAGAGCGTCATGCATCGATTCCGGCACACGCAGACGAACGCTTTCATATTTTTGCGCATCCGTCATATAGCCCAGATCTCCCTGCACCCATTCCGGTCCTTCAAACAGCTCCTTTCGAATCACAGCCTGTTCTTCTTCTGTTTTGCAGTAGAGACGCAGAGGAACTGCCGGATCGTATACGAGCAGGACGTTGCCCATATCCAGTATGATGTTTTTTATCATAAACGCTCCTTTTCCATGCTCAATTTGCCTGTTTTTTCCGTTTCGCATTATTATAACAGAGATCGCCAAAAAACACAATGCGCGATGCCGCATAAGCCGCTTCCTTCCTGCTCGAAGAAAACAGTCCCAAAACAGCAGAAAAAGCGACCCCTGCAAGGCATTCTGCCAGGCAGGGCCGCTTTCTGGCCGGCGGATTTTCAGCCCGCCACAGTCCCTTTCTTAAAAATCGCCCCAATCATAGCCGATATCATAATCGGCTTTTTCCGTAATCAAAACGCTTTTGACGCATTTCAGACATTTGGATTCCCCGCTGT
>CANSKO010000029.1 GCA_947647505.1 uncultured Roseburia sp. | reverse complement strand
TGTTAAAACGCCTGGAGGAAGGCGTTCAGGATAACCGGAGGATTTATCTGGAAAACAAGCTGATTATCCGGGAAACCGTAAAGGATATTAGAGGAAAAAACAATTAAGGAGGAAATACCCAAGGGCATCCCTGATGCCCGGAAAACAGGGCAATAAGGAGGAAAAACGATGAAGCGATTAGAAGACTATGTAAGAAGTATTCCGGATTTTCCGGAGCCGGGGATTATTTTCCGGGATGTTACCACCATTCTTAAGGATGCGGACGGCTTAGAGCTGGCAATTAACCAGTTAAGAGACAGCCTTCAGGATCTGGACTTTGATGTGGTAGTGGGGCCGGAGTCCAGAGGATTTATCTTTGGAGTGCCGATTGCCTACCTGCTTCACAAAGGCTTTGTTCCGGTCCGCAAGAAAGGAAAACTTCCCTGTGAAACGGTTTCCATGGAGTATGATCTGGAGTATGGAAGCGCCGTTATTGAGATGCATAAGGATTCCATTAAGCCGGGGCAGAAGGTGGTAATTATCGACGATCTCATCGCCACCGGAGGAACCACTGAGGCGATTATAAAGCTGATTGAGAGCCTGGGCGGTGAAGTGGTAAAAATCTGCTTCGTTATGGAACTGGCCGGATTAAATGGGCGGGAGAAGCTGTCCGGATATGAAGTGTACTCTGCCATTACTTATGAGGGACATTAATGGAATGAGAGAATGAGCGGTTGGAAACATCCGCTTATTTTTGTATGAATTTTTATAAAAACAGGGTAAGATAATAGGTAAGAAAATGGGTAAGATGAAGGTGAGAAATTATGACAAGCTATATTCCGCCATATGAGATTACAGATAAAATTCTATCTTTGGTAGCTCTGGAGATGAGCAACATAAAAGGGAGCCACAGAGTGACTCCCCCAGTGCAGTCCTAAAACATACACCTCTTTCAATAACTATAATATACAATATAAACCGAAAAAATGCAAGACAAATTTGGGTTTATCAAAGCGTTTATGTATTGAGGTAGGTTTCCAAAGCGGCTATCTTTTGGGTGACATTTTGCTGTATAATTTGTACATAAATTGCAGATGCAACACTGTTTTGTAGAATCTGGTTTTGACTTTTGTAGGTATGAACCAGTTGCTTCGCTCTTGAGGAACTAAAATCAACACGTTTCAGCAAACAACATACGATGATTATGTAGTCAATCAGCGAATATAAGGTGATATTTTGTATGCTGGTTTCTTTTTCAATCCACTTTTTAAGTACGGGGCTGATTTTCCTGTCTTTGAATCTGGTATCAAAAATTATATTATTATGGGCAACGGAATTGCGGAGTGATTTTATGGTATACAGCATACTGCTGAGCAGATTTCTGTTTGTATCAATGGAAATGTCAAACATGCCCAATTGCGTCATGATGTGTTCTCGCATGGATTCATTTAAACATTCAAAAAAGCTTGCAAGGTCACTTAGATATAATATTTCGAAAACAACCCATAAAGGGACGTCTTCTCCACGGTTGTAAAAATGACGAACCATCTGGTTATCACTGCCTTCTTCATCATGGTAACGCGTGGACAGCTTTGAATATACAGAGTTTCGCAGTCTAAGCCGTTTGGATTGTAATTTTGTATTTGCAGCGTTGTCGAACATACGCTCTTTATAGATGTGATCAAATGTACCAAGTTTTAAGCCATTTGCAGACTCGTTGCAGACAATATTTTTTATGGCGGTTTCGATAAACATCAAGTCAGAATATAATGCGGCTTTTAAATTGTTGTCATATTCAATTACAGCAACTACTTCACTGAAATTTGTATATGGGATTTGATTGTGTCTGTTTTTTATGAAACGATAGCCTTTATATCCATGATAGTAGCCATAACTGATTAATTGTTGTTTTTGGTAACTGCCACTGATTTGAATATTGCAATCATTCCTTAAATGTCGCATTAAGCCGTTTATTGTCTGTGGAACACTCATTTCAGAACCTTCTTTCTGTATGCATAAACAAAGTATAACAGCAAATAGAAAGAGGCGCAATAAAAATTAATTTGCATAGATTGGAATTTGGGATGAGAAAATCGGTACTTTTTTTATCTTGAAAACGAATTGAAATTATGTGGGGATATGGTATAATTTTCTTATCTAACCAGAAAGGGGCGAAGCATTATGCGTATTACAATGACAGGAAAAAATCTGGAGCTGACGGATGGACTGAAAGGAGCCGTGGAGGACAAGCTGGGGAAGTTAGAGAAATATTTTACCCCGGATACGGATATATTTGTGACGTTGAGCGTGGAAAAAGAGCGGCAGAAGGTGGAAGTGACGATACCGGTCAAAGGCAATATCATCCGTTCGGAGCAGGTAAGCAACGATATGTATGTGTCCATTGACCTTGTGGAGGAAGTGATCGAGCGCCAGCTGAAAAAATATAAAAAGAAAATCATCGGCAAGCACCAGAGCGCGTCCAATTTTAAGAAGGAATTTATCGAAAAGGAAATTGAGGCGGACGATGAGATTCGCATTATCCGTACGAAGCGGTTTGATATGAAGCCGATGTATCCGGAAGACGCCTGCGTGCAGATGGAGCTGCTGGGACATGACTTTTTTGTATTCTGCAATGCGGAGACGGAGCGCATCAACGTGGTATATAAGAGGAAAGGCGGCACATACGGGCTGATGGAGCCTGAGTTTTAACGGCGGTTGACAAAAGGGGGAAAACGCGATATACTTAAATCTCCGGGCAGCCGGGGTGTCAGCGGTACCCTGTACCGGCAATCCGCTATAGCCGGGGTGATATTCTGCCGAGGGTTTTTGATTGTGAAGCTGCCCTTTGTAAGCGGTGTTGATGTTTGGGTCTTGCGCAACAGGAATTTATGAACCGGGTCAGGTCAGGAATGGAGCAGCCCTAAGTAAACACTCTTGTGTGCCGCAAGGGAGCCTGAATTGAGCTGGCTGCAAAGGTAACGTTTGGGGTCAGGATTCGAAGCGGAATGCCCGGATTTGAAGAAGGACGAAGGAAGCGTCCGGATTTTCATGTCATGAAAATCCGGACGTTTTTTGTTGTGGAGCCTGTTACATATCTTCTCTTGGCTCAAAATAAAAAGAATACATGGAAGGGCAGTTGGCATTAGAGGATATTTTCATAAAAACCTGGCTGACGCCGGCGGCTTTCCAATCGGAGAAGGGAGGAACTGCCTGGTCTACTTCTGTGTCAGAAAAGAGGTGCGTGCCGTTCTGGTCATAATAGTCAAGCTGAATTCCCTTTTGATTCAGCCAGCCAAGCTCCTTAGGCACCCAAAATCTGGGGTGGGCCGCCGCATGCATATCGTATGCGTACCAGTGCTCTTCTATGGCGCCGTCCAGCCCGATCCAGCCCGCATATTTGCCATCCTGCGAAAAGCCGCTTAGGGGTATGGCGGTTTCTTTTGTGTGGCCATAGGAGGAGATGGGCTGGATATCCGGGTCCGGATCCGGGTAGCTGTATTGGATAAAGTCGCCGATCGTATCGCTTCCTGACACAAAATCGTTGTATTTCAGTTTTAAATAATAGGTTTTGCCCTGCTGTACGCCAAATTCCCAGTTAAACAGACAGTCATTGGCATAAAGGCTGCCGGCAATTTTTTGCTTCCTGGCGTTGCACAGGCTGACGTCGCCTGGAAGATCTGGATTTAACTGGATGATTCCTGTACGGAGGGCTTTGAATTTGAAAAAGACGCCTTTTCGCATGTCGCACGGCAGAAACTGTTTTTTGCCCGGCTTTAAGGTGCATTCCGCGCGGATAAATTTCAGCTTTGGCGCTTTCTCAAAACGCGCAATCAGATAGGAGGATTCCCCGGGATGGCGCTTGGCATGATCAATATAGTAAGAGCCTTTGTTCAGATAGACACGTATTTTTTTTCCTTTTGGGATATGTGCAGTGAATCCGCTGGTATAATTTTTTTTCCTGTTTCGGAACGTGAAGAGGGTTTCCATGCTTTTGGATGGATTATACAGATCGTACCATCCCGTCTTTTTTGCTTTGATCTTCAGTAAATACCCATCCATTTTTCCTGCTTTCGCTTCCCGGAGCCCGGAAAGCGAAAGCAGCATGCCAAACAGCAGCAGAAAGACGATGGTTTTTGTAATGCGTCCGTTTTTTTTCATAAGAATTTCCCCTCCCGTTCAGGCGATCGAATCAAATTCGTCCAATACTTCTTGTTCCGGCGCTTTCGTTAAAAGGCTGACGATCAGGATACACGCGCATGCAACGAGAAAGGCCGGAAGCAGTTCGTATACATTCCATGCGCCGCCAATCGGACGCACCAGATATTTCCAGATAAATACCATGGCGCCGCCGGAAACCATGCCCGCAAGCGCGCCGGATCGGGTGGTGCGCCGCCAGAACAGCGAGAAGAGCATGACGGGGCCAAACGAGGCGCCAAAGCCGGCCCAGGCGAAGGAGACAATGCCAAATACAGAGCTGTTTGGATCTCTTGCGATAAAAACGGCGATGACGGAAATCGCGACGACGGTCAGCCTTGCCGCAAGCATCGTGGCCTTTTCGGACATTTTGATATGCAGCACGTCTCGCAGGATGTTCTGCGAAATGCTGGAAGAGGCCGCCAGAAGCTGCGAGTCTGCCGTAGACATCGTACAGGCCAGAATGCCCGCCAGGATAATGCCGGCAAACAGGATGGCCAGAATGCCATAGCCGCTTAACAGCTGCGCCGTTTTAATAATCAGCGTTTCGGAATCGGAGCCGCTTAACGCTTCGATTGCGCCGGCTTTTGTCATGCTGTAGCCGATGACGCCGATGAAGATCGCGACTGCCATAGAAATCGTCACCCAGACGCTGGCAACGCGCCGGGAGATTTTTAATTTGTTTTCATCCTCAATCGCCATGAAGCGCAGGAGAATGTGCGGCATTCCAAAGTAGCCAAGCCCCCATGCAGACGTGGAGACAATGGTGATCAGTCCGTAGGGCTGCGCCGTATTTGCCGACGCGTCGTGAAGATTCGTCATGGACAGATAACCCGGCAGCGCGGCCGCGTTGTCGAGCACGACGTCAAGGCCTCCCGCAATCTGTATGCCAAAGCAGACGACGATAATCAGCGCGAGCGTCATAACGATGCTTTGGATAAAGTCTGTCGTGCTTGCGGCCAGAAAGCCGCCCAGAGCCGTGTAGCCGACGATGACGACGGCGCTGACAAGCATAGCCGGAATGTAGGAAATTCCAAACAGGCTGGAAAACAGCTTGCCGCATGCCGCAAATCCGGAAGCCGTATACGGAATGAAGAAAATAACGATAATCAGAGCTGAAATGCCAAGCAGAGAATGGCTTTTGTCCCGAAAACGATTGGAAAAGAAATCTGGAATGGTGATGGAATTGTTTTTGGCAGAGTAGCGGCGCAGACGTTTTGCGACGATCAGCCAGTTGAAGTACGTCCCTACAGCAAGGCCGATCGCGGTCCATCCCGCATCGGCGATACCGGTCAGATAGGCGACGCCGGGAAGTCCCATCAGAAGCCAGCTGCTCATGTCAGAAGCCTCTGCGCTCATAGCCGTTACAAGCGGGCCGAGCTTGCGACCGCCCAGATAAAAATCACTTACGTCATTGTTTTTTCTGGAATACCAGATTCCGATGCCAATCATTCCAAGAATATAGACAACGATAATCGCAAATATCCCCATAGTTGTTCCACTCATAAGTTCCTCCTTTTATATGTAAAAACATGTGCAAATCATGTTATTATAGCATTTCCTGTCCAATCCTACAATCCTTTGTTTGGAAATGCGTGAAGCGGCGCCGTCTTTTATCCGTGACGCGCAATGATTTGCAAGATCAGGTCAAGCAGCGGATTATTCTCATACAGCAGCTTTAAAAACGGACTTTCCTCGATCCACATGTGCAGCTGCTGTCCGGATTCGCTGACGGCGCACAGATCTGTAAAATAAAAGAAAATCCATACAAGAAGCAGGCCCTTGAGCGCGCCGGCAGCCGCGCCAAGCAGCCTGTCCGGGCCGCGGATGATGGGGATGCGCGACACCAGGTCAACCAGGCGGGAAATCCAGAAAAGGATGACGCCTGTAACGAGCAGCATCAGAAAAAACGCAATGCCGTCGGCGATAAACGGCGCAATGAGAGGCGCGGCAATGTCCGGCAGACTGGCATATGTTTCACATTGCTCCTGTATAAAGTCCATAAAGGATGCGTTTTGCTTTAACAGATCCGAAAGGTAGGGAGAGGACCAGCTGACGAAGAGAAAAAGGGCCGCCCAGGCGGCCAGCGAGTATACGACGCGCAGAAAGCCCCTGAAATAGCCGATTACGGCGCACAGAAAAAGGACTGCAAGCACGATAAGTTCCATTCCGTTCATAGGGAGCCTCCTTTATTTCAAGCGAATTTTTTGCATGGAGCCATCCAGAATCAGCGTGTAGCGCGTTCCCGAACGGCTGGAAAACAGCTTATACAGGGCGTCGTCGAATCGATAGCTGAATTTTTTTACGCCGCGCAGCGTATAAATTTCACAGGCGTATTCGCTGCGGATGCAGATTTCATGATTATCCAGAAATTCAATTTCCTGATACGACATTTTAAAATTCTGCGTCAGGCGCAGCTTTCCCGTCATATCGTAGATTTCCATCTTATGCTTTTTCCCGGAATCCTTATCGCCTGAGACAAGGCCAAAAAATTCTTCGTTATAAAAAATGCTTTTGATTTCCCGTTCCAGCTTCAGCGTCGACGTTTCCTTGGGGCTTTGCCGGCCCTCAAAAAAGAGAACCCGATTGTCACCGAAGGCAATCATTTTGTCATCGGAAAGAAAGTGGATGTCCGGGATGATCGTATCGTCATAAGAATAGGAGCCTACCATGTTGTCGATTTCATTCTGGCCGGCAGAGCCGAAGTTGTAGAATGCAACGGTGGTTTTGGCCGTTCCTTTGCTGATGTCGAGAATCGATACGGCCAGCTTGCGCGCATCGGAAGAAAGCGCAATGTCCAGCGGATAGCCGCTGTTTGCAATATGAATTTCTCCGGAGGCGAGGATATCTCCGGCTTTGTTGTAGACTTCAAGATAGCTGGCGCCGTCGGCCTGCGTCAATACGGCAGTCGTTCCCTGCCTGGCCATGCTGACGGCTTCAATTGGATGGGCGGTTTTGATTTGTCCCTGCATGCCTGACGTATGCATCATATAGATCAGATTTCCCTGCAGGTCTGCAATGGCCGCATAGTCGCCGCAGATGTCGGAGACGGGATTTTGCATCTCAAACGCCTGATTCCAGATCAGATGGTCGGAAGCGTCCGTATAAAACGCCCCGTCGTTGTTGTAGCGAAGGATATTTCCGGCAAAGCTTTTATAAGTGGTGGCTTCGCTGTCGCTTCGCTCGATTTTGGAAATCGTCTCGTATCCGTCATATTCTTTATAGGTAAAGTAAATGCCCGCTGTCGCAGTGAAAACCGCTGCAATAATTATCACAGCGGCTATGGAAAGGGCAATTTTTTTCCGGTGCGTCCGGATTTTCTGTTCCAATTCTTCTACGTTGGCTTTTACTGCGTAAAATCCCTGTTTTCCTGTGTCCGTCATATTGATTTACTCCTGGCGTATAACATCGCGTTTGTTATGGAAGATATTATATCCATTATAACATATCTGGCTTTTTATGGAAGCACGATTTTCTGGCCGACGAAGATGGCGTCCTGATTTTCGATCTGATTGGCCGCGCAGAGCGCATCCATCATAGCATAGTTCTGATAGATGCTGTAGCAGATCTGGCGCAGGCTGTCCCCCTTCTGCACGATGTAGTATCCCTGCGCGCGGTAAGCTTCAGCCTGCGTCGGAACGTCTGGCTCTTCCGCGGGAGCGGAAGGCTCGCCGGGGACGTCTTCCGTTTCCGGCGGCGTGGAAGAAGGCTCGTCTGCCGGCGCTTCGTCCGGAATCGTTTCTGCAAACGCAGGAGAAGCCTCCGACCGATCGGAAGCCGTTTCGTCTGCGCCGGCCGGAAGAATCGTTCCGCTTATCGTCTCTACGGCGACTTTATGCTCTGCTGTTTCCCGTTCCGCTTCGGTGGATTCCATCGCGATCGACATTACGGAAATCGTTTCCTCCATATGCTCCATGCGCCGGATGTTCCCAAGTAAAATGACGCTGACGGAACAGAGCACGACCAGCATGAAGACCGAAAGGAAGTACGATAAAATGCCGCTCTTTTGTTTTTGCGCATGCTCTTTTTTTTCGCGCATCATGGCCCGGTAGTTTCTGGCGGCCTGATCCGGCACGTCTTCCGCCAAAGGCAGCTCGCCCAAAAGCTGCTCTCTGCGACTGATCATATATTCCTGCATCTGTGGATTTTTTTCGTAATAGATAAAATAGCCTTCCTTTCGGCTCAGGCGTCCGTCCTTCCACGTATAAAAGGCTTCCTCCCGTTCTCTGGAATCCATCAGGAAGAAAAACTGATATTTGCTGACAAAATTTCTTCGGTGAACGTCTTCCATCTCCCGGGAGATTTCAAGCGTGTTGCCGGGGATGTCAAGAACCCATCCGACAATTTCACACTTGTCAAAAAAACGGTGCATTTCGGTATGTATCTGCCGCCAGGTCGCTTCGTTTAATTCGGGAACCTCCTCCGGATAGTCGCTGTCCTCCACCTGAATTGCGCCGCTGATAAACGCGCAGCTTCTGTCTGAAAAATGATTGATTTCTCCGAGCAGGATCAAAAGCCGGGGCAGAATGCCGATCTGCATCCCCTGTATCTGTGCGGGATGCAGGTATGTATACACATAATCTTCCATATAAATCCGAAAGTCTTTTTCCGGATTTCCGATCTGACGTATATTTCTGGGAAGCTTTCCTTCTGTTTTTTCTTCTGATGCTTTCACCGTCTGCTGTATAATTTCAATCATAACTGATCCCTTCCTCCTGTTTTCTGTCCGGCAGACCGCAAAAGAGCCTGTCCCGGCCGGCCGGACGCTGTTGACTTAAACATAGCACAGACAATCTGAATTTTTTGCAAATTCCTGGAAGGGAGGGGGAAAAAATATCGACAAAAAAACACGTCAGACTGCATAATCCAACGTGTATTTTTGAAATATCGGTAAAAGCGCCATGCGATGGACGGCTATAGCTCCCGCCGTCCTTCCAGCGCCCGAAGCAGCGTCACCTCGTCGATGTATTCCAGATCTCCGCCGACCGGAACGCCGCTTGCAATGCGCGTGACTTTAATGCCGGTCGGCTTAATCAGCTTGCTTACATACATTGCCGTAGTCTCACCCTCAAGGCTGGAATTTGTGGCGATAATGACTTCATCGACGTCGCTTTGCAGCCGTTTTAACAGTTCTTTTAAGCGAATATCCCCCGGCCCTATGCCAAGCATGGGGGAAATGGAGCCGTGGAGCACATGGTAGACGCCCTCGTATTTTCCGGTCTTTTCATAAGCGGCCAGATCTCTGCTGTTTTCCACAACCATGATGGTGCGGTGGTCTCTGTCTTCCCGTTTACAGATCGGGCAGAGCGTATCGTCGGTCAGCGTGTAGCACATGCTGCAATATCGCACGTTTCGCCTGGCCTCCAGCAGCGCGTCAGAGAGAGCCTCGACGTTTTCCTGCGGCATATTCAGGATATGAAAGGCCAGACGCTGTGCGGATTTGCTGCCGATTCCGGGAAGGGAGGACAGCTGCGCTACCAGCCGGTTGATTTGCTTACTGTAATAGTCCATAAAGCGTTGCTCCTAAAATGGCATGCCGCCTAAGCCGCCGCCAATGCCTCCCGTGATCTTTGACATGGAGGAAGCGGAAAGCTCTTCCAGCTGGCGCAGCGCTTCGTTGGCCGCTGCCATAATCAGGTCCTCGAGCATTTCAACGTCGTCCGGATCGACGACCTCTTCCGCTAATTTTACGCGGGTGATTTCGCGTTTTCCGGATACGGTGATTTCAACGGCGCCGCCGCCGGCCGCCGCCGTAATTTCTTTTTCTTCCAGTTCTTTTTGCGCTTCTTCCATCTGGCGCTGCATGCGCTGCGCCTGTTTCATCAGATTGTTCATGTTTCCGGGCATGCCGCCCGCAAATCCGCCTCTTTTTGCCATTGATATCCTCCTGCCTGTTTTCTGAATATTATATGATATTTGGCGCCTTTTGCATCCATTTTTTTGCAGATGCGCGCGTTATGCTTCGTAAGTGATTTCCATGTGGATGAGCTGTTCCAAATCCACGTGCGTTTCCTCAAAGGGACGGTCTGCGCTCTGTTCCTGTACGACGACCGCCACCTGTCTGCCAATCTGTTTTGCAATGGCTTCCTCCAGCAGAAGCCGCTCCTCCTCCCTGCTGAAATAGCCCGCCGCCATCGTATCGGTAAAGACTAAAAGCAGCTCGTTTTCCCTGCCAAGAGACAGCTTTGCTTTGCCAAGATAGCTTTTGGAGACGCCCGGCATGGAGGCGAGAATGCGCTTCCATTCCTTTACGGCCTGCGCGACGTCTTCCGGGACGGCCTTTGGCAAAACGGGAACGCTTTGGGGCGCGTCCGGCGCGTTGATTCCGACAGCGTCAGATTGCGGCGGCATGGATAAAAGCCCCTGTTCGGCTCTTTGCTCCAGCTGGTCGATGCGCATGGCCAGAGAGCCGCAGTCCTGCTCCATCTGAGGTCTGCAAAGCTTAATCAGCGCAATTTCAAGCAGCGTCCGTTTCTGAGAAGAATACCGCATCTGACCGGAAAGCTCCGAAAAAATGCGGATGCAGCGAATCAGCGTTTCTTCCTCCAGCGTTTGGGCGATCTGCTTTAGACGGGCGATGCTTTCGGAAGACATATCCAGAATTTCCATGCCGCCGTCGGAGCATTTGACAAGCAGAAGATTGCGCAGATACCAGATGAAGTCGTTTAGAAACTGAGACAGCTCCCTTCCGTCCGCGACCAGTTTCTCCACGCCGCCAATAACGGCGGACACGTCGCGTGAAAGCGTTTTTTCCAGCATATCGGCAAAAACGTCCGTATCGACGGCGCCCAGCACGTTCAGCACGTTGTCGTAGGTCAGCGTCTGCCCCGGATAAAAGGCAATGCACTGATCCAGAAGGCTGAGCGCGTCGCGCAGGGCGCCGTCTGCGGATGCCGCAATGTAGCGGAGCGCTTTTTCTTCCGCGCAGACCTGTTCCTGTAAAAGCAGCTCTTGCAGACGCGCCTGAATCGTATCCACGGAAATGCGATGGAAATCGTATCGCTGGCACCGGGAGAGGATCGTTACGGGAATCTTGTGCGCTTCTGTGGTGGCAAGGATGAAAATGACGTAAGAAGGCGGCTCTTCCAGTGTTTTTAACAGGGCGTTAAACGCTCCGATGGAAAGCATATGCACTTCGTCTATGATGTACACCCGATACCGGCCCTGCGTGGGACGGTACGTGACTTCCTCTCTGATCTCCCGAATGCTTTCCACGCCGTTGTTGGACGCCGCGTCGATTTCTATGACGTTTACGGACGTTCCTGCGGCAACAGCCCGACAGGAGGCGCATTCCCCGCAGGGGCTGCCGTCTGTCGGGCTTTCACAGTTGACTGCTCTGGCAAAAATCTTGGCCGCCGTCGTCTTGCCGGTTCCCCTTGTTCCGCAAAAGAGGTATGCATGTCCGATTCGATCCGCCTTAATCTGGTTTTTTAATGTTGTAACGATGTGATCCTGCCCTCTGACGTCGGAAAATGCAGCAGGGCGATATTTTCTGTACAGCGCGGTGTAAGACATGAGACGTCCTCGTTTCCTTTAATTTCCGAAACTGATTCCCATAAATTTCGCTTCTTTGATGATCTGAGAATCCGGTTCCACCATCTTTAATTTTCCGGCCACCTTTTCCAGCGGGACGCGCACGATTTTATTGGACTTCATGGCGATCATATGGCCGAAATCGCCGTCAATGATGGCGTGCGCCGCTTCTGCGCCAAGACGGCTGCACAGTACGCGGTCATATGGACACGGGCTGCCGCCGCGCTGCGTATGTCCGGGAACGGTCACTCTCGTTTCGATGCCCGTTTTGTTTTTGATCAGGTCGGCAACCTCATAAGAAACGGAAGGATAGGGCGACTTCTCAAGCTTCTTTCTGTAGTCCTTTTTGTTCAGCTTCGCGTCCTTTTTGGAAATTGCGCCTTCCGCGACTGCAAGAATCGTAAAGCCCTTGCCGTCTCTTGAGCGTTTTTGAATGGCTTCTACGACTTTGTCAATATCGTATGGAATTTCGGGCAGCAGAATGATGTCCGCGCCGGCCGCGATGCCGGCATATAACGTCAGCCAGCCGACCTTGTGCCCCATGACTTCTACGATAAAGACGCGGCTGTGCGAAGATGCCGTCGTATGGATGCAGTCAATGACGTCCGCTGCAATATTGATCGCGCTTTGAAAGCCAAAGGTAACGTCGGTTCCGTAGATGTCATTGTCGATCGTTTTGGGAAGATGAAGGATGTTCAGCCCTTCTTCGCGCAGCAGGTTGGCCGTCTTTTGCGTTCCGTTGCCGCCTAAAATGACGAGGCAGTCGAGGTTCAGCTTGTAATAGGTCTGCTTCATGGCTTCCACTTTATTGAGGCCGTTTTCGTCCGGCTCGCGCATCAGCTTAAACGGCTGTCTGGAAGTTCCAAGTATCGTGCCGCCTTTTGTCAGGATTCCGGAAAAATCAATGGAAGTAAGCAGACGGTATTTGCCGTAAATCAGGCCCTTATATCCATCGAAAAAACCGTAAACCTCAAGGCCGTCCACGTTGTTGCTCAGTCCCTTTACGACGCCGCGCATTGCGGCGTTTAATGCCTGGCAGTCGCCGCCGCTTGTCAACAATCCGATTCGTTTCATAGTTCCTGCATTCCTTTCTGTATTATATTTTTCAGATATCTGTATTATAATATATTTTTGAACGCTCTACAATAGGCGCGCAAAAAATCATGGAATGCCGTCGGCAGATCAAAAGAAGGCGTTTCATGACAAAAAGAGAAGGTTTGGCAACGGAAGCCTAAAGCAAATGACGCAGAGGCGTCGATATTACAGGATAAGGGTTTTTGCGGAAAACGGGAGGCGATAGATTGAACATAGCGATTTGCGATGACGATTCCATTATGCGGCGGTATTTGCAGAATGTGACGGAACGGGAGCTTCATGCGAAAGCGGATCTCTATGCGAGCGGAGAAGCGCTCCTGGCCGCGGAAGCGGCGTACGATTTGATTTTGCTTGACAATTGTCTGGACGGGGACGGGAAAAAGGCGGGAATGAACGGAATCGAAACGGCCAGAACGCTCAGGCTTCGTTCGGAGGCGCTGCTTATTTTTATAACGGCAATCGGAGATTATGTGTACGACGCATATGATGTGGAAGCGTTTCATTACTTATTAAAGCCGGTGGACGAAGCGAAGCTTTGTGAAGTGCTGCGCCGCGCGGCGGATAAAATAAAAGAAAAAAGAAAAGACGCGCCGCTTTTGGTTCGGGCAAACGGAAAATATATACGTATACAGAAAGAGGATATTTTTTATGCGGAAAGCGACGGCCGCAAAATCATTCTGCATACGAGAAACGGCGTAGTAAGCTACTATGAAAAAATGGAGCGTCTGGAGGAGACGCTTGGAAGCGGTTTTTTTCGGTCGCATCGCGGCTATCTGGTAAATTTGGATGAGGTTTTGGGGTACGATCGCACGGGCATTACGTTAAAATGCGGCGACGCCGTATTTTTGGCGAGGCAAAAGTACAATGATTTTGTAGCGGCATATATGGAATATCTGATTTGACGGCGGGTATGGGATGCAAATGAAAGATGCGATTTATTTTGGGATGGATCTGGTGGAATACCTAATTTTGGGCTGGCTGCTTTGCTCGCTTTTAGAGGGAATGCTGTTGCAGCGGTTTTATAAAAAAGGCATGCCGCAGTCGAAATGGCTGCTTGTCATACAGTACGCGGCGGTGCGTCTGACATTGGGATACGCGCAGTGGGCGAAACAGCTGGCCTACGGAGGGGAGCCGTATATTGCGGACAGCAGACAGAGCATTTTTCCTCTGGCGGTCAGCTTTCTGTTTACGCTGCTGTTTTGCATGCTTTTGTATCGGGGGAACCGGATGCTGCTGTTGTCTTTGGTGACGGCGTTTTACGCGTTGCTTGAGCTGGTGCGCTTTACGCTGTATCCTGTGGCGGTGAACAGCATTGGCTGGCTGGCAGACGCGGTTTATCAAAAATTCTCCTTTCAGGAGGAGGTGGATTATACGCGGTATGCGCAGTGTATTTCTGAAGTTGAAATGATATGGAATCTGGCGCATGCCTTCTGCTTTATTTTGTTTTTATGGCTTGTAATCCGGCAGTACCGAAAGCTTTTAACGTTTCTGGAACATGGTTTTAGCGAAAGGCGGTCCGCCTCCGGCGGAAGGAGGCGCGAGGCCAGGGAAGCTTCTGTGCTTTTTGTTCCGGAGCTGATGGGGCTTTTGTTTACGATTATGCTGCGCTGCATCCTGTTTTACTATAAAACGGAAGTTTATAATCTGATCGAAGCGTATCCGGAGCTGAACCTGATGATTCCGCTTTTGTCTCTTTTGTGCATCGCTTCTATTCTACTTGGCGCGAGCATGCTGGGAAAGCTTAAGGAGGAGCATGAAAAGAGGCGTTGGTGGGAGATGTATCAGAGCCAGACGGAAGAGCTTCGGGAGCATGTGCGGGATATGGAGGACGCCTACCGGCAAATTCGCGGAATGAAGCATGATATGAAGCATTATATCGCCGATATCAACGCGCTGCTTGCGCAGATGGAAAGGGGAGACGAAAGGGCAGGGGAGGAAGTGCGCCATTATATAAATTCGATACAGGGCGCGCTGGATGAGGCGGATGAGACATGTCGTACAAACCATCCTGTGACGGATGTGATTCTTGGGCGTTACATCCGGCTTGCAAAGCAAAAAGGGATTGCGATTTCGGCAAACTTTCTTTATCCGAAAGCGGGCGGCTTTGATGCGTTTGACCTTGGCGTCATCCTGCATAATGCGCTTGAGAATGCGGTGGAAGCCTGTGAAAAAGAAAGCGGACAAAAGGAAATTCTGCTGGATTCCCGGAAAAAGGGAAATATGCTTTTGATTTCCGTGGAAAACAGCTTTGGAGGAACCGTGAAGTGGGAGGGCGGCTGGCCCGTTTCAGAAAAAGAAGCGTCCGGACACGGACTTGGACTTGTAAACATCAGAAGCTGCGCGGAAAAGTATTTTGGCAGAGTGACCGTGCGGGCAGAGCGACATCGTTTTTATCTGACGGTTATGCTGCAGGGGAATGCGGCGGTTAATGACAGAAAAGGAGTGTTTGATTACAAAAGCCTGAATTGTGGCGGAAGGGACGCCGATAAGTCTGGTAGAAGCAATGAGACAGACGGATGAAGGAGGGGCTTTATGCGAATTACAAATCAAATGCTTGCCAGAACTTCTGCCAGAACGGGAATCGCGTTGCAGCAGAATTCACTGTTGGATATTATGAACAAACGGTCGCCGGGCGCATTGCCGTCCGCAGGCGGCGCAGGAAAGACAAATGCATATTTACAGAGTTACAAAAAGAAAGAAGCAAGGCAGTTAAAGGCTTCTGCGGAGGATGTGAACGATCTGACGCAGCAGCTTCGAAAAGATGGAGCGGACTCTGTGTTTGCAGAAGCGGAAGCGTCGGGCGACACGTCTGATCTGACCGGAAAAATTACGGAATTTGCAGATGCTTATAATAAAACGATCAAATATTTAAAATCGTCGGATTCCGTATGGAATAAGCTGTATTTGCAGGAGATGCAAAGCAATGCGTCGCAGTATGCCGCGGCGCTGCGGGCGGCGGGCGTTACGCTAAACAGGGACGGCAGCTTAAGCGTGCAGAAAGACAGGCTGCAGTCGGCTGATGTCAATACGTTAAAAGCGGCCTTTGGAAGCGGTTCGGGTTTTGTGGAGAGAGCGGGATTTATCAGCGGCAGAGCAGCCGCAAATGCGAATACGCCCGATGCATATCGATCCGGCAGCTATACCGGGAGCGGAACGGAGCTTTGGAATTCTTTTTTGAAAAACAGATATAACGTCTGGGGATAGGAGCGTGACGCAATGACGGGAAATGTGAGCGGCATCGTAGAAGCGTTTTTTCCGACAGACCGATGGAACAGCCAGCCGCGCGCTGCAACGGAAACGGCGGGAAAATTTTCGGACTATCTGGAGCTTGCGCTTTTGAACGGAAGGACGGGGCTTTTTACAGGAAGCATGCAGGCGGGAACGGGCTATCCGTTTGCACAGGGGCTGTCCGGCTCCATCTGGCAGACGCTCGTATTAAAGGCGCTGCAGGATCAATTAAAAAAGAAGGAAGAAGCGGCCGGACAAACGCAGCAGAAGGACGGCGATGCGGAATATGCGCGCGCGGATGCGAAAAAAAAGCCGGACTGGGCGACAATACGCGTGCTGGAACGCTATCGCGCGCCGGCAGAAGAGAACGCGCCCACGAAAAGCATGCGGGTCTGAATGCAGAAAAAAATAAGATTTTGGAAAAATAAGTACTGGACAAAGTGGATATTGTATGGTATTATAATGAAGCACGTTTGAGAAAGCGTGCTTCCACTTACGATGCGTGGCTCAGTTTGGTAGAGCGCTGCGTTCGGGACGCAGAGGCCGCAGGTTCAAATCCTGTCGCATCGATTCCTGGTAAGCGCCGGAATTCAGAATAAAAAGAGTTCCGGTCTTTTTATTCCCGCAGGATAGGAAGCGGACAGCCGTTTTTGGACAGAGAGCGGGAACGGTCAGATATCCGGTGGAGGCTTTGCGCAGATCAGCGTAGTTTATATATGGAGAGTTATCGAAGTGGTCATAACGAGCTGCACTCGAAATGCAGTTGTCCTTTACAGGGCACGTGGGTTCGAATCCCACACTCTCCGTTTTTTATAAAAATCCAGCCTGTGAAGATTCACAGGCTGGATTTTTTTGATGCATGGCTCCGTGCGTTAAAAGCCGCAGGGTGGCTCTGGAATGATGATGGCTGCAATCAGGTAGAAAAGCAGACCGCTTCCCCAACCGCAGATTAACAGCAGACAGAGCAGGCGGATGACGGTCGGATCGACGTTTAAGTATTCGCCAATGCCGCCGCATACGCCGCAGAGCACTTTATTTGATCTTGATTTGTATAATTTTTTATTCATTTTTTATTCCTCCTGTTCCGTTGTGACGATGAGTTCTCCAAGCCCGCAGTCCAGGCTGATTTCGCGGCCGGCATGATTGTCGAATTCTTTTTCGCTGTCGAGAGAAGTGAAATTCTGCCCGTTGAGCTTTACGCTTCCAAGCCCGCAGTGTATCGCGTAATCATAATCCGTTTCGGCTGCCAAAAGGCGCAGATCAACGTGTCCCATGCCGCACTTGATGTCGGCGTCGCCGGAAAGCCTGCCGCCCAGCTCTACGTTTCCAAGCCCGCAGTCAATGGCAATCGTCTTTGCGGAAAACGATTCAATGGCAAGCTGACCGGCTCCTACGTCGGCGGACAATTCATCTTCTGCCACAATATCCGTTGCAAAAAGGGCTCCGGCGCCCAGCTCTAGAGATACTTCTTTTGCTGCAAGGCTGTGTGAAATTTCCACCTTGCCGGCGTCTGTCGTAAGCTCCACTTCCTGAAAGACGCTTCCCTGTGGAAGGGAAATTGTGATTTCCGCGTGCCGGTTCAGACCGTTCCGCCACCATTTCCCGGTCGCCTGATCTTTGAGGATAAGCGTGCGGTCGTCTTTTTCGCATTCGAAAACATGGTCTGTTGTTGTGTCGATGCGAATTTCGATTTGACTGCCCTCTCCTGTGACAAGCCGCACCTCTCCATAGCGGATATCAATTTCGAGATCATCAATTTCGTCGACAGGAAATTGTCTGGTTAACATGTTTTCGGTCGCCTCCTGCGTCGTGGGGGATTCGTTTTCCTCATCAAAAAAGTTCCATCCGCCGGACTGCCAGTTTCCAATCTGAAAGTGTCCATCCTCTACCATGCGCAGGACTTCGCGGGGACCGCTGCCAAGCGCCATTCCAATGCAGATGCAGATGGCGCCGGCGCAGGTGAACGCCAGACAGAGGATCAGACAGATTTTTGTAAAATTTTTCATATGGATGCACCTCGTTTCTGAAAGGGCCGTTTACACAGGCGGATGAAAGCCCGCGTTACCCAGGGCAGTATTATAATGGCGACATACAAAGTTGCAATCATGCTGAGGATGGAAACGGCCAGCATCAGCATGCCAAGCCCGACGAGCATCAGTCCGATGGCGGGAAAGCCGGTCAGAATCTGCCCCATTCCAACGCCGCCAAATACGATTCCAAGAATCAGAAAGACGCCGGCAAGCACAATGACGACGACGATAAGGGAAAATACGCAGGCGGCTCCCGCAACCAGAAGGCCAAAGACGGACGCGGCGACTGCAATCCAGAACGGAAACGTCAGCACAAGGATGACGGCGATCAGGATGCTGCGCGCGGCGTTGCTTTTTTTGGGTCGGCCGCAGGGCTGCTCGGGCTTTACAAAATCATAGTCTTCGTAATGTTCTCCAAATAAATTCTTCCTGATGCTGGATGCAACTTCCTGAGGGGAGCCAAGCTCCTCTATAATCTGTTGTTCTTTTTCGGGCCCTGCATCTTCAAAATAACTCTGATAAAATTCCATGGCTTCCCGGCGTTCGCTCTCCGGGATGTCACGCAGCAGCAAATTCAGCTGCCTTAGAAATTCTTCTTTGTTCATGACGGCTCCTCTCCCGATAATAGATTTGATATTTTGGATGAATAATCGGTCCATTCCGTAATATATTCGTCCAGTTTTAATGCACCGGCTTTTGTAAGCTTGTAGTATCTGCGGTTTCGGCCGCCGCATTCCACGTCGTACACGATCAGGTACTCGTATTTTTGCAGCCGGCGCAGAACAGGATACAGCGTGGATTCGGAAATATCAATGGCTCTGCGGACGTCCTGCGTAATGCGGTAGCCATAGGTTCCTTCTTCTTTTTTTGAGACAACTGCCAGAACGATCGCGTCCAGCAAGGCTGCCCCTACGCCAAATGCCATTTCATCACTCCCTTTTGTATAATATTATTTTGTGATCTATATTATATACGGTATAATATTGTTTTGTCAATACGAAATCCTGTTTTTTCACTACTTGTAGAATTGAAACGTGAATGCTATAATGAGTGGGAATCATGGTTTCAAAAGAATGAGGAGGACGTATTGAGGGATAAGAGAAGAATTCAGGCTATGACACTGGCCCTTGCGCTTGCGCTTTCCGTTACGCATTTACAGGCGGTCAATGCCAGCACGATGTCAAATGCAAAAGACGCGAAAAAAGAAGCGGAAGCGGATCTGAACAATACGAAACGGCAGATCGAAGAAATTGAACGGCAGCAGACGGCGCTGCAAAATGAAATTGATCAGAAGGATGCGGAGCTTGTCAACCTTCTGGTAAACGTCGGCATTCTGGAAGACGAGCTGGACGATAAGAACGTACAGCTGGATCAGGTTACAGATGAGCTTGCAGAGGCGGAGCAGACGGAGGCGGAGCAGTACGCGTCCATGAAAAAGCGGATTCAGTTTATGTATGAGCGTGGCGATACGGCAATGATTGAGGCGATTTTAGGCTCTGCGGATATGTCGGACTTTTTGAACCGGGTAGAATATGTCTCTGATATTTATGAATATGACAGAAATCTCCTGACGCAGTATCAGAATACGGTGCGCCAGGTGGCGGATTTAAAGAGCACGGTAGAGACGGAGAAAGCGGAGCTGGAGGCTATGCAGGAGGAATATGCGCTGCAGCAGGAGGCTCTGGAGCAGGTTCTGGCGGATAAGCGTTCGCGTATGGGCGACTATGACAATCAGCTTACGACGGCGCAGGCGGCAGCGGCGAAGTTCAGAGAGACGATAGCCGCACAGAATCAGATTATCAAAGAAGAAGAGCGCAAACAGCGGGAAGCGATAGCCGCAGCGGAAGCAGCCGCAAGAGAGCGGGAACGCGAACGGGCTAACAGAAGCAATGCGAACGACTCCGGCAATAATAATGCAAATGCAAACAATAACAATACAAATGCAGATAATAACAATACGAATGGCGGCGGTTCCGGCGGCAATGCGGGCGGAGGAGCCGGCAATTCCGGAAGCGATGGCGGCGGCGCCAATCCGGGATATGCTACGAATGTCAGCGGAAGCGCGGTCGTTGCGTATGCCACGCAGTTTGTCGGCAATCCTTACGTCTGGGGCGGCACGAGCCTGACGAATGGAGCGGACTGTTCGGGATTTGTTATGAGCGTATTTGCGCATTTTGGCATCAGCCTTCCGCACAGCTCCGCTGCTTTGCAGGGCTGCGGGAAGGCCGTCAGCTATGCAAACGCGCAGCCGGGCGATCTGATTTGCTATTCAGGTCATGTCGGCATCTATATGGGCGGCGGCAGAATCGTGCATGCACAAAGCACGGCAGTCGGGATTACGACAAGCTCGGCCGCATATCGGACGATTGTCGCCGTGCGAAGGGTATTGTAGAAGATGCGTTGGCTTATCACCCGACAAAACAGGAAGAATATGCGGTTTACGTCCGTTATGCTGCTTTTGATGGGCGTCGTTGCGGCGGCCGCGTGGTATCGTTCGGGAAATTTTGCGAAGCTTCGCTACTGCGATCACAGGAACGATACGGCAGTGACGCTGGATGGAGAAGCCTATCGGCTTCGTGAGCTTGCGGTTTATATTGCCATGCAGGAGCAGGAGGTTCAAAAACAGGCCAGGGTATATAATCTGGAACAGCCGCAAAAATACTGGAACGCGCACGTAAACGGCTCTTTCGTCCGTTCGGAGGCAAAGTCGGCCGTTATGGAAAAGGCAGTGCATGATCTGATTTTTTATCGGATGGCGGAAGAAGAAGGGCTGCATCTGACGACAGAAGAAGCGGCATATATGGAAAACCAGAAAATGGATTTCTGGAATGATCTGGAAGAAGAAGGACAGGCGCGTCTTGGCATATCGACAAAGGAGCTGGAGGAAGCGTTTCTTCGCATGGCGCATGCGCAGAAAAAACAGCGGCAGCTGGCGGAAGACGAGGGCGTTGACTACGTCGCATATAATGAAAACGGGCCTCATTATCAGGCTCTTTTGCAGGAACACGACTATGTGGTGAATCAAGCGCTCTGGCAGCGTCTGGATTTTGGCAATATTACGGTAAATGAGGCATTGGAAGGAACAATATGGCACAGAAAATAGGGAGAAACGATCCGTGCTGGTGCAACAGCGGCAGGAAGTATAAGGTTTGCCATAAGGCATTTGACGAGAAGATTCAGAGAATTCGGGAAGAAGGGCATATCGTGCCGGAGCAGGGCATGATTAAAACGGCGGAACAGATCGCGGGAATCCGCGAGAGCGCAAAGATTAATATTGCGGTTCTGGATTATGTGGCCGGACAGATCAAAGCAGGTATGAGCACGGAAGAAATTGACCGGATGGTTTACGAAAAGACGGTTCGCATGGGAGGCGTTCCGGCGACGCTTCACTATCAGGGATTTCCCAAAAGCGCGTGTACTTCCAGGAACGAACAGGTCTGTCACGGGATTCCGTCGGAGCAGGATGTTTTAAAGGATGGAGACATTATAAACGTCGATATATCGACGCGATTAAACGGCTACTATTCGGATTCGTCCAGGATGTTTTGCATTGGCAGCGTAAGCCCGGAGAAGGAGCGTCTGGTAAGAGTTGCAAAGGAATGCGTCGAGGTGGGGTTAAAGGAGGTAAAGCCCTGGGGATTTCTTGGCGATATGGGACAGGCGGTGCATGACCATGCGTTTGCCAACGGATATACGGTCGTGCGGGAAATTGGCGGACACGGCGTAGGACTGGAATTTCATGAAGATCCGTGGGTGAGCTACAACAGCACGCGGGGGACGGAGATGCTGATGGCGCCTGGCATGGTCTTTACGATTGAGCCAATGATTAACATGGGGCGTCCGGAGATTTATATTGACGACGCGAATGGATGGACGGCGTATACGCAGGACGGCCTACCTTCCGCACAGTGGGAAGTGCAGGTTCTGGTAACGGAGGATGGGTATGAAATTCTGTCCTATTAAACAGGAAAGCGGCGGGAAGGCGCGCAGAGAAAGGGGGTGCAGAGAATGAAGAAAATCGAAGAATATGTGAGAAATATACCGGATTTTCCGGAGAAGGGCATTATTTTCCGGGATGTAACGACGGTTTTACAGGATGCGGAAGGCCTGAAGCTGGCAATTGATTCCATGTTAAAGCTGCTGGAGGACGTGGATTTTGACGTTATTGTCGGAACGGAATCCAGAGGGTTTATTTTCGGCGTGCCGATTGCCTACGCGCTGGGAAAGCCGTTTGTGCCGGTGCGCAAGAAAGGAAAGCTGCCCTGTGAAACGATTGCGGCGAAATATGATCTGGAATATGGCAGCGCAGAGATAGAGATGCACAGAGATTCCATCGTTCCGGGGCAGAAGGCGGTTCTGGTGGATGATCTGATTGCGACAGGCGGGACGATTGAGGCCTGTACGCAGCTGATTGAAGAGCTTGGAGGCGAAGTCGTTAAAATTATATTCCTGATGGAGCTTGCGGGCTTAAAAGGCAGGGAGAGACTTACAAAGTATGAAGTGGCGTCGGTCATTACATATGAAGGCAATTAGAAATGGGAGAGTATGAATATGTTGGAAAAATATTTTAAGTTGACTGAGAACCGAACGACGGTGAGGACCGAAGTAGTTGCGGGCATTACGACGTTCATGACGATGGCGTATATCCTGGCGGTCAATCCGAGTCTGCTTGGCAATGAATTCGGGGCTAACATGAACGCTACGGCAGTTTTAATCGCAACCTGTCTGGCTTCTTTTGTGGGTACGCTTGCCATGGCGCTGCTGGCGAATTATCCGTTTGCTCTGGCGCCTGGCATGGGACTGAACGCGTATTTTTCATTCACGGTCTGCGGGGCGATGGGATATTCCTGGCAGGTGGCGTTGATGGCGGTGTTTATCGAAGGCCTGATCTTCATTGTACTGTCGCTTACGAATGTGCGCGAGGCGGTGTTTGACGCCATTCCGAGCACGCTGAAAAAAGGGGTCAGCGCAGGAATCGGCTTATTTATCGCTTTTATCGGTTTGCAGGGCGCGCATATTGTTGTTGCAAACGATTCTACGCTGGTGTCCTATGTGGACTTTGCAGGGAACTGGCATACGCAGGGAATCTGCGCAGTGCTTGCATTGATTGGAGTTTTGATTACGGCGGTATTATACATCAAAGGCGTGAAAGGCTCGATTTTAATCGGCATTGTCGCAACCTGGGCGCTTGGCATGCTGGCGCAGGCGACGGGGATTTATACGGTAGACGTGGAAAATGGTTTTTATTCCCTGTATCCGTCTATGGCGCTTACCGATTTTTCGGCGATCGGCGAGACGTTTGGAAAGTGCTTTACGGCAGATTTTTCCGGCGTTGGCATATTTAATTTTATCGTTGTGCTGCTGTCCTTTTTGTTTGTCGATATGTTTGATACGATAGGGACGCTGATTGGCGTGTCTTCAAAGGCAGGCATGCTGGATAAGGAGGAGAAGCTTCCGCGCATCCGTCCGGCTTTGCTGGCAGATGCGATTGCAACGTCTGTCGGCGCGGTTTTTGGAACCTCCACGACAACGACGTTTGTGGAAAGCTCCGCTGGCGTAGGCGAAGGCGCGCGGACGGGGCTTGCATCCGTTGTAACGGGATTTCTGTTTTTGCTGGCGATTTTCTTTGCGCCGATTTTTACAGCGATTCCGGGCTTTGCAACGGCTCCGGCTCTGATCTTTGTGGGATTCCTTATGGTTTCGGCAATTTTGAATGTGAATTTTGAGGATGCTGCCGAAGCGATGCCCGCGTATCTGTGTATGGTGGCAATGCCGCTGGTTTACAGCATTTCGGAGGGAATTGCGATTGGCGTGATTTCTTATGTGATCATCAACGTCATCTGCGGCAAAAGTAAAAAAATTACGCCGCTGATGTATGTGCTGGCTGTATTGTTTGTCTGTAAATATATCTTCCTGTAAATGAAAGAAAAGCGGCGGTCGTCGGAGAAATCCGGCGGCTGCCTTTTTTGATCCGGATTTTGACACATCCGTTTTCTGTCAGCATATTCTGATAAAAAAAGGAGAAAAATGGAAATGGCAAAAACGATTGGATGCGTCATCGGGTGTCTGGTTCTTATACTGCTGATTTATATGGTCCGCCGCCGTGAGGCGTGCAAAAGAAAAATACGCCGTATGGGAACAATGGAAAAAGCAGGGCTTTTGAATGAGTTGATCGCGCCGTTTGGATTTGCATATGAAGCGACGCAGGATATTTTTGTCAGCCGCGTACATGCATGGCAGCGAAAAGAAGGATATGAAGCGCTGTTTGACAGGCTTGCTCCAAAGTTCAATATGATTTTAGACGCCTTTCCGGTCTATTTTGATTATCAGGATAAGACGTGGATGATTGAATTCTGGAAAGGGCAGTATGGCATCAATACGGGAGCGGAGGTCGGAATATACCATGCCAACCGTCTGGTTCCAAAAGAACAGAGAAGAAAGATTCATTATAATGCAGTTTCCGATGAAGAGATGCCGTTGATTGGAATGGCGCTGGAGCGAAAAGGAAAGCGGCTTTTGACGAGGAAAGCGTATCACTGGTGGCTGACGGCTTTTTGTATGGGAATGTTCAGCGAGCCGAAGGATCTGACGCTGCATGCAAGCGTTACGTTTCATGATTCGGCAGCGGCGCAGGCTTTTTATGAGGGGCTGCAGGAAGCGGGATATGCGGGCATGCTGTATCGCATACGGGGCAGGAAAGTAACGGTCTGCCTGGATTGGGCGGCAGGTGACGCCGGTTTTAGAAGATGGCATCGGAAGCTGGTGCAGCGATTGAACCGGTGGTATTGCAGATTGTATCAGTTTGTTACGCGGCCGTTTACATGCACGCTGGATCGGACGCTCTTTTTATATGAGCAGCTCCCATGGTGCTTTCGGAATATGCTGCGGCTGCATTCGTTTGGGCGGAAATGCCGGATGAAGCATGGCCTGTGAATCAAGGATTGAACGTTCGCTTTCCAACGGAATTGAGCTGCCGCTTGGCAAATGCAGCCGGTATGCAATTTTCAGCGACTGTCACAGGGGATGTGGAAATATGTCGGATAATTTTCTGCGCAATCAGCATCTGTACTTTGCCGCGCTGGAACAGTATTTCAGGGAAGGGTTTTATTATCTGGAACTTGGAGACGGCGAAGAGCTGTGGGAAAACCGAAGCATGAAGCGGATTATGGAAATGCACAACGAGGTATACCGAAAACTGGACTATTTTAAAAAAAGAAAACGGTTTTGTAAAATATACGGAAATCATGATATGGAGCTGCGAAAGGAGCTCCCGGAAAGCATCTGCCTCAGAAACAGGGAAGGCGGCCGGGATATTTATCTGATCCATGGACACCAGGCGGATTTTTTTAATTCCGTCTGCTGGCGAATTTCCCGTTTTCTGGTGCGCTATCTCTGGAAGCCGCTGGAGCAGTTTGGCGTGAATGACCCTACGAGCGCGGCGCGGAATTACAGAAAGGTTCATAAATATGAAAGGTGCATGGCGCAGACGGCGGATGGCAGAGATGTGTATCTGATTGCCGGACATTCGCACAGACCGCATCTGGTGGAAGGCGAGCTGTATGTAAATGTTGGAAGCTGCGTGCATCCGTGGGGGATTACCGTGATAGAAATAGAAAATATGAAAATGAGTCTTGTGAAGTGGTACGTCGGAACAAGAGCCGATCAGTCGCTTTACGTAGAACGGGAAGTGTTAAGCGGAGAAATTCCGATTCGGTAAAACCGAATCGGATTCTGCCGGCCGCCGGCTTTGACTGCAGTTTTATTGTTATTAGAACGGTTATTTTTTACTATCTTTAAAAGAGCAGAAAGACGGTTATCATTATAATTCGTTTTTCCTGTGCGAAGAAAGGCCTAAAATGATAGGAAGATTTCCATTTCTGCAACGCAGGTCATCGATAAATGTCTTTTCAGCTTCCTGTTTTTTCAGCTTCACACAATAGAAAAGTTCATACAAAGTCCCCATATTCGTGGTTTTTACATACTCAAGGCGTGCATACTGCGTATAGAGCTGAAACAGATCGTCAAAGACGCCATTATAATCAAGGTCTTCCGGAATCGTAATGTGAAGTTCGCGTTCTAAGGACGCTGTATTTCCAAAATGAATTTTTTCCAGAATCAGTATGATTGCGCCAACTGTCAGCATAAGCAACACGGCCAGAGACAGGAAACCCATGCCCGTTGCAAGGCCGACCGCCATGGAAAAAAAGATAAAGCCGATTTCTCTTGCTGTTCCGGGCATGCTTCGAAACCGGACAAGTCCAAATGCACCCAATACAGCAACGGAAGTGCCAAGATTCCCGTTTACGATCATAATGACAAACGATACCAGAAGCGGCATCACGGCCAGTATAACGGCGAAGCTTCCTGCATGCGCGCCTGAAAGTTTATAAAGCAGTGCAATCAAAATTCCCAGGACAAGCGCTGTGGCCATAGCGGATGCAACAGATGTAATCGTAAATGAAGTTGCATGAAAAACGCTGTTTATCATATGATTCTCCCTCCGGTAATCTTGCGGTTTTCTGTTGCGTGCGTCATCATTTGTTCCATATAAAATGCATTGTGTTCTTTTCTGTAAATATTCCCATATTTTGAAAAAGAGACGGGATAAACAGACAGTTCCGATAAAATCTTTGCAAACCAGAGCGGCGTTGCTCCCATTATTTTACTCTCCATCAGATAGTGACCGTCAGGTAAAAGCAGTTCGCCGTGATCTCCGTTTTCCAATCCCATAGAGGTTCTGCGGCTTCGGATATTGTGGTCAAATGTTACTCTGAAGTTCGAATCCTCTGTTCCATACAGTGCAATTCTGTCATATGCCAGATAAAGGCCTCGAATCAGCGGGTAGCGGTGCAGAAAAAAATCAATTTCACGTAAAATCTGACTTTCTTTTTCTGGTCGAATACCCCGTTCCACATAGTTGTACGCTTCCTGAAGTCCAAGTTCGATCCTGCGCTTGTTTACGATTTTTTGGTATTTCTTTTTGATTTCAAGAAACACGTTTGAATCCGGAGCGGGGATGCCATAGCTTCGGAGCCTCAGTTTTTCCTTATATGCGGGGCGTTCCAGGGAACGGCAGATCAGATAGGAGTCCGGCGTGTCATAATAGATGTTGCAGATGGTATGAAGTCCATACTGATCTTCTTTCATATAGGGTTGCAGACGTTCCCGTAATTTGCAGTAAGTGGACTGCGGCATGAGATACTTTTTTTCATAACGGTTAAAAACCAATTGCGCCAATTTTGTTCTCCTGTGTCTTTATTCCTGCGAGCATTCCAGATGGCTGCCGTCGCTGACAATCGTTATGTCGCCGTCTTTTGTCTGGAATGTCCGGATGTTTCTTTGCGTCAGAAGGTTCAGTGTTTCGGATTCCGCCGGATTCTTGTCCGAAGAGCAGATGACGGCATATTCCGGTGACGCTGCGTCAATCAGCGCCGGTAGCGCCTTGTTGTAAACGCCATGATGCGGTATCTTCAAAAAGTCATAGCCTTCGGGAGCTTTTGAAGGAAGCCATTCAAGAATCCTTCGTTTTTCGGCGTCGCCCATAAAAAGAAGACGATTCTCTCCATGCGTGACCGTTGTAATAAGAGAAAAATTATTGTCAGGGTCTTTTTCGCCTTCTGAATCATAGGAAAGGGGAGGTTCAATTAAGACGAAAGCTTCTCCAAGCTCAAATTCTTCTGATTCCTTAAGCGTGCGGGGGATGATGTTTTTCTGCTCTAATGCATCCATGAAATCTATGTACTCCGTATGGCTGCCGGTGTAGTCGGGAAGAAAAACTTCGCCTGTTTCCATTGTTTCGATGAAAGTGTCTGCCCCGCCAACGTGATCTTTGTCAAAATGTGTAATCACAAGGACGTCTACGTATGAAATGCCCTGACTGCTCAAAAAATCGGTCAGCTCTTCGCCATCATCTTCTTCTCCTGTGTCAATTACCATAGTCTGATCTTTGGATTGAAGAATAATGGCGTCCGCTTTTCCGACTTTTAATATAGTCGTCTTTAATGCGTCTGTTGGTTCTTTCTGTGTCGTTCCCTCATCCGGGCGCGCCGGAGCGCAGGCGGCAACATGAAAAAGGATAAGAGCGAGTGCGATATGCCTGTATTTTTTCAGTATAGAAACCTCCCTTTACGTTAGCAATGTCAAAACACTGTCCGAATCCTGCTGTGTATGCGCCAGAATAGCCTGACCAAACTGTTCTAAGATCTTGTCTTTGGAATAGAGGACGGATTCTCTGGCATAATCGGTATCGCGTAGCGTGCTTTCTGCGCTTTGCGTGTTTTCTGAGGCGTTGTCAACAATGGACCTTGCCTTTTCCAGACGGTTTTGCAGCGCACCCAGATGCGCGCGGTATTCGGAAAGATCTGTGATTGCCCGGCCTACGGCTTCGATGGTTTTGCCGGCCGTTTCAAATGTGCTTACGTCAAGCGAGCCCAGTCCAAGCGTTGCGGAATTGATGGTTCGCAGGTTCAGCGCAATTTCCTGATAGGGATTGTCGTTTACCTGAATGCGAAACAGCATATCTGTCTTAAGCATATCCGTAGCCCGGACTTCGCCCATGCCGTCAAAGTAAGGCGGCCCAAACATTGTCGAGTAGAATATGAGGTTGTCGCCATCCAGACTGACGGCGTTGGCGTGTCCGATAATGGTGTCGTTGAACAGATTGCTCCAGTTTGGACGCGTATTATGGAGCGAATTGATAAAATCCGCCTGTTTGCCGGAAATCAGATCGTAGATTTTGGCGGTAATGTCGGAGCCTTTATTGATAGAAGTATCCTTCATGCCAATCATCACCGATAAATTTTCGCCGTTTATGCTGATGCTCGAAGTCTGCTGATCCGTAAACTGGAAGGTAAACAGCTGATTACAGTTCTGAGAGCATGTGACAAAAAACTGCTTTCCGATCAATTCTTCCTTATTAGAAGCGTTGACATTGGAAAAATTGAGGTTCTTTCCATATACATATCCGGTTCGATTGCCCATGCCGTAGTATTTTTCATCCATCTTGGAGGCGGCATAGTCGTCGCCGTCAATGACGACAAGCTGTTTGGCCATCAGAATCGGCTGCGTATTAAACTCCGTCGTTCTGGAAATCCGGTTGATTTCGGATTTGAGCTGGTGAATTTCCGATTGCAGGGCATGACGGTCCGCATCGGTATTGGGATCGTTTGCGGCCTGTACGGAAAGCTCGTTCATCCGTTGCAGGATATCATGAATTTCGCCCAGCGCGCCATCGGCCGTCTGAATCAGAGAGACGCCGTCCTGTATATTTCGCGACGCTTTGTTCAGACCCCGGATCTGCTTTCGCATTTTCTCTGAAATGCTGAGCCCGGCGGCGTCGTCAGCGGAACGGTTGATCCTGTAACCGGAAGAGAGCTTTTCGGAAGATTTCTTCTGGCGATCAGCCGTGATGCCGAGCTGACGGCTTGCATTGTCTGCGCTTAAATTGTGTGTAATAATCTGCATATTGTTTCCTCGTTTGTCGATTGCGAGTTATAAGAAATATTATATCGTGAAAAGCGGCATTTTGTCAATGCCATATAAAAGCATCAGCGTAATCATCAAAAGCAGGATGAGATTGACGTCATTCATAAGCGGCGAAAAAGCCTGATTAAAATTACTCCTTTGTACGCACTGTCTTTATTCCGGACCAGTCGGAATAAAGCTTTTTGCTTTTTCCGTTTACTTTCACGTTCTTATAAGTTCTTATGCGGACAAAATATTTCTTTTTCCCTTTCAAACCGGAAATATTCTTTACTGTAACGCGCTTTTTTGCTGTAGATTTTTTTAAGGTCCCGCCTTTAAAACTCTTGCTTGTGCAGCTCTGAAGCTCATATCCGTCTGTCTGCGCCGCCTGTTTCTTCCAGGTCGCGCGGATGCCGTTAGACTTCGCCGTAACCTTCTTCAAACGGGTTTTCTTTGGCCTTATGGTGTAGCTTTCGCTTATCGTTCCACTGTATGTTCCCTGAAACTCAATCGTTACCGTATAGATTCCCGGATTTTTGCTTCCGTTGGGATAGATTACGTTATAATCCGTTCCTGCTGTCAGAATCTTACCTTTACTGTCCTCCACGACTGCCGCTGGCTTTTTTACTTTTCCATCGTAAGTGAAATCTGTTTTGTTCCAGGACGCTTTCTGCGGGCTGTCAATCACAGACACATTTCGGATCCCTGAACATACACGGCAAACCTGCTGTATTTTTCCGCTGTTTTTCATGGTTGCCGGAATACATTCCTCCACATACTGATGCTCCAATACCGCAATCTGTTCCGTATAGGTTTCGCCGCATTCACAGGTGTGCGTTTTGATTCCCGTTTCCGTACAGGCAGGCTCTTTTGTCACCTGGCTCTCAAAACGGTGCTGATGCTCTCCGGGCGTCCCGGTGGCCGGAATCGTATCCTGCGCTTTGAGCGTTTCACCGCAGACGCTACAGTGGCTTCCTTCTGTTTTTCCATCTTCCGTCTCTGTCGGTTCCACTCTCGGGTCTGTCACTTCTGTATGACCAAGCGCCGCAATCTGTTCCGTATAGGTTTTGCCGCATTCACAGGTATGCGTTTTGATTCCTGTTTCCGTACAGGCAGGCTCTTTTGTCACCTGGCTCTCAAAACGGTGCTGATGCT
>CANSKO010000028.1 GCA_947647505.1 uncultured Roseburia sp. | reverse complement strand
TATTTTTTACTGAATTTAGACGAATTGATAAAACTGCCCGCCGTTTACAGACATTACAAACAATACGAATGGGTGAAAAACCTAACTGCAAACCAACAATAAGGAGGAACTTATGAATCAAAAAGAAAGAATGTTGAATGGTCTGCCTTATAAGGCATGGCTTGATGGTCTTGAAGAAGAACGGGAAGCCTGCAAACAGTTCGTTTATGAATTGAATCTCCTGACACCGAAAGAAAGGGTTCGGATTCCCGAACTACTTAAAAAGTTGCTTGGAAAAACAGGGGAAAACGTTTGGATAGAACCGCCCTTTCATTGCGACTATGGGTGGAATATTGAAGTGGGCAATAATTTTTTTGCAAATTATAACCTTACTATCCTTGATGTAGGAAAAGTTACAATCGGGAAGAATGCACAAATCGCACCCAATGTATCTATTTATACGGCAGGCCATCCAATACACCCGGAGAGCCGCAACTCTGGCTATGAGTACGGAATCCCCGTCACGATTGGCGATAATGTATGGATAGGCGGTAATGCGGTCATACTCCCGGGAGTGACGATTGGAAACAATGCCGTGATCGGGGCAGGAAGCATTGTGGCAAAAGACATTCCCGACAACGTGATTGCAACAGGCAACCCTTGCAGGATTATCCGTGAAATAACGGAAGAAGACAGGATTTACTATTTCAAAAAAAGAAAGTTTGATACAGAATCATTGGCTGATATGGAGGAAACAGAACATGAAAATTGAACATATTGCAATGTATGTAAATGATTTGGAACGGGCGAAGGATTTTTTTACACATTATTTTCATGCAGAGGCAGGGGAAAAGTACCATAACCAAACAACAGGCTTTCAGTCTTATTTTCTTTTTTTTCAAGGGGAGTGCAGGCTGGAGATTATGAGTAAGTCCGAAATGGAAGATATGGGAAAGCCGCTTACCCGTACAGGGTATGCACATATTGCCCTTTCCTTAGGAACAAAGGAAGCGGTCAATTCGTTGACGGAGCAATTAAGGAAAGACGGTTATCGCATAATCAGCAATCCACGGATGACAGGGGACGAATATTATGAGAGCTGTTTGGCTGATTTTGAAAATAATCAGATTGAAATAACAATTTAGCGGAGAAAAAATTATGATGTTGTATCATTTTAGTTGACACCTAATAGGCAAGGATTTGATGTATAATCAAAAAGAATTAAGGAGGCAGCTATAATGGCAAAAAACAACGGAAATACGACATGGCATACAAGATTCAGGCCGTAAAATTAGTGAAAGAATTCGGTGGCGCAAAAGCGTCCGACGCGCCGGGTGGCGTATCATGGGCGCGTAACGGCGCAATTTGTAGACGCATTCTTATCTGGAAGCGACATATCTGCGCAGCAAGAAGAAAGCGGTGTACGTCGATGTTGGAAATTTCAGAGGAAGAAAACGGCAACCTTACAAAATTGTAACGTATGTGTAAGGATTTCTCCTGACCGTTTCGCTATAATACGCTCCATAAAGGAGGTTTTCAAATGAATGGAAAAACAGTAGTGAAAATAAAAAATCTGATGAAACAGTATGGAACGGGAGGAACGCTGACGACTGTTTTAAAGGGCGTCAGCCTGGAAATCTGCGCGGGTGATTTTATTGCGGTGATGGGACCAAGCGGCTCCGGCAAAACGACGCTGCTCAATCTTCTTTCGACGATTGACCGTCCGACGCAGGGAAGTGTGATTGTGGATGGAAGGGACGTTGCAAAGCTGTCCAACAAAGAGCTTTCAAAGCTAAGAAGGGATACGATCGGCTTTGTGTTTCAGGATTATAATCTGCTGGATACGATGACGCTACAGGATAATATTGCGCTTCCGCTGTCGTTAAACGGCGTTTCCTCCGGAATCTGCATGGAAAAGACGATGGAGCTTGGCCGGATGTTTGGCTTATCGGAGCATTTTTCCAAATATCCCTGGCAGTTATCCGGCGGGCAGAAGCAAAGGGGCGCGGTTTGCAGGGCGTTAATTACCGAACCCAAAATCTTATTTGCCGATGAGCCGACGGGAGCTTTAGATTCCAGATCCACAAGAGAGCTGCTGGAATGCTTAAAGCGCGTCAATGACAGCGGACAGGCGACGATTTTGATGGTAACGCACGATGCGTACAGCGCGTCCTATGCGAAGGACGTCTGGCTTTTGAATGACGGACAGATGCAGTGCAGATTAAGCGCCGGGGCGTCGCGCAGAGAGTTTTACGACAGAATTGCAGACATGCAGACTTCTGTGGGAGGTGATGTTCCATGCGCATGATTACGCTGGCAATGCAGAATGTGAAAAGCAGCTTTCAAAATTACCTGGCCGTTATTTTATCCATGTCTTTTACAATTCTGATTTTACTGAATTTTCAGAATGTGGTGCATTCTGATATATTTGACGGGCTGGGAGGCGCAAATGCAGAGTATATAGGGGTACTGATTCAGGTGATATCGGTTGTGCTCTGCTGCTTTATGTTTTTCTTCCTCTGGTATGCGGAAAATGTGTTTCTGACAAAGCGCAAAAAAGAAATGGGCGTCTATGTCTTTATGGGGCTGACGAATCAGAACATCGGCATGCTTTTTTTGATCGAAACGGTTTTAAACGGCGTGTTTGCGCTGCTGCTTGGCATAGTATCCGGCATCGTGACGACGCATCTGTTTCAGATGATCCTGCTTGCGGTTTCCGATATTGCCGTGGAAATTTCGTTTCGCTTTTCGCCTGCGCCGATTTTGATTACGGCGGGGATTTACAGCGTTATGTATCTGCTGTTTGCTGTAAAAGGCTATATCAGCATCGTAAGGAGCAGCGTGCTGGACATGGTATCCGCGTCCAGAAAGAAAGAGGCTGTGATACAGAACCGGTTTTTGCTGCTGCTTAAAACCGTGTTTGGTCTTGGGATTTTGTCTGTGGGATACTATATGGCCGTAAAAGAGGGCGGACAGGAAGTGATGGGGAATGTGCTTGCGGCCGTCGTGCTCGTCATTATTGGGATTTATCTGTTGTTTGGCGGCGCGCTTCCGGCGCTGCTTTTGGGCCTGGCAAAACAGAAGAGAATTCTCTATCGGCATGAGAGAAATCTGTGGGTCAATCAGCTGATCTTTCAGATGAAAAAGAATTACCGCACGTATGCGATGACGTGCGTGCTGCTGCTTTGTTCCGTAACGGCGCTGGCCACGGGATTTGCGATGAAGAGCCGCTATGCGGGCATGGTGCATTTCCGCAATACGTATACGTTTCAGTTTTTAAGCAATCAAAAGGAACTGGATCGCGTCGTTCGTCCATTGATTGAACAGGATAATTCGATTGCGTACGCTTCGGAAATCTCTGTGCTGACGCTGGACGCTTCGTTGTTTGAAACACGGTTTACGTATGGCAATTATGCGCTGCTTCCCTGGTCGCAGGTGAAAGCGCTTGCAGAAGGCGTCGGGCTGGAATTTGATTTTGCGCCGCCGGAAGACGATGAAATTTTGAAAGCTTCTCATATGTATATGCTTTCGCTGATTACAGACCATTCTGCGGAGCGTGTCGTCATTGACGGGAAAACGTACCGGCAGACTGCGGATACGAACGTGCCGTATCTGGGGTATTTTCAGGAGCTGATGAGTTTTTATATTGTGAACGATGCGGAATATGAAAGGCTGCTTCCGTATGGACAGGAATGGCATGCGTATAATTATCGGATTGCGGATTTGGAGCAGCTTGCAGCGTCAGCCGATAAGCTTAAGGCAGCAGTTAGCCATACAAAAGAAAATGATACGGCAATGGCCGTCGTGGATCCGGAAAGCAGCGATATCGCATGGATAAAAGTATTGTATACGATTTGCATTTTCATGTTTCTGGTATTTGTTTTGGCCGGCGGCAGCATCGTATTTATGAAGCTGTACAATGACGCGCTGGAAGAAAAAGAACGGTATCAGATTTTAAGAAAGATTGGAGTTTCAGAAAAAACGCTGAAAAAATCCATTGTTTGCGAGCTTTTTATGATGTACGCCATGCCGTTTTCTGTGATGCTTCCTTCTGCATATTTTTCCGTGCATGCGCTTGAAAAAATGATGGATACGAATCTGATGCCGATTTATGCAGGAAGCGTCGGGGTGATTCTGGCAATTTTGCTTCTTTTTTACTGGCGTTCCGTTTCCGCGTATGTGAAACATACAGGAGTGGAGGAAGCAGGCCGCTCTTTCTGTAAATGACAGTGAAAACGGAAAGAATTGCATTTTTGGCCATGCCACTGCAAGTGAAGGCGGACAAGGCGCAGGAGAGGGTGGATGCTTCCATGTCCGATCTGGAAAAAGCGCTTGTCATACACGATTATCTGATACAAGACCTTTCTTATGATGACAACAGGTTAAGCGGCGTGCATGCCAGTACGATATACGGGTTTCTGACGAAATATACGATTTGTGGAGGATATGCCGCCGCTTTCAAACGGTTATTCCAGGTTGAAAAAAGCGTCGATGCCGTCTGCGATGCCGGAGGCAATGCGATATTGATAATCGGCGTTTGCCATATTGGCGTCTTCTGTTGGATTCGTCATATAACCCATTTCCACAATAGTGACGGGCGTCTGGCACCAGTTGATGCCGGTCATGGTGTCCGTTTCCCAGACGGATTGCTTCTTGCAGCCCGTAGCGGAAACAAGATGGTCCAGAACGTTTGTGGAGAGGCTTTTGCTTTCGGAATAGAGTGATGCGTTATAGGGGTTCGAAGGACTCTGGCAGATCGTCATAGCGCCGTTTGCGCCGCTGTTCTCCGAGCCGTTTGCATGTATGCGGATAAACGCGTCTGCGTTTTCCTGATTGGCGATTTCCGCGCGTTCGGCATTGCTGATATTGACGTCATTTTCTTCCCGGATCATCAGAACCTCATATCCTCTGGCTTCCAGTTCGTCTCTTAATTTCAGAGAAACCTGCAATGTCAGCTCATATTCCGCAAGGCCGGAGGATACGCCTCTTGTGCCTCCGGCGACCTTTGCTTTGCGTTCAGAGGCGCCGGGGCCAACCGGCTCCGTATCGCTGTTGCCCTTTGCCTGATGGCCCGCATCGATGGCGATCAGGTATCCCGTGCGCTCGCCGGGCGCCGGCTTTTCTTTGACATAATCGCTTTTCACATAGTAGCAGGCGTTGTCAATCAGAATTTTCGTCCAGCCGTCCGCTTCTGAAATTTTATGGAGAATCGTCTTACGTTCCACGGTCTGATAAATGTCGGCGTCTGTGCCGGGGAGAACGCGGAGATTGACGGTGTCCGTCGTCAGAATTTCCGTAGTGGAGAGCGTGTCCGGATGTTCGATGATTTCCGGAAGCGTTGTTTCCGTTTCCGTTGTCTCTGCAGGCGGTTCTGATGTCGGCTCCTGCGGCATGGGCTGTGTATCCGGCTCAATGCGCCCTGTGACGGTATCGGAAGAGGCCGGCTCCTTTGCGGCGTTTGACTGCGGCGTGGGCGTGTTGTCTTCTGTTGCTTTTGCGCAGGCGCTAAGGCAGAGCGTAAGCGTTGTCAGCAACAGAAAAAAAAGAATGCGCTTTTGCGTGGTTTGATGCATGGTTTTCTCTCCTGTCCGGCGCGACGTCCTGTATGGGCAGTCGCGCATTTTTTTCTGGATTTGGTGACATAATGGATGATTATAGCATATGCGGCGTATGAAGTCTATGGCAGGGTCCCGTTTGGAAGAAAAGGAAGTTTTCTGCAATGCACGCTCTGAATAATCGTGGTTGCTATTTTGCAGAAGATTGCGTATGATAGAAGTATGGCAGGGGGGATGTTTCGGATGAAAATACTTCTGGTTGCGGTGAATGCCAAATACATTCATTCCAATCCGGCAATATACAGTCTTGCGGCATATGCAAAAACGTATCAGGCGATACCGGAAGAATGTCTGGAACTGGCGGAGTACACCATCAACCATTCTGTGTCGGATATTTTGCAGGATTTATATGAAAGAAAGCCGGATGTGCTGTGCTTTTCCTGTTATATCTGGAATTACGATTACGTGCGGGAGCTTGCGGCGGAATTTCATAAGCTGAGGCCGGATGTTCCAATCTGGCTGGGCGGGCCGGAAGCGTCGTATGAAGTGGAAACGGCGTTTGCAGAGAATCCGTCGATTTTTGGCGTTATGATCGGAGAAGGCGAGGCGACGTTTGCAGAGCTTGCGGCATATTACTGCGGCGGAATGCAGACGGATCTGGCCGGGATTTCCGGGATTGCATACCGGATACAGCCGGAGGAGGAAGGGCGGACCTTCCTGCGCAGGACGAAGCCGCGCGCGCTGCTTGCGTTGGATGACATTCCGTTTTACTATGCGGATGCAGACGCTTTTTCAAATCGGATCGTCTATTATGAATCGAGCCGCGGATGTCCCTTTTCCTGTAGCTACTGCCTCTCTTCGATCGAGAAGAAGCTGCGGCTGCGCAGCATGGAGCTGGTCAAACAGGAGCTTTTGTTTTTTCTGGAACAGAAAGCGCCGCAGGTTAAATTTGTCGATCGGACGTTTAACTGCAACCATGCGCATGCAATGGAAATCTGGAAATGGATTTGTGAGCAGGACCGTGGCGTGACAAATTTTCATTTTGAAATCGCGGCGGATCTTCTGACGGAGGAAGAGATCGCATTTTTATCGACGCTCCGCCCGGGACTTGTGCAGTTTGAAATTGGCGTGCAGTCCACAAATCCGGAAACGCTGCGGGCAATTCGCAGGACAGGCTGCGCATCCCGGATTTTTTCGGCGGCGGAGCGGCTTTTGCAGGCTGGAAATATACATTTGCATCTGGATTTGATTGCCGGGCTGCCGTATGAAGGATATGACCGGTTTACAGAGTCGTTTCGGGAAGTGTACGCCAGAAAGCCGCATCAGCTTCAGCTTGGATTTTTAAAGCTGTTGAAGGGATCGGATTTGTATGAACGCAGAGACGATTACGGGATTCTCTGCCGGGACAGGCCGCCGTATGAGGTGATGCAGACGCGCTGGCTTTCTTATGACGAGCTGCTGCGCATCAAGCTGGCGGAGCAGATGCTGGAAGCTTATTATAACAGCGGGCAGTATGAGGTGACGATGAAACTGATGGATGCAGTGTATCCGGATGCGTTTGCGTTTTTTCTGGCGTTGGGCCGGTTTTATCAGAAAAACGGTCAGATGGGCATGCGGCATTCGAGAATCCGTCGGGCGCAGCTGTTGCTTGCGTTTGTCAGAGAAGAGAAAGGCGCGCCCCTCGAATGGCTGGAGGAGTCGCTTTTATATGACTTGTATTACAGGGAAAATATAAAAAGCCGCCCGGAATGGGCCAAAAATCCGGCAGCATGGAAAAACGTGACGCGCACATTTTGCAGACGGGGAACGCTTTCGCATATAGAACCGTTTTTTTATGAGTTTCCAAAAGCATCTGAAAAGACGGTAAAACAGCTTCCAGAGCGTCTAAAAGAGCCGGTATGGACGCTGTTTGATTATGAGCGGCGCGACGCTTTGACGCATCAGGCGCATACGATTCAATATACGAACGAGGAGGTTATGAGGCATTGCGAAAACGTACAAAGGAAATTTTAAAAAGACTGGATGAGGCATATGGCACGGAATATCGCTGTTATCTCAATCACAAGACGCCGTGGCAGCTTTTGATCGCCGTGATTTTAAGCGCGCAGTGCACCGACGCCAGGGTCAATATTGTGACGGAGGATTTGTTTGTCAAATATGATACGTTGGAGAAGTTTGCACAGGCGGATTTAAAAGAGCTGGAGCAGGATATTCATTCGACGGGATTTTATCATAATAAAGCAAAAAATATTATTGCATGCGCCAAAGCGCTGCTTAAGGACCATCAGGGGGAAGTGCCGCGCACGCTGGAAGAACTGACTGCGCTTGCGGGCGTGGGGCGTAAGACGGCGAACGTCATCCGCGGCAACGTCTATCATGATCCAAGCATCGTGGTGGATACGCATGTGAAGCGGATTTCCAGGCGGCTTGGCTTTACGGAATACGACGATCCGACGAAGGTGGAAATGGACCTGATGAAGGTATTGCCCAAAGACCACTGGATTTTGTATAACATTCAGATTATTACGCTTGGGAGAACGATCTGTATGGCAAGAAATCCAAAGTGCGCGGAGTGCTTTTTAAGCGATCTGTGCAGCGCCGGAGACAAGAGGGAAGCATGAACAGGGAATATGATAACATAAAAATGGGAAAGCGGCTGTCGCTGCTGTTTTGTCTGTGCGCAGCCGTTTATCTGCTGCTTTTATACGTGACGAATCAGCGCGTGGCCGTGGCGGACGTATCCGGCGCAGATCAGACTGCGGCGGACGATATGGAATATAAGATCGAGCGGGTGCGCCTTGCGGACGGTTACCTTGATATTCGCGGTTATGCCTATGAGCCGGGAGAAAGCGTTGACGTCGCTGATACGACCGTTCTGGCGTACGATGCGGCTGCGGACGTCTATTACAGGCTTCCGACGGAACATGTAAAAAAAGCGAAGCTTACGAAGAACGCGGACGATGGTTACAATTACGACTATGCGCAGTTTCAATCCATCACGCGCGCGTCCAAAATTCCAGGCGGCTGTACGATCTGCATCTGGTATCGCGGAAATGGAAAAAACCGGCTGATCAGGACGGACCGGACGATTTTACAGGGAACGGGAGAAGACAATGGATAAGCTGAAACACTGTTTACGCGCCATGACAAAAAGAGAGGTCTGGCCGCTTTTGCTGTTTGCGGCTATACAGGCTGTATATCATATTCTGATGCGGGAGCCGGAAGGGTCGGATGCGATGTGGTTTTTTCGCAATCAGCTGGATGCGTACACGCTGGGAGAATATCTTTCGATGCGCTACGATGCCTGGTCGTCCAGGCTTCTGATCGAAGGCGTGCTCGTATATCTGGCCGGACATATGGCATTGTGGAAATTGTTTGATTGGATGGCGTGGGTTTTTCTGGCGTGGGCGCTTGCCGAGCTGTTTCCGGAAGAAATGAAAAAGACGGCTTCCTGTCTCATCGTGGGCGTTCTGCTGCTCTATCCGATGTGGGACCTTAAGACGGCGGGATGGATTGCCACGGGCGTCAACTACACCTGGCCCCTTTCGCTTGGCGTTTTCTCCCTGCGTGGAACGGCGCGCGCGCTTTATGGAAAAGAGACGTCGTATCCTATGTGGGCGCTTTATGCGCTGGCCGCGCTTTACGGGGCCAATATGGAGCAGATGGCGGCCGTGCTCCTGACAGTAAATGGCTGCGCAGTCGTCTGGTTTGCAGTGCAAAAAATCCGCTTTCGTCTTTCTGGAACGGCAGTTACAGGACTTTTGATTGCCGCGGCCGAAATCGTTTTTATTTTGACATGTCCGGGCAATGCCGCGCGAAAAAGTCAGGAGATCATCAACTGGATGCCGCATTATGATACGTACTGTCTGCTGGATAAGCTCAGCATGGGGTTTTTTGATACGATGCGCCATCTGACGTCATCGGGCAATCTGATGTTTCTGTGCTACGCCGTGCTTTTGGCTGTGTTTGTGTTTTTCAAAACAAAGGCGCTCTGGCTGCGTCTGGCCGCGCTCTTTCCTGTAGCGCTCAATCTGCTTTTGCTTGGCTTTGGCGGGATGCTTGAGACGCATTTTCCATCCTTTTTCCGGCAGATGGAAAAAGGAGCGTTTATTGATGGCAAAAATTACCATCTTGCCGCAAATTATATACCGACGGTTTTGTACCTGGCAGTCGTCGGCTGCGTGCTGTTGTCTCTGACGGTCGTATGTGAGACGTATGGGGAGCTTTTGTTACAGATTCTGTTGGCTGCGCTGGGGCTTGCCACCAGAGTTGTGATGGGATTTACGCCGACCATATATGTTTCACAGGAGCGGACGTTTCTCTACCTTTATATGCTGCTTGGCGTCAGCGCGGTATTTCTTTTACTGAAGAATCGTACGCTTTTTCAGACGCATGCCCGCGTTTATGAGGGGATGCGTCTTGCAGGGGCTTTTTTGGCTGCTGCGTGTGTGATACTGAATTTGACGGAGATCGGGGGATGAAGAAGGCGTCTGCTTTGTATCTGAATGCGGAGGGCCTGCGGCTGATGTAAAATTTTATAAAGGATGCTGTTCACGCTGTCCGGCGCAGGAATGCGGCGCCGGGGGCGTGTATTTTTTATGCGGAAATCATGGCTTTACTGGAATATTTTGTAAAAAAATAGAAAAAATTTTTATATTTACTGTATTGACATTGTATTTAGAATACTTTAAGATAAATATATCTATTAAATGTACAATATAGATTTTATTACAAATTATTCAGAACAGGAGGCGGAGTTATGAAAAGAAAAATGATGGTATGGATGCTGGCGGGATCGCTTTTGCTTGTAAATGCGGCGCCTGTATCGGGGATGACGCAGGAGATGCCGGAGGCGCAGGAATATCTGGTCTATATGGGGGAAGAGACTGAGATGTCCGCTACGCTGAATGACGATTTGACGGATGAGGATTCTCTGGAGGATACGCTTTTGCAGGACGCGGGCGTGGTATGCATGGAGCTGACGCGGGCCGAGGTAAAAGAACTGAAATCAGAAGGCGCGCTGGTTGAGGAGAATATCTGGTTTGAGGGCTCTTTCGAAGAAGAGGCGGAGGAAGAAGAAATACAGGCGATTTGGGAGGTGGCCGAAAGCGAATGGAACCGTCGCGCGGCAGGCGCGGAAGGGATTCCCGCCGGAGCGGGCGATGGGATACGGGTGGCGATTCTGGACTCTGGCGTGGACGTGACGGAAGATATTGACGTTGCGGAGCGGGTCAGCCTTCTGGACGATGCGGGATCGAGCTATTTTTGCGAAGACATGACGGGGCACGGGACGGCGGTCGCTTCGGTGATCGGGGCAAAAGACAATGAATCCGGCGCAACGGGCGTGTGTCCCGGGCTTTCCATTTACGCAGTAAAAATGCTGGATGAAGAAAACCGTGCGCCGCTCGACCGTGTGGCCGCTGCGTTGCAGTGGTGCATAGAGCATGATATGGACATTGTAAACATGAGTTTTGGAAGCGCGAGGCATTCGCAGATTCTGGAAGAGATGGTGCAGAAAGCGCAGGAGGCCGGCATGCTTCTGGTGGCGTCTGTCGGAAACGGGAGCATGGCGGAGTATCCGGCTGCGTATCAGGAAGTTGTCAGCGTCGGAAGCGTGGACGCAGGTCTGCGCGTGGAAGAGGAAAGCGCGTCCGCGTCTGCGTCTGAGCTGCTGGCTCCGGGACGACATGTCCCGGTTACGGCACAGCTTGGGCGCCTGACCGTGGCAAGCGGAAGCAGCTACGCGGCGCCGCATGTGACGGCCATTGCAGCCGCTTTGTGGAGCGAGGAGCCGGAATGGAGTGCGGAGAAGGTGCGGGCATTGCTTAAGGCGGGAGCGAAAGAGACGCCGGACGGTCTTGTGGACTATGCGTATGCGAGAAGCATTCAGGAAGCGTTCTCCGCGCAGTACGACGCGATGCCAGAGGAGGCGCTGGATGAGCGGTTTGTGAATGCGGGCGTGGGTGTTGAATATGAGATGCCGGATTATGTGGAGGCGAACTGGCTGGGAGCGGGGCATCATCTTTTGCTGGACAATGCGAAGTCGGGAGGCGGAGGCTGGACGGGTGCGTATTCTGTAGATAAGATTACCGTACTCAAACAGGTGAACACATTGATGGATGATAAAAATTTCAGTGGGGCAAGCGGTGGCGTTATTGTGTGTCCAAGCGATGTGGTAGCTTTACATGCAAGGGAAAATACGAATTATGTCGCTACGACCCGTTATCTGTATGAAGTGGCTCTTGCACAAAAAAATAATCCATCTGAGAGCGTTGCCAATATTATGTCTGCAATGGGGAAGCCATATTATATGACGGAGCCGGAGTTTGTCAGTATAAAAAAAGCGATCAATGTCATGAGCAATACAGGCAGCATTGCAACGGTTTCGTATGGAAGCAATCAGGCGGGAATGAACCGCGCATTGCGTGTGCTTGGAATGGCGATCCATACAGCAGGGGATGCCTATGCGCATAAGACGATGGTGCCAAATGATTCTGTCGGAAAGAAAATGATAAAAAACGATACGGCGTTAACTGAAAAAAAGAAGGAAAAGCTTTATGCGGCCATTAGCCAAAATAATGTCACCACGGCAGCTTTGGGACGTATGGTTGACGATCTGCTCAATATACCCAATGATGGAAAGAGTTATGGAAATCAGCGTTATTCAGACAACGCTGGATATTTAGACGCAAGGTTTTCAATTGCTTCGCAGAATGCGGTCAACAGATTGATGAGTGGGTATTATTCGAAACAGCCATTTGATTTTTATGTTTTTTATGTGATAGGAGCTTACGATTTAAAGCTTCGGAAATTGTGGACTTTTGTGCTCGGTGCAAATGGAGGAGCGGATCCAATCGGATTGCATTGGTGGATTTATTCGGCGCTTGATTAACAGGAGGAGGATGTGTATGAAAGAAAAATTGAGAAAAAGGGGCTGCCTTTTCTGCTTTATACTGTGTCTGTCCATGTCGGCGCGCGTTTATGGAGCTCCGACATGGACAGAAGAAAAAAAGGGTTATGAAGAAGGAGATTACCGTTATTGGGAGGAGATGGAAGGGTATAAGGTAAAAGACGGGCTTGTATACTATGTTCAGGAAGGAGAGGCGGTGATCAGAGAAATCTTGCTGGACGATCGTGAAGTGCATATACCGGAACGGATTGAGGATGATGCAGATGCGTCTGTCGAGTATCCGGTAGTGGGGATGCACAACGTATATATACCGGATTCTCTGGAAGATTTGTATCTTCCCAAAACAGTGCGGAAATATGACGTCAACAATAATGTTAGCGGAAAGGACTGCATTTTTAAAAACATTTTTGTAGAGGAAGAAAATGGGAGCCTGTCTTCGAGGGATGGGATTCTCTACAGCAAAAACGGGAGAGAATTGATCTACTGTCCGCCGAATGGAAGAAAAGAGGTGCAAATTCCCCGGAAGGTGAAGAAAATTAAGGAATATGCGTTTGTGGGATTGAAAGTAAAACATCTTACAATTCCGGATACCGTAAAAGAGATGGAGAGATGTTTCATAGATTCGGAGATAAGAACGATTCGGCTGTCCAGAAGTCTGAAAGAGATAGCATGGTATACTTTTCACGGCTGTTATTATTTGAAAGAAATAGAAATACCGGCCAGTGTCCGGAAGATTGCAGCTTGCGCATTTATGTCGTGCACAAGTTTAAGAAAAGTGACATTCGAGAAGGGAAGCCGTCTGGAGTCCATTGAAGAAGCGGCGTTTATATTTGATAAAAGGTTAAAGGATGTGAGGCTGCCAGGCAGTCTAAGGGAGATAGGCAAAGATGCATTTAGTGGCTGTCATCAGCTTAGGAGCGTCAGGCTGCCGGAAGGAATGAAAACGCTTGGCTCAGGGAGCTTTTTTGGCTGTAAGAAGCTGCGAGAGGTCGAAATTCCTAAAACGCTGGAACAGATCGGCATGGAGGCTTTTCGATGGTGCAAGTCGTTGCGGAAGATCACAGTGCATGGCAGCGGACTGAAAGAAATACAAAAGAGAGCGTTTCATGATATCGGAAATAAAAAGAAAATCACGTTTGCGGCGCAGGAGAACAGCTACGCGTACCGCTATGCGAAGAAGCAGGGATTTTGGCTGGTTGCATTGTAAGACGATATATGAAGGCAAAGGAAGCGTCCGATGCAGATGAAACAGTTAGAAAGCAGGAGCGTTCCACAGGAAGCTCAGCAAAGACCGTCATGCGGAATGCAGTCAATACGTTAATGAGCGAGTATTATCAGAAACGTCATCAATGCAAACGGAGGCGGTGAGCCGTTAGGCGTAAACTGGACGCTGCGATCCGCTCTTGATTGAGGGGGAAAAGAATATGGAAGAACGTAGAAGAATAAAGAGAGGCTGCTTCTTGTATGTTACAATGTGTCTTTTTGTACAGGCGTGCGTTTTTTGCACGCCTGTATGGGCGGCAGATCAGACTGTTTATGAAGAAGAGTATCGTTACCGGGAAGCGGAGGGCGAGTTTAAGATAAAGGACGGCTTGAAATATCACGTCGAAAAGGGGGAGGCAGTAATTGACGAACTCTTGTTGAAGGAACGTGAAGTGCATATACCGGAAATGATCGGTGATGACATAGACGCGTCTGTCAGGTATCCGGTCGTTAAGATGGATGACGTATACCTGCCGAAATCAGTGGAAACTTTGTATTTGCCAAAGACGCTGCGGGAGTATACCGTCAACAACGCCGTTTTTGGAAAAGGATGCAGCTTCAAAAGCATTATTGTAGAGCAGGGAAATAAATGCCTGTCCTCTAAAGAGGGGATTCTTTACAGTAGGAACGGAAGGGAGCTGATATACTGTCCGCCAAACAGGCAGACAAAGGTACGCATTCCGGGAACGGTAAAGAAAATAAAGGAATACGCGTTTGCCGGCTTAAAAACAAAGCGTCTTGCCATACCGGATACCGTAACAGAGATAGAGAGGGGAGCATTTTATTGCGCTAAAGTAAAGAACGTGAAACTGCCTCAAAATTTAAAAAGAATATCGGAAGGCCTGTTTCAAGGCTGCTGGAGCTTAAAAGAAATAAAAATTCCTTCTGCTGTCAGAACGATCGAAAGCAGCGCTTTTTTTGGCATACATTTGAGAGCGGTTATATTTGCACGGGAAAGCAGGTTAGAGCATATAGGGGAAGCGGCATTTGCGAGCAATGGGGATTTAAAACAGGCTGACTTGCCAGATAGCATCAGAAGGATTGAAAAGAGCGCATTTTACGGATGTGTGAATTTAAAGAGCGTTCGTCTTCCGGAAGGATTAAAAAGCATTGATTATAGGGCATTTGGAAATTGCTTTGCATTAAAGGAAATAGAAATTCCGGGCACAGTGGAATGGATTGGAATGGAGGCATTTTGTCGGTGCAGAATATTGCGGAAGATCACAGTGCATGGCAGCGGACTGAAAGAAATACAAAAGAGAGCGTTTCATGATATCGGAAATAAAAAGAAAATCACGTTTGCGGCGCAGGAGAACAGCTACGCGTACCGCTATGCGAAGAAGCAGGGATTTTGCGTACGCGCGCTGTAAAGAAATTCAGACTGTTTATTTTTTGCAGCAGATCTCCTGCAATTTCAAAAACCATCTGCTGCCTGTCACCATTTGATTTAGACGCACTGCAATATCGGAAAACAGATAAATCAGGAGAAATGTGCCAGTCAAAAGCAGACACTCCTGCCAGAGCGTCAGTGAATGGCCCAGAAACAGCCCAAGCGTCTGGCTCATCACAACATGCTGCAACAGGAAAATCGCATAGGAAAGTTTGCTCGTGCAGGTGAAAAAGGGGCTGATCTTTTTGCTTTTCATAACAAAACCGCCGATCTGATAAAACAGAAGAAACAGGCCGATCGAAATCACCTGCGCGCAGAGAAACGGGTCGAACGGGACTTTTACAAAAAGAAAAAGCAGGGCCGCCGCGCCAAAGGCGGCAGTGATCCATTTCAGGAAAGCCTTTTGTCGGTATACGATAAAAAGCATGCCCAGCCAGAATGCAAACAGGCATACGATCAGATTGCGCTCTCTCTGGATTTGAAAGAAGGGATTTGGCCAATGCAAAGAAAGCGTTCCTACGCCAAGCAGCAGCGTCGTCAGAAGCCGGCAGCGCTGCATGCAAAAGGCAAGCAGCGGATAGAGCAGGTACAAAAAGACGAGCGCGCCTAAAAACCATTCGCCGATCAGGTAGTAATTTTGCGGATAGCGGTAAGAGAGGTAGCCGTCCATGCCAGAAAGCGTCAGCAGCATGGATTTTGGGCTTCCGTTATAAAATAAATTTCCGGAATGAACCGCTTTCTGATAATACAAGAAGAGCCAAAGCATGTAAAACATGGGAAAGATCCCCTTGAATCTGCCAAAATAATAGCGCTTCAGATCACAGGCCCTCACGCGCGGATAATTATAAAAAAGCGAAGCGCCGGAGAGCATAAAGAAAATATTTACGCTGGTATTTTCTCCCCAGACGCCGTTTGCATGCGTATAAAAAAATGGAAAATCCGCATACTGCGGCGTCGTATTGCAGATGCCGGCAAAGTGATAAATCACAATAATAAAAGCGGTAACGCTCCTTATAAAGTCAAAGCTGTCAATACGTTCTTTTTTTGTCATGCCGTATGCGCCTCCTGTTGGGATTTCAAACACATTTTACCACATATGTTAAAAAATGCACGCGGTTTCACAGATTTTTAAGATTTATGCGATTCCTGTCGTTTCATGCTCTTTTCCAAAAATAAGGTTGAGAAAAACAAATCATTTGTGGTATACTAATTATGTTTGATTTTTCATTCAAATATGATATAAAAAAGAGAAGCACAGGAGAAGGATTCATGAGAAAAATGCGATTGGGGAAGGGGAAAAAAGCAGTTCTTGCGGTGTGTTTTCTTTTGTTTTTTGCGATGATTGCATACGACGGGACGACGGTGCGCGCTGCGGGCGGCCTGAGTGAAAAAACACTGACGATGACGCCTGCGACGCAAAAAAAGCTTTCCATCAGTGGCGCTGCGTCCAAAATCAAATGGTCGAGCAGCAATAAAAATGTGGCCACGGTTGACGCTGCCGGGATGGTAACGGCCAGAAAGAAAGGAAACGCTAAGATCAAGGCGGTTTATAAAGGGAAAAAATATACCTGTAAGACGAAAGTCGTATATGGAACGTACACGACTTCGGACGGCATCACATATAAAGACATAAAGGAAAGCTTTGGAGCGAGCGGACGCTGGTTCCAAAAAAGCTTAAACGGCGGAACGTATGCATTTACCGGGACGGACGGCAGCGCGATTTATTTTAAAGTGGCGGGCAGCAAATATGTCGACGTCAGCTTTGTGTCAAATGCGGCCGTAGCGACGCCATATTTTTCGTATTCCATTGACGGCGGAAACGTAAAGCGGCAGAAGATCAGCAAGGGCAGAATCAGTCTGGGCAATACGAAGACGCATTACGTCCGACTGGTGATTGATTCCATGTCGGAGTCGGAAAATCGCTGGGGCGCGGAAGCCGGCGTCGGAATTTCAGGCATAAAGGCCGCAGACGCAAACGGCGTGATCGCGGGGGTTCTGCCGCAGAATGCGACGATTGCTTTTTATGGCGACAGCATTACGCAGGGCGTGCGGGCGATGAGCATGGCGCTTGCGCCCTCCGGCACGAGCGCAACGCACAGTTACGCGTGGTATTGTGCGCAGCAGCTGGATTTGATTCCCTATTTTGCGGGGTTTGGAGGTTCGGGCATTGTACAGCCTGGCTCTTTCAACAACTGCATCAATACGATCGAACGGTTTTCGGCAGTCCGAAAAGCGGACAATTTTGCTGCGGACGTGATCGTCGTAGAGCATGGAACGAATGACGTCTATACGTATGGAGACGCATATGTCAGCGAATACAAAAAAGTATTGCAGCTGCTTCATAAAAAACATCCCGACGCCTATATTATGGCGATGATACCGTTTACGCAGATCCATGCCGATGAAATACGCAAAGCCGCGGCGCAGTGTAAAAGCTTTTGCACCGTAATCGAGACGGCCTCCTGGCAGCTGTCGTACACGGACGGGCTGCACCCGAACAAAGCGGGAGCTGCAAAGGCGGGGAAGAATCTGGCGAAAAAGATTGCGTCCATTCGAAAGGTGTCGCTTGTCGATGGCGATTGATGCGTATATTGCGGTTGACCTTGAGATGACGGGCCTGAATCCAAAGTCAGACCGCATTCTGGAAATTGGCGCCGTGAAGGTGGTCAACGGAAAGGCGGAAGGGACGTTTGAAAAGCTGATTTTGCAGGAAGCTGCGCTTGATGAGCGGATTACGGCGCTTACGGGCATTACCGACGATATGGCGCGGCAGGGAGAGGCGCTTGATACGGCGGTTGAAGCGTTTTTGGATTTTGCAGAAGATCTGGTCTGGGTTGGACATAATGTAATATTTGATTACAGCTTTATCAAACAGTGGGAGGTCAATCATCGGATTTGTCGGACGCGTTACGCCATAGATACCTTAAAGATTGCCAGAAAATGTCTGCTGGATCTTCCCAAAAAGACGTTGGACGCTCTTTGCGCGCATTATGGAATCGCGCGGACAGTAAGGCACCGCGCTCTGGAAGATGCGCGGGCGAACAGCGCGTTATTGGAGCGCTTAAAGCAGGAGTATCAGGAAAAAGAACCGGCTCTGTTTGTGGCAAAGGAGCTGCAATACAAAGCAAAACGGCAGACGCCGGCGACGCCGGCGCAGAAAAAATACCTGATGCGGCTGATGCGATATCATAAAATAATGCCGGATGCGTCGATGGAACAGCTGACCCGCAGCGAAGCGTCACGGCTGACGGATCGGATTATTTTGCGGTATGGAAAGATTCCAGCTGGGGAATGACTTTGGCGGCAAACGTTTCCTCCATGGAAGAGAGGGCTGCTTTGATCTCCTGTATGCGTTCCGGCGTGTGCCGCTTCTGATACAGGCTGGCAAGCAGAAGGTAAATGCGGCTGCTGTCTATGCGAAGCGACATGGCGTATTCCAAAACGGCAATCGCGTCGTCCGTATTTTCCAGCTCGGCAAGACGGGCGGCATAGTCATAAAGGGTTTTGGAAAGCGTATGGTAGTTTTCATCATACTCGCTCAGCTCATTTAAATTGGCAGGACCGTACATCAGCTTTAAATCCGTATTGGAGTAGCGGGAAAGATTTAAGATTTTTTTCCCGGAAAGCTCTGTCAGATCCGCCTCCAAATGGAGGAGCGCATCGTCTCTGCCCGTTTTGAGAGGAAGCTGTTCTGCCTGAAACGGAAGGTAGTTCAGTGTGGAAATATCTTTTTTCCGCGTGGCATTGGCCTTGCGTTCCCGCTCCAGGAAGGCTTCATTCACCTCCTGCTGGTTGCGCGTCTGTCTGCCGCGTTTGATGGAAAGAACGATCAGAAACGTTAAAAAGGAAAGAAAAAAAACAGGAATGGGAAAATTCATATTTGGCTCCTTTCTGTAAAACAGGGAAATGAGGTGAAGCATATGCATCGTTTTTTTAATCCGAAAAGAAATCGCGCAATCGCGGGCATTATCGTTGCCGTAATGGTTGTATCTATGATCCTGACGGCGATTGTATCTTTTGCGGGATAGTTTTATATGTAACAAATATACAGAAATCATGAATTTCTGTCAAATATATTTGTAGAAATGTCCCTTGAAAATAGTATAGAGGTTGTTTTACAATGACTGTGTATAGGAACAGGGAAGCAAAGACAGAGAGGAACGATAAGTATGAAAAAATATATCAGACTGCTGCCGATATTGATTTTAACATTTACCGTGGCGTTTGCGGGGCATTCCCTGCTGAACGCGAGCGCGAAAGAGGAAAGGACGATTCCGGATACCGTTTATATTGGGGACGTTGACGTCAGCGGCATGACGGAGGGCGAAGCGGAAGACGCGCTCAGAGATTACGTCGATGCGATGCAAAACAAATCGTTTACGCTGACGACCGGGGATAAGAGCATACAGGTGTCTGCCGAGGACCTTGGACTTTCCTGCGTCAATCCGGAAGTGATTGAAGAGGCGCTCAATCTGGGGCGGACGGGCAACCTGATTGCGCGGTATAAGGACAGAAAAGATCTGGAAAAAGAACCGAAGCGTTTTGACGTCCTGTTTGGCGCCGATGAAGATAAGATCGAAACGCTGCTTGGCGTCAATGTGGAGAATCTGAATCAGGAAGCCGTAAACTGCGGCTTAAAGCGTGAGAACGGATCGTTTACCATCGTTGACGGAGCGGACGGCATTGAAGTCAACGTTACGGAATCGGTGAAAGCAATTCAGGATTTTATGAAAGAAGAATGGGATGGCGAAAATGCGTCGATCTCGCTTGTAACGAAAGTGACGAAGCCGCAGGGGACGAAGGAGGAGCTCTCCAAAGTAAAAGACGTGCTGGGCAGCTTCCATACGGATTTCAGCTCTTCCGCGGCGGGAAGGGCCAAGAACGTGAAGAACGGCGCCGACAAAATCAACGGTTCGGTGATTTATCCGGGCGAGCAGTTCTCCGTTTATAAAGCAGTCAGCCCGTTTGATGCGGAGAACGGCTACGAGCTGGCCGGCTCTTACGAGAACGGGACGACGGTGCAGACATATGGCGGCGGTATCTGCCAGGTTTCCACAACGCTTTACAACGCCGTTATTTTGTCGGAGCTGCAAATCGACGAGCGTTACAACCACTCGATGATTGTGACGTATGTAAAGCCTTCTATGGATGCGGCGATTGCGGGGACTTCCAAAGATCTGAAGTTTACGAATAATACGGACGCGCCGATTTATATTGAGGGCTATACAAATGGCGGACAGATTTATTTTACAATATATGGAGAAGAGACGCGTCCTTCCAACCGTGAAGTGTCGTATGAGAGCGAGACGCTCAGCAAGACCGATCCGGGCGTGACGCTTCAGGCGGACGGCGGACACGGCATTGGTTATTTTGCAACCGTTTCAGGCTCCCATACCGGATATACGGCAAAGCTCTGGAAGATCGTCAAAGTCAACGGCGTGGAAGAGAGCAGGACAGAGTTTAACAGCAGCCGTTATAATCCTTCGAATAAAATTCTGGCGGTAGGCGTTGCAACGGACAATCCGGAGGCGGCCGCGCAGATGTCGGCTGCGATTGCGACCGGAGATGAAGCGACGGTTCGAAATACGGCAGCTGCGCTTGCCGGAGATCCTGCGGCACAGGCGGCGATGCAGGCAGCCGCAGAAGCGGCAGCGGCACAGGCGGCTGCGGAAGCGGCCGCGCAGCAGGCGCCACCGGCAGAGCCGGCGGGCGAAGTGGCAAACCAATAGGACATTTGGAATATACAGAGAAACGATGTAAGGCTGTCTTTTACAGACAGCCTTATTGCGAGGTTTTATGAAAACAGGAAAATTACCGGAGAGCGTACTGAAACGTTCTGTTTTGCGACAAATTCATACAAAAAGGCCGGAAGCGCTGCTGGGCGCCGCCGTAGGAGAGGACTGCGCGGCAATCCAGCTTTCGGAGGATGAGATTTTTGTGCTTTCCACAGATCCGATTACCGGAACGGCGGAAGATATTGGGCGTCTGGCCGTGCATGTGACGTTAAATGACCTTGCAAGCGCGGGGGCGGAGCCGGTTGGCGTAATGCTGACGGTTTTGCTGCCGGAATCGGTAACGGAACAGCAGATTCGTCAGATGGCATGTCAGGCCGAAGAAGTGTGCAGTCGCTATAACGTCCAGATTCTTGGCGGGCATACGGAAGTGACGCGCGCCGTCAATCGTCCCGTCATTACTGTAACGGGCGTTGGAAAAGTAAAAAAGGGCGGTCTGATTTCTACGGCGGGCGTAAAAGCGGGGATGGATATCGTCGTAACGAAATGGGTTGGCCTGGAAGGGACCTCCATTCTTGCCAAAGAGAAAAAAGAAGCGCTGCTGACGCGTTTTTCCGAGGCGTTTGTAAGCAGGGCGCAGAAGTTTGAGGAACTGATTTCGGTGCTTGAAGAGGCTGCCGTCGCCGTATCGTCCGGCGTTGGCGCAATGCACGACGTGACGGAGGGCGGCATATTTGGCGCGCTCTGGGAGATGGCGGAATGCGCGGGCGTTGGACTGGAAATTGAACTGAGAAAGATACCGTTGAAGCAGGAAACGGTGGAGATATGTGAATTTTTTGGAATCAACCCGTATGAGCTGATTGCAAGCGGCGCGATGTTAATGGCGTCAGACGACGGCGGCCGCCTTGTGATGGATTTGAAAAAAGCCGGCATTTCCGCCTGCATCATCGGAAAGGCGACGAAAGGGAAGGACAGAGTTTTAACAAACGGAGAAGAGCGCAGATTTTTGGAGCCGCCGAAAGCGGATGCGCTGTATCAGGTTGTGTGAAGGCGGCAGGAAAGAGCGGGAAAGGAAGAATGGAATGCGTGAGAAGATTTTAACGTTTATTGAAAAAAACAGCCGGATCGACATCAAAGAGCTTGCGATTATGCTGGGCGTGGACGCGGCCGTCGTATTGCAGGAGCTGGAAGCGATGGAAGAAGAGCATGTCATCTGCGGATACCATACGCTGATCAACTGGGAGAAGACCGGAATTGAGAAGGTGACGGCGATGATCGAAGTGCGCGTCACGCCGCAGCGCGGCATGGGGTTTGACAAGGTGGCGGAGCGGATTTACAATTATCCGGAAGTGGAATCGGTGTATCTGATCTCCGGCGGATTTGATTTTATGGTCATACTGGAAGGGAAGACGCTGCGGGAGGTATCGCAGTTTGTATCGGAAAAGTTATCTCCGCTGGAGACGGTGCTTTCGACCAGAACGAATTTTATATTAAAAAAATATAAAGATCATGGCACGGTTATGGCGGAGAAGTCCAAAGATGAAAGGATGAAGATTACGCCATGAGAAATCCACTGTCGAAAACGATTGTTGAAATAGAACCCTCCGGCATCCGTAAATTTTTTGATATCGTCAATGAGATGAAAGATGCGATCTCACTTGGCGTGGGCGAGCCGGATTTTGATACGCCGTGGCATATCCGGGACGAGGGGATTTATTCGCTGGAAAAGGGCAGGACGTTTTATACGTCCAATGCGGGACTGAAAGAATTAAAAGAAGAGATTGCGCGTTATTGTAAAAGAAAATATCAGCTTACATATGATGCGGCGCAGGAGGTTTTGGTGACGGTAGGCGGCAGCGAAGCGATTGATATCGCGATGCGCGCCATGCTCGACCCGGGAGACGAGGTCCTAATCCCGCAGCCAAGCTTTGTCTGTTATCCGCCCTGCGCTGTGCTGGCGAACGGCGTGCCGGTGATTCTGGAATTACAGGCCAGACATGACTTTCGCCTGACGGCGGAGCAGGTGGAAGCGGCGATTACGCCAAGAACAAAGCTTTTGGTATTGCCGTTTCCGAACAATCCGACGGGTTCGATTCTGGAAAGGGAAGATCTGGAAGCGATTGCCGACGTTGTGATCCGGCATGATTTGTACGTGCTGAGCGATGAGATTTATGCGGAGCTGACGTACGGGGAGCGTTCACACATTTCCATCGCTTCTTTGCCCGGCATGCGGGAGCGTACGATCGTCATCAACGGATTTTCCAAAGCGTTTGCCATGACGGGCTGGCGTCTGGGGTATGCGTGCGGGCCGAAGCGGATACTGGAGCAGATGTTGAAAATTCACCAGTTTGCGATTATGTGCGCGCCGACGCTCAGTCAGTATGCTGCCGTTGAGGCGTTGCGCAATGGCGACGAAGACGTATCGCGCATGCGTAAGGAGTATGACGGAAGGCGGCGTTACCTGCTGCACCGCTTTCGGGAAATGGGATTAGAATGCTTCGAGCCATACGGAGCGTTTTACATGTTTCCCTGCATAAAAGAGTTTGGCATGACGTCAGAGGCGTTTGCGGAACGGCTTTTGGAGAGTGAAAAAGTGGCGGTCGTGCCGGGGACGGCGTTTGGATTGGGCGGAGAGGGATTTCTGCGCGTTTCCTACGCATATTCACTGGAAGATCTGAAAAAGGCATTGGAGCGCATTGAGCGTTTTATACAGAAGTTGAGGAATGAGCATGGCACAGTTTAACATTGTACTGCTTGAGCCGGAGATTCCGGCCAATACCGGCAATATCGGCAGGACCTGCGTTGCGGCCGACGCCAGGCTGCATCTGATTGAGCCGCTTGGATTTCGTCTGAATGAAAAGGACATTCGCCGCGCCGGAATGGATTACTGGAACGATCTGGATGTGACGACATATGTCAGCTGGGAGGATTTTTGCAGGAAGCATCCGTCTGCATCGCTGTATTTTGCGACGACGAAAGCAAGACGCGTCTATACCGAGGCTTCTTATGCGCCGGATGATTATATTGTATTTGGAAAAGAGAGCGCGGGCATACCGGAGGAGCTTCTGATCCGGCATCCCGATCGCTGCATACGCATTCCGATGGCAGGAGAGACACGGTCTTTGAATCTTTCCAATTCCGTGGCCATCGTATTGTATGAAGCGCTGCGGCAGCAGCAGTTTTCCCATATGAAGCTTCAGGGTGAACTGCACCGCACGCACTGGAAGGAATAGAGGATAACGCAAATGGGAATTGTAAAAGCCAGCAGACTGGTACACGAATATATCCGGCGGGATGAGGAAGGAAATGTCGAGTCCATTCAGACCGCGCTTGACGGCCTCGATTTTGATGTGAAGGCGGGCGACTTTATTGCTGTTTTGGGCCATAATGGTTCCGGAAAGAGCACGCTGGCAAAGCATATCAATGCGCTGCTTCTGCCATCCGGCGGGACGCTTTGGGTAGACGGCAAGGATACATCTGACAGCGGGAATGTTTCTGCTGTGCGCCGTCAGGCCGGCATGGTGTTTCAGAATCCGGATAATCAGATTATAGGCAGCGTCGTGGAAGAAGACGTCGGGTTTGGACCGGAAAATCTGGGAATCCCTTCGGAAGAGATCTGGATTCGCGTAGAGGAAAGCCTAAAATCTGTTGGCATGCTGCGTTACCGCAGTCATTCCCCAAACCGGCTTTCCGGCGGGCAGAAGCAGCGTGTGGCGATTGCGGGCATTCTTTCGATGGAGCCAAAATGCATTGTTTTGGACGAGCCGACGGCTATGCTGGATCCAAGCGGCAGGCAGGAAGTGCTGGAAGCGGTGCATGCGCTGAACCGTCAAAAGGGAATTACTGTTTTGTGGATTACGCATTATATGGAAGAAGTCGTGCATGCAGACGTTGTGTATGTGATGGATCAGGGCAGGATCGTAATGCAGGGGAAGCCGCGCGAAATTTTTTCCAGAGTGGAGGAATTGCGGGAACACAGGCTGGACGTGCCGCAGATCACGCTTTTGGCGCATGAGCTGAATCAGGCCGGACTTGCGGTGGGCGAAGGAACGCTGACGAGAGAGGAACTGAAGGATGCGCTGGTGCGGCTGTATGGGAGCAGAGCATAATTATGTCAATCATATTAGATAAAGTAGATTACGTGTACAGCGCGGATTCCGCATATGAAATCCGGGCGTTGAACAAAATCAGTCTGACGATAGAAGACGGGGCGTTTATTGGAATCATTGGCCATACGGGTTCCGGCAAATCCACGCTGATACAGCATTTGAACGGTCTTTTAAAAGCGACGTCCGGAGGCATTTATTTTAACGGAAGAGACATTTATGAACCGGATTATGACCTGAGCAGGCTGCGCATGCAAGTCGGGCTTGTCTTTCAGTATCCGGAGCATCAGCTGTTTGCGACGACGGTTTTTGACGACGTCTGCTTTGGACCGATGAATCAGGGGCTGGATAAAAATGAAGCCGGACTACGGGCGTTTGAAGCGTTAAAAAACGTTGGGATGGCAGAGGAAGTGTATTACCAGTCTCCGTTTCATCTTTCCGGCGGACAAAAGCGCAGAGTTGCGATTGCGGGCGTGCTGGCGATGAAGCCGGAGGTTTTGATTCTGGACGAGCCGACGGCGGGACTGGACCCAAAAGGCAGAGATGAAATTTTGGATCTGATCGCGGACATGCATCAAAAGCTTGGCATTACCGTGATTTTAGTGTCGCACAGCATGGAAGACGTGGCGAAATATGTACAGCGGATTATTGTGATGAACGACGGGTCTGTCCTGTACGATGGAACGCCAAAGGAAGTGTTTTCCCATTACAGAGAGCTGGAAGCCGTCTCTCTTGCGGCGCCGCAGGTGACGTATCTGATGCATGAGCTGCGTGCGGCGGGGATTGTCGCAGACGATGGAGCGACGACCGTAGAGGAGGCGAAGGAAAGCATTTTGAAAGCGTTTGGACGAAAGGGTAGCGTATGATAAGAGATATTACGATCGGACAGTATTATCCGGCGGATTCTGTGATTCACAGGCTCGATCCCCGTGTGAAGCTGATGGGGGCGCTTTTATACATGGTTTCGCTGTTTTTGTTTCAGGGACTGGCCGGGCTTTTGCTGATTACCGTGTTTCTGGCGGCCTGCATTGGCCTGTCAAAGGTGCCGCTTTCCTATATGGTAAGAGGCTTGCGGGCGATTGTGGCTCTGCTTGTCTTTACGTCTGTTTTTCACCTGTTTTTAACGCCGGGCGAGCATGTGCTTTTTCGGTTTGGCATAGTTTCCATAACGATGGAGGGTGTGGCAAATGCGGTTTTCATGCTGTTTCGCCTGATTTATCTGATTGTCGGCACGTCCATTATGACGCTTGCGACAACGCCGAATGCGCTGACGGACGGTCTGGAGAAGGCGCTTCGTCCGCTGGAGAAGATTCGCGTTCCGGTACATGCGATTGCGATGATGATGTCGATTGCGCTGCGGTTTATACCGATTTTGATTGAGGAAGTGGATCTTATTATGAAAGCGCAGATGGCGCGCGGCGCGGATTTTGAGAACGGAAGCCTGATAAAGCGTGTGAAAAATATGATACCGCTGCTTGTCCCGCTGTTTGTGAGCGCCTTTCGGCGCGCGGATGATCTGGCGATGGCGATGGAAGCCAGATGCTATGTCGGCGGGGCCGGCAGGACAAAAATGAAGCCGCTTCGTTATGCAAAGCGGGATTATGTGGCGTATCTGATTCTGGCAGCGTATCTGGCCGGGGTCATTGCGTTGCGCGCAGTGTAAAATTATAACATGCTTGTTGGACAGAGTTTCTTTTGCAGATGGCTTTCGCATCGTCTTGCTTTTGCACAGGGCGTTTGGCAAAGGCGGATATCTGGAAAGGCTGTGAAGCGTTTGGGGTGACAGGAGGGTATTATGCGGGTATGTCTTACCGTTGCATATGATGGAACGAGATATCATGGCTGGCAGGTGCAGCCAAACGGAATTACGATTGAGTCTGTGTTAAATCAGGCTCTTTCTGATTTATTGGGAGAGAAAATAACGGTAATCGGCGCGAGCAGGACGGATGCGGGCGTGCATTCACTTGGCAATGTGGCGGTTTTTGATACGAATGCCAGGATGCCGGCGGAGAAAATGTCATATGCGCTGAATCAGCGTCTGCCGGACGACGTTGTAGTGCAGGAGTCAAAAGAAGTCGCGCCGGATTTTCATCCGAGACGATGCGAGAGCAGAAAAGCGTATGAATACCGGATTTTAAACCGGAAGTTTCCCGATCCGACGAGACGGCGCGATACGTATTTTTACCACTACGATCTGGATGTGGCGAATATGAACCGGGCGGCGCAGCATCTTTTGGGCGAGCATGATTTTAAAAGCTTTTGCTCCATTCATACGTCGGCGGAGACGACAGTGCGCACGATATACCTTCTGGATGTGAGAAAAGAATGCGATATGATTTTGATTCGCGTAGAAGGAAGCGGATTTTTGTATCAGATGGTCCGCATTATTGCCGGGACGCTTCTTTTGGTTGGAAGCGGCAGATTGAAGCCGGATGAGGTACGCGCAATTCTTGAAAAACGGGACCGGAGCGCGGCGGGGCCTACGGCTCCGGCGCATGCGCTTACGATGCTTGGGATTTCGTTTGCCGGATAGAAGAGGGGCATATAAAAGAAAAGACATCTTGCGTGACAGGAAACGCTTAGGCGAAGCTGTGTCGGGATCGTGCCGACGGAATGGAGCGCTGTAAATGGGGAAGCGGAGGCGGTTTTTATGTTTTAGGAAATATGCATATACGAAGCAAAAGGGACGAAAATAGATGAAATCGAGGCATTAATGAAAGAAGTGGCTGAATTTTATCGAGAGCAGGATGGCGTTATAGACGTACATTATATAAAACGTACGCATCGGCAAAAAGATTTTCATGCAGTGAAAGAGGGGGAATTGCCGGTTCGCCTTGCAAGAAATACGGGGAAGGTAACGTATGTCCTGTATTGGGTATTGGAGCATGAGGAAGCGCATGCAAGAGTATCCAGGCTTGGCATAGAGAAATTTTATAAGCGTTGGAATCGGTGTCTCATTACTATGCCGAAAATCATTTTGGGTGAGACGGTTGTCTGATTTATAAAGTTCAATTGGCGGGATGACAGTGGGAGCGCGTTTATAAAAAAGAGAAAAAATAAAAGAGAAGTATAAGCAGTACGATCGGGCAAAATGCGTTGTATCGGCTGCTTTTTTGTTGGAAAATATCTGTAAAAAATAATATGTTTTGTTGATTTTTCGATATAGAGTAAAAATCCACTTTGTTTTTGTGGTTTTTTAATAAATAATGGAATTGTATGCTGTATTCAGGTGATAGAAGAATTATTTTCAAAATGTATATTGTTTCAGTAAAAAATATATGGTATAATTGCGCATATTAACAGACAGGAAAGGGGGAGGTCCAAACGTGTCCGGAAAGCGTATGTGAGAGTGAAAGTGAGCGGGATTTGCACCAAAGAGAATGGGATGGGGGCAGGCGCGGTTCGCGCATGGCGGGACGCAGCTTACGTCTTTTAGCCGGACGGAAGGGACGCTTCCCCTTTCGTAAAGAACGGCGCGCCGGAAGCGGCGCATAAGAAAGCGGCGAAACCGAAAACGCAACGCATGGAAGGGAGCCGGACGGCCCGGGACGGGCGTCCGGACAAACCGGAAAGGAATAGGGAGCCTATGACGAAAAAATATAAGAAGCTGACAAGCGGAACGCTGGCGGCGGCGCTCGCCCTCGCGTCCATCGGCATGCAGAGCCGCCCCGCGCGCGCGGAGGAATTGGAGGAGAAACAGTACGTCATCGTCGCGGAAACGGACGCGGCCTATGAACGGGCCGTGGAAGCGGCGCTCGAAGGCGCGGAGCCGCAGGATGAGGGGCTGTCCGACCACAACGTCGCCGTCGCGCGGCTGTCGGAGGAGGAGGCCGCAAGGCTGCAAAGGCTGTCGGAGGTGACAGTCGAGGAGGACTTCACGCTGTCCGCGAGCGCGGCGGCGGACGGGGACGTCGCGGCGACGTCGAAGGAAGAGAAAATCCGCTGGAAGAGGGAGCGCCTCGAGCAGGCCCAAAAAGCGCTGGAAGAGGCGGCGGAGAGCGCGGAGCCGGAATGGAACCTGCTGGCGGTGGGCGCGGAAGGCGCGGACGCGCCGGACGGGACGCCAAAAGAGCGCGTGAAGGTGGCCGTGCTGGATTCGGGCGTGGACTTCGTCTCCGGAATCAACCTGGAAGGGTACGTCAACCTCGTGGAGGAGGAGCGGCATTTGTCCGACGTCTTTCAGGACATGACGGGGCACGGGACGGGCGTGGCGGCCATCATCTCCGGGAACGGGGAGGGCGGCGTGCGCGGCGTCAACCCAAACGCGGAGGTCTACTCCGTGCGCGTGCTGGACGGGGAGAACCGCGCGCCGTTAAGCCGGGTGGTCCGGGGGATCTACTGGTGCGTTGAAAACGGAATGGACGTCATCAACATGAGCTTTGGGACAACAACGCGCTCCGCGGCGCTTGAGAAGGCGGTGGAGGACGCATGCGCCGCCGGCGTCCTGATGGTGGCGGCCTCCGGAAACGGCGGAGGGGCCGTGGAGTACCCTGCGGCGTATGAGGGGACGCTTGCGGTGGCCTCGACGGACGCGCGGGCCGAAATCAGCGAATTCAGCGGAATGGGGGAGGAAGTGGGCGTCGCCGCGCCGGGAGAGCGGATCCGGACGGCGGGCTTCTTCAACGGGACCGTGGTGACGCACGGGACGAGCGTGGCCGCGCCGCACGTGACGGGAGCGGCGTCGCTGCTGTGGGAGCGGGACCTGACAAAGCCGGCCGAATTCATCCGTCAGCTGATCGAGCGGAGCGCGAAGCGTCTGGAAGATGAGGAGGGCTGCGGCCTTCTGGACGTTGGGTACGCGATGGAGCAGTACGACGCGTTTGCGGAGCAATATGAAGAGGGGGCGCCGAATGAGGAGGCGCTGCCGGAGAATACGGAGGAGCCGGAGCGGTTTGACTATATTGAAGAGGACGAGGGGTATGTGGAAGGCCGGTGGATAGGCAAAGTGCATGAGTCGCTGGTTGTAAATAATGTTGGAGCGGCTTTTTCTGAGGATGATATAAAGATGTTAAAAGAAGGGGCGGTCCTTCCGGATTCAGAATGGCATGATGGAAGTGGCGACAATCCGTGGCATGGAAGATGGGCATATCGTCCAAACGCAGGTTATAATAAAGGGAATAAGAAGATTAACTATGCGGCGGTTGTTGAGATGGTTACAACGATTGCTTTAAAGGGGGGAGACGTGTCGTCTTTTACAGGATGTGGAGAATTTTTGGGATTGAGTCAAGAGTTATTTGATTATTTTAAGTTTGATATCTCCACATGGTATACAGTGAATCAGAGGTTTAAGACAGAAAGGGAGAGGAAGCATATCCTGTATGGATGTGGAATCCATGTTCTGACGGATATATTTGCGCATTCCACTACAAATGAAAAAGGAGATCGAATCGATCATCCGGATGCAGATGACATAACGAAGTTTTCAAGACGCCATAAGACGGCGTCACAGGCTGTGGCAGAGGCATTGGATTCACTGAGGACAGGGCGTTCGACAGATGGCCTGGATATTATTTATGCGTTGAAGAAAACGTATCTTTCCGATACAAAGTATCATCTTATCAACGTCAAACAGTATGTGGCGGAAAATGGATATGGCGGAATGAATGAAGCGCTGCTGAACAGGGTCAATATCAACTTTGCCATTAATTAAGAAGGAGGGGGCATGAGAAGGAAACGAAAAGTGGGATTGCTGGTTCTTCTGTGCGGCATTCTGCTGTGTTTTTCCGACGTGCATGCGTCGGAGGATGACATAATCGCAAACGACGCGTCCGGGATACCGGACCCGAAGCTGTATCAGGAGATCGCAAAGACAGCAAGAGGATATGGGGAGAAAGCTTTTACGAAGCGGGAAGCGGAGCGGGTAAGAAAGCTGTGTATTTTTGACGGAGGCCTTAAGGATCTGACCGGCATTGGATATCTTTGCAATCTTGAGGAGCTGTATA
>CANSKO010000027.1 GCA_947647505.1 uncultured Roseburia sp. | reverse complement strand
TTACAATTTGACTTTTAATCAAGTTGTCCGGGGTTCGAATCCCCGATGTCTCATTTGCTTAATGTGTGGGAATCCTTGAAATGCAAGGGTTCCCATTTTTCTCATAATTTAAAATTTGATGACACTTCTTCGCAGTTAACATATCTTGGAGCGAATATAATTTTTTAATCGTGTTGGGGATAACTGTATATAATTTTTGTCATGTGGTTGCACATGCGGCATAAATTCCATTAAAAATATATTTGCTTCGTATTCTTTTTGAGAAGAAATGCCATTCTCTTCAAACATATTCAGATCATCTTTTCGGTGTAATAAAATATGTCCCAGTTCATGTGCGGCAATTATTTTCTGAGAATAATAATCGTATTTATTGTTGATATATACACAGGGTATATTTTTTTCGTTTATATGCGTAAAGCCTTTTAAATCTCCATCTAGCTTAATAAGGGAGCATGATATGCCCAATTTCTGAAAAATTTCAAAAGGGTTTCTTGTTTTATAATGGTTAAAATAGCTCCGGGCAATATTTTTAATATTTCTGTGTCTTTTTGGGGTTATGTTCAAATAATCACACACCTTTTACAACTTACTGTCTGCACTGTTCTTTTTTATTTCGTTTGCAATTTTGATTGCGTCAGAGTTTGATAAATCATTGACAGTTCCTTCAAATGCCGCTAAATATTTTTGCGAATGCAGGTATTTTCTGGCTTTTTGCGCATCCATGAAGTATGCATTTAAATCTTCTGAAATTTCCGAATCAGTTCTTTTTGATTTATTTGCAGATGCTTTTGTATATCGTGAAAGTTCTGTTAATTCCATAATCCTTTTTTTGGCTTCCTGCTTTCCGGCGTCATTAAGCAGGTCATAATATTGCATGATTTCCGGAACGATCTGTAATGGAGTTTCCATGACATCTGATGTTCCGATCATCCATGAAGGGTTTACGTTCAGCGCAAGGGCAATCGATTCAACGACCGGAATCTTTATAGCGTTAATTTTTCCGTTTTCATACCTTTGTATAGTGGATTTTGCAACACCAACTTTTTTTGCAATATCATCCAAAGTGGCATTTCTTAAATTTCTGACATATTTTATTCTGCTTCCTATTTCGGAATTTGTCATATGAATCACCTTCCATTTAATGGGGCATATGCATTATGCTGGCATGAAGCGATTAGATGTTGACTTTTTTGCAGTAAATTGCATATAATATATCTAACAAGACAACCGACAGGGTAGCTCAAGCCTATCCGCTTCGGTAGTTGAAATAATGTTGATTGGAGATAGCCGCCGAATCTTTACCAGAGAGCAGGGCGGCTATTTTCTGTTTTTGCCATTTATGGCCAGTGTGATAACAGCGCATATCATAATCACAAATGTAAATAAATCACTGTATGTAACCATGTGTGCCATCCCCTTCCATAAGATTGGAAGCGGATGACAGGATCATTGCCCGTCGGTTGTCTTATAAGCATATTATATTGTCATGGCGCAGCAAGTTTTCTTTTTGGATCATTGATTTCTATGAAGCATATTATAATACAAAAAATTGCATAATGCAACATGAATAATGGAAATAATCAAAAATAGTTGCGTAAAGCTACGCGCATATTGTCTTATGGCGCTGCTGCTGCCTGGAATATACGGAAAAGGCATGCTTTCTAAATCGCGTCATCAAAATTACGAAAAATGGTTTGTTCAAAAAATCAGGAGCAGCCGATTTGTCTGAATAACAGAGAAACGATATGCATGTCAAAAATTTCGGATTAAACTTGAAATGCAATCGTGAAAGAATTATAATGAAGCAGAGCCTGAATCATTTCTGTAAAAGGTTTCAAAATATTCGGAGAAAACAGCAGAAAGCCAGATCAGTCAGGGCTTTTCGCTGTTTTTTATCATAGAGGGGAAATGTGGCGCGCGGATCGATTGTCATCTTTCTATAAGCCATGCGGCAGGTTACATATTTGTGGTCAGGGTTCGGTCACGCAGGATGATGCGGCGGCCGCATCGAAATATGCGCAGTCCGTTTGGTTTGTAATTCATACAAAAGAAAGGAGATTTTTATGATAGCATTAAAAAGAACGAAACGGGCGGTGGCGGTGGCGCTGACCTGTTTTCTGGTTGCCGGAAGCGCCGCTCCATTTCAGGCGGACGTGGCGTATGGAAGCAGGATTTCGGAAATGTTTCAGGCGAATGTCAGTAAGAATGAAAATACGTGGCTGTTTGCAGGAGGCGTAGAAACGCAGGGAAGATTTGCGGAAATTGGCGGAGCGCGCAGTTACGTGGATCATTTTGAAGAGTATATCCGTGGAACGAAGCAGGGAACGGAAATGGACCGCCAGCGCTATATGATCAATGTGGGAAGAGAGGGGTGCGACATCCTTCATCTGAAAGAGACGATCGACGACTATTTCGACGCTCTCAAACCGCGGGCGCTTGTCTATATGATTGGAAAAGAGGATTTTTCCAAAGGAGAAGAAGGGCTTGCGGCATTTGGAACGGCGCTTTCTGCCGTGATGACAAAGGCGCTTGCGCTTCGGGACGGCAACGGATACATGGTGATACAGTTTCCTCATGCCGCAAAAGACGCGCAGGAAAATGAGGCGATTGCCGATTATATCGAAAAAGCCAGGTCGATTGCCGCGGCAAAGAGTGAAAGCGACAGAAGCCGCATCGTTCTGGTTGATCATTATGCGCAGACGAATACGGATGCGTTTCAAACGGGCAAGCTTACGGAAGAAGGGCTTTTGAATGCGGAAGGTCATTATGAAGTTGCAAAGCAGCTTGCACGGGCGACGTTTGGCACAGACGGCGGATTTCGTGATCTTACGCATTGGACAAAGGAAGCGTCCCCGGAAAACTATCTGGAGGATATGCCTCTGGTAAAGGCAAGAAAAGACAGCCTGATCGTTTCTGTGCCGGAAAATCTGGCAAAGGAGGGCTTTCGCTATCAGCTTTCGATTGGCCGCATGGAGCTTACGGGAACGGCGGAGGGAGATACCTATACGATAGAGAGTCTGCCGGAAAATGCGGCGTATGAGCTTACGGTGCAGTCTGCGGATGGAAAAAGCCGGTTGAAGCCGGTTACGGGAATTGTTGCAAGGGGTTCACAGGGAGGCGAACGGGAGCTTTCTTCCTTACAGCAGGCGATTGCAGACAGGGTAAATGGCGAAGCGCCTTTGACCTGGCTGTTTATGGGGGATTCCATTACGCACGGTCTTTTGCATACGCATGGATACGATTCGATTTCCCAGGCGTTTCGGAAATATCTGATGGAGGATCTTGGCAGAGAAGAAGATATCGTGATCAATACCGGAAATTCTGCCACTACGGCCGGACGCACGTTGGAAAACATAGAACAGCGCCTGAAAAAATACAGGCCGGATATCGTGTCTGTCATGCTTGGAACAAACGACGCGAAAAGCGACAGTACGGAAACATATATAGAGAATATGGTAAGGATTCTGGAAGAGATTCGGGCGACGAATCCCGATGCGCTGATTATTTTAAGGAGCCCTACGCCAGTGAATCCGTCCAATAACCAGTCGGCGCAGTTTATAAACGGGCTGGATGGGGAAAATGGTTATATAAAAGCGCTGCAAAAGCTGGCGGAGGAAGAAGATATCCTCTTTGTGGACCAGTATACGGAATGGAAAAAAGAGTTTGACGCATATCCGTATCTGTTTGGCTACTATTTTGGAGATTACCTGCATCCCGGAGCCGTAGGGCAAATGCGTCTGGCAAGAGAATTTATAGAAGCATGCGGCCTCAATACGAATACGGCGATAGCGGATCATTCTTATCAGACGAAGTTTTCCTATGCCAATGAACAGATTGCGGCGGAACCGCCCTTTACAGTGGAGGATAACGCAGTAAGCTTTGACAGAAGCGCTTTGCAGGAAGCGTATACGGGCAGCGGGACGCTTGGCGACGTTACGGTTGTGCTGACGGATTCGGAGGGAAAGTCTTACAGACAGAGCATGCGGCCGGATGAAAGCGAGCTTGTAATGGAATATCTTCCGGTGAGCCGCCGGTATCATGTTTCGGTTGAAGGCATGCTTTTGGGCAGCGAGCCAAAGCGGGCGTCTTTTGCAGACGCAGAGATTACGTTAAGCACAGGAAAAGAAGCGGAAGACGTAAAAAATCGCCTGGCGGAGCTGAAAGACGCATACGATGGAGGAGAAGGATATTATACGAAGGAGAGCCATGCGTTTTTCCGGGAGGTATACGACAGAGTGCAAAAGGAAAGCGAAACGGAAACGGACGTAGAGGCGCTTGTCCGGCTGCTTCAGGAACTGGAAAGCGCGTACGTCGGTTTGAAGACGGATGAGGAATTAAAGCAGGCAGACCAGCAGCTGCATCAGGCTGTGAGCAAGTATCAGGCGATCGTTCAGACGGATGGAGGAAAGTATGTGGAGGCTTCCTGGAACGCATTTCTGGAAGCGTTTCGAAAAGCGAATGAAGCGCTTTCGCAGGGGGAAAAGGAAGCGGGGAACCTGAAAACGCTGGCTGCCGATCTGGAACGGGCCTATGCTGCGCTGGAGGCAAAAAAGGCGGAGCAGGGCGCGCAGAAGTTACAGGCCCCTGCGATTCAATCGCTGAACATGGTGGCGGATAAAAAAATGGTCGGCGTGGAAATTGCAGTGGAACAGATTGCGGGCGCGGATTCTTATACGGTATACCGCCTTGCTGACGGTAAAGAGACGATGATTGGAAAAACGGACGCGTCGCAAAAGGCATACGACGTCAATCCATACGGCGGTAAGGCGTTGTCGTACTACGCAGTTGCGGAATCGTCTGCGGCGTCAGTGGAAAGCAGCGAAAAAGGCGCGCCCAAAACGATTACGCTGGCAGCCGGACCGAAAAAAGTGACGGCCAGACAGCAGAAAGGCAAGGCGCAGGTTCTGATTGCCTGGAAGGCAGTCAAAGGCGCAAAATCGTATGCAGTGTATCGCTCTGAGAAAAAAGAAGCGGGCTATTCAAAAATCGCCACGGTCAAAAAGGTAAAAAAAGCGGCGTATACGGATAAAAAGGCAAAAAAAGGAAAGACGTACTATTACCGGATTCTGGCGAAAACAAAAGCCGGATATGGCGCGTTTCAAACGTCAAAAGCGGTGAAAATAAAGAAATAACAGATAGGGCGACGGAGGATTCTGCGACGACTGACAGATGTTATGGGGAAAACGGGAGAGCGGCAAAGGAGGCATATGGGGCGGAAAAAGAAAAAAAAGAAAAAATACCGGGTGTTCTGGTTTTTTGTGAAGCTTCAGTTTGTTCTGATGCTGTTTGTCGTCGCTGCGGTTGGATATTATTATTACGGCGGGTATGCCCTTCAGGTGCAGAAAATGAAAGACGAGGCCGTGCAGTTTGTAAAGAAGTCGGGAGAAGATACGTTTTGCGCGACGCAGACGAGCGTGGTGTATGACAAAGACGGAAATACGATTTCCACTCTGAAAGGGGAAAAAGACGTATACTATCTGCCTTATGAAGAGATCCCGGCAGATATCTGCTCCGCCATCGTCAGTATCGAAGATAAAAAATTTTACCAGCATAGCGGCATTGATTTTCGGGCAATTTTGCGCGCGGTAAAAGCGGCGATTGAGAACGGAGAAGTGACGCAGGGCGGGAGCACGATTACGCAGCAGCTGGCGCGGACGATTTTTCTGACGCAGGATCGGACCTGGCAGCGCAAGGTAGAAGAAATATTTATTGCGGTAGAGCTGGAAAAGAAGTACAGCAAGTCGAAGATTCTGGAGTTTTATCTGAACAATATTTATTTTGGAAACGGTTATTATGGCATTCAGGCGGCAAGCATCGGCTATTTTAATCAGGAGGCGGATCAGCTTGATCTGTCGCAGATGGCGTTTTTATGCGCCATACCCAATAATCCGACGCTGTATGATCCTCTGGTTCATATGGAAAATACGCTGGGGCGCAGAGACCGTATTTTAAATCAGATGTATGAAGACGGAAAGATTGCGGAAAGCGCCTGTTTGATGGCCAAAGCGGAGCAAATTGTCTTAAACCGTCCTGCGCATGCGAAGAACAATTATGTCGAGACGTATACGTATTACTGCGCGATTCGGCTTCTGATGGAATATGAAGGCTTTGCATTTCAGACGGAGTTTAAGAATGAAGAAGAGAAAGAGCAGTATCAAAATGCGTATAACGAACTGTATTCCGAGTGCCAGAAAAAATTATATACGGCGGGATACCGTATTTACACTTCTATGGACCTGACGATGCAGTCTATGCTTCAGCAGGCGGTGGATGAAAATCTTTCGACGTTTTCGGACGTCAATGAAGAGGGCGTATTTCGGCTTCAGGCCGCCGGCGTATGCATCGACAATGAAACAGGCTACGTTCGGGCGGTTGTGGGAGGCAGAAGCCAGGATCTGGGCGGCTATACCCTGAATCGGGCCTACCAGAGCCACAGACAGCCCGGCAGCTGCATCAAGCCTCTGATCGTGTATGCACCGATGATGGAGCGCGAATATACGCCGGATTCCATCGTGACGGACGAACCGATTGAAGACGGGCCGTCCAATGCGGATAAAAGCTATAGCGGAGAGATGACCGTTCGAAGCGCGCTGTCAAGGTCAAAAAATACGATTGCGTGGAAGCTGTTTGAAGAGCTGACGCCAAAGGTGGGCCTTTCTTATTTAAAAGCCATGCATTTTGCAAAGCTGACGCCGGAGGATGAGCGTCTGACGTCTGCGCTTGGAGGGCTGACAAACGGCGCGTCCCCGGTAGAAATGGCTGCTGCATATGCCGCCTTGCAAAACGATGGAGATTACAGGGCGCCGACCTGCATTGTAAGAATTACGGATGCCGACGGCAATGAGATTGTTTCCACGTCTCAGGAGGAAAAGAAAGTCTATAAGACGACGGCGGCCAGAATGGTTACGGATATGTTGGTTACGGCGATTACGGAAGGAACCGGCAGAGGGCTTGGCGTGACCGACATGCCGTCGGCCGGCAAGACGGGGACGACCAACGACAACAAAGACGGCTGGTTTGCAGGGTATACCCGCTATTATACGACGGCTGTCTGGGTTGGGTACGATATGCCGGCAGAGCTGCCGGGGCTGTCCGGGTCGACGTACCCGGGCGCGATCTGGCATGCGTTTATGGAAAGCTGCCATGTGGGACTGACGCCCGCAGAATTTCTGCCATATGTGGAGATGGACCCGTATGACAAGATCCGGCGGGACGCGCTGGGAGAGGACGCATTGGAGGATGCGGAAAATAGAGATTGACAGAAGCATGGGGTTTTTCTATACTTAAAGTATGCATCAAAAGAGACGGATCTGGGAGATTCAGACAAAAGGAGAATGCTATATGAAAAAATATGGATTTGGCGTGGATATCGGGGGGACGACCTGTAAAATCGGGCTGTTTGAAACGTCGGGCGCGTTGGTGGAAAAGTGGGAGATTCCAACGAGAAAAGAAAATGACGGAGAGAATATCCTGCCGGACGTCGCTGCTTTCATTGCGGCAAAAATGGTAGAAAGAGAGATTCTCAAAGGAGAGATTCAGGGAGTTGGAATCGGCGTGCCGGGGCCTGTGACAAGCGAGGGCGTTGTCGTAAGATGCGTAAATCTGGGCTGGGACGTCATCAACGTTGCGAAAGAAATGACGGAGCGTACCGGGTTTGCGATCAAAGTCGGCAATGACGCGAATGTGGCGGCGCTTGGCGAAATGTGGCAGGGCGGCGGAAAAGGGCATACGAGCGTTGTTCTGATTACGCTTGGAACAGGCGTAGGCGGCGGCGTGATTATTGACGGTAAGATTGTGACCGGCAACAAGGGCGCCGGCGGAGAAATCGGGCATATTATTGTCAATCATCAGGAGACGGAATCCTGCGGCTGCGGGCAGAAGGGATGTCTCGAGCAGTACGCGTCTGCAACGGGCATTGTTCGCATGGCCAGGCAGAGACTGAAAGCGTCTTCGGATGCATCCGTCATCCGGGATAGAAATCCTCTGACGGCAAAAGACATATTTGACGCTGCAAAAGCGGGCGATGCGCTGGCGGATGAAGTGGTCGAGGATATGGCGAGGATTTTGGGAGAGGCGCTTGCAAATGTGGCCCGCGTCATCAATCCGGAAGTGTTTGTGATTGGCGGCGGCGTATCCAGGGCTGGCAGCATTATTACAGACAGAGTGAAAAAATATTACGACGCAAAGTCGTTCAGCGCCTGTCTGGATGCGCATTTTGAGCTGGCGACGCTTGGCAATGATGCCGGCATGTACGGCTGTGTGAGAATGATTTTGGAAGATTAAAGGATGCCCTCTGTGGACAAGACGCGTTTTTTGTCTGTGGAGGGCGTCATTTTTTGCCGTTTGGATGGACAGGGGGCAAAAAATAAAGGGTAAAGGAGAACTGGAGATGGATATACAGGTGATTTTCGAACAGATGCTTATGCTGTTTGCGATGATGTCGATTGGGTATTACGTCTGGAAAAAAGAATGGTTTGACGAAGCGGCTTATCAGAAGCTGTCAAAAATCGTGGTGAATATTTTAAACCCGCTTTTGGTGATCAATGGCGTGCTTGGAAAAGACGCGTCGGAAACGGGAAGCCAGATCCTGATCAACATAGGATTTGTTGTGTTTTTTTATGCGCTTTTGATTGGAATCGGATTTGTATTTGTCTTCTTATTACGGCCCTCTGTGGCGGAGCGGCGGCTGTATCGGCTGATGACGGTTTTTCCAAATGTCGGATTTATGGGGATACCCGTGATCACGGGGATTTATGGCAAAGGCTGCATGATATATGTGATTTTTTATATGCTGGGGTACAATCTCATTTTATATACGTATGGACTTGTGCTGGCAAGAAAGGCCGGAGAAGACGCAGGCGGCGCAAAACCGGACGCAGATAAAACGCCCGCATGGAAACGGATGATAAATCCGGGCGTTGTGTTTTCCGTTGCGGCCGTCTTTCTTTTTCTGTTTCAGGTCCCGGCTCCTGCCAGCGTCGTTGGTTTTTGCGATTATATGGGCAACGCTACGATTCCGATGTCTATGCTTTTGATTGGCATGTCCATTGCGAAAGCGGACGTAAAATCGCTTTTTTCCAATGGGAGAATGTATGCGTTTACCGTTCTGAAAATGCTGCTGCTTCCGATTGGAATGATTCTTCTGTTAAAGCCTCTGCCGATCAATGAGATGGTATTTGGCATCTTCGCTTTGCAGCTTGCAATGCCTGCCGGAAGCATCGTGACATTGATTGCAAAAGAGAATGGAGCGGATGAGACGGTCTGCACCAACGGTATCGTGCTTACAACGCTTTCCTCCATCGTTACCATTCCGCTTGTCAGCATGTTTTTATAGGGTAAATCGGTCAGACCGTTGTGTTTACGCCGTTGATGGCGGCATGCTCGTTTTCTTCCATCGGGATTACAAGGCATTTTTGGCCGTTTAAGATCTGAGATTTGATCTGCACTGCTTTTTCCGGCTTGACCCGGAGGATGACGTCATATGTTTTTGGGGCGTCCGGCGCATCTTCTTCCTTTGGCAGTCCGGCAAGCATGCGGGCGTCTTCCAGCTGTCGTTCTAAAACGCCTACCTTTTTTACAAGCTCCTTTTCCTGCTTTTGGCGGCTTGCCGCTTCTACGGCCTTCGTATCAATCAGGTGCGAGAGGATGGGGTCTTCATCCTGAAATTCGTCCTGATAAGAGCGGCTGATTCGTTCGGCTTCTTCCGCCGGAATATCTAAGTCTGCTACCATTTCTTCCATTGTCTGCGGCGTCAGGCGAAGCGGTTCTTCCGTATCGTCCGGCGCGTCTGCTTCTGTTTCCGTCAGGCAGGAAAGTCCCTGCTGGATTTCATAAAAAGCATCGCGGCAGGCGTCGTCATCGCCTCCGACGGCCTGTTGAATCAGAGAGGAAAAAGCGGATTTTTGTTCCGCCGCCGTTCGTCTGGCCGTACAGCCAAGAATGCATTCCATCAGTTCCGCATGCGGCTCCGCCGGATTTCTGTGATACGTCAGCACGGAATGCAGATCCGGGCTTCGGTCTGTAAAAGCGGGAAAGAGAAAGCCGCTTTCCGGCGCGCATACGATCCAGTCGCGGATTCTTGGACCGATGAGGTTTTCATCGGCGCGGTAGCCAAGTCCGGGCTTGCTTAAGCTGACGGGGCAGATGGCGCAAAGCAGATATTCATAGACTTCTTCGGATTCATCCAGCTTGCGATTGTCGCTTGTCTTTGTGATGACGTCGTAGGCGTCGTGAAACAGCAGAATCAGATAGTTTCCGGCATATTCGTAATGCTCAATGATCAAATCATAAAAGCGTTCCAGCAGGTCCTCGTTTTGCAGGGCGTCGTTTCGCAGGGCAGTCAGAAACTGTTGTCTGCCGCCATTTGACTCTTCCGAAAGCGGGAAGGCAAGCTCCAGAAGGTGATTGCCCAGTGTGCCGGAAAGCGCTTTTTTTGCAATCTCCAGATATTTGTAGAGCTCTTCTTCTTCCAGATTTAAAAATGTTTCGGAAAGCTTTACGACGCGGTTGCGTTCGCCGTCTACATAGCAGCCGCACATGCGGGTGATGGTGCAGGCGTCTTTTTTCAGACGTCGTTTGAGTTCCAGGACTTCTTTTCTGTTCATGGGTCATACCTCCGTTGTTTTGCATTTTATTATAAAGAAAAAGGCGAAAAATGGCAAGCAATGTGCTATACTGAATAAAACAGCCGGCTCCGGAACATAATAAGGAAATAAATTTTATGTGAAGGAGATTTTGGAATATGAGGAAGAATCTATACGTATGGCTTCTGATTACAATGCTTCTGGCGGTTTTGGGCGGAGGCTGCGGAAGGAATAAGGAGGATAGCTTTGGCGGCGCAGAAAATCCCGCGTCCGGTACGGAGCAGGACCAGACGGTAGATCCGACGGGGACGGAAGCGGCGATGGGCACGGAAGAGGACAGCAGTCAGCTTCAGCTTGGGAGCGCGGTGGAAATCCCGGAAAGCTTTGACGGCCAGCTTGCGGAAACGGATGCGCATGCAGGAATCGAACGCGTGGTTGCAAAATATTGCGGCGTGGCGAAAGAGGATTATGCAAAGGTGCGGTATTATTACAATTACGTCGATTTAAACGGAGACAGCAAAAATGAGATTCTGGCTTTGATCATCGGACAGGACGTAGCGGGAATCGAAGGGAATCTTTTGCTGTGGATGGACGATGTTACGGAAGATGGAGAGAAAGAGGAGGCCGTCAGGCAGGCGTTTCGTCAGGTGGGCGTTCCCGTTTACATCAGCAATCATATGACGGGCGGGTATCGCGATTTGATTATTGCGGACAGCCAGAATACGGGCGGCGCATCCGCGCAGGAGGTCAATGAAGGAAATGCCGGACATACGGTGGACGGCGAGGCGACTTCTTTGCAGAAGACGGCGGGACTGGATGATACGACGGGAGAGAACGGAACGGCGTTTTTGACGGCGCAGTCTTACACGCTGTTGGTCTGGACCGGAGAAAAGTATCAGGAGCTTGAGGAAGGCGCGCCGCTTTCGGGACTTGGCGGTTATGAAGGGACGGCTGTTTTAACGAATAATCTGGAAAGCGACCGGATCAACGATAATTATCATTTTCTGGGGGAGAGCATGTAAAGGCGCCCGTGCCCTTCTTTTAAGATCCGGCGTATGCCGTGAGGGCGTGAGCGCGCTTTAAAGCGCAAAAAGAAGGGGGAGGAGCGTATGCTGAAAAACTATGAAATCCGGAGATATCAGATGACGCAGGAGGAAATCCGCGCGCTGGTAAAAGAAAAGCGGGAAGAGCTGGCAGGACAGCAAATGGTGATAAAGGAGCATAAGCTTCCGGTGTTTGTATTGATTGAAGGCTGGGGAGCGGCGGGAAAGGGGACGATGATTGGCGGTTTAATCAAGGATCTGGACCCGAGGTTTTTCCGCGTCATTACGATGAAGTCGCCTGGAACGGAAGAAAAGCGGATGCCATTCTTATGGCGGTATATGGAAGCGATACCGGAAGCCGGCAAATTTGTGTTTTTAAATTCAGGCTGGCTGCGTGAAACGGCGGACGATTTTGTGTGCGGAAGGATTGACGATGCGGCTTTGGAGCAGAGGTTTCGCCAGATTCGCACGTTTGAACGTCAGTTAAAAGACAACGGTTATCTTGTCGTCAAGCTTTTTTTGCAGATTCCGCCAAAAGAGCAGAAGCATCGTCTGGATAAGCTGAAAGAGGAGAAGCACACGCGGTGGCGCGTTTCGGAAAAGGATATGCAGCAGGTGAAGAAGCGCGAGAAGTATGAAGCGATTTACGACAGGGCGCTGGAGGCGACAAATACCGGATACGCGCCGTGGAATATCGTGGATGCGGTGGAGAAAAAGCAGGCGCTGCTGCAGGCGCTTCACATTCTGACAAATCAGATTCATCAGGCAGTGGAGAATTATAAAATACTGCCGGAGATTCTGCACAGGGATTATCCGCTTATAAAAATGCCAAAGCTTGCGCAGGTGTCTTTGGACCAGGAGATGGCAAAAGAAGAATACGAAATCCGTTTAAAAGAGTTGCAGCGGACGCTGAAGGGGCTGCACAATAAGATTTACCAGAAAAAAATTCCGGTCGTCATTGCCTATGAGGGCTGGGACGCCGCCGGAAAAGGCGGCAATATCCGGCGTCTGACGAGCGCGCTCGACCCAAGAGGATTTGAAGTGCATCCCATCGCGTCGCCGGAGCCGCATGAAAAAGCAAGACATTATCTCTGGCGTTTTTATCACAGGCTGCCAAAAGAAGGGCATATCGCTATTTTTGACCGCAGCTGGTACGGAAGAGTGATGGTGGAGCGTCTGGAAGGCTTTTGTTCGGAAAACGACTGGAAGCGCGCCTATAATGAAATCAATGAATTTGAACGGGAATTGTCCGAGTGGGGCGCGCTCGTCCTCAAATTCTGGGTGCATATTGATAAAGATATGCAGCTGGCCCGCTTTACGGATCGGCAGAATACGCCGGAAAAACAGTGGAAAATCACGGAGGAGGACTGGCGCAACCGTGAAAAATGGGATGCGTATGAAGAGGCGGTCGATGAAATGATTGCAAGGACTTCGACGGAAAATGCGCCGTGGTTTATTATACCGTCCAACAATAAATATTATGCAAGGCTTCTGGCGATTCAGACGGTGATTGATCAGATTGAGCGGCGGCTGCGCCGATAGCTGTGTTTGTACAGAAAAGAAAAGGAATCCTGTTTTACGGGATTCCTTTTTGCATTCCATCAGTTGCCCTTGCTGCTTAACGGATTGCTCCGCCCTTCAAAAAACGGACTGTTATCCGGCACGGGCTTGTCGGATTTGCTGTACAGGCTCTGCTGTCGGACGGCGTTTTTTGCGGGCGCCGGTTCTTTCTTTTTTTGTATGTCGGAATGCTGTCTGTGGCAGTTTGAGTCTGCGCATCTTGTCGTATCGTCCATAAGAACCTCCTTTGTTTCTGTTAGTGTGCGGAAATTTTTATGGAATATACAAATGTAGGGTTGACAAAAATTTCCTTCTGCTATATACTTTGCCTGTCAAATAATTTGATTATCAAACTATTTGACAGGCAAAACATTTAGCTTATAAAAGGAGAACGGACGATATGTTGGAAAAATTAAAAAGCATAATTGCGGAACAGTTGAGCGTAGGAGAAAATGAGATTACGGCGGAAAGCAATTTTAAAGACGATCTGGGGGCGGATTCTCTGGATTTGTTTGAGCTTGTCATGAGCCTGGAAGAAGAATACGGCGTGGAGATTCCGTCGGAGGATCTGGAAAAGATTGCGACGGTTGGCGACGTTATGGAATATTTAAAAAGCAAAGGCGTGGAAGAGGCATGAGTAAAATGGGCATTGCACAGTTGCTTGGCGTGAAATATCCGATTTTGCAGGGCGGCATGGCATGGGTGGCGGAATACCACCTGGCTGCCGCCGTATCGGAGGCCGGCGGGTTTGGAATCATTGGGGCGGCCAGCGCGCCGCCGGAAGTCGTCAGAGAGCAGATTCGGAAGGTAAAAGAGCGCACGGACCGGCCGTTTGGCGTCAACGTGATGCTGATGAATCCCAATGCGCCAGAGGTTGCAAAAGTCGTAGCGGAGGAAGGCGTAAAGGCCGTTACTACGGGGGCTGGCAATCCGGCCGCTTTTATGAGTATGTGGAAAGAAGCCGGGATTCTGGTGATTCCCGTCGTGGCGAGCGTTGCAATGGCGAAGATGATGGAAAAAGCCGGAGCCGATGCGGTTGTGGCGGAAGGAACGGAGTCGGGCGGACATATTGGCTCTTCGACGACGATGACGCTTGTCCCGCAGGTTGCGGACGCCGTTTCCATTCCGGTGATTGCAGCCGGCGGCATTGGCGACGCAAGGGGCTTTGCGGCTTCGGTTTTGCTTGGAGCGCAGGGCGTGCAGATGGGGACGCGTTTTCTTGTGGCAAAAGAATCGATTGTGCATGAAAATTACAAGCAGCGCATTTTAAAGGCCAAAGACATTGATTCCGCAGTAACGGGAAGAAGCACGGGACATCCGATCCGCGTGCTGCGTAATAAAATGACGCGGGAATATCTGAAAATGGAAGCGGAAGGCGTCAGTCTGGAAGAGCTGGAGACGCTGACGCTTGGCTCTTTGCGCAGAGCAGTGATCGACGGAGATGTGACAAACGGAAGCCTGATGGCGGGGCAGATCGCAGGGATGATCCAAAAGGAGCAGACCTGCAGGGAGATTATAGAAGAAATTGCAGACGGAGCAAAGCAGCTGTTATCTGGCATCGTCTGGCAGTAAAGAGGAGAAAGACATGGGCAGGCTGGTATTTATGTTCCCTGGTCAGGGATCGCAGTATGTTGGAATGGGAAAAGATTTTTACGATGCTTTTCCGGTTTGCAGAGAAGTGTATGATCTGGCGGGCAAAGCGTCGGGGCTTGACGTTGCGGCGCTTTGCTTTGAAGAGAACGAACAGATTCATATTACGGAATATACGCAGATTGCCATGCTTGCGACAGAAGCGGCGATCTATGCGGCGATCAAAGAAAGAGGCGTCTGTCCGGACGTGACGGCGGGCTTAAGCCTCGGCGAATATGCGGCTTTGATCGCTTCCGGCGTCATGCGCATGGAAGATGCGTTCGCCGTGATTCGCAAACGGGGCATTTTTATGCAGAACGCAGTGCCCACAGGCGGCGCGATGAGCGCCGTGCTTGGCATGGATGCGGAAACAATCGAAGAAATTTGTCAGAAAACGGAAGGAACGGTATCTATCGCCAATTATAACTGTCCGGGGCAGATCGTCATTACGGGAGAAAAGACGGCGGTCGACGCCGCCGGCGCAGCATTAAAAGAAGCGGGAGCAAAGCGTATTGTGCCGCTGCATGTGAGCGGGCCGTTTCATTCGCCGCTGCTTTTGCATGCGGGCGAGCAGCTTGGCGAAGCTCTGCGGGATGTTGCGATTGCAGAGCGCTTTCTGCCCTATGTGGCAAACGTGACGGCGGATTACGTGACGGAGGCAGAGGAGGTAAAGCCGCTTTTGACGCGTCAGGTGGCGGCGAGCGTGAAGTGGCATCAGACGATGCTGCGTCTGCTTGCGGACGGAGCGGATACGTTTGTGGAAATCGGGCCGGGAAAAACGCTTTCCGGGTTTCTGCGCAAGATAAACCGGGAAGCGACGGTATATCATATCGAGAGTGTGGAGGACTGGAAAAATTATGTGGAACGGTAAAATCGCGCTTGTGACGGGAGGGAGCCGGGGCATTGGCGCGCAGATTGCAAAAGCTTTTGCCGCAAAAGGCGCGCATGTCATTCTCAATTATTGCGGCTCCAAAGAAAGGGCAGAGCAGACGGCGGAAGAAATCTTACAGGCCAAAGGCAGCGCCGAACTATATGCGTGCGACGTGTCCGATTATGCGGCGTGTGGAGAAATGATACGGAATCTGATCGAAAAGCACGGGCATATTGACATACTGGTCAACAATGCAGGCATTACAAGAGACGGGCTTTTGATGAAGCTGTCGGAGGAAGCGTTTGATGCGGTGATCGACACGAATCTGAAAGGCGCGTTTCACACGATGCGTCATCTGTCCCGTTATTTTTTAAAGCAAAAGAGTGGAAAAATCATAAATATTTCGTCGGTATCCGGCATAATGGGCAATGCGGGACAGGCAAATTATGCGGCGAGCAAAGCGGGGCTGATTGGCCTGACGAAAAGCGCGGCAAGGGAGCTTGCGTCCAGAGGCATCCATGTCAATGCCATTGCGCCGGGCCTGATTGCAACGGATATGACGGACGCCATGCCGGAGGCGGCAAAGAAAAAGCTGACGGAATCGATTCCGCTTGGACGAATGGGAACGCCGGAGGACATTGCGGCAATGGCCGTCTTTCTGGCGTCGGAGGAAGCGGATTATATTACGGGACAGGTGTTTGCCGTAGATGGCGGAATGTGCATGTAGACGCGTTTTGTCCGAAGGCGGGGAGCTTTTGCAGACGGCTTTCGGCGGGATGCGCCGCATGGTTTGAGAGAGCAGACAGGAGGAGACGATGAAGAGAAGAGTTGTGGTGACGGGCATGGGCGCGATTACGCCGGTTGGACTTGGCGTAGAAGCGTTCTGGCAGTCTGTGAAAGAAGGGAAGACCGGATTTGGGCCGATCACAAAATTTGACGCATCCGCATATAAATGCCATATTGCGGCGGAGGTCAAAGGCTTTGAAGGAAAAAACTATATGGACGCAAAAGCGGCAAAGCGCATGGAGCTGTTTTCGCAGTATGCCGTTGCCGCGGCAAAGGAATCCCTTGAGGATGCCGGACTTAAAATGGAGGAGGAAGATCCGTATCGCGTGGGATGCGCCATTGGCTCCGGCATTGGAAGCTTACAGGCGATCGAGCGGGAATATAAGAAATTGCTTGAGAAGGGGCCGGGGCGCATAAATCCGCTGTTTGTGCCGCTGATGATTGGAAATATGGCGGCGGGCAACGTCTCCATACAATTTGGCTTAAAAGGGAAAAGCATCAATTCCGTGACGGCCTGCGCGACGGGAACGAATACGATTGGAGAAGCGTTTCGCAGCATTCAATATGGGGAAGCGGACGTTATGGCGGCCGGGGGAACGGAAGCATGCATTACGCCGACAGGCATCGCGGGCTTTACCGCTTTGACGGCGCTCTCGACGTCCGACGATCCGGCGAGATGCTCCCTGCCGTTCGATAAAAACAGAAGCGGCTTTGTCATGGGAGAAGGCGCAGCCGTCGTCATACTGGAAGAATATGAACATGCGAAAGCCAGAGGAGCAAAGATCTATGCTGAAGTGGCGGGCTACGGCTCTTCCTGTGACGCGTACCATATTACATCTCCTGAAGAGAGCGGGGCCGGAGCTGCAAAGGCGATGACAAATGCAATGGAAGACGCCAGATTAAAGCCGGAAGACATTTGCTATGTCAACGCGCATGGAACGGGAACGCATCATAACGACCTGTTTGAAACGAGGGCGATGAAGCTGGCATTTGGCAGTCATGCAAAAAACCTGAAAATCAATTCCACGAAATCGATGATCGGCCATCTTCTGGGCGCGGCGGGCGCCATTGAATTTGTCGTCTGCGTCAAAGAGCTTGCGGAGGGCTTTCTGCATGCCACGGCAGGGTATGAAACGCCGGACGAAGAGCTGGATCTGGATTACTGCAAGGAGCCGGTTTGTGGAGCGTTTGCATATGCGCTCAGCAATTCGCTGGGATTTGGCGGACACAATGCAAGCCTGGTGATCAGACGGATGGAAAGGGAAAAGGAGTAACGCTATGACGCTTGATATCAGACAGATTATGGAACTTATACCGCACAGGCAGCCGTTTTTACTGATTGATCAGATTACAGAGCTTACGCCGGGCGTAAAAGCCGTTGGAAAAAAATGCGTCAGCTACAACGAACCGTATTTTGCCGGACACTTTCCAAAGGAGCCTGTGATGCCGGGCGTTTTGATACTGGAGGCAATGGCGCAGACGGGGGCGGTTGCGATTTTGAGCATGCCGGAAAATAAGGGGAAGACGGCTTATTTTGCCGGAATCAACCATGCAAAATTCAAACGGAAAGTCGTGCCGGGCGACTGTCTGACGCTGGAACTTGAAATTATAAAGCAAAAAGGGCCGATCGGAATTGGCAGAGGATGCGCAAAGGTAAATGGAACGCTGGCAGCGTCTGCGGAGCTGACCTTTGCAACAGGAAGCGGGGAATGACAGTATGGCGCCAATCATCAAACGGAAAAATGCAATCACAATCAAAGAGAAGGAAAGAAAACAGGAGGAGGCGGATCTGATCGTATGTCCTTCCTGCAAGGGATTTCTGATCAAATCGGACGTCGTGGAAAATAAATACGTCTGCTATAAATGTGGCAGCTATTTTCGGGTGCGCACGTTTAACCGGATCAAAATGGCGGCGGACGCCAAAAGCTTTACGCCATGGTTTGAAGAGCTGGAATTTAAAAATCCGCTGGATTTTCCGGAATATGAAAAAAAGATATTTGTAGCCAGAGAAAAGACGGGGCTTTTAGAAGGCGTAACGGTGGGAGAGGCAAGGATTTATGGCATTCCGGTTGCGCTTGGCGTATGCGACGCCAGATTTCTGATGGGCAGCATGGGGCATATCGTCGGGGAAAAAATTGCGCTGGCCGTGGAAGAGGCGACGAAACGGCGGCTTCCGGTTATCTTATTCTGCTGTTCCGGCGGCGCGCGCATGCAGGAGGGCATTATTTCTCTGATGCAGATGGAAAAGACGGCGGCGGCCTTAAAGCGGCATTCGGACGCGGGCCTTTTGTACCTTCCGGTTCTGACCGATCCGACGACGGGCGGCGTGACGGCAAGCTTTGCAATGCTGGGCGATATCATTCTTGCGGAACCGGGCGCGCTGATTGGCTTTGCAGGGCCGCGCGTCATCGAGCAGACGATCGGACAGAAGCTGCCGGAAGGGTTTCAGCGGGCCGAATTTCAGCTGGAGCATGGGTTTGTAGATGCGATTGTAGAACGGACGTCATTAAAAAAGACGCTGTATAACATTTTAAAAATACATGCCGCACAGGAGGGATTTGCCAACTTTACTCCCGGAACAGAGACGGTCTTTACGCCAAGCGAGAGGATGAAGGAGCGCAGCGTAAAAAGCAGGGAGCTGAGCGCATGGGAGAAGGTGCGGGCCGTTCGAAATACAGGACGGCTTTCCGCGATGGATTATATCAGTCAGATCTTTGATTCGTTTTTCGAGCTGCATGGCGACAGATGCCACAGAGACGATCCGGCCGTTGTGGGCGGCATTGCGCTTCTGGACGGACAGCCGGTAACGGTGATCGGCATACAGAAAGGGAAAGACTTAAAAGACTGCATCCGGCATAATTACGGCATGCCTTCTCCGGAAGGATACCGCAAGGCGCTTCGTCTGATGAAGCAGGCGGAAAAATTCCATCGTCCCATCATTACGTTTGTCAACACCTCCGGGGCATTCTGCGGCATGGAAGCGGAAGAAGGCGGGCAGGGGGAGGCCATTGCGCGCAACCTGTTTGAAATGTCGGGCCTTAAGGTTCCGATCCTCTGTCTGATGATCGGGGAAGGCGGCAGCGGCGGCGCACTGGGGCTGGCCGTTGGCAATGAGGTCTGGATGATGGAAAACGCGACGTATTCGATTTTGTCTCCGGAGGGATTTGCCTCGATTCTCTGGAAGGATAAAAAGCGTGCGAAGGAAGCGGCCGAAGTGATGAAAATTACGGCGCAGGATTTACATCAGCTGCATGTGGTGGAGAAAATCATTCCGGAGTTTGGCGGCGCGGATGAACAGTCGCTGTATGACATTTCGCGCTTTCTGAAATGTCATATGCGAACGTTTCTGGAAACGTACCACGCAATGAGCGGAGAAGAGCTGGCGGAGCATCGCTATCAGAGATTCCGGCGTTTTTAAGCAGATAAAGGAGCAAAACAATGAGAAGCAGAATATGCGGTACGGGAAGCGCGCTTCCTCAGCTTAAGGTGACAAATGACGATTTAAGCAAACGGATGGACACTTCGGACGAATGGATAAAGAGCAGGACGGGCATCGCTTCCAGGCATCTTGCAGTCGAAGAGACGCTGACGTCTCTTGCGGCGCAGGCGGCAAAACAGGCGTTGAAAGAAGCGGATGTAGAGCCGAACGAGCTGGATTTGATTTTGTCGGCCACGCTTTCGGCGGATAAGCTGCTGCCGTCTCTTTCCTGCGAGCTGCAGCGGGAGCTTTCCGCCGTCAATGCCGCGGCGTTTGACATCAACGCGGCCTGTTCCGGCTTTCTGTTTGCCCTGCAAACGGCGGACGCCTATATACAGTGCGGACGTTATCGAAATATTCTGGTGGTGGGCGGCGAGATTTTATCCAGAGTGATGGACTGGGAGGATCGCTCTACCTGCGTGCTGTTTGGCGATGGCGCGGGCGCGGCCGTCGTTTGCGCAGACGCGTTGCATGGAATTTTAGAAAGCGTGCAGGGCTCGGACGGCGCAAGAGGAGACGCGCTTTGCTGTGAGAACAGAAAGAACAACAATCCCTATGTCACAAATGACGTCGGTCTGTCCTATGTATCTATGAACGGGCAGGAAGTCTATAAATTTGCTGTGCGCACGGTTCCGGAGGCGATTCGCACAGTCGTGGGCAGGGCAGGGCTTTCGATGGAAGAGATTGATTTATTTGTATTGCATCAGGCGAACAGACGGATTCTGGAATCCGTGTCAAAGCGGCTTGGCGTTCCGATGGAAAAATTTCCGACGAATCTGGAGCATTGCGGCAATATCTCCGCCGGCAGCGTTCCGATTCTTCTGGATTTTGTCAACCGGCAGGGCAGGATAAAAAAAGGAGACCGCATTGTGCTGGCCGGATTTGGCGCGGGGCTCTCCTGGGGCGCGACCGTGCTCACATGGTAGATGAGAAAAGATTGAGGAGAAAAAATGAAGGATGGACCAAACGCCGACCGGGTGCTGAATGAATTGCTGGTAAAGCTGTTTAAGAATATTGTGGAAATCGAGGAAAAATATCTGATTACGCCGGAATTTAAGGAGATCAGCGTAAATGACATGCATATTATTGAGGCGGTCGGCCGGGGAGAACCCAAGAGCATGTCTGCGGTGGCAAGGCTGATGTCCGTGACGACCGGGACGCTGACGAAATCTATGGATGGGCTTTCGGAGAAGGGATATATCGTCCGTGAGCGCGGCAAAAAGGATAAGCGCGTTGTCTTTGCGTCGCTGACGGAAAAAGGACGACAGGCGTATGCGCATCATGCGTCGTTTCACAGGAAGATGATTGAGCGGGTAAAGGGAAAGCTGAATGAACAGGAGACGACGGTTTTGATTTATGCGCTGGCAAAGCTGAACGATTATTTTTATCAAATTTATGAGCGATGATAAAAACATGTTTCGCATTGTGGGAAAATATGTTAAAATAAAACAATCAGATGACGGTGGACTGCTAAAACCGGACGACGGGATCGGAGGAAAGGAGTGTTTGGCATGTATCGTGTGATTGTAATTGAACGTCAGTATGCCAGCGGGGGAAATGAGATTGGCATAAAGCTTGCGGATGCGCTTGGGTATCAGCTGTATGACCGGAATCTTCTGGCACAGGCGGCAAAAGCGCTTGAAATTTCATCTATTTACATCGAGGGGCTGGAAGAGACGCATTCCGGCAGCTTTTTGTTTAATCTTTCCAAAACAAAGCTGGGCGGAAGCGCTTATGACAAAACGCTTTCGATGTCGGATAAAGTGTTTTTGGAAGAAAAGCGCATTATTGAAGAAGCGGCCAGTCAGGGCGGCTGCGTTATCGTCGGGCGGGCGGCCGGCTATATTTTAAAAGAGCGGACGGACTGCCTGAATGTGTTTATTCACTGCGAGAAAGAGAAAAGGATCGAGCGGGCCATTGCGCGGGAAGGCATCAAAGCTTCGGAAGCGGAGGATGTGTTAAAGAAGTATGACAAAAGGAGGAGCGGATTTTACAATTCCGTTACGAAATGGGAATGGGGAAATCCGGCCTTTTTTGAGCTTTGCTTAGACAGCGGGAAGCTGGGCGTTGACGCATGCGTAAAGACGCTTCTGGAAGCGGTGAAAAGCGGCTGTTAAAGCGTTTGAAAAAGGAGGATTCTATGCGAATTGGAATCGGGTACGACGTGCACAGGCTGACGGAAGAGAGGAAGCTGATCTTAGGCGGCGTTGAAATTTTACATACGCTTGGACTGGCAGGACATTCGGATGCGGATGTCCTGCTTCATGCTGTGATGGACGCGCTGCTTGGCGCGGCTGCGATGGGAGACATCGGCGCGCACTTTCCGGATACGGAGGAGAAATACAGGGGCATTTCAAGCATGAAGCTGCTGTCTTCTGTCAGAGCGTTGGTGGAAAAGGAAGGGTATCGCGTTGTCAATATTGACGCGACGGTAATTGCGCAGCGGCCGAAGCTGCGTCCCTACATCGCGGCAATGGAACAAAACATCGCAGACGCGCTTGCAATCGAAACGGGTCAGGTGAACGTCAAAGCCACGACGGAGGAAGGGCTTGGGTTTACCGGGACGGAGCAGGGCATTGCGGCGCAGGCGGTCTGTCTGCTAAAGCGCGTCTGATAATGCAGACGCTTTTTATGAGATGTCTTTTTGATGATACCGGTACAAGGCAAGCAGGATGCTGGATATCGTAATCAGAACGCCAACGGCAAGATACGGCAGGTGAAGCGATCTGTCTGCGAGGATGTCTGCGCCCTCTGCATAGCCAAAGGGCGTGATGTATTTCAGACCTGCCATCGATTCGGTCAGGTTGGCGATGATGTTGAAAAAATAAAACAGAGCCGCTATGCCAAGACCGGCGCCGGGGCCGACGCTGCAGCATGCGGATATGCAAAAGCAGATGGATGCGATCTCGATTTGCAGCATAAAATAAGCGAGGAACAAAAGGGCAAGCATCGACCAGTCCGGCGATGCGTCAATGCTTTGGACGGACAGAAACGTAACGGCAAGGACGGCGGCATGAAACAGAGCAATCTGCAGCAGCATGGCGCCGTATTTTTGCGCAACAACGCGGCGGCGGGAAATGGGATGCGTAAGCAGAAATTCGGCGGTATGCTCCCGTTCTTCTTTAGACAGGGAAGAGATGCCGGAGAGCGCGGCAAAAAATGCGCCGCCAAGTCCGAGGATGTTGCCGCATTCGACGCAAAAGTATCCCATAAATTCGCCAAAGTTCAGCTGGTTCATGCCAAATGCAGCGGAAAAGCCGCCCATATTGGAGAACATATCACCAATATCCTGCATCTGTTGTTCCATGTCCGGATAAATAAAAATGCACAGGGCCATCAAGCCCGCAATTACTGCCGTCCAGATGAAAAGCGTTTGCTTTCCAAGAGAAAGTTCATGTCTGATAAGCGTCATGTCAGGGGTTCTCCTTTGCATAATAATGCATAAAAATTTCTTCCAGATTCGGTTCTGCGATGGAAAGATCGGTCAGCGGAAGCGCAGAGAGCGTCTGCAGCAGGTCTTTGGGGCTGCCGCTGTATAAAAAGCGCAGCGTATCGCCGGTCTTTTGCACGTTTCGAATCTGATCGGACGCAGGCAGCGCGTCAACGCCCCGCACTGTCACCTGCTTTGCGCTGGCGTGGCCGAGCGCGTCCATGCGGTCGGAAATCAAAAGCGAGCCTTCGCGGATGACGGCGGCATGCGTGCAGCGCTTTTGCACTTCGGACAATACGTGGGAAGAGAGAAAAATCGTAGCGCCCTGCCGGTTGCGTTCTTCTAAAACGGCATAAAATTCCTGCTGCATCAAAGGATCCAGTCCATTTGTAGGCTCGTCAAGAATGTAAAGAGACGGCATATGCTGCAGGGCGCAGACAATCGAGACTTTTTTGCGGTTGCCAAGAGAAAGCTCTCTGATTTTTCGGTTTGGATCGAGTGAAAACCGTTCGCACAGCAGAGCTGTCTGGGCTGTGCAGTCTTTTTTGCGCAGCGCGGCGGAAAACGTCAGAATGTCTTTTACGCGTTGATTCTGGTAGAAGGCGGATTCTGACGGCATATAGCCAATGTCGGAGAGAATTTCCTGCTTTTGCGTTACGATATCCTTTCCAAAAATTCGGGCCGTTCCGCTGGTAGGGGAGATCAGGCCAAGAAGCGTGCGGATGGTTGTGCTTTTGCCCGCGCCGTTTGGACCGATAAATCCGAAAAAATCACCCTGTTCGACGGTCAGGCGCAAATCCTCGATGCCCTTTGACGATCCGTAATATTTGGTAAGGGAGAACGTTTGGATTGCATACATGGCGGACTCCTTTTTGTTTTTCATTATACAGCAGTTTGTCTGCGTGGCAAGCGGATTTTTGAATTGTCAATAAAATCTTAACAATTATTTCAAATTTATTTCAGGAAATTCAGATATAATAGAGTACATTGTTTTGAGGATTCGCATTTTAACAGAAAAGAACGGGAGGATACGATGCGTAAATTAACGGAACAGGCTGCAAAGGGAAAACGGGCGGCATGTGTGGAGCTGTATGAAACATATCAAAAGGAAGCAAGATTTCTCTGTTCGTGTCTGCTGATGGATGAGAAAGCGGCAGAGCACGCCGTTGTATGGGCGTTTCAGAATACGTGGAGCGGCTTATCGGACGGCAGCATCATAACGGAAGAGGACTTTCGAAAAGCGCTTCTTGGCAGGGCTGTGGCATACTGTCGGAACAACGGCGGGAAAAAGGGCCAGAAGGCATTGCCGGTTCCGCCGGGAAAAAATTTTGAGGTCACGGAGCGGGACGCAGAGGCGGCGTACAGTGAAAGCAGCGTGCTGGGTTCCATTTTGCATGCGTTTCCGGCTGCCGGTCGGTTTGTCTTTGTTTTGCATCAGGTTGCAGGCTTTGGACAGAACGACATCGCGGCTCTGACGGGATTGCAGGAAAAGACAGTTGGACTTGCCCTTGAAGCGGAACCGCAGAATACGGAACGCATTTTAAATGTAATGTTTCAAAAATCCGGCGACTATTCCCGCAGAACGTCTGAATTTCTGGAGGAGCTTTTTTTCAACGGCATAGAGGAGGGAAGCCTGTCGGAAGCGCAGGACCGCCGGATCCGGGAGGAGATTGGCGCGTTTGTCGGGCCGCTTGAAATCAAACGGAAAAAGAAGCTTCTGTTTTGGACGGGCGCGGCCATAGCTGCCATCGCCGTCTTAAGCGTGGCAGTATGGCTTGTGGCGGGAAGCGGGAAAAAAAACGATGCGGCGGAGCAGGGAGGCACGCAGCAAATGGCGTCTGCGGAAGGAAACGACATCGTCGCTTCGTGCTATGCGGACATTTCGATTCAGGATTACGGCACGATTACGGTTGCGCTCAATCGGGAGGCTGCGCCAAAGACGGTAGATAATTTTGTTTCTCTGGCAGAGAGCGGCTTTTATGACGGACTGACGTTTCATCGCATTATAGAAGGATTTATGATGCAGGGCGGAGACCCGAATGGGGATGGAATGGGAGGCTCTGACGAAACGATCGAAGGAGAGTTTGCAAAGAATAGCTTTAATAATACGCTTTCGCATACGAGGGGCGCCATATCGATGGCCAGATCTTCCGATTACAACAGCGCAAGCTCGCAGTTTTTCATCGTACATCAGGACAGTACGGCGCTCGATGGGGAATATGCCGTTTTTGGTTATGTGACAGAGGGCATAGAAGTCGTAGACGCCGTCTGCGCCGCCGCGGAGCCTGTCAATGGCGACGGTTTAATTGCCGCCGACAGACAACCGGTGATTACATCGATTCAGATTCGCGACGCAAATTAGATGTGTGTGCGGAAATGATTATACATGGAAGACGCGCTTTAACGCTGCATCCGTATACAGCAGCTCCTTTGCCGTCTTCCGATATTCGGGCAGGTGCAGATACGTACGGCGAAACGGCTTGATGGAAGGCGCAAGGTCAATGGCTGTTTCATATTCCCGGATGGAAAGGCCAAGCGTTTCCACATAATCAAAAAATCCGGTATCCGTAAAAATAGTGTGAATGCGTAAAGAGCGATGGTTCTGTACCAGGCTCATCAGGTAAGTTGCGACGCCCACCTGGATGCCGTGAAGCTGCGGAGCGTCAGAAATTTTGTCCAGCGCATGGGAAATCAGATGTTCACTGCCGCTGGTGGGCGCGCTGTTTCCGGCGATTTCATTTGCAACGCCGCTCATGGCCAGAGAGTCAAGCAGCTCCTTTAAAAACAGGTCGTCTTTTATGCTTTGAAATGGCGTCCGCACAAAACTGTTGACGGCTTTTTTGGCGATCATCATGGCAAAGTCATTGACTTCGGCGTGGCCGCAGTCTTCTTCAAACTGCCAGTCATAGAGCGCGGTAATTTTGGACGCCATGTCTCCGATGCCGGAATAGAGGAAGCGCACGGGCGCGTCCTTGATTACCGCCGTATCTGCGATAATGCCGTAAGGCATTCTGGCGGGAACGGAATTTCGTTTTCCATCAATCAGAAGCGACGCGCTTGCGCTGGAAAATCCGTCGCTGGAAGCGGAAGTCGGAACGCTGATAAATGGAAGCTTGCGCAAAAATCCACAGTATTTTGCCACGTCTATGACCTTGCCTCCGCCAATGCCGATCACTGCCTGTGCCTGACCGGGAAGATGGAACGCAAGGTCGGTGACGTCTTTTAAATGTACGGAGTCGAATTCTTGATAGTTCAGGACCTGTATGCCGGCGTCGCCAAGCGATTCCATAACCGTTTTTCCAAACAGTTCGATCAACCCGTTTCCAAAAAAGAGAACGGCTGTCCGGATGCCGCTTTCTTTCAGATAAAATCCAATTTTTGCCAGCGCGCCGTTTTCAACCTTCATGCAGGCTGGGATGGCGATGTAGTCATTGTGCTTCTGTTTCATGACAGGCTCCTTTCTTTTGAACGGTTCGATTGTTTTTCGGGATTTATTATAACGTTTCCGGCATGGAATGGAAAGAGGATTTGGGGAAATTTGGTTTTCCTTTAAACCTGATTTCGTGTGCCGTGTTTTATAATCCATTCCTGCGCTTTGCTGCCGGGACCTGTTTTTTTCCATTGTGCAATGATAAAGTCTGCTTTTTCCGGCGCTTCTTTGTATAAGTCATTCAAATTATTTCCTATGCTTTTTTGCACAAATTTCTCCGGGTCATCTTTTAAATTCGTAAGAATCGCACAATATTTTTCAAATTCAAGCAGTGCGGCAAATAATTTTTGCGACCAGGGCAGACGGATTCTTACGCCTTCGCCTGCAAGCCTCCGCACATGCACGTTTTGCTCTTTTGTCCATAGCAGCAGTTCTTCCATGACTTCGGCCGGGCGTTCTTTCAGTAAAGGACGGATTGCGTATTCACCTGTAAATCGTTTTGTCAGTTCTTTTAAAAACGATAAGGATAATTCCCAATGTTCATTTCCATGTCGTTCCACGTAACGGCTGATGGGCCACAGCCACCAGCCAGACGAAAACATACCGTCCGCGCCTTTCCGTTCCGGGCCAAGCAGGTTAAAAAAGGCCTGAATGTTTTTGGAAGAATCGCATCCCATACATTGCTCCATAGCGTCTGTTATGCAGTCAATGCGCGCAAATAATTCTTTTCCGTCCAGCTGACCGGTTAGTCTGCGGGAGAATGCTTCCGGATCAAAGTCGGGCGCCGAGACCGCAAGCCTTTCAGAAAACAGTTGAATATACGGGTCGTTATAATATTCTTTGTGTTTCATATAGCGCCTCCTCGCTGAATCAAGATATATACAAGCTGTTTGCCTGTATATCGTATTAATTTTAGCAGTTTTCAGCGGACAGTCAAGCGCATATGCATGCCATCCGGAATGGAATTCAGGTTGAAAAAAGAGCGCTTTACAGGTATAGCAGGCTGTAACGGGATATAATGAAAAACAGATGAGGGCAGACCGCCGTATTGCCAGTTATTACGAGAAGATACGGAATGTAAAGCAGGAAAAACCATTCTACGAACTGGTTTTGCAGATTGGCGATAAGGAGTGGAGCCAGTGGGTGCAGTCCGAAAAAGAAAGTCTTGCCGCTGTGATGGGCGGTACGGCATTGGATGGGAGCTTGACGCTTCACCAGAATACCAGTTGGCAGAGCCTTTGGCGCAAAAGCTGAAATCGCCTGTTAAAACAGCTCTTACAAAGTGTTTGGAAGCATGGGAAACGCTTTAGAAGTAATTAAGAGGAACAGGCAGGAAAATCAGTCAAGAGTTATCTTACCATTTTCTTTTTCAAATTCTGCAATGTGTTTTTTCATAAGGACTTCCAGTTCACGGTTAGCGGAACGGGCGTTATAGTCTGCAACAAAACGAAATTTCTTTAATAATTCAGCGTCTATCCTTAAAGTGAATTTAGCTACATCAGTCGTCATACGAATACCTCCATACAGACACTATTATAGTGTCAATCTGACGGCAAAAAGGGAATTTGACGGCTGTATGACGGCATAAAAATAATCAGTGTTCTATTCTTCCATGCTCTTTTTCAAATTCTGCAATATGCTTTCTGATTAGTATTGTTAATTCACTATTGGCAGAACGGGCATTGTATTCAGAAATATAGCGGAATTTCTTTTGTAATTCGTCACTTATACGTAGCGTAAATTTTGATTGCTTTACCTTCAACGCGTATCACTTCCTTAACGGCTTGATAATGTTATTATACCGTCAAAATGACGGCTAAATACTTATTGACGTCAAAATGACGGCATATTATAATAAGAGTGATAAAATTACGGAGGTGTAAAGTGTGGAAAAGGAGTATGACGGATATGGCTGTCTGCGTTATGAATTTTTTGAAACGCTGATTTCTGCAATGTTATATAAGGGAATGGAAAAAGCTTTATTCCGTATGCAAATCCTGAACGTGAAACGTTGTTGGGAGAAGAATTGACAGAACATGCTGGCGATATGGAATATAAATATTGGAAATTAGCGCGTGGTTATGTAGAAATTTTTGTAAAAAAGAATTAAGGGAAGGGTGCATTATGAATATTGAGAAATTTACAGATATGCTTTTAAAAAGTCTTGAGAAAATGGAAGCGCCTGCCGTCACGATAGAGCATATAGCAGAAGACGGTGGTTTGCTAGGGATAGCAACATCTGACGACAGTCAATTTTTAATCAAAATAGGCAAGTGTGACAAGGAGAATGAAACATTCTTTCAGGAAATGGATGAAACAAACAGCAGGATTCATGGAATATTTGAGAGATTTACAAATAGTTGGGAATATAATCATGTAATGATGAAAAACAATATTGATTTAGATTGGCTGGAAGGAAAGCTGGATAGAGAAGACTGCCGAAAACTGGAAGATGATATGCTGCATATTTGCTTAAGAAATGACGAGCTTCTATTCAGATTGGGATTTAGGTATGCGTGGTCGTTATTTAACGAATGCACTTTAAAATAAGAGTTTCATATCTCGAAGAGAACATAAAAATTTCTTGCGTTTTTCTCTTGTAAATCTGATAAAGCAAATGGGTAAGGGCAACAATGAGTATTCCAATCTGGATTAAATATGTTATAATTTTAGCGTTGCTCACCGAAACCTGGCAACAGGAAGGAGGTGTCGACGTTGGATTTTTTCATTTCTTTTGCCTGATGGCATTATAGCATATGCAAAAATGTTTTTCAATATGTTTTTCGCGCCAAAGGGCATGCTATCCGGGGGCTATTTGAACCCTCCGAAAAAATAAGAGGGGAAAGCGAATCATGTATTCCTAAGCGCTCGGAAGTGTTTCCGCGGTATGTTGGAGAACCTCTAAAACATAAGTAAAAGCGCTTCGTGGAATTGAAAGAACTTATAGTTTCGTGTATACTTTGGAGAAAGAAATTCAGGCTATCCGCCAGGGAAGACGGACGGCGCAGGAAAGAAACAGAAGGAAATGGGGAAGCATAGAAAGAAGAGGAGGAGCTGTCATGCAGAAGAAAAAGGGAGAATGTTCGCAGCGTGATTTAAAAAAGATTCCCGGCGTTGGAGCAAATATGGAAAAGCATCTGAATAACATCGGCATTTATTGCATAGACGATTTAAAAGGAAAAGATCCGGAAGAGCTTTATCATCTGGATTGTCTGAAGAAAGGCTTTTGCGATGACAGATGCGTATTATACGTATTTCGATGCGCCGTATATTTTGCGGAACAAAAAGAGCATGATCCTAAAAAGCTGAAATGGTGGTACTGGAAGGATAAGGCGTATCCGGAAACGAAACAGAGCCAGGCGGAAGGAGAGAAAAGCATGCAGACAAGACAGTATGAATATGATGCCAGGATTCAGGAGGTAAAGGGCAAAGGCGGCGCATATGTGCCGTTTCCCTATGACGTGCGCAAAGAATTTCACGCGGGGCGGGCAAAGGTGCATGTGGAATTTGACGGCGAGCCATATGATGGGAGCGTTGTAAACATGGGCGTAAAAAATGCGGATGGCTCCATTTGCTATATCATTGGAATTCGAAAAGACATACGGGAAAAAATCAAAAAGCAGCCGGGAGATTCGGTGCATGTGCTGGTCAGGGAGAGAAATGAGAAGTAAGGCATTGACGGTCACAGTTTTACGGGATTATAATAGAATGAAAGAAGCGGATAAATTCTGCTGGTATGCAGGAAAGAAAGGATGGAGGAATATGAAGATACGATCTTTGCTTACAGTTTTGCTCTCTGTTTTGGTGGTTGCCGGCGCGGTCGTCACGCTGGATGCTTTTGCGGCGAATTTTGGAGAAGATGCGCGCATCGAAGCGTCGTCTGTGCAGCAGGAAGCGCCTTTGGATGTGGAAACTTCGTTTGTCTGTGAAGCGGAGGGATGTAAAAGGGAGGGCGTGCATGCGCCGGGTCTGTGCCCGATGCCGGAATGTACGGAGACTCTCGTTCACGTTCACGATGGAGTCTGCTGCTATGCGCACAGTGCAGACGATGGCCATGCGTATCATGTATGCGGCGTGGAAGGTTGTACGCTGGCAGGGGCACATGTGCATAACAGCTGCGGCGTAGAGGGCTGTACGCTGGCGGAGGAGCACGCACATAACAGCTGCGGCGTAGAGGGCTGTACGCTGGCGGAGGAGCATACGCATAACAGATGCGGCGTAAGCGGGTGCGCGCAGGCGGGCGAGCATGTGCATAACAGCTGCGGCGTAAGCGGGTGTACGCAGACAGGCGAGCATGTGCATAACAGCTGCGGCGTAAGCGGGTGTACGCAGACAGGCGAGCATGTGCATAACAGCTGCGGCGTAAGCGGGTGCACGCAGACGGGCGAGCATGTGCATAACAGCTGCGGCGTAAGCGGGTGCACGCAGACGGGCGAGC
>CANSKO010000026.1 GCA_947647505.1 uncultured Roseburia sp. | reverse complement strand
CAGTTTTCATTGTTCACACTGTTTTCACATTTCGTGCGACAGCTATATTATAATAGCACGCCAAAAACGACTTGTCAACTATTTTTTTCAACTTTTTTTACTGTTTTTTTCCTCTATATTACAAGGTCGATTGCATCCTTTACATTTCGCACGCCAATCAGTCGTATCCCATCTGTAACAGGCAAGGTCGCCTTTACCGATTCCGGAAGAATGCAGGTGGAAAATCCAAGCTTTTTTGCTTCCAGCACGCGCTGTTCCGCCATATTGACGGCGCGCACTTCGCCGCTCAGTCCAACCTCTCCAAAACAAATGGTCTTCTCATCCACCGGACGGTTCTTATAGCTGGAAGCTAAAGCAAGCACAATGCCAAGATCAATCGCCGGCTCATTCATGCGGATGCCTCCCGCGATATTGACATATGCGTCGCAGCTTCCCATCTGTAATCCAACTCTTTTTTCCAAAACGGCCATTAAAAGATTGACCCGGTTAAAATCACATCCGGCCGCAGTTCTTCTTGGCATTCCGAAGTTGCTGCGGCAGACCAGCGCCTGCACTTCCAGCAGAATCGGACGGCTCCCTTCCATAGAACAGGCGACAATGGAGCCGCTTGCTCCCTGCGGCTTGCCGCCCAGCATAAATTCGGAAGGGTTTTCCACTTCTTCCAGACCGCTTGCGCGCATTTCAAAGACGCCGATTTCATTTGTCGAGCCAAAACGGTTTTTGACGGCGCGCAGAATGCGATACGCCGCATGCCTGTCTCCTTCAAAATATAAAACCGTATCCACCATATGCTCTAAAACGCGGGGACCTGCCACAACGCCTTCTTTTGTCACATGGCCAATAATAAAAAACGCAATGCCAAGCCCTTTTGCCAGCATAAGCAGACTTCCCGTCGATTCCCTGACCTGCGACACGCTCCCCGGCGCAGAAGAAATCGCCTCATGATACATCGTCTGAATGGAATCGATCACTACGATCTGCGGACGCTCTTTTTTGATGATCTCTCCAATGACGTCCAGATTCGTCTCGCAAAGCAGTGACAAAGCATCGCCTATTTTTCCAATGCGTGCGGCGCGAATTTTAATCTGGCGCAAAGATTCCTCTCCGGAAACGTATAAAATGCTCCGATTTTGCTCCGTCAGCTTTTGACAAACCTGAAGCAAAAGGGTGGATTTGCCGATTCCGGGATCTCCGCCGACAAGCGTCATAGACCCCGGCACAATTCCTCCGCCAAGCACGCGGTCTAATTCTGCAATTCCCGTAAAAATCCGCTCTTCTTCCGCCGCTTCGATCTCATTTAATTTTGTGACTTTTGACTGGATCTGTCTGCGGGACGCGCTCCGGCTTCCCTTCCCTGTGGGAACCTCCTCTTCTGCAAACGTATTCCACTCACCGCAGGAAGAACATTGCCCCATCCATTTCGCCGATTCCATTCCGCAGGACTGACAGAAATAGACTGTTTTTGCCTTTGCCATAGAATTATTTCCTGGAGATGCAAACGGCTGCAGAATGCTCGCCATCCATTTCCACGCTGATGCTTAACTTCCCGCCAAGATTTGTTTTCATTACGCCTGAGTCCATTTCATTGATTCGGATGTCATATTCCGTTCCAGGCTCCAGTTCCAGTGTGATCTGTACGTCTTCTTTTCCTTCCGCCCGGAAGGACACCTCTGATTCCGTTGCCAGAAATCCTGTTACTGCCGTTCCCGGAACCGACTCATATACAAACATTCCATTCCGTTCCAGCTTGGTGATTTCGCGGCAGGTTTTTACTTTATACAAATCTCCTGCATGCGCAAAATGATCCAGCTTGGCCTTTGCTTCCAGGCTGTAGTCGCCAAAACTGATTGTTCCATCCGCTTCACTGCGAATCAATTCACTTATTACAGACATTTTTATCCTCCTGTGACGCTATGTAGTGTCTCTTTGCTCCTGATTTTACTGCTTCCGAACGAACCGGGAGCATATGCCGCCTGACAAAGCCTGACGCCGGCGCGCATATTCTCCCGTCCATTTTGAACACAGATTTATTATAGTATATCCGCCTTTATTTTTCCAGTTATTTTTCGTTCCTGTTTTTTACAGTAAAGCAGACTTTTTCTCCCCGATAGCCGATATCGATCATATCGCCTTTTTTTATGGCTCCATCTAAAATCTCTTCCGCCAGAGCGTCTTCCACGCTGCTTTGTATTTTACGCCTCAATGGACGCGCTCCGTATTTGGGATCAAAGGCGGATTCTACGATGTACGCCTTCAATGAGTCTTTTATGGAAATCGAAATATCCATCTGATTTTTGCAGCGCTCCGCAAGCGTTCGGGAAAGAAGCGTTACGATTTTTTTCATGTCTTCTTTATTCAATGCGCGGAATACGATCGTCTCATCAATGCGATTTAAAAATTCCGGCTTGAAAATCCGCTTTACTTCTTCCATTACGCCGTCTTTCATGCGGTCGTAATTCTGTTTTTCATCATCCGACAGGCCAAATCCAAGCTTTTTCGGAGAAACAATCGCCTGTGCTCCGGCATTGGAGGTCATAATGATGATCGTATTTTTGAAATTTACTTTTCTGCCCTGCGCATCTGTAATATGCCCGTCGTCCAGAACCTGAAGCAGAATATTGAACACATCCGGATGCGCTTTTTCTATTTCATCAAACAATATGACGGAATATGGATTTCTGCGCACTTTTTCGGAGAGCTGCCCGCCTTCGTCATATCCCACGTAGCCCGGAGGCGAGCCGATCATTTTGGATACGCTGTGCCGCTCCATATATTCCGACATATCGACGCGGATCATGGCCTGTTCGCTGCCAAACAGCGCTTCCGCCAGCGCTTTTGTCACCTCTGTCTTTCCAACGCCAGTCGGTCCGAGGAATAAAAACGAACCGATGGGACGATTGGGATCTTTCAGGCCTACTCTGCCGCGCTTTACGGCCTTTGCAACCGCGCTGACCGCCTCTTCCTGACCGATCACGCGTTTGCGCAGCGTCTTCTCCAAGCGGCGAAGCCTTGCCGCTTCCCCTTCTTCCAGCTGGCGGACCGGAATTTTGGTCCAGCCGGACACGATGTCTGCCATTTCCTCCGCGCCTGCAATCAACAGCTTTTTATCCGTGTCTTTTTTAAACTTTTTACAGAGCTTTGCGTATTTCAGCTCCGCCTCCTGCTTTTTGCCGCTGAAACGGGACGCTTCTTTCAAATCCTCTTCCATTAATGCCCGCTCCATCGCGCTTTCATATTTTGCAATCTGATGCTCAAGCTCCACAATGCTTCCCGGCGCCTGAAAGCCTTTCAAGCGCACCTTTGCCGCCGCTTCATCCATCAGATCAATCGCCTTATCCGGCAGATACCGGTCGTTAATGTAGCGTATGGACAAATCCACCGCCGCTTCAATTCCATCGTCCGTAATAATGACATGATGATGGTTTTCATACTGATCGCGCAGACCGCGCAGTATATCCAACGCCTCCTCCCGTCCCGGCTCTTCTACCGTAACCGGCTGAAAACGCCGTTCCAGCGCAGCGTCCTTTTCAATGTATTTGCGGTATTCCGTAATCGTTGTGGCTCCAATTAACTGAATCTCTCCACGGGCCAGCGATGGCTTTAAAATATTTGATGCGTCGATTGCCCCTTCCGCCCCGCCGGCGCCAATAATCGTATGAATTTCATCCACAAATAAAAGTATGTTTCCCGCCTGCGTCACTTCCCGAATCACTTTTTTGATTCGCTCTTCAAATTCTCCTCTGTACTTGGAACCTGCCACCATACCTGAAAGATCAAGCGTCACGACCCGTTTGTTCGCCACCGTATCCGGAACAAGCCCCATGACAATGCGCTGCGCCAGCCCTTCCACGATCGCCGTTTTCCCCACGCCGGGCTCTCCAATCAGACAGGGATTGTTTTTGCCGCGTCTGCTTAAAACCTGAATCACCCGCTGTATTTCTTTTTCTCTGCCGATGACCGGGTCCAGCCACTTTTCGGCGGCAAGCTTCGTCAGATCTCTGGCATACTGATCCAGCATCGGCGTGTTTGAAGCATTTTTTCGCTTATTCGGCTTCCCATTCTGAAAATCTTCCCGATAGAGGTTGCCGTCTTCTCCCATAGCGACCAGCGTATCTACATACAGCTTCTGCAAATTCACATTCAATGTGTTCATCAGCCGCGACGCCGCGCATTCCGTTTCTTTTATAATGGCAATCAGAAGATGCTCCGTCCCGATTTCCCTGCTTAAAAAGCGATCCGCTTCCCTCCTTGCATTCTCAAGAATCTGTTCCGCCCGCGGCGTCCACCCGTCCGCTTCAGCGACTGCCGTCTGACCCGAAGGCGCAATCAGACTTTCGATCAAATCTAACAGTGGCTCCGTCTCCACGCCGTTTTCGGCCAGAACATTTGCCGCAACGCCCGTGCCTTCTTTTAACAGTCCTAAAAGCAGATGTTCTGTCCCTATATAATTGTGGCGCATGGACTTCGAGACTTTTTCCGCCATTTTTAATGCTTTCTGCGCCTTGCCCGTAAATGATTTCTGCATATTCCCACCTTTATTTTTATTTTTTATAAATCAAAAAATTCGATATCGTCATCATCCTCCAAAATAACAGGGTCCGGTCTTACAGGCTTTGCCTGCTTCTCTTTCTTTCGGGGCTTTCTGCTTAATACGCCCGGATCTTCTTCGAATTCGTCCATAAAATCCGCATCGTCATTTTCATAAAAAGCTCCGCCTTCCTCCTCATGCACGACAGGATGATTTTTTACCGGCCGTGGCGCTTTTCGGACGGGCTTTGCCGCGGCAGCGCGCTTAACGGGTCTGCTTCTGCGCACCGGGCGCCTCGCCCTTGCTGTTTCAGCCTCGTCCTCTTCCTCCGATTCTCCAAGCTTTAATTCTCTGACTTTAAGAAAGAGGTTAATCATCAGGATCAGCAGCACGACGGATACAAAAATCAGCGCTGCAATGAGTCTTCGATCTTTGATTTTTGTCTCTTTCTGCCGTTCATTCAGTTCCCTGTAGGACTTTGCCAGCGCTTCGTAATCTTCCGGGGTATCCGAAACAGCTGCTGCGGCCACATTGTATCGCTGATACGTTTTCTGTTTCACGTCATACTGATACCAGCAGGGCGCTCCCGTTTCATCCATTGCATAAAAAAGATAAAAATCCAATCGGGATGCGACGCCTGTCGTCTCCTCTCCCTCTTCTGTTTTTACAATTTCCTCATCTTCACCGCCAATATACTGATAAGCCGGAAGGTTTATGCCATCCTCCATCGTAAGCGTCTTCTCTTCATAATGCTCCGGCGGAATGACGCCATTTGGAACCGCCATTAAAATAATGTAATGCTCGCCGTTTTGCAGACGCACATACGGGTAAAACCGGTCACGATCCACATCGTAGACAAAAAACCTGCCTTCGCCGGCATCGCTGATCAGATAAAACATGCCAAGATGCCCATAATCGTACATAATGCCCGGATACGGCGCGCCTTTGTATGCAAAATCCGCTCTGGAAAAGCCTTCCGGTATCTTATCATCCGTAAAATCTTCAGATATTTTGTATGTCACGCCGTCAATCGAAATCGAACCATCCGCATTTTCATTCTGCACATCGGACGGCTCCTGCGCATCCGGCGATTCTGACGCATCGTCTCCGCCAACTTCTCCGGACACCTGATCCACTGCCGTTCCCGGCATATTCGAAACGCCTGCGCTGCCAGATGTATCGGAAGACGTCTGCCCCTTCGTCACGGTAATTCTGTAAGAAGCCTCCGTTCCATTTTCCGCTCTGACCAAAACGGTGATTACATTTTTTCCTTCTTTGAGGTCTTTATTGCCTGTGATCGACACAATTGTCGCCCTGCTGTTCGACGTCACCGGCGTCACAGTGATTTCGCTGACGTCACTGCCAACCTGCGCCGTATATTCCGTCACGCTTCCTTTAAAGGCCGGCGATAAGGAGCCTTTTGAAATCGTAAGCGAAGAAAGCGAATTGTCCCCGGATTTTGACGTCGAAGCGCCCTCTTCCTCCCTGTCAGAATCATCACCGGAAGACGTCGCGGAGCCGGATACCATGATATGCGTCCCTGCCGCCGTAAGCGTCGCGCCCTCTGCTTTGACATAAGCGTCTCCTGACGCAAGCGCTTTAAATTTAATGCTGACGTCCGATCCGCTCGCTTTTACCGTTCCGCCTCCGCCGGATGCATTCGATGCAGAGCTGCTGACATATTCCAGTTTGGACGCATCATACGTAATGTTCATATCCGCAGTCACTTCCGCATTGTCCGCGCCGGCGGCATATACCGTAACCGTCACGGTATCGCCCGCTTTCACCGTTGAGGACGACACCGCTATAGTAAGCGCTCCCGCGGCTGACGCCATGTCAACGGCGCAAAACAGAAACAGGCCAATGACGCAGCATGCCGCAGCTAATTTTATTTTTATTGTATTTCGCATTGCTTCTCCTCCAATCTGTGCAAATACGCACATCTTCACAGGATATTGTATCCCGTCCCATCCAAAAACATCCATACGTGACGCAATCCTGCAGGAACCGCTTCGCCGATTCTCATAAGCTACATTATAAAAAATGAGGGAAAACACGTCAACCTGATTTTGAAAACGTCTGCAAAAGTTATGCGTTGCGCCTGTTATCGTGATAAAACGCTTCTGTCAGACGCAGAAATTTCGCCACTTCCCTCCATGCACGCCTGGATTCCGGCATAAGCTGCATTGCCATCTGAAATACATGAAACATGCCTTCGTATACATGCAGACGCACCTTAACGCCCTGCTCTTTTGCTTTTTTCGCTACGGTCTGCGTGTCGCTTAAGAGCATCTCATACGAGCCGACCTGCAGCAGCATCGGGGGAAATCCTTCAAAGGAGCCAAACGCGGGCGAAATATATGGATTGCGGGGATCTTCCAGACCAACGTATTCCCGGTTATAGATCAGGCTGTCTCTCGTGTTGCCAAAAAGCGGGTCCCTTTCGTAATTCGTCTGATAAGATTCTCCCGAAGCCGTCAAATCCGTCCACGGAGACATCGCAATCAATCCGCCGGGCATCGGCTCCTTGTGGTCTTTTAAATACAGGGCAAGCGCAAGCGCAAGGCCGCCGCCCGCGGAATCTCCCGCCAGAACAATCTGCGCGCCGTCATAGCCTTTTTCAAGCAGGAAGCGATACGCGCATATGGCGTCTTCCAGCGCAGCCGGATAAGGATGCTCCGGCGCAACGCGATAGTCAATCGTAAGAACTGGCATGCTGCCCAGCTCACAGTAAGCCGCCGCAAAATTGCGGTAAGCATTGCGCATCGTTCCGACGTAGCCGCCGCCGTGCAGCTGCAAAAGCGCCCTCTCAGACTGCACATGCTCCGCCGTAAGCCATTCCATTGTAAACGCTTCCATTTGCAGCTCCGTCAGCAAAAATCCATTTGGAACATTCCAGGGCGGCTCCACAAGCTTTTTGCGCAGTTCTCCGTTTTTGATCTTTCTTCCAATCAGGTGATCCGACGTAAACCGCGCAATCAATTCCCGGATCAGGGTTCCCTGCGCGCTTGCCTCTGACATTTTTTTCTCTTTTTGATTCATTTTTCTTACCTTATGTGAAATCTTCTTTTTAATTCGCTGACCGCTCTTCTGTCGCCAATAATCAGCGTTCCCAAAAACAGCAGAACGGATACGGCAAATGCAAATCCGCTGATAAACGTCTCCGTCACAATGCCGGTCCAGATCAAAAGCAGCGGGATCATGCTTAAGAAAATCATGGCAATTTCCAGAATAATATAGCTCTGCCAGTTCCTGCGGTTGACGTACATCAAAATCAGTATCGCCGCATCGACAAATAAAAGTCCTCCCGGCAGCACAAAATTGACGGACCAGCCGTGATAACCAATCGTGCAGTCAATTAATATTACATATAATATGCCAAAAAAGGTCAGCGTCAGAAATTTGCTGCGATAGCCGGCGTTATCATTTAAAACCGCAAATCTTGCAACAAAATAAAGATATGCAAATCCCGCGCCGCTGATTGCGCTCCACCAGATTCCCGGAAACAGGCTGACGTTTAAATACACCAGAAGCGCTTCCACTAAAATTGCCGCAAACAAAAAAATACGAACGGCAAGATTTCGCCTGCGCGTGCGCAGACGGATGTTGGGATACGTGTTTTTTTCTTTCTCCGTCTGCTCTACAACACATCTGCACAGAGGGCAGATCTGCGTACGATCCGATATTTCCACATTACATTGTCTGCATCTGGCCATTCCGGTTTCCTTCTTTATATACTGAATTTTTAGATATCATAACATTGCGGTTATGCAATGTCAATTGCGGCGGCGGTTTGTTTATTTTTATTTTAGGATACAAAAACGCCCTGCGATCTCCCGCAGGGCGTTTGCATTATTTCACATATGCTTCCCATAAAATCTCTGTTAATTTCAGCGCTCCTTTTTTGTTCAGATGATCCACCGAAAAAAACAGGCTTCGATCTTCAAAAAACCGCAGATCACGAGAAAAGTCTTCATACGCTACGCCGGTTTCTTTCATTTGCTCCATAAACGCATAAAACGCATCCAGAATCTGTGGATATGCAGCGCCTGCCTCCTCTGCATATTCTTTCAGATAAGGGGTCGTGATCAAAACAGGCGTAATGTTCTTTTTTCTGCAAATCTCGATCATGCCGTACAACGCATCCACATTCGCCTGATTGAACGTTATCTTCCCTTTCGCATCTACTTTGTTTTCCATATGCCGCTGACACGTCTCTTTTGCATCTGTTTCGATTTCTTTTAAAGACGCATCTGTCATATCCCAGTCCCACATATCTTTTACGATTCTTCCTCTTTCCTCACCCGTCGCAAGATCATATATCACATTATCCGCAACGCCCAGAATCGGAAAAACATCGACAAGCAGTTTATATCGAAATGAAAAATCTTTGATATTGGAAGCGTCCAGTATTTTATAATATCGCCTGTTCAGGGAAAGAAAATCCTCTTTTTCCCGTTCATCCGGTCCAAACAGAGAAAACCAGGATACCGTCAGAAACATAACCCCATGCTCTGCAAGGCAGCTCTCATATTGCTTCAATATTCGAAAATCATAATCCAGACTTTGTGAAACAAGTCCAAAATTAAAGCATACATACTCTGTCCTGTCATCATAACAAAACCCATATAAACCATGACTGCTTCCAAAATTGGAAACTGCAATCTGGTTGGGAATCGTCTCAAATTTTTTTACACAGTCATAATCATTGCGATCCAGCTTTTTATAGCCCGCGCCAAGCAGATACAATCCGGCGACGCACATCAGAAAAAGCAGTCCCGCCTTTTTCAAAAAAAGAATTATTTCGTTTCGTTCAGAACTGGAAATAAACAAATTCCGCTGCAACTCCTTTCTGTGAAAATACGCAAATCAACAGCAAAAATCCAAGATACGCCATCCATCGAAGAACGATTGGAACGTCTGAAAGCATCTGCAATACATTTTTGCTCAATGATACATAGTCATATATCCATAAAAGCAGTGTAAATATGCACAGCGTAAAAAGCGTATATCTGTCGATCCCCATATCCGCAATGCCCGAAAAAATCCAGGCAATCGGATCTGATATTCCATACAGCATATGTTCCATCATATAGAAAGCAGCTCTGATATCCGTCCTGAAAAAAATCCATGTCAGATTAATCAGTAAAAAGGTAACAATTACCCTGCTCCACCAAACCCATCGTTTCTCTGCATGATACGCTCTTATATGCAAAGCGTCTTCCAGAATCTGCAGCCCTCCGTGTAACCCCCCCCCATACGACAAAGCGCCAGTCGGCTCCATGCCACAGGCCGCTAAGAAGAAATGTGCAGATAAGATTTCTAACTTTTTTGATTTTTCCCGATCGACTTCCTCCTAATGGAATATAAACGTAATCCCGGAAAAATGTCGATAATGAAATATGCCATCTTCTCCAAAAATCATGTATGGAAACGGAACAGTAAGGGCTTTTGAAGTTTTCCATCAGTTCCATCCCAAACAGCCTTGCCGTTCCAACCGCAATATCCGAATACCCTGAAAAATCGCAATAGATCTGAAACGTAAAGAACAAAGACGCCATACACAGCGCAAAGCCATCATACGCATATACATCGGAAAATATCACATCCGCATACTTTGCGAACGTGTCCGCAAGAACTACTTTTTTGAAATAGCCGACAGCCATCAATCTGGCTCCATAGCCTGCATTTTGAATCTGAAATTCTTTTTTCTCTTTGATCTGGGGAAGCAGGTTTGAAGCCCGTTCAATAGGTCCTGCAACTAATTGGGGAAAAAAAGAAACAAACGCGGCGAAATATCCAAAATGCCGTTCTGCCGGAATGTCTCCCCGGTAAACGTCTATGACATAACTTAAGGTCTGGAATGTATAAAACGAGATGCCTACCGGAAGGATAAGCGTCAGCGTAATCGGATGCAAAGAAATGGAACATTTGTCTGCCAGCATGTCTATCGCCTCAAAGAAGAAATTGAAATATTTAAAAACAAACAAAATGCCCAAAATTAAAAGTCCGGACAGCAAAAGACATCCCTTTTTCATACGGACGCTGTCTGTCTTTTCTATGAAAAGCGCGCTTATATAGGAAAGAAATGTGGCCGCCAGAATAAACGCCGCATATTTTACATTCCAGCTCATATAAAAATAATAGCTCGCGGCCAAAAGCAGCATCCACCGGCATTTGACCGGTCCCATCCAGTACAGCAGGAAAACGACTGGTAAAAAAACTGCAAATGATATCGAATGAAATAACATGTCCATGACTCCTGTCATAATTTGTTCTAAGTTTAACAGCCTTTTTCCCGTTTCGCAACTGTTTTCTTCCTGAATCTGGCATCTAAACGCAGCGAATCTACTGTTTTTCAGACAGCTGTTGTAATCTGCAAACATTTTTTTGTTCAAAAACGCCCTGCGATCTCCCGCAGGGCGTCCGTTTTTATTCTGTTGCAGCGCTTTGCGCTGATGCATAGGCAATCACGTAGATTCGTTCCACTCCGTTTAACGCCTTCACGATCACGCGATCCATATAATAATAGTCATCCTGAATATATTTTCCTGTCTCTTCCTCATAATAAGCCTCACTCTGATATTCCTCCGCATAGTTCCAGCCGGCCTCGCCTTTTCGTATCGTACTGCTGATGCGGCTCCCTTCCGGCAGCGTCAGCTGATAACTGCTTCCCAGCTCTGCGTTTTCGCCTTTGACGTATATAACGTATGCCGCTTCATATTCCGGCTCCCCTTCTTCTTCCGGGGTATTGAGGCGCAGACGGGATGGACTATTCTCCCAAATCTCATGGATATATCTGTTACTGACATCCGTAATGCCGCTTATGATAACACCGCTCTGATCCTGCGCATATGCGATCACGTAGATTCGTTCCACTCCGTTTGACGCCGTCACGGTTACGCGATCCATATAATAATAGTCATCCTGAATATATTTTCCTGTCTCTTCCTCATAATAAGCCTCACTCTGATATTCCTCCGCATAGTTCCAGCCGGCCTCGCCTTTTCGTATCGTACTGCTGATGCGGCTCCCTTCCGGCAGCGTCAGCTGATAACTGTTTCCCAGCTCTGCGTTTTCCCCTTTGATGTATATGCCGTATACCTCCTCATATCCTGCCGTCCCTTCGCCGCCTGCCGGAGTATTGAGGCGCAGACAGGATGGACTATTCTCCCAAATCTCATGGATATATCTGTTTCCGGCATCCGCAATGCCGCTTACGACAACGCCGCTCTGATCCTGCGCATATGCAATCACGTAGATTCGTTCCACTCCATTTGACGCCGTTACCGTCACCCGTGCCATATAGTAATAATTGTCATAGACAGATCTCTCTGTCTCCTCGTCATAATATCCGTTTTCGTCATATTCCTCCGCATAGTTCCATCCGGCTTCGCCTTTTCGTATCGTGCTGCTGATGCGGCTCCCTTCCGGCAGCGTCAGCTGATAACCGCTTCCCAGCTCTGCGTTTTCCCCTTTGACGTATAGGACGTATACCTCTTCATATTCCGGCTCCCCTTCTTCTCCTTCCGGGGTATTGAGACGCAGATGGGATGCATACTTCGAAATCTCCGTATGGATATATCTGTTGCTGGCATCCGCAATGCCGCTTACGATAATGCCGCTCCAATCCTGCGCATATGCGATCACGTAAATTCGCTCCGCTCCGTTTGCTGCCGTTACCGTCACCCGCGCCATATAGTAATACTTGTCATTGATCCATTCTCCTGTCTCTTCATCATAACAAGATACGCTCTGATACTCTTCTGCATAATTCCAGCCGGCTTCGCCTTTTCGTATCGTACTGCTGCGGCTCCCTTCCGACAGAGACAGCTGATAACTGTTTCCCAGCTCTGCATTTTCACCCTTAACGTATATAACGTACGCCTCCTCATATCCTGCCGCCCCTTCGCCGCCTGCCGGGGTATTGAGACGCAGCGTATCCGGATATTCCGACAGCTCTGTATAAATATATCTGTTGCCGGCATCCGCAATGCCGCTTACGACAACGCCGCTCTGATCTTTCGCATATGCGATCACGTAGATCCGCTCCGCTCCATTTGACGCCGTTACCGTCACCCGCGCCATATAGTAATAGTCATCCGAAATATAGTCCCCTGTCTCTTCGTCACGATAACTGTTACTTTGATATTCCTCTGCATAGTTCCAGCCAGCTTCACCTTTTCGTATTGTACTGCTGATGCGGCTTCCTTCCGGCAATGACAGCTGATAACCGCTTCCCAGTTCTGCGTTTTCGCCTTTGACGTATATAACGTATGCCGCTTCATATTCCGGCTCCCCTTCTTCTCCTTCCGGGCCATTGAGACGCAGACTGTATGCATACTCCGAAATCTCCGTATGGATATATCTGTTCCCAGCATCCGCAATGCCGCTTACGACAACGCCGCTCCGATCCTGCGCATACGCGATCACATAGATCCGTTCCGCTCCGTTTGACCCCGTTACCGTTACCCGCGCCATATAGTAATAATTGTCATTGACCCATTCTCCGGACGCTTCCTCATAATAAGACTGACTGTCAAATGCCCTGCTGTATTTCCAGCCGGCTTCGCCCTTGCGAATCGTACTGCTGACGCTTCCTCCTTCCGGTATATCCAGCGCATAACTGCTGCCAAGCTCTGCGTTGTCCCCTTTGACGTATATCATGTATGCAGATTCATATGCCGCCTCTTCGCCTTCTGTCTGCAAAGGAAGCTGCGAAGGGCTCTCCCGCAGCATTGTCTTTATGTATACATTCTGCGTATCTGTGATGCCTTTTACGACGGTCTCACTCTGATCCTGCGCATATGCAATCACATAAATCCGTTCCGCTCCGTTTGACCCCGTTATGACAACGCGGTCCGTATAAAAATATCTGTCAGAAACAAGCTTCTCTGTTTCCGCATCGTAATAGGACTGATCCTGATATGCATCTGCATACTTCCATCCGGCTTCGCCCCGATGAATCATGCTGCGGATGGTTCCGCCTTTTGGCAGAAGAAGCTCATAATCCGTTCCAAGCTCTGCATTGTTTCCTTTTACATAATAAATATAAACAGATTCTGTCGCGGCGGAAGCCGTCTCCCCTTCCTCCGCCTGCAAACGCAGCGCAACAGGACCGAGAGACATGGTGTTCACATAACGGTTGTTTGCATCGGTAATGCCCTTTATGACAGTTTCCCTGTCATCCTGCCTGTAGGCAATCACGTAAATCCGCTCCGCTCCGTTTTGCGCCTTTACGACAACACGGTCCATCAGCGTATAGCTCTCCGACACAAACACTCCGTCATAATAACCCGATTTTTCAATGCTTTCTCTCGTATAGTTCCATCCGGCCTCTCCTTTTCGAATCGTACCGGTAATCGCGCCTCCGGCCGGCAGGCTCAGGCGATAGCCGTCACCCAGCGTCTTATTGCCGCCTTTTACGCAAAGAATATAGACAGATTCGTACGTACTGACGCCTTCTTCCCCACGGATCAGCTGTAATTGTTCCGGATAATCCGGAACAATTACGCCCGTATATCTGTTCGCTGTATCCGTAATGCCAGCCACCGCAGCGCCGCTGTCATCCTGTCGATAAGACACCAGATACAGGATGGTATGCGTTCCGTTGCTCACTTCGATTTTTGCCGCATATTCCAAAGCATACGGCCAGTCCTCTTTTGCATAGGTAATTGTGGCAGTCGCTCCCGTTGGAACGGACGCCGTCAGGTCCTTCGGGCATTCCGCCGGGTCTCCTTTGACATCCACTCTGTAATACCGCTCTCCCGTCTCGCTTGCCGTAGACAGGGCGCTTGCAATCTCTACCGAACGCAGCTTCTGCGCGCTGGCAATATCCCGAATGCGCAGACCGCTGTCATCCTGTCTGTAGGTCACTCCAAGCTCTTTCACACTGCCTGTCGCCGTTTCCGTCACGGTAATCGTTTCCTCATAATACGAGCCTTCCACATTTTTCTGACAGGAAGCCGTATAGCCCGCATCCGTCGCTATCTCCACTTCTCCCAGATCGGGTTCGCTGCCCGTAATATAAATTTCATTTCCGGACTGATATACCTTCTTTAACGTATTTGCACTGCTGCGAATATTCCGAATATTGCAGACTACGCCGGAAGACAGATTTGCTTTACGATAGGTAACATAGTAAATTCGCTTTTTACCGCTTTCCGCCGTGACGGTAATCCGGGCCTGTGAAGACCTTTCATCCCAGCTCTCCGATCCCGTCGTATATTCCACTTTGGCCGAAGCCCCTGCCCGCGTATGCACCAAAAGGCCGTTTCCAAGCTCTGAATTCATGCCGCCCAGCTCAATCCTGTAATACGTTCCAGACGCTGTTGACGTTGCCATTGTATCCTGATAAACCGTATACATATTGTCCGGATCGTAAATGCCAATGATCTCCGCCTCCGAAGTATCTTCATAATAATAGATATAATATACCTGACGCGCGCCGTTTGGATGCGTTACGGTCAGTATCTTTTCCGGCTTTCTTCCATAAAAACCATCTTCCCGGGCATCCGAAAGCGTATACGACGCTCCTTCTGACACTTCTGCCGTCCAGTTCGTCCCCATTGCGGGATTCTCCCCGAATACACGATATTCTTCTACATAATTTTCCTGATACCAGGTATGGTATGTCGTCGATTCCTGGCTTACAATCCGATTCGTCGCGTCTGTAATTTTTACAAGCTCCGCGCCAAGCGGTTTATAGTGTACGCTGTAATCCAGCGTTTCTCCCGTGCCTTCTTTTTGCAGATGCAGAACAAGGTCCGTTTCCGCATCATACTCCCACTCCTCTTCCGGCACGTCCGCCGCATACTCCATGGAAACAAGCTGCACATCGTCTGCCAGCGTAATATCCAGATTCCTTCCAGGCTCCGCGTTCATGCCTCCGGTATAACCGACTGTATTGCTGCTGCGCATTTCCCGCTTCCAGCCGACGTTGTCCGGGTCCATGATATCCGTCACCCAATATTCCGTCAAATCATTCTTTATATAATTAAAATAATAATTGGTGGATACGCCAAGCGAAGCATTTTCCAAAATCAGGCGATACTGCATGGTAAATATCAGATCCTCTTCCGCTCTTTTTTCCAAACGGTACGCAGCATCCGTATCCTTCATGACCACTTCAAAATCCGTCAGCGCTTCGCTGCTTCCCCAAATGTTATAAAGGTTATGACTTTGTACATACGAAAGATACGTCTGCCGGACGCCGCCCTCCACTTTAATCCGCTCCATCGTCAGGCCGTTCTTTAATTTTTCCAGCAGTGCCTGCATCCCGGAGAGATACAGTGAAAGCTGCTCTTCACCAATATCCTTCAAATAATTTGCAGACACTTCCTCCACCAGCTTCTGATCCTGCGCAAACGCCTCCGCATCGATCACGTCAAACTGCGTCAGCTGGTTTAACGCCGTGCCAATCTGCGCGCGTATCGAAGTATTGGGCCGGCCGCTGTACACTTCATCTGCAACCGTCACTTTTCCGGTCTCGCCGTCATAGCTTCCGACAAACCATACGCCGCCTTCTTTTTCCGGCATTTTAAACGTATCCATCAGCGTATTGCCCCGGTATGCTTTTACAACGGGAGCAGAAGCGTACAGCTGACTTCCTGCGCCGCCGCTGGAATAATCATGCACAAAAATCTTATACTGGCCTTTCGCCATATCTTTTACCGTAATCGTCTCCGGACCGTCATACGCTTTATCATCGACGTCAAGCTCCGCAAACACCGGCACATACGTGCCGTCCATCCGATATCCGGAACGATTCTGGCTCCAGTTGTCCCGATTGGAAAAGCTGACCTCATATTCTCCGTCTTCAAACGGGCGCGGTCCATACAGATGAATATCCAGATCCGCGCTGGCGCCGCTCTCCTCATTTCCCCATGTCAGGACGAACCGCACTTCTCCCGTATCAAGCCCTCTCGTCAGCGTCATATTTCTTGTTACGGACGCGTCTGCCAGAATCGAAACATTCTCATAGGAAGAAACGTATTCCGGCTCCTCCGAATCATCCCGTATCTGAATCGTATACTGGCCGGGCGCAATATGTAAAAACCGATACATGCCCGTCAGATCGGACGTCACGACAGCCACTTCTTTCGTCGTAATATTGTTCATGCCTTTTCGAAGAATGACTTTTAATCCCTTTGTAATCGCCTGACCTGTAGAAGCGTCCGTCAGCATACCGCTTAACGCGCCATCTCTTCCGGCTGCGTCGGTCAGTATCATGTCATCCGCCAAAAATGCGCGATCCTCGCCATAATTGCTGTCAATATAAATGTTCTGCGTAAGCAGCTCGTACCCGTCCACTTCCGCTACGATAACGTAATTTCCAAGCGCAACGGACGAAAATGCATAATTTCCTGCATCGTCTGTCTGCGTCTGCCGGGTACTGCTTCCATCCAGATAGACAGAAATATCGTCATTCTCAATATTCGCCACATAGCGTACCAGATAAACCGTTCCTTCTACCGTCCCCAAAGAACCGTCCGCGTCTTTTAAGATCCTGCCGGATACCGCCGTCTTTGGCAAATCCTGAAGCTCCCCTGTATTTTCTGCGATCACATACCGGTTTTCTCCCGTACTGTCGATCGTTACCGACAGCGTGCCAAGTCCGCGTATAACGGGAATATCCTCTTCCCTGCTGACCTTAACGGCCGTCTGCTCTCCGCCTGGCCCTACCAAAAGCTGATACGTCGTCGTGGAATAAATGTCAAGCGGCACATACGTGGTAATCTGTCCGTGCCCTTCGCTGCCGTTATAATATTCACAGTTGACGCGGCTGGCCACAGAGTCCCCTTTTACCAGAACCTTTGCCGCCGATGCAATCAAAAGCTCTTTCAGATTGCCGTTGTTGTCTACCGTCACTGACTGCGTGCTGTCGGAAAGGTAGACGTTTGGATTCCCGTCTTTATCTACGACAATATGTCCCGCCGCACTGTCTAAAAAGAGATGGTTGCCGCTCTTTTCACACCAGGTGTCTTCCGCTATATTTCGGATTAAGACATGCGCAAACCGCGCATGGTTCTCGATCGTGGCATTTGGCGCGTCAACGACAAGCGTTACGTTGTCGTACGTTCCTTCCGGTATCGTAAGCGCCTCTTCCTTGCTTTCCAGTGTAAGCAGCACATGTTCCGCATCCGTCTGCGCTTCCTGCAAAGCCTCAAGCAGAGCTTCGCCTGACGACGCCGTCTGAGAAACGACGCCATCCTCAGAAACGGTCACTTCCATCGATGCGGATACCCGCTCATCCTGCTGCGCCGTCGCCGTAATCGTCGTTGTTCCAGGCGTCAGTCCAAGTATTTCTCCCTGCGCCGATACGATCGCGGCAACCATATCATCTGAGCTTGACCATATCACATCGGTATTCTCCACCTCAGACTGTGCATCAAAGAATACGGAAAGCGCCTGCCGCTCTCCCATTTCAAGCTGCATTTCTGACTGCTCAAATCCGATGGAAAACGTCGGTTTTTCTTCCGGAACCGGCTCCGGATCAGGCACAGGCTGCGGCGTGGGCTGCGGCGCAGGAGACGGAGCGGGCGCTTCCCCTACCTGAACTCTGACTGCTTTTTTTACCTTCCTGCGATCTGCCGCCGTAACCGTAATGCTGGCCGTTCCCGCTTTGGCCGCCGTAACGACGCCTTTTCCATTGACCGACGCAACAGACGGGTCGCTGCTTTGGTAAATCAGCTTTTTAACGGATGCTTTTTTGGGCGACAAAGAAGCTTTTATAGAAGCGGACGCTCCAACGGTCAGACTGATGTCAGACGCTGTGACTTTTTTCACCGGCGTACCGATCGTAATTTTGCATTTTGCTTTCTTTCCGCCCGCCGTTACGGTAATTACCGCCTTGCCTTTGGACGCCTTTGCCTTCACCTGCCCGTTGGAGGTGACGGAAACAGCCTTTGGATTGCTTGACTGAAACGTCGCCCTGCCTTTGGCGGATCGGGGCGCAATCGCCGCTTTTAATTTTAGTTTTTCCCCCTTCTTCATTACGTATTGCGTGTAATTCAGCGCAATCGTTCGAACTGCGCTCTTTTTGCCTGCCGCCTGTGTCTGTACCGGAACAAACCCGATCAGAAAGCATAGCGCCAGCAGAAGAATCAATCCCTTCTTTCCTGCTTTTTGCATACTCTTCCCTCCTGTAACTGCTGTTTATTTTTGTCTTCATTATAGCAGGATTTTATTTTATGTCAATTCTACTGAACAATAAAACATATCCTATTGAATATATTGTTTCCCAAAAAGAAAAACAGATGCGGCGTCTGCATCGCAGCGCCCGCATCTGTTCTCTTTATCTTCCGCTCCTTCGCATCATATCCTCCAGAATTTCTCCTTCAAATCTTTGATCTCTGAAATAAAAGTTCCGATCCGCTTCCGTAATGGAGCGTATCACGCGACACGGATTCCCCGCCGCAATCACCCACTCCGGAATGTCTCTTGTGACAACGCTTCCTGCGCCGATCACCGTATTTGCGCCAATGGAAACGCCGGGGCAGATGACGGTGTTTCCGCCAATCCAGACATTGTCTCCGATTGTGACCTCGATCCCGTATTCATAGCCGGTATTGCGCGTGTCCGGATGCACCGGATGGCCCGCGGTGTAAATCGAAACATTGGGCGCGATCTGACAGCGGTCGCCGATCTTTACTTTGGCTACGTCTAAAATCGTACAATTATAATTAATGAAAACATCTTTTCCAATTTCAATATTCCAGCCGTAATCGCAGTAAAACGGCGGGTTCACAAACACATTCTCCGCTTTTGCAAACAATGCGCTGACAATGCTTCGAATCTTCGCATAATCCGACCGGTCCGCCGTATTCAGTTCCTGCGTCAGCCGTCTTGCCTTCTTCTGTTCTTCAAAAACCATTTCGTCTGAAATATAGGGAAGTCCCAGATCCCTCTGTTCACACTGATTCATACGCATCCTCCCTTTTATTTTTATCTGCCTGTAAAAGCAGCGCTTCAATCTCTGCTTTTACAGGCATCACCTGTTCACGTATGCAAGAAAACGAAGAAACGCTTCCCTTCCTTCTTCCGTACATTTGTACACGCCGGCGTCTTCGAGCACTTCCGAAAAGACAAGTCCGATTTCTTTTTGAAGGATCGATTCGATATTTTCCTTTGTCACCGCCCCGTATTTTGGCAAAAACGCTTCCACCCAGTCGGCATGCTTGGCCAAAGCCTCATTCTCCCGCAGATCTGCGCCCGCTAACATCGCTTCTTCGAGCGCCGCCATTTCTTCTTTTAACCGGGCCGGAAGCACTGCAAGGCCCATAACCTCGATCAGTCCAATGTTTTCTTTTTTGATGTGATGCAGCTTTGCATGCGGATGATACAGGCCCATCGGATGTTCTTTCGTCGTAATGTTGTTGCGCAGCACCAGATCCAGTTCAAACAGACCGTCGCGTTTTCTTGCAATCGGCGTAATGGTATTGTGAGGCTCTCCATCCGTCTCCGCAAATATGTACGCCGCTTCGTCGGTATAGGACCGCCACGCAAGCAAAATCTGATCCGCCAGCGCAATCAGACGGTCTTTATCCGCGCAGTTAAGACGGATGACGGACATCGGCCATTTCACGATCCCGGCCTTTACATCAGAAAAGCCGGCGAAGGAAATTTCTTTTTCTATGGGAGCTTTCGCCATCGCAAATTCATAATGACCGCCCTGAAAATGATCGTGGCTTAAAATCGAGCCTCCGACAATCGGAAGATCGGCATTCGAGCCTACGAAATAATGCGGAAACTGCGCGACAAAATCCAAAAGCTTTCCAAACGTCGCCCGTTCAATTTTCATCGGCGTATGCAGCGCATTGAATACAATGCAGTGTTCGTTGTAATAAACATACGGAGAATACTGGAAAAACCAGTCGCTGTCGTTGATCGTAACCGGAATGATCCGGTGATTCTGCCTTGCCGGATGGTTTACTCTTCCGGCATATCCTTCGTTTTCAGGACAGAGCAGGCATTTCGGATAACCGCTCTGCTTTGCAAGCTTTGCCGCCGCAATCGCTTTCGGATCTTTTTCCGGCTTGGACAGATTAATCGTAATGTCCAGTGTGCCGTATTCCGTTTCCGCCGTCCATTTTAAATCTTTTTTAATCCGATACCTGCGAATATAATCCGTATCGCAGCTTAGTGTATAAAAATAATCGGTCGCCGCTTTTGCGTCCGTTTCATACAGCTTCTGAAACTTTGCAATCACCTCTCCCGGTCTTGGCACAAGAACGCTCATGATTTTTGTGTCAAACAGATCGCGGTATACGACGCTGTTTTCTGTTGTAATGCCGGCTTCATACGCATAATCGAGCATATCCTTTAAAATATCCTCAAGCGCCGCTTCCGCTTCCTGCCGCGTCATAGGGCTTCCTGCCGCGTATGCCGCACAGACCTCGTCTTCCAGCCCGTCCAGGCGAAACAGCTCCAACAGGCGGTTGATCGTATAACGCTCATCCGCCGCTTCGATCAGTCCGGTCGCCAGACCATAGTTTACAAGATCAAGTATCCTCTCCTGAATCATAATTTTCCCCTTTCCTTTGCTCCTGTTGTTCTTTTCTTCCCATATCATCAGTATACAGGTTCGCTATGAAAAATACAATCCGATACTGGAGCGTGTTTGAAATTTGTGCCAAATAAGGGAGGCGTAGCGGGCTACGTTGACCGAATTTGGTGAAATCTCGCGCTAAGTGGGGCGTGCAGATGGCGGGAATGATTTTTCAAACACACTCTGGTGCATCGTTCGACAAATAACTGAATCCATCACGCAGAATGCTTTTCTGAGTGTGCAGGTCAAAAAACGCAGGCGTAGCGGACTACGCTGCGGATGTTTGACCTGTGCAATCGGGAAACCATCCGGCGAATCCTTGCATATGCCAGACAGCTATGGATTTACCCTATGCGCCTCCTGCGCCTCTAACATTTTTTCAATGCTGACCAGCTTCACGCAAATTACAAAAATATTCGTCGCCATTTCCAGATCCTCAATGCTTGGATACGTCGGCGCAATGCGGATGACCGAATCCAGCGGATCTTTGCCATACGGGAACGGCGCGCCGGCCGGCGTTAAAATGACGCCCGCTTTCTTCGCGCGCAGCACGATTTCCTTCGCGCAGCCTTCCAGCGCCTGATAGCAGATAAAATAACCGCCCTTCGGACAATACCAGTTCCCCGCTCCAATGTCCTCAAGCTCCCGCTTGAAAATACCGAGCGCCATTTCAAACTTGGGCCGTAAAATATCGGCATGCTTCCTCATATGCTCCGTCATGCCATGTATATTTTTAAAGAACCGGACATGGCGAAGCTGATTTACCTTATCGTATCCGATCGTCTGCACGACAAGCTGCTTTTTGATGTCTTCCAGATTGTTTGCGGAAGTCGCTATGGCGGCTACGCCGGAGCCGGGAAAGCTAATTTTTGACGTAGAGCAGAACTTATAAACCATATCGGGATTGCCCGCGCGTTTGCATTCCGCAAAAATTTCAACCAGACTGTCCTGATCGATGTCGTAAAGGTGATGTACGCCATACGCGTTGTCCCAGAAAATCCTGAAATCTTTTGCAGCCGGCTTTAATCTTGCAAAACGGCGCACCGTCTCATCCGAATACGTAATTCCCTGCGGATTGGAGTACTTGGGCACGCACCAGATGCCCTTGATCGCATCGTCATTTGCCACCAGCTCCTCCACCCTGTCCATATCCGGTCCCGTCGAAAGCATCGGCACCTGAATCATTTCAATCCCAAAATGCTCTGTAATCGCAAAATGCCTGTCATAGCCGGGAACCGGGCAGAGAAATTTCACTCTGTCCAGCCTGCACCACGGAACGCTTCCCATTACGCCGTGCGTCATGGAGCGTGAAATCGTATCGTACATAATATTTAAACTGGAATTGCCGTAAATAATAATGTTGTCAGGATGGCATTCGATCATATCGCCAAGCAGCGCCTTCGCTTCATGTATGCCGTCAAGCACGCCGTAATTCCTGCAATCCGTTCCATCCTCGCAGGAAAGATCTTCCCTGCTGTTCAACACGTCCATCATCCCCATAGAAAGGTCCAGCTGTTCCGCAGACGGCTTCCCTCTTGACATATCCAGCTTTAAGCCGCGCATCTGATATTTCCGATATTCTTTTTCCAGACGCTTTTTCTCCTGCAACAGCTCTTCCTTTGTCATTTCCAAATACGATTTCATGTGTCATCCTCCTGATTCCTGATTCGTTCTGTTTTTTCGAGATATTCCATAACCTGCTTCTCATAGCCGTTTCCGGTCGGTGTATAAAAACGCGTTTCCGTCAGCCCGTCCGGAAGGTATTGCTGCTTCACATAATGCATGGGATAATCATGCGCATACCGGTATCCGATCCCCCGTCCCAGCTTTCCGGACGATTTGTAGCTGGAATCCTGCAAATGGGCCGGAACCGGAGCCGTCTTTGTATGCTTTACCGTCTCAAGCGCCTGATTGACCGCCAGATATGAGGCGTTGCTTTTGGGGGCCGTCGCCACATAAACCGCAGCCTGCGCCAGAGGAATCCTGGCCTCCGGCATGCCAACCCGCTCTGCTGCAATCGCCGCCGATACCGCAACCTGCAGCGCGCCGGGATCGGCCATGCCGACGTCTTCCGAAGCGCAGATCATAATCCTCCTTGCAATGAAGCGGATGTCTTCTCCGGCATAGAGCATGCGCGCCAGATAATAAACGGCGGCGTCCGGGTCAGAGCCGCGCATGCTTTTGATAAACGCAGATATGACGTCGTAATGATTATCCCCGTTTTTATCGTATCTTACTACCCGCTTTTGAATGCATTCCGAAGCCACCTCCAGCGTAATGTGAATCTTTCCGTCTTCGCTTCGCGCCGTCGTTAAAATGCCAAGCTCGATTGCATTTAAGGCCATCCGGGCGTCTCCATTGCTCACGTCCGCCAGAAAATCAAGCGCATCCCCGTCAATGTCCGCATCATACGAACCCATGCCGCGGCTTTCATCCGTGATCGCCCGCAGCAAAAGCCGCTTAATGTCTTCTTTTTCCAGCGGCTTTAATTCAAATATAATCGAGCGGGAAAGCAGGGCGGCATTCACTTCAAAAAACGGGTTTTCCGTCGTCGCTCCGATTAAAATCACCGTGCCGTCTTCTACAAACGGAAGCAGATAATCCTGCTGCCCTTTATTGAATCTGTGAATTTCGTCGATAAACAGTATCGTCTTTTTCCCATACATGCCCCGAATGTCTTTTGCTTTCTTTATGACTTCTTCCATGTCCTTTTTGCCGGCTACCGTCGCATTGATCTGCGTAAATTCCGCGCTCGTAGTATTGGCAATCACTCTCGCCAGCGTCGTCTTCCCCGTGCCTGGCGGCCCGTAAAAAATAACGGAAGAAAGCTTGTCCGCTTTGATCGCGCGATACAGCAGCCTGTCCGTTCCAACAATGTGCTGCTGCCCTGCGACTTCTTCCAGCGTAACGGGGCGAAGTCTAGACGCCAGCGGCGACTCTTTCTCCTGATTCTGTTCTCTCATATAAGAAAATAAATCCATTCCGTTTCATCTCCTGCATTTTAAGATACATGAGTTTTTGTCATTTTACAAGAAAAAAATCATGTTTTTCAAAATCACGCCGGATTCGAAACAGGAACCCCTCACTTAAAAATGCCAGGCGAAGCAATCCATCCCTACAGGATCGCTTCGCCCGACGTTTTATCGTATGTCTCCGTTAACGGAAGCTTTTAATCCATGCAATCAGCGAATCGTGATACACATTATCCGACACGTCTTTTCGCATCTGATCCGTCACGGGGCCGTTTTTCTCCATAATGGCAAGAATCGCCTCCTGCAATCCGGCAATTTTCCCCCGTTCAAACGACGCATCCTCTGCGGGCGCATCTTTGGCGCGGGCTTTTGCCGCTTCCGCAAGCGGCGCATGTTCTGCGCGGTCTGCGGGCGCTTCCTCTGCCGCAGCCTTCTTCTCCGCTTCTTTTTCTGTAAAAGCCGCCGCCGTCGGCAGCACGGAATCTGCCGGCGTTTCGGAACCGTTCTGTTCTTTCGCTTCTGTCACAGGTATCCAGATCTCTCCCGCATTTGCCCTGACCGTTACGGTAAGGCTGCCGCCCGATACGGATACGCGCTCCCCTGACAGCGCGCCTTTATATTCTGCGGCGTCCCCAGCCGGAAGCGTCATTACATAGTCGCTGTCGTCATTATTGACGGTAACGAGAACGGACGCGCCGTTATAATTCCTGGAAAACGCATACTGGCGGTTGGTCAAAACAAGCTCTCTGTAATCGCCATACGAAAGCGCAGGCGTACACTTGCGCACCCTGCCAAGCGCCGCAATCAGGCGGGTAAGCGGATTTTGTTCCACTGCGTCCGCATAATCGGAAAGGGAAAGCGCGGGCCGCAGCGAATCATCGGAAAAACGGTCTTTTTTGCCTTCGATTCCAAACTCCGAGCCATAGTAAATAGACGGGACGCCCGGCAGCGTATACAGCAGTATATGCACCGGCGTAACATGCGCCTTGTTGTTTAGCTTGGTATAAATGCGCTCCACGTCATGGTTGTCAACAAAATTATACAGCTTTAACCCGTCCGGACGGTTCCCGCCTTTGGCGTAAAGATTTTTTACCGTATGGGCGATTTCGAAATAATTGTGATCGTTATGTCCCGAATACAGCGCCTTATGTAACTGATAATTCGTTACGGAATGCAGCGTGCCCTCGTTGACCCAGCGGGAATAATCTCCGTGAATGACTTCGCCCATCAACCAGAAATCCGGCTTCACCTCTTCCGCCACCGACCGGAGCGCATGCATATAGTCAAAATCCAGAACGTCCGCAGCGTCCAGGCGAATGCCGTCAATGTCAAATTCGCGCACCCAGAAACGGATCGCGTCGCATATATAATCCCGAACCGCCGGATTATGCTGATTCAGCTTGACCAGCAAATTATATCCGCCCCAGTTTTCATAGGAGAATCCATCGTTATATTCATTGTTGCCGTAAAAATTCACATTGCAGTACCAGTCTTTGTAGGGCGACTGCTCCCGGTTCTTCCGAATATCCGCAAACGCAAAGAAATCACGCCCCGTGTGGTTGAATACTCCGTCTAAGATCACCCGGATTCCCTGCCGATGACACTCCGCCACATAATTTGCAAGATCCTCATTCGTCCCCAGACGGCTGTCCAGCTTTTTATAATCCGTCGTTTCATAACCGTGTCCGACCGATTCAAAAAGCGGGCCGATATAGATTGCGTCACAGCCGATTTCCTTTATATGGGAAATCCAGGGAAGCAATGCATTCAGACGATGCTCCGGCTCTCCATAGGAATTTTCCTTTGGCGCTCCCGCCAGTCCCAGAGGATAAATGTGATAAAATACTGCTTCATCATACCATGCCATTCCGTTACCTCCTGCTTTTTCTTTTTCCTGTAAACGCACAAATTTGCGGCAAACCGGGGAGATAAGAGCATCTCCCCACTGTCTGCGCAGCTTATGCAATTTTCATATTCATTATAGTAAAAAGCAGAACGATGCACAACATTTTTTTACTTTTCCCCGGACAGTCCCGCATACCGTTCCTACGGAATCTGGAATGCAATGTCTGCAATCCGGGTCTCGTCGGCATCCTTTTTCGTCACTTCCAGCGACAGGTCTTTTTCTCCATTGTACAGCACCATAATCCAGCTGTCCGTCGTGCCGTCGGCATTTTCTTCATACCTCTGTGACATCCACTGCAAAGCGTTCCCCTGCGCGTCTTTGATCGCAATATAGGGATCGTTATAGGGATCGTTGTACGGCTCTTTGCGAAAATCGGGAAAATGCATACGCACAACAAGCCCCGCCTTTGTCTTTACGACGTCTTTTACGATGATGCCGCTTTCTTCCCTGTCGATGACATACGCTTCATTTTCCGACGTATCCACCGTGACCGGAAAATGCAGGCGCCATTCGCCGTCTATTCTGCCCGTGCTTTCATATTCTCCCTGTTCATTCCAGCTGTCCCAGATCTGTCCGGTCAAATTGGTAATCGTCCAGTCTGCAATAATGGTATTGTCCTCTCCGGCGTCAAATGCGCCGTCGTCTGTTTCCGATAAAAGATTGATTTCGTTGGCGGAGACAAACACATTATCATCTGATTTATGAAAAGCCTGACTGTAACCGGACATATCCATGCCTTCTATTTTCAGCATATCCGATCCCGCTTCCTTACTGGCCGTTAAAATGCCATCGGCCCGGTTAAGCTCAGCGTCGTCGGTTTGCAGCATCGCCGTATAATACAAAACGTACCCGTCGCAGTAAATATCCGATATGGAAATCGTTATGCCCTGATCTTCCGCTGTAATGGCATACGCTTCCTCTCCGTCCGTCCGCTTTGCAAGCTCCGCTTCCGCCTCTACGGATTTTTCTCCGATTTTTGAGTAGACGGCCGTTTTTTCTTCTTCATATTTTTCGCCCCTGACGCTCTCTATTAACCTTCCAAACACGCCGCCAAGCATCGTTTTGGCCAGAATGGGATTCGCCAGGCCAACCGCTCCGACCAAAAGCGCACAGGCAGCCGCCGCTCCTGCCGCAATCTTCCATTTCCCATTTTTTCTTTTCTTCTTCTTTGTATATGTTCCCATTTTTCTCACCTTCCGTAATATCCTCTGTTTTGCCGCTTCTTTTTCCGCAGAAGACCATTCCATGTCCTCGTATTCCGTAACATCCAGTTCCATTTCATTGAGCAGTTCGTATAATTTTTTTTCCATATCCAAACACCTTCCTGATTATTGTACGCGCTTTGGCGCATCCAAAGACGCCCGAAAAGCGGTTTTTTCTCCATGCGCTCTGCGGATTTTTTCTTTCCCTCTGGAAAGGTGGTTGTAAATAACCGTCTTTTTCATTCCCATCTCCAGGCTCACCTGATCCACAGACTGTTCCTGCACGTATAATCGGTAAAACAATTCCCGGTCTACCGGCTTTAAGCAGGAGAGCATCTTTTCCGTCTCTCTGGAAATTTCCTCTTCGATCATCCGTTTCAGCGCCCCGTCCTCGCGGGCAATCGCCGCGTCCGCAAGATCTACCATAACAGGCTCCCTCTGATGCCTGCGCAGATAGTCGATCGCCCGATATCTTGCGATTGCCGCCGCCCAGTTTTGAAATGTATTCTTTGTTTCGTCAAACGCCGCTATATTTTGCCAGATATTCAGCAGCGCGTCGTCAAAGCATTCCTCCTGCCGTTCCGGAAGTCCAAACAGGTGTTTCCGAATGACTGCCATCAGCAATCCCCCATATACGTCGATCACGTACATAAGCGCATCTTCGTTTTGCAGGCGCAATTGCTGAATATAATTATGTTTTCCTATCCTCATACGTCTTCCTCTTTTTGGAACCTGCGCGCCGGTTCCTGTTTCTGTTGTTGTTCAGTTACACTTATTATTACGCAGATTCTGAAAGATTTCTATCCGTTTTCTTAATCAAATAAGATTTCTTCCACCGTTACAAATTCATATCCTTCTTTTTGCAGTCTGTCTATAATCTGAAACGCGGCATTTACAGAAGATTCCGACGCATCGTGCAGTAAAATAATGTCGTCTTCCTCCACTTCATTTAACACCCGCTGCACGACGGTAGCGGCGCTGTCCGTTTTCCAGTCCAGCGGATCTACGTTCCAGAGCACCTCAATCATCGTCGCTTTATAATCCAGATCGCTTTTCCAGCATCCAAACGGCGGACGAATGTATTCCGGAAATTCCCCCGTCACTTTATAAATGGCTTCATTCGTCTTATCGACCTGCACCATAGCCGCGTCGTCGCTTAAGCTGCTTAAATTTACGTGCTCATAGGAATGATTGCCGATCAGATGCCCGTCCTCGTGCATTCTCTTTACAAGCTCCGGCGATTTTTCCACCTGATTGCCCAATAAAAAGAACGTGGCCTGTACACCACGTTCCTTTAATCCGTCAAGCAGCTTTTCCGTATAATTTACATTCGGGCCGTCGTCAAACGTCAGCGCCACTTTCTTCTTCGTCAGATCCTGCATGCTGATGTCCGACTCTTTCATGATCGGCCAGAGTCCGTCCTCTCCCTGTCTGCCGATTGTAAAGGCAAACATTTTATTCTCCGCCACTTTTCCTGCCCACATGCAAAGCAGCAGCAAATCCAGTCCCAAAATAAAATTTCGTACTTTTTTCATCTCATCACTGCTTCATATTCTCTTACGATACTATATGCAGCATGCGCTGTAAAAATCCACGCTTTCTGCGTGCGGCTTCCAGAGGGCGTCCGAAAAAACGGCCTTATTCCGTCTGGCTTCTGACAGACGCCGTAAGCGCGTCTTCACCGACGTCGATAAAGATCGTATCGCCGCTTCTTACCTGATCCGAAAGAATCAGCTTTGCAGAAAGCGTTTCCACATGCTTTTGCAAAAACCGCTTCAACGGCCTCGCCCCAAATACCGGGTCGTAGCCATGCTCTGCAATATACCGCTCTGCAGCGTCTGACAGCTCTACTCTGATTTCCCGCTCCTGCAGCCGCCGGTTCAGCTCTTCCATCAAAAGACGGATGATATTGCCGATATTCTCCTTTGTCAACGGCTGAAACAGGATAATTTCGTCCAGACGGTTCAAAAACTCCGGCCGGAAATTCCGTCTCAGCTCCTCCATCACCGACTGCTCCACCTCTTTGGGAATGCTGCCGTCTGCCGTAATATGCTCCAGAAGCTGCGCCGAACCGAGGTTTGACGTCAGAATAATGATCGTATTTTTGAAATCCACGGTCCGCCCCTGTGAATCCGTGATTCTGCCGTCATCAAGAACCTGAAGCAGCACGTTAAATACGTCAGGATGCGCTTTTTCCACTTCGTCAAACAGTACGACAGAATAGGGCTTCCGGCGAACGGCTTCTGTGAGCTGGCCGCCCTCATCGTAGCCGACATATCCGGGAGGCGCTCCAATCAGACGGGATACGGAGTATTTTTCCATATATTCCGACATGTCGAGCCGCACCATATTGCCTTCGTCGTCAAACAGGCTTTCGGCAAGGGCTTTGGCAAGCTCTGTTTTGCCGACGCCGGTCGGTCCCAAAAACAGAAACGAACCGATTGGCTTCGTCGGATCTTTGATGCCGGCTTTGGAACGGATGATCGCCTCTGTTACTTTTGTGACGCCGTCGTCCTGCCCGATGACCCTTCTGTGCAGTTCTTCGTCCAGATGCAGCGTCTTGTTCCGCTCGCTTTCCGTCAGCTTTGCAACCGGAATTCCGGTCCAGCGGGAAATGATTCTGGCGATTTCTTCCTCGCTGACAATCTCATGCACCAGCGATAAATCTTTGCTTTTCGCCTTTTCCTCCTCGATGGCAAGCTGCTTTTGCACCTCCGGCAGTCTGCCGTACTGCAATTCCGCGGCTTTTTCAAGATCATAATTCTGCTGCGCCTGCTTGATTTCGTTTTTCAGATGTTCCAGATCTTCCCTTAATTTCTGCACATGCTCGACCGACTTTTTCTCGTTGTCCCACTGCGCTTTTTTGGCGGAAAACGTATCCCGAAGCTCCGCCAGATCCCGCTGCAGAGCGGATAAGCGTTCCTGGCTCAGACGGTCTTCTTCTTTTTTCAACGCCGTTTCTTCAATCTCCATCTGCATGATGCGTCGGTTTAATTCGTCCAGCTCCGTCGGCATGGAATCCAGCTCCGTCTTAATCAACGCGCAGGCTTCGTCCACCAGGTCAATCGCTTTATCCGGCAAAAAGCGGTCGGAAATATAACGGTTTGACAGCACGGCGGCGGAAACAAGCGACGCGTCCGCGATCTTTACGCCGTGAAACACCTCGTAGCGCTCTTTTAATCCCCGGAGAATGGAAATCGTATCCTCCACCGTCGGCTCGTCTACGAGCACAGGCTGAAATCTCCGTTCCAGAGCGGCGTCTTTTTCAATATACTGACGGTATTCGTCTAACGTCGTTGCGCCGATGCAGTGCAGCTCGCCTCTGGCAAGCATGGGCTTTAACATATTTCCGGCGTCCATCGCCCCGTCTGTCTTTCCGGCTCCGACAATCGTATGCAGCTCGTCGATAAACAGGATAATCTGTCCGTCGGATTTTTTGACTTCGTCCAGAACGGCTTTTAAACGCTCCTCAAATTCGCCGCGGTATTTCGCGCCGGCTAAAAGCGCTCCCATATCCAGCGCAAACAGCTTTTTATCTTTTAGTCCCTCCGGCACATCGCCACGCACGATGCGCTGCGCAAGCCCTTCGACGACGGCGGTCTTGCCGACGCCCGGCTCGCCGATTAAGACAGGATTGTTTTTTGTTTTCCGGGAAAGAATGCGGATGACGTTTCGGATTTCGGAATCTCTTCCGATCACAGGATCTAATTTCTGGTTTCTGGCCCGTTCCACAAGGTCATACGCATATTTTTCAAGCGTGTCATACGTAGCCTCCGGATTGTCGGAGGTGACGCGCTGGTTGCCTCTGACCGTAGACAGGGCTTTTAAAAACCGATCCCCTGTAATGCCGTATTCTTTAAAGATTTCTTTCAGCGCCGGATTGGGATATTTGAGCATCGACAAAAAGAGATGCTCTACGGATACGTACTCGTCTCCCATCTGCCTCGCTTCGTCTTCCGCGCTGATCAAAACTTTGTTTAACGCCTGACCGATGTAAACCTGTCCGCCGGATACTTTGACCCGCTTTTTCAGATGGCGGATGGCGTTATCCATAAAATGCTCTGCATGGATCTCCATTTTTTCAATCATCTTCTGGATTAATCCGTCCGGCTGGCGCAAAAGCGCCACAAGCAGATGCTCCTGCTCAATTTCCTGATTGCCATATTCGTATGCAAGCTTTTCACAGTCGTTGATGGCTTCGATTGATTTCTGCGTGAATTTCTGTATGTTCATGGTAACACCTCCTGATGCTTCTATGCATATTCTTTACGTTGCAGACGAGAATATGCAGGTTGGATTTTGTTTGCTCACCTGCAATATAGCACGTGTTGTTAGCAGTGTCAAGAGGTGAGTGCTAATATTTTCTGATAATTTTTGCAAACCCTTTATTTATGCGGGTTTGCGGGTTTCTAAATTTTTTCTAAACTGCCTTTTCAGGCGTTTTACACCAATTTTACACCATTTTACTGATTGTCAATGCCTCCTTGCGTCCTTCCGCATTTATGCCGAGGATAACATAAGCCGCCAACTTCCGGATCGCGTCAATGTAGAGGATCGGGTATACCTCGCTTAACGGGCGGTTCTGCCAGTCTTCGATCTGCGGAAGCATCTTGTCCGCAACATTGGAAATAGTGTCTGCTTGCCAAGTGCTTAACCCTTAGTTTTGCTGACTTTGAGTGTCTG
>CANSKO010000025.1 GCA_947647505.1 uncultured Roseburia sp. | reverse complement strand
GCTTGCTGATAGCAGGAGCGCATTATCATATGAAATAAAGGATACAGATAAGACAGTGCCGGATGTCCTTCAAAGCAGGACTGCAATATCGGCATGATTTGTCCGACAGAAGCTTCAATATCTTTTGGTGTGTGTTCGCAGCAATATACATTGAAGGTTTCTTTGACAAAGGGACAGTCTATGCCGAGTAACGGTAAAAGAGATTTTAATTTCTGGAATGCCACAACAGCGGATTCCTTTTCCGGCATATCATAATCAAGAATTTCCATAATGTCTGTATGGATAGCCGCTTTTTTTATAAAATAGGCAGCGCTGCTTTTGTGCGTATTCTCATCATAAATGGAAGAAAGCGTTTCTTCATGGGTATGTCGGTTGATGCTGTAGGTTGCAACATTAAAGCGAAAATCATTTTTGATGATGTCTGGCAAATATAAATTCATAAGTAAAATTCCTTTCTATCAGATTAACGGCTTAAAATAGCTTCTCTCAGATGTAATTCTTTTCTTATAGATACAATATTATCACAAGATAAAAATAAATTCAACGAAATTATCTTGACAAATACTCGGCATTGATTTATCATAAGGAATAAGTCAAGATAAATACAAAATCAAAATTAAAAACTTGACAATATACAGCGTCAGTGCAGGAGGAGGGAGGTAGATGAATAAAAATTATATGGTAACAGCACAGGATATCGTTGATATGCTTGGTGTTTCTAAAGGACACGCATATAAAATTATCAGGCAGTTGAACAGGGAATTGGAAGATAGCGGTTATATTGTCGTGTCCGGTAAGATTCCCAGAGCATATTGGGACAAGAAGTTTTACGGATATCAAAGCGTATTGACAACAATGTAACAGACGGTCGGCATATTATTTAGATTTTAGGATATGCGGCTGTAACGAAAAGCAATTTAAGGGCAGTTCTGCGGGACGGGTTTTATGGCAAATCGCAGACTGTCCTGATAAGAAAGGAGATTTTATGTCAGTCTATAAGGATGAACAGAGGGGAACATGGTATTGTATTTTCCGCTACAATGATTGGACGGGCAGGCAGAAACAAAAGTGTAAACGAGGTTTCAAGACAAAGAGGGAAGCAAAAGAGTATGAGGAGCAATTTATACAAACAACAGAAGCAGACATGAATATGAAAATGGGAGCTTTTATAGAGGTTTATTTTAGGGATAAGCAGGGTGAATTGAAAGAACGGTCAATCAAGAATAAGAGATATATGATTGAACGGCATATCCTTCCGTATTTTGAAAATAAGTCCATGAATGAAATTACACCGGCAGACATTATCCAGTGGCAGAACAAAATGCGGGAGGCTGGATATTCACAGACATACCTGCGGATGCTTCAGAATCAGATGACGGCGCTGTTTACTCACGCTTCCAATATCTACAATCTGACAAACAATCCCTGCAAGAAAGTAAAGAAAATGGGGAAGTCAGATGCGGATAAAATGGATTTCTGGACTTATGAGGAGTATCAGCAATTCATTAATACGATTGAAGTGGGAAGCAGATATTATGTGCTGTTTGAGATTTTATTCTGGACAGGAATGCGCATCGGAGAATTACTTGCTATAACGAAGAATGACATTGACTTTCAGGAGAATAAAATATCTATTTCAAAAACTTATTACCGTACAGGGGGAAAAGATGTCATTACAATGCCTAAGACGGAACAGTCAGTCAGGACAATAGATATTCCCGAATTTCTGACACAGGAGATTAAGGCGTACTGTGATAAGCTGTATGAATTTCCCAGCAGTGAGAGGCTTTTCCCTATTGTATGTGAAGCGGTGCAGCATAAAATGGTAAGGCACATTCGGAAATCGGGAGTAAAAAGGATCAGGGTGCATGATTTAAGGCATTCAGCGTGCGCGTATCTCGCGCATCAGGGAGTGGCGCCTATGGTCATCAAGGAACGCATGGGACATAAGGACATCAAGACAACTCTGAATACATATGGGCATTTATATCCTAACGAGCAGAAGAAAGTTGCGGATATGCTAAACCGGAAGAGAAATGAAGCTGAAAATGGAAATGCCCCTGCTGGTAACAGAGACATTTCGGATGCAGATTAAATTGGTGGAACAATTTAATCTATGACATAAAAAGGACAAGCCTCTCTATGAAAACCTTGCAAATTTATTATAGCAGAGGCTTTCCTAAATGGAAAGGAGAACGATGGAAAATGAAACTGATTTATGAAAAATGTGGCAACTATTTAGTTCCAAACTTACTGCCGAATCCAGAGCCGGAAGGAGAGCTGAGAAAGTATGGGATGATGAGGAAAAATTATTTGGAAAATCATCATCGGGGAATCTATTCGGGGATGCTGTTAGAGGGAACATTGAAAGAGCATCTGCTCATGATACAGGAGCAGGCAGAAGGAAGGTTTGATGTAATCGTCCGTCAGATGGCGGAAAAAGAAAATGTGACAGAAAAGCTAAAAGCAACAGATCAAATGTCATGGGTTCGAAAAATGAACAGCATTAGAGCAAGGGCAGATGAAATTGTGAAAGATGAGATTATCTATATTTTGTAAAAAATAGCGTACTACTATTTTTGAGGTATCGTTCAGATTAGGGGAATTGAGAAAAAATTTTTTCTTATCGCAGGACGATTGTATGTGAAAACGGAATGGCTGTCAAGGTTATATGAACGCCTTTGGGCGACCTTGACAGCCATTCCGTTTTCACATAAGGTCGCAGTCAAGCGAGAAAAAATATTTCTGGCATATTCATGCCAACTGTTTATATTATTTGCCAGAAACAAGAAAGCAGGTACTGCTTGTCGCCATCCATTCATAGGTCGGAAAATCTGCAATAGTTGGTATTTATCAATAGCTGGAATAGCAAGCACTGGATGCGTATATACGCACCCTCAAAAAATTAAAAATTTCTCTATGGAAAAATTTTGCTTTTTTGATTACAGAGGGGAGATTCCCCTGATCCCTTTGGCATAGATTTTTTTATGTTTACGATTACAAAGTGTTAGAATTTATATTGCTAGAAAATATGACGTGATTTATAAAATTCGCACAAAATCATATAAAATTCGTTGAAAACAAAGAACATATGTGCTAAAATGCAAGCTAAAGATAATTATTTTTTTGAGGTGGGAAATGGATGATTATTGGATTGGAATAAATGAAGCCGCTAAGTATCTTGGAGTGAATAAAGATACAATTAGAAATTGGATTAAGAAGACGGATATTCCTGCTTGTAGAATGGGAAAGCTATGGAAGTTTAAGAAATCAGAGTTAGATGAGTGGGTGAAGAGTGGGAAAAGTGCATTTGTAGAAAATAGAAAATAAAATTGTCATGTAGGAATTATAACATTAGGAAAACAAGCTGCTAAATGTATAAATAACTAAAATAAATGGAGCATGATATGGATATAGAAAGACTAAAAAATCTTATAACGGCATATCAGAAACATTTTTGGCAATATTCTAGTAAAGAATATAATGAGACAAATGTCAGAAATGAATTTGTAAATCCTTTTTTTGAAATATTAGGCTGGGATGTGCTTAACAAGAGGAATCTTCCTCAGCATATGAGAGAGGTAAGGCACGAAGCCTCTGTATTGGTGAAAGAAGAGGGAAGGAACAAGAAGAAAAAGCCGGATTATGCTTTTTATCTAGGAAGTGAAGTCTGCTTTTTTCTTGAAACCAAGAAACCGGCTGTTAATATTATGGAAAGCAAGGAATCTGCTTTTCAGACAAGACGGTATGGTTGGAATGGAAATCTAAAGGTATCCGTTTTAACGAATTTTACGGATTTGATTATTTATGATACAACAATTCGCCCAAATGAAAATGACGATGTCACAACGGCTATGGTCGCACATTTTCATTATACTGATTATGAAGAGCAAATAGATGAGATTTCACGCTTGTTATCTTATAAATCAATTACATCGGGTACGTTTCAAGAAATATTTGCAAATAGAAATAGTTCTATAAAAAAAGAACCATTTGACCAGTATTTTTTAAATCAAATAAGTGCGTGGAGGTTAAAACTTGGTCAATATATTTTTGAAATGAGTTCTAATATAGACGAGGAGAGTTTGAATATTTTTGTGCAAAGGCTAATCAATAGAATTGTATTTCTTAGAATATGTGAAGACAGGAATCTTGATGAATATGCACAATTAAAAAATATTCAAAATTTTGGCGAGTTAAAAAAGATTTTTAGGGATGCTGATAAAAAATATAATTCAGGTCTATTTGACTTGTTGGATGAAGAAAGAATAAAAATTGCAGATCAAGTGTTGATTGATATTTTTAAAGAATTGTATTATCCAAACAGTTGTTATGAATTTAGCATTGTTGATCCTTATATTATAGGACAGATATATGAACTTTTTTTGGAAGAGAAATTAGCTATACAAGAAAAAAGACTAAAAATTATCAAAAAGCCTGAAATAGTAGATGCGCAGGGTGTAGTCAACACGCCTAAAAACATTACGGATATTGTAGTAAAAGAGACTCTGGAGCCTTTATATCAGACAAACAGCTTCCATCAATGGGAAACATATCACGTTTTGGATATATGCTGTGGTTCAGGAAATTTTTTGCTGTCAGCGTATGAGTATATTGTGAATCAGTATATTACATATTTTGTAGAGAACGATATGGAGCAGGCAATATCAAGTGGTTGGATTATTCCCAAAGGCGAAGATGCCTATGCTTTGTCATATATCAGAAAAGTTTTAATTTTAAAAAATAACATTTTTGGCGTGGATATAGACAGCCTCGCTGTAGAGGTTGCAAAATTTAGCTTGCTAATCAAATTGATAGAGGATTCCTCATTAAATGAAATGCAGGATTACAGAAAAAGTCATCATTGTAAGATATTGCCTAATTTAGATGATAACATTAAAAACGGAAATAGTTTGGTGAGTGCCGACTATTTGAAATATAATGATACCTTGTTTTGTGATTCATATTTAGTGCAAAAAATAAAGTTGTTTGATTTTAAAAGTGAATTTGGCATTGAAAAATTTGATGCTATTGTGGGAAATCCGCCGTATATCCGTGTACAAAATTTAGTTCAATATTCAAAAAGTGAATATGAATATTTTAAGTCTGGCATGTCTGGATTTGATAGCGCACAGAGTGAGTTGCTTGATAAATATTATTTATTCTTGGAAAGGGGTTTGCAACTACTTTCCTCAAAGGGAAAATTGGGATATATTATCCCTCATAAATTTATGCTTATTAAGACGGGAAAGGTGCTAAGGTCAATTTTATCCAATAAAAAATGTGTTTCCAAAATTATTCATTTTGGAATAGAGCAAGTGTTTGTAGGACGTAGTACCTATACTTGCCTGCTGTTTTTGGATAGTGTGGTCAGAAAAGATTTTAAAATAGGTTTTGTGAATGACTTAGCAAGGTATTATGCTACAGGTAACATAAATCTAAGAAAGTATCCAATTGAATATTTAAGCGAAGCATCGTGGAGTTTTTTGTCAGAGGATATTTTAAATGTGTTGGAGGATATTAAGGATAAGTGCCACCCACTGGCAGAGTATGCAGATATTTTTGTTGGGCTTCAGACAAGTGCAGATAATATTTATATCATAAAGCCAGAAAGTGTTTCAGAAGGGTATGTTTCTTTTTTTGATAAGAATGGGGTATTACAAGCGGTTGAGGAAAGAATTTTAAAGCCTTGTATATATGATGTGTCTTTAGAAAAATATGACAAAATAGAAGCAAATAGAATGATGATTTTTCCGTACCATATAGTTGATGGCAAGCCTTTCCTTTATTCCATAGAGGAAATGAAGAGCCAATTTCCCAAAACATGGATATATTTTGAAATGTTCAAGGATGAGTTGGAAAAAAGAAAAAGAACGGACAAAAAGCCAGAAAGATGGTATGGTTTTGGAAGAAGTCAGAGTTTAAAAAGGTTTTCGGGTAAAGAACATTTGATTTGCCCTGTTCTTTCAACCGAAGGGAATTATGTATTTGATGATGCAAGCATATGTTTTACTGGTGGAGGAAATGGCCCATTTTATGGAATAGAAATGAAGCAAGATACGAAGGAGTCTATTTTTTATATTCAGGCGTTGTTAAACCATTGGCTGCTTGAAAGAGTTGTGAAAAGCAAAGCTAGTAAGTTCCGGGGAGACTATTATTCTCATGGGAAACAATTTATTGAGAAATTACCCATATATAAGATTGATTTTGAGGATTCCAATGAAACGAAAATTCACGACCATATTGTTGATTCTGTCCGAAAATTAATGCAATTAAAAAAAGAGCGGGATGAGCTAAGAACCAGAGAACAGAGAAAATCTTTCGAGAGTTTGATAAATATGGAAGAAAGGTGTTTGGAAGAATATATAACCAATTTATACGGAGCGAAAGCGGTTGTAAAGGAGATTTCTGATGAAGATGAAAGAAGGATTTAACAAACTGCGAGGCGGATATTACACGCCAAAAATAATAACTGATTTTATTTGCAATTGGGCAATTAACAATAAAACAGAATCGGTATTAGAACCTAGCTGTGGGGATGGAGCATTTATCTCTTCGGCAATAGAGCGATTGGATTCTGTAAAAGAAATGAAGAATCAAATTCACATTGTTACAGGGATTGAATTGTGTAAGGAGGAAGCTGATAAGGCGTCTTTATATGATGCAGACATTATTTGTTCTGATTTTTTTGAATACTACAGAGATTTTATAGACGGTAAGAAAAAATTTGATGTCATTATCGGAAATCCGCCATTTATACGCTATCAAAATTTTAATCCATCTTCCAGAGAAATTGCGTTTACATATATGAGGGATGCTGGATTGCATCCAACGAAACTGACAAATATCTGGTTGCCGTTTTTGATATTGTCTTCAATGGCACTGAATGAGAATGGCAGAATAGGAATGGTGATACCAGCGGAACTATTTCAAGTTAATTATGCGGGGGAAGCGCGGGAATTTTTAGCAGAGTATTTTGAGAGAATTACATTGATTACTTTTCAGCATTTGGTTTTTGATGAAATACAGCAGGAAGTGGTTTTGTTTTTAGGAGAAAAGAAATCATCAATAAAAGGTATGCAAGTGATTGAATTGAAAGATTTAGAGGATTTGAAGAATTTGGCTCTAAAGAAATTTTACGATATAGAGGTAAAGGAATTAAGGCATAATGATGAAAAATGGGTTGAATATTTCTTGAACTGCGAGGAAATAGAACTGCTTAGAAAACTTCGGGAAAATCCAGAGATTACAGCAACAACCGATTTGTTTGAAATCAATGTAGGGTTAGTAAGTGGAGAAAATAATTTTTTCCTTTTGAATCAAAATATGGTTAATGAATATCAACTGGCAAATGCAACTAAGATGGTTATTGGAAAGACAGAACAGTTAAAGGGTGTTATTCTGTCAGAAAATGATTTTGAGAATTTGATAAAAAAAGGGAAAAAGGTATATATGTTTATGCCGCCTAATCTGCCTTTTTCAGAACTCAGCAAAGAAGAACAGGATTATATTGAATATGGGGAGTCAATGGGATATCATCAAGGTTATAAATGCCGCATTAGGAAAAACTGGTATTGCGTGCCAAAATCATGGGAACCAGATGCATTTATTTTGCGTCAGGTAAATAGATATCCTCGAATTATTTTGAATCATGTAAATGCTGTTAGTACAGATACAATTCATAAAGTCCGCTTTTTTGAAGGCGTGAACTCTGAGTATGTCGCGGCGGCCTTTTTAAATTCCTTTACATTGGCGTTGTCGGAGATAACAGGAAGAAGTTATGGCGGAGGGGTGTTGACTTTTGAGCCGGGAGAGATAAGAAAACTAAAGATTCCGATGAAAAATGCACAGATGCTGGATGTAGAGAAAATTGACCGTCTGGTGCGTGATAATCAAATAGAGGAAGTTCTTTCGTACACAGATGGGGTTCTGTTAAAAGACGGAATAGGCCTTTCGGATTGTCAAATTCAAATGCTGAGAGGTATATGGATAAAATTGAGCAATCGTCGGCTGGGAAGGAAAGAGCGGGTTGCATAAGGGAGTGAGAATATAGTTGAAAACAATTATCACAGATAATATTGAATGTGAATGCAAAAATATGATAGCTGCATTTTTGGATACGGATTTCATCATGCAAAAAATTTTGCAGTCTTATCCGAATCTTTCTGGTGCGAAACAGAAAAGCGTTTCAGAGGATATTAGATTTTATGTTAATCAAGGGTTGGAGTTATATTCTGTAAGTGATACGAGTGTTAATACGATACCATTGACATTATTTTATTCCTTGAATAATTTTGTCAAAGCTGCTTATTTATTGCGTTTTCCGAATTTGTCTCTTGCAGGAAGTCATGGATTAGATTTGAAAACAAATGAATTAGAGAAGTGTAATAGTCTTGGGGAGATACCCGTTCATTTTACACAGAAGGGAACATTTCCTAATCTGATGGAGGTTACAAAGGATAAGTTTAATTTGACAGATGTTGTAGTATTAAAGGATTTGTTTTCTGTTTTTCCAGAGTTATGTGGTATTTATTCTTTGATTTATTCGGAAGAACCAAATGTGTTCTTGTTACAGGCGAAAACCGGAGATATTGGTAGATATAATGTTTTCTATGAAACTGATGATGAAGAGGCGATTTCAAAAAAGAATACATCTCTGTTGGATAAGAATGGATACCATATGTATATAAATAAAAACTATCTTGGTCTTAGAGGGGAATTGTTATTGACAGCAGATAGTTGGGGAAAAGAGGAAAATGTTATATATTATGATTCCTATGGAAATAAATACTGTACTGTTGGAATTGAAATTGGCAATAAGATAGTGAAGCCAACTAAAGTTTGTATTTTATATATTTTCTATTATGTTTTTAGTATGCTTGTGAGATATCATCCTCATCTATGGATGAAATATTGTAATTCAAAAGATATCTCACTAATTAGTAAGCTTATGACAACGGTTAAAAATATTTCTCTTATTGAGGTTATTCAATTGTTATGTGATGAAAAATATATATTTACATCGAAAATAGCAGATATTGAGAAAGATTTTGATTATTCTGTTATTTTGAAGAATATCCTAAAGGAAATAGAACGCGAGAATCGCAGACTTGGTAAATCTATACTTTTAAATTATATATAATTGTAGAGTATTATCTTGTATTAAAAATCTTTGGTTTAGTTAATGGTTGGAAATTTAGTTGAAAAATAAAGTGATTGCAATAACATAGGGAGAAAGTTAAAATGATGGATGGAATTATATACGGCATATCTGTATTTGTGGGAATAGTTGCAGGTATTGGGGTTACTATTGGGGTAGATTGTTATAAAGAGAAAAAGCAAAGTATCAATAATAAAAAGAATCTTTCGTTTGAGATTAGATGCAATTTGTCTAAAATAGAGAAATGGTTTGAGCTAATCAATGAATTAAGAAATTATGTCAATAGTGATAGAATTAATCAATTTAGTGGATATTTCAATCTTTCTTCGGCAATATTTTCTACAACGAATAAATTATTGCAAGATGGAAGAATATATACGGTTCTTTCTTACGATAGCATAGAAAAAATTCAGGAAAATGGTACATATCTTTCTTTGGTAGGAGAAAATATGTTATATAATCAGATAACACAGCATAAGCAAGCTGTATGGAATGGTTATGCGAATGTGAAACAGTTTGCGTCAAATGATATTGATTTCTGGGATAAAGCATTAAAAAAGTGTAAAGATAATTTTATGGATATTTTAAAAGAATTAGAATAATACTCTGGTCAGCTATTTTTAGAACGTGTGGAAATGGTTCTCCGTTATCGGAATATGAAACAGATGCAGACAGAGCCTATATGATATTTACGATAAAAATTCATGAAGGTTTTAATTATGAAAGCTTTGCTAAAAAATATGAGCGAAGTTTGAGCGAAGTTTTGGTGCAAAAAGAATATAATAATGTAAGTACAATTGTTAGTTTCATGGAAGAGCATGGAGAAAATCACTCATAAAGAAGCAGAAACAGTTATGAGCAAGTCTGCCGCGACAGTGCGAAGATATTTTAAAATGCTTACAGGCATAAAATATATCGTGGCAAAGGGGAGTACCAACAATATAGTTTATCGTATTGCTACGAATTTGTCAGAAGATAATTGAAATAAATGAAAAGATAATCTGGCATTAACATATTCGATGAACATATAGTTCGCAGTTGGTTTAACAAGTGACAAAAGGGTGTCATGCGGAGAAAAGCAATTTGTTTCGTGATAACACCATGATAACAAAAATCCGTAAAACCTCAGATACAAGGTGCATATCAAAGAAAAAACCACCGAAAAAGCTCTGAAAATCACACAAACTCACTCTGATTTCCATCACAGAAAACCGTGAGGGCGGTAGAACTGTTGGTTCAGGTCGTGTGGCTACGATTATTGAGTAATCAGTAAAAAGCTGGATTTTATGGGGCTTTCCGAGAAATCGGGAAGCCCTTTCTGAAACTTTGCAACAGTGAAAATGTGTAAAACGGTCAGGGAATTCCTGCCCTGATGGACAATGCGGCGCTGGTATTCGGCCCTCGGAAATGCAGCGGCGATCGCTTCCTTTATTCCGGTAAGGCCGTCCGCACAGATGACCAGAACGTCTTTTACCCCGCGGTTTTTCCGTTCATTCAATACAGACAGCCAGTATTTCGAACTTTCATTATCGCCGACGCTGATTGTCAAGGCCTCCTTGCGCCTTCCGCGTTTATGCAGAGGATAACATAAGCTTTCCGCTTCCGGATCACGCCATTGCCACGAACGGAATAAGGGATCGCATCAATGTAGTATAGTTCGTTTAACGGGTGGTTCCACTCTGTATGCTTTGCAATGCCGGCCGTCTGCATTTTAATCTTCATTCACGTAGGTATCAAAGATCATCTCTTCTACAGCTTTCACGCACTCATCTACGTTTTTCGCGATATCCTTACCCCAAAAGCGGATCACATTCCACCCTGAAAAGATCAGCTTTTGCTCGTTCTCCCGATCGCGCTGCCTGTTTCGCTCGATTTTTTTAATCCAATAATCGGCATTGTTTCCCTTTTGCAGCTGTAATTTGAGACTGTCCCAATCCTTTCCATGAAAAAATTCGCTGTCACAGAATATGGCAATCCTGTATTTTGGAATCACAATGTCCGGTTTTCCTGGCAGCCCGGCGTAATTTTTGCGATATCGAAATCCCTTTTTCCATAATGCTTTTCTTAAAATAATTTCAATGGATGTATCCTTGCTTTTCACGCGCTTCATTGTTTTTGTAACGATTGCCTGATCGCGCGCCATTTTGTCCACCTCTATTCTTTGAAATATACCAGAGCCACACCTTAAAAAACAAGTGGCACGAATGTCTCAATCACTTTGGCAGCCATACGAACCGGGATTGCATTTCCTGCCTGCTTTCTGGCCTGCGCATCCGACACAACAATTTTAAACGCATCTGGAAAGCCCTGCAACCGCAGCATTTCCCGCGGCGTCAGCCGTCGCTCTCCGTCAACAAGTAAATAATTGTAGCTTGCGCCTGCCCGTAATGCGCAGCTGTATGGGTAAGAGGATATATTTCCTGATTTGTTTTCATGCCAGATGGCAGGAGACGTTTCCGCCGTATGCATCGCCTTACGCTTTTTCACGATTTCTTCTGAAGCATAGTGCTTCCTGTCTACGTTATCTTCCAATATGTCTTTTAACGTTTTTACATGTGCGATATCAAACTTCCAATCCATGTCAAACGGTTTTTTTGCGCCGACAATAAGAATGCGCTCCCGCTTTTGCGGCAGGCCAAAATCAAGCGCATTTAAAATTTTGTAATCCACACAATATCCAAGCTCCTCCCGTAAAACATGGAGAATAGTCTGAAAGGTCCTGCCTCCGTCATGGCTGACAAGGTTTTTCACATTTTCCAGCACAAACGCATGTGGCTGCTTTTCCTTTATGATGCGGGCAATGTCAAAAAAAAGCGTTCCCTTCGTAGCGTCCGCAAATCCTTTTTGCAGACCGCAAATCGAAAATGCCTGACATGGAAACCCTGCAAAAAGCAGGTCAAAATCCGGAATGTCTTTTTCATCAACCTTCGTAATATCGCCGACAGGCGTTTCCTTAAAATTTGCCGCATAACTTTTCGCCGCAAACGGATCAATGTCACTGCTGAAGACACATTGTCCGTTTATTCCCAATGCTTCAAACGCCTGTTGTGAAGCGTAGCGAAATCCGCCTATGCCGCAAAACAAATCAATGAATTTGATGGTAACCATCTTTATCATAGCATTTCTCCCCGCATGCATACTTTATTTCTTTTTTCATTATATATCGCCTGTTTTTATATGTCCAGATACACTTCATTTTGCGCTTGCCTGAAAAATCTTGCGTCAGTTGCAGGTCGTCCATATCATTTTCGCCAATCAGACGCGTTTGGCGTCAGATGTCCATTTTTTCACAGGATCACATGCAAAATGCAATTCATCGCACGCTTTTGGCAGAGGGAAAATGATCCGAATCAATCTCCGGAGTTGGACGCATTCTGTAAAGAATCTGTTTCAAAAGCGGTATGCCAAAATGCTCTTGCGGCCATATGGTATTGCAGGCCATTCGCAGGACGAAATCGGAGGCGCTTTTCATTTAAAAAAGACGGTTTAAAACGCGTTATAGACCATTCATTACATTTTTCTTTAAATTTCCAGTAAAATAAGCCGATATACAAAATAAGATACAGCGTGGAAAATCAGACAGGGAGGCAGACATATGAGGATGATGCAGCTGAACAGGGGAATGCCGTTTGGAAATTCTCCATTTGGAAAGCAGGATATGGATATTCGGGAGCGCATTGCACAGAAGAAGCAGCTTTATCAGAAAAAGGCGATGAAGGTTGTGACGACGGCGCATAAAACAGAGAAAGGCATTGACAAAACGATTGAAGACCGCAGGGGCAGAATTCAGTACCTTCAGGAAGAAAGTGAAAAGGCAAATGCGGTATATCAGGATTACCGGCATAAAATGGAACAGGCAAAGGCGGATTATGCCGTTGCGGATGACAGCCAGGAACAGAAAGATCTGGAGCTTTTGCAGAAGGAATTTGACATTCGAAATCATGGCTCTATGGAACTGCTGACGGAAGAAGAGAAAGAGCGTCTCAAAAATATGGGCGAGATGACGGAATATCAGAAGCTGTCTATGGAGCTGTATGCACAGGCCGATGTATACAAGACGACAATCGAAAACAACAACCAGGAAATGGCCGGAGAGTCGGCAACGATTCGCGCGATTTCAATAGAGCGCTTAAAGCAGCATGGCATGGTAGATGCGGAAGTGACAAAAGAAAAGATGCTGGAAGCTGCGTCGAAGGAAATTCAGGGCATGCTGGTTGAAGACGCGAAAGAGGAAATGGACGAAAAAGCGGAAGAAGTGCAGGAGAAGGCGGAAGCGAAGAAAGAAAAGGCGGAAGAAGAAGAAAAACGCATCGAAGCGGCAAAAGAAGACCAGGAAGAAAGCGAAGCGGCTGTGGAAGCGATTCGGGAGAAGGCCGAAGAGCTTACGGAGCAGGTTGTGGACAGCGACGAGATCATGGAGGACGTCAGCGGACAAATTAAGAAAATTATGCAGCAGCAAAAGCTTCTGGAAGAAGACGTCAAAGGACTGGCGCTGGATGTCACGGGATAAAAAGGAGAGGAAGCATGCAGCTCATTGAATATGCAACGTGCAGTACATGCAAAAGAGCCAGAAACTGGCTGAATGCGAGAGGGATTTCCTATGAAACGCGTCCAATCCGGGAAGAGAATCCGACGGCGGAGGAGCTGAAAGAATGGCAGAAAAAAAGCGGCCTTCCGCTGAAGCGGTTTTTTAATACGAGCGGCAATCGTTACAAAGAGCTGGGGTTAAAAGACAGGCTTTCGCAGATGAGCGAAGAAGAGCAGCTTCAGCTTCTGGCAACGGATGGCATGCTTGTGAAACGGCCGATACTTGTTGCAGAACAGGCAGCGCTGGTTGGTTTTAAAGAAAAAGAATGGGAAGAAAAAGAAACGGTTCTTTCCGGACGGGAATAATTCGGAAAGCGATTGTTTTGGGGGACGGCGCCTGTGCGCCATCCCCCTGTTTTTATTTTATTGCAGCCGTATCCGCCGTCTGTTCTTTTACATACAGCAGCTTTAGCACAATTGGAGTGGAAATGCTTGAAACGACAATCAGAAGGATTACCGCGGTAAAATATTCCGGCGTCAGCAGACCTACAGAAAGGCCCTTCTGCGCGACGATCAGGGCGACCTCGCCGCGGGTCATCATGCCCACGCCAATCTTTATGCTGTCGGATAAGCGGAATTTACAGGCTCTGGCCATCAGGCCGCAGCCGATAATCTTAGTAATCAGCGCGACCGCGACAAAAGCTGCGGAAAAAAGCAGAATGGAGCCGTCCAGATGGTCAACGCTTGTTTTAAAGCCGATGCTGGTAAAAAAGATGGGTCCAAACAGCATGTAGGAGCTGATTTCCATTTTCTGGTCTATGTAAGAAGAGTCCTGAATGGAGCAGAGCACGACGCCGGCCACGTATGCGCCCGTAATGTCTGCGATGCCAAAATAGCGTTCCGCTGCATAGGCAAAGAAAAAGCACAGGGCAAGGCTCATAATGGGAATGCGCTGGGTATGGGGATAGCGTTCATCCAGCTTTTTGAAAATCTTATATACGACAATGCCTGCTGCAAATGCAAAAACAAAGAATAACAGTGTAGAAAAAACGACGCTTTTTGGATCCGAATCCGGATTTTTAAAGCCGATGACGAATGTAAGCACGATGATTCCGATGACATCGTCGATGATGGCGGCGCTTAAAATCGTCGTGCCTACTTTTCCTTTCAGCTTTCCAAGCTCCTTTAGAGACTGGACGGTAATGCTGACGCTGGTGGCCGTCATAATAACGCCGATAAAGACTGCCATATAAAATTTTTCCGACCCAAACGGAGCGCTTCCGTAAAAGCCCATATACAGCAGCGCGCCGCCGATCAGAGGAACGATAACGCCTGCGCATGCAATTAAAAAGGCAACGGGGCCCGTTTTCATCAGCTCTTTTAAATCCGTTTCCAGACCCGCGGAAAACATCAGCAGCACGACGCCCACTTCCGCCATCTGTACCAGAAATTCGGATTGCTGTACAAGGCCAAGCACGCCCGGCCCGATCAAAAGCCCTGCGACAATCTCTCCAACGACCTGCGGGGCCTTGCATTTTCTGGCCAGAATGCCAAACAGCTTGGCAAAGACAATAATTATTGCAAGATCTTTAAAAACAGTATAAGCTTCCATAATGACTCCTTCGCTCTTTGTCAGTGTAGTTGTTCCAATCCAAGATTATAGCACAAAAATCGAATTGGTAAAGAGGCATTTCTTGACTTTATGAGGGATTGCCCTTATGATGAAAAGAGTAAAAATTTGTATCGGCTGGCAGGGGCCGCGTCGTTTTGCGGCAATCAGAGAATAGAAAGGAAAGCGTTATGACGGTAAAAAAATATGTAAGATCCGTTGTCCGAAAAGTTCAGTGTGGCAAAGAGAAGAAAGAGGAGCTGGAACAAAAGCTGTTAAGCGATATAAACGCAAAGGTAAAGCGGGGAAACGCGCCGGAAGACGTTTTGAAGCAGATGGGGACGGTAAAGGAGACGGCCGGGCGCATCAACGACACGCTGGGCGATGAGGAAAAAAGACGATATAAAATACGTTATTTTTTCGCTGTGGTCATTCCAACTGTCGTAATTATCGCATCCATGATTTACTATGTGGCGTTTCAGATGCCGGGAAAGGCGAACATAGAGGACATAGAGAACAGTGATTATTTTGACAGGGCGCAGGTGGAGGATACCATCAAAGAGACGGTAGAGCTTCTCGACGCAAATGATTATCAGGCCCTGCAGGATGTTTCCGTAGAAGAGATGAGCTCCGTGTTAAAGGAAGACGTTATAGACGAGGCGCGGGAAAATATTGCGCAGACATGGGGCGAACGCGTGCGGTTCGACCAGATCTACACGGCGGAAATCGTCAAAGACGGCAAACATTATGCCATAGGAGAAATTACGGTGACGTATGAGGATGTAAGCGTGACGTATCGGTTTACGTATAATGAAAAGATGCAGCTGGCCGGCCTATACATGAAGTAGGCTTTTTTGGAGAAATTCCGGACGAAGCCGTCGTTTTGCATAGAATCCAGCAAACAGGAAATAGTAAGAAAAAGGATTATGCGGAAACGATGGTGATGTTCTATGCAAAAAAATGAAGCGCAGCATCGCAAAATGACAGAGGCGCCAATTCCCGGACTTACGATGTCCGTGGCCGTTCCGACGATGCTGACGATGCTGGTTACTTCTATATATAATCTTGCGGACGCGTTTTTTGTCTCGAAGCTTGGAACGAGCGCCTCCGGCGCCGTGGGAATCGTATTTTCTCTGATGGCCATTATTCAGGCGGTCGGTTTTACGGTAGGCATGGGCGCGGGAAGCACGATTTCCAGGCTGCTTGGGGAAAAAGAAACGGAAACGGCGCAGAAGGTGGCGACCTGCGCGCTGTTTGCGTCGGTTATATTTGGCGCTGCGCTTGCGGCGGCAGGCCTGTTTTTTCTGGAAGATCTTACGGTCTGGCTTGGGGCGACGGAGCAGATCCGCCCGTACGCCGCCGAATATGCGAGATGCATTCTCTGGGTTGCGCCCGTTATGATGGCCTCTTTTGTATTGAACAATCTGCTGCGCGCCGAAGGAAAGACGGCGCTTTCCCTGATTGGAATCGGATTGGGCAGTCTCTTAAACGTTGCGCTGGACCCGCTGTTTCTCTTTTTCTTTGAATGGGGCATCTGGGGCGCGGCCATTGCGACGGCAGTCAGCCAGATCGTAAGCTGTGCCGTGCTTTTTTTCTTTTTCTGGCGAAAAAAAACGATGATTTGTCTTTCTTTTCGATACCTTTCTTTTGATTTCTCTGTGTACCGGACGTTTCTGGCAAACGGAATGCCGTCTTTCTTCCGACAGGGACTGGCAGGCATCGCGTCTGTCACGTTAAACCGTGCGGCAGCATATTATGGTGATGCGGCGGTGGCGGCAATGGCGATCGTCGGAAAAATATTTATGCTGACATACTGTGTGCTGATTGGATTTGGCCAGGGCTATCAGCCGGTTGTGGGCTATAATTACGGCGCCGGAAAAAAGGAACGGCTGGATGCGGCATATCGCTTTTTTATGCGGGCCGGCGTGGTTGGGATGACGATATCCGGTGCGGTGATTTTCTGGGGCGCGCCTTTTTTTATGCGTCAGTTTGTGGCGGAAGATGCGGACGTGATTGCAATTGGCACGCGCGCGCTGCGGCTGCAGAGCGCCGTTATGCCGCTTTTGCCGCTTGGAATCGCCTGCAATATGACGTTTCAGGCGGTCGGACAATCTGTGAAAGCGTCTTTTTTTGCATCGTGCAGACAGGGGATATTCTTTCTGCCGCTTATTTTGCTGCTGCCGCGCGCATATGGCATCCTGGCAGTGGAGGCGGCGCAGCCCGCCGCGGATGTGGCGACATTTCTGGCGTGCGTTCCGGTGATGCGTGCATTTCGGAAAAAAATACGGAAAATAGGAGGAAAAACAGAGAAAATGTAAATTGTTGTTTTTCTTTTCAGAGAGGTATGCTATAATAGGAATACTTGAAAACGACGCTAATATTTTTTAGAGGAGGGTACGATATAATAGATAAGAGTATGTATAACATTCTATAAAATAGAGCGTTTTATATATCAGAAATTCAAACAGATGTTCAGACGCCATTTGGCAATAGAAAAGCAATATGAAAGAAAGAGGGAGCGATGAGTATGTACAAGGGTATGGCAAAACGCGTATTGGCGGGGGTTCTTGCTTTGTGCATGGCAGGCAGTCTGCCGGATTACACTGTGCTGGCTGCCGGCATGGGCAGAGATTATGAGGATAAGATGGAAGCTGTGAATGAGACGGAATCGGCGCCGTCTTTTTCTGCTGTCAGGAAGGCGGAGCGGGCGGCAACGGCAGACATTGTTTCGCTGACGAGCAATGCCGTGCATAAGCCGGGTGCAAGCGAGATTCTGACGCAGATTCGGGATCAGATACCAACGGTAGCGGGCAGCTTTGTCTCCAGTGAGGTTTTAGGGCTGGATCTCTATGTCAATTATGGAGAGGCAAATGAAGTGAAGCTGAAGCAGCGGCTGCAGGAGACGGCTTCCGATGGAGACTATACGGTGACAACGGGAGCCGTAACGCAGGATACTGCCGTGCTGTACGTGGATGGAGTCAACAATTATAACGGAAGACTTGAGTACACGGTAAAACTTGGGAGAAATATTGCAGACGCTTCCATAACGGTTGAGACAGACTGGGAAGGGCAGAAGAACGCGACGAGCTATCCGTATGAGGGAAGAAAGATCGCGCCCAGCGTGACGCTTAAAGACGGGACCAAGTCTATGGCGGAAGGGACGGATTTTACGGTAGAGCAGAAAGAGAATACAAATGTCAAAGATCCGTCGGGCATTGTGATAACGGGAACCGGCGAGTATGCGGGCATACGCGAAGTTTCGTTTGCGATCACGGCGGTTCCGGTCGGGAACCTGTATCAGCTTGCGTTAAAGAGCACGGAAGTTTCATATGACAAGGGGGCGGCAAATACAACGGAGGGCATTGCGCCGGCATTTACCGTTGCCAATATTAAGATGAACAACGAGATTGTTTACGACTCGGAATCGACAGAAGAGGCCCCGCAGGATTTTGAATTTTCATATAATGGCAACAAAGGCCAGACCGGAGGCGCGCTTACGGCCAGCATAAAGCTGGTGGCGGGCACAAGCGGAAACTGTACGGGAGAATCCAATCCGCAGTCTTTTAAAATTGCACAGGCGGATATTTCGGAAGCGAATGCGGAAATCTCTGCTGAAATTCCGGGGGATTTTATATATACGGGCACGCCGATTCATCCTGACACGGTAAATGTTACGCAAAATGGCGTGGCTCTGGATGGAAATGATTTTGAGATCCTTTCAGACGGCTATGGCGCGAATCTGATCGGGGAAGGCACCGTTAAAATCAAGGGAAAAGGAAATTATGTCGGAGAGAGGACCGTCAAATTTCAGATTGCGAAATTTGATTTTTCGACGATTGCCGATGCAGACATCAAAGACATTCCGGATCAGGCGTATACGGGAAATGCGGTAGAAATATCAGATCTGGGAAATACGCTGACGGCGAATGGACATACGTTTGTCAGAGACACGGATTACGTCGTTTCCTATGAGGATAACGTCAGGGCCGGAACCGCAAAAGTGATTTTTACGGCGAAGGCGGGTTCGAACTGTACCGGAAGAAAAGAGAAGACGTTTACGATATATAAAAATATCGATCATGACGATATTGAGATTACATTTGCAGAGCAGACATATACCGGATCGAGAATTGAGGCGCTTCCGGTGATCCGGGATACGGGAAAGCCGTCTGTGCGGACGCTGGAGAAGGATACGCATTATACGGTGGAATATGACGGCGCGGATGATTACACGGAGATGGGCGCGCATGAAGTCACCATCAAAGGAGACGGCGTCTTTTACAGAGGCGAGGCAAAGGCGGAATTTACGATTGCGCAGCGCGACATGGCGGACGTTATTGTTGCATTTAAAAATCCGGGCACGTCGCATGTGTTTACCGGAACGGCGATTCGGCCGGAAGTTGTGATTTATGGAACAATGGCGGATGGAAGCCGCGTGGAGCTTCCGAAAAGTGATTTTATCATTACATACACGGAAAAAGACGGAGACGATGCGGCGGACTGCATCAATGTCGGCGCATATCAGGTGAAAGTGGAGCGGGACCCGTCGAATCAGAACTATAAGGGCGGCGCAAAGCGGCTGGATTACGCGATTACGAGCAAAAAGCTGCTGTTAGATGCGAAGCAGTATACGATTACGCTTTCCGGATATGAATTTCCGTATACGGGAAGCCCGATTGAACCAGATGTTACGATACAGGATCTGGGCAGAAAGGAAGAGCTGAAAGAGGGGACGGATTTTACGCTTTCCTATTCGGACAATACGGAGGTTGGTGACGCTGAGGTTGCGATTACCGGAATCAATAATTATGACGGAGTCGTTACAAGAACGTTTAAAATCACGAAGAAAGATCTTGGAACGGCGACCAATGTGGTGATTACGCTCAAAGCGGGTGAAGAATACGTTTATACGGGCGATCCGATCGAGCCAATCGTAGAAAAGCTGGAGATTGACGGGGAAGAATGGGATGAAGTAAGATTTTATCAGGATTTTATCGTCAAATCGGAAGCGGTTGATGTTGGAACCGGATATACGTTTACCATTGAAGGAAAGTCCAATTACAAGGGAAGCATCTCTTCCCAGACGGTGACGTTTGACATTAAGCCCAAAAACATAGAAGATGAATTGAACGTCAGGATTGAGGATATTCCCAATCAGGCCTATACAGGCAGCCCGATTGAGCCTGTGCCGGTGATTACATACAACGGAAAGACGCTTGTGCAGGGCAAAGATTTTACGACGGCCTATGCGAACAACACGGATAAGCATCTGAGCACAGATACGACGCCGGCGCCGACGATAACGATTACGGGCGATGGCAACTTTACAGGCACGAGAACGGTGACGTTTGATATCTGTGAAAGCATTGTAGGAGCCATTGTCGAAGGGCTTGACGGATATGAATGCAGCTATACGTCCAGAGAATGCAGACCGAAGCCGACCGGCGTGAAGCTGGCGGACGGCACGGCTCTCTGGGAGGGAATCGATTATAAAATAACGTACGAAGACAATATCAATGCGAATGTCAGCATTACAGGCGCGCCGCTTCCGGACCGGCAGACAAAAGTTGTCATCAACGGCTACGGAGAATATGGCGGAAAGATCGAAAAAGCGTTTACGATCAAGCCGGTTAATATGGGGAAAGGCGCGTTTGGCAATATGCAGCTGGATACGGCGCTGTTCCAGGCGACGGTGGGCAGCAGTCCTTCGTTTACAGGAAGCGCAGTCCGTCCTACGCTGCTGATTACATACCGGCCAAATGCGACAGATCCGGATACGGGTGAAAAAATCGAATATCATCTGGAATCGGAGAAGGATTTTGATTTTCAGCCGGTTGATAATGTCAATGTAGGAAACGGGCAATATTGGCTTTCGATTCGTCCAAAGGGCAATTTTATGTGTTCAGACTGGGTGAAGATCCGGCAGTATACGATTCGTGCAAAAGACATTTCCTCAGCGGAGATTGAGGTAAGGGGACTTGAAAATATTGATACGACGCAGCGGCCTGTAAAAATTGACGCGCTTTCACTTGTGGATACAAAGCGTGGCGCAGACGGCGCATATGTGCCGGAGAGCGGCGTATATCAGCTTGTGCCGGGCACAGGCGCGACGGGCGGCGACTATACAATTTCAGCAAGCGGTCTTGGACGTCCCGGCACTGCGAAAGTCAGGATGACGGGACGCGGAAATTATGGCGGCTCCCGTGAAGTGACGTTTGAGATCAAAGGAACGCTTGCAGATGCGGATGTAATTTTTCAGGATTCTACGGTAGGAGATAAGGCGTCCGGACGGTATTATTTTACAGGAAGCCCGATTCAGCCAAGAATTTCTGTGATTTGCGGCAAAGATGAGAATAACAACGATATCGTGCTGCGCAATGGCTCGGATTTTGAATATACGGTGGAGGGAGATGCGATCAACCGCGGCGCGCCGCAGATTGTGCTGACCGGAAAAGGCGCATATGCGGGCACGGAAAAAAGAGTGTCGTTTACGATAGAGCCAAGAGCGTTAAGCGACAATTCCATTCGGAAGAATATTCCGCAAAGCGTGGACTGGGTGGATGACGTTACAGATGTATGGCCGATTCCAACGCTGATGCTTGGAAAATACGAGCTGAAAGAGGGCGTAGACTACAGGCTCGTTCCGGAAACGGAGTGCCGGGTGCCTACAATGGCGTTAAATCCGCCAAGAAAATATCTTCTGGAGATCAAGGCGATTGAAGGCGGGAACTTTACGGGAGGCGTAACGGCAACGTATACGATCGGCGTAAAGCTGAATCTGCGGATTGTCTTTGAAGACAGCGGAGAAGAGACGTATGAGACGACGTATACGGGACGCCCGATTGAACCAAAGGTAAAGGTATATGACAATGACGACGGCGTCTGGCTGACGGAAGAGCAGTTTAGCGTCTCATATTCTGACAATATCAATGCGGGCATTGTCACCGTGACCGTGTCCGGAAACGGCGATCCGGCGCAGGCCGGGTCAGGCGTCAAGCAGTACTACGGAACGGCTACGACGAAGTTTACCATTAAGCCGAAGGATCTTGGCGGAAACGATATTGTGATTGCGCCGATTCCGGATATTACGTATACGGCCAGCCCGATTAAGCCGGAGCCGGAAGTGACGTGGACAGGGAATGCAGAGGATGGCACGGATCGGATTCTCGTGCCGGGCGAAGATTTCCAGTTTGAATATCAGGATACGACGAATGCCGGCGTAAACATGGCAAAAGTCATTGTAAAGCCGAAAACGGGTGATAAGAACTTTACGGGGTCAAAGCAGCAGACGTTTACAATATTGCAGAAATCCCTTCTGGATGCCGACGTTGTGGCGGAAGGCATTCCGGACCAGGTGTATATCGGAGCTGCGATTGAGCCGGAACTGAATATTCACTGGGGAGCGGATTCCTATACGCAGGTTACGCTGAAGGCTGCCGATTATGAAGTGACGAATTACGTGGAAAACAATACGGACGTCGGTGCAGTGGAGATGACGGTAAAGGGCGTTGGCAATTACAAAGATGAAATTACCATGTCGTTCCATATCGTCAAGGTAAATCTGAACAATGTGAACGTAGAATATTCCAAAGAGGAACAGTACACGGGCAGACAGATCCGGCCGGAAGTGACGATGAAGTATCGCAGCACGGACGGCAAGACGGAAGTGACGATGTCTCCGGAGAAGTGGGGATATTCCGTCACCTATGGCAGTAATGAAATGATTGGAACGAGACAGGGTAAGATTACAGTGGAAGCGGACCCGGATGGAAACTGTGAAGGAGGACCGCTGGAGCTTACATTTGATATTGTTCCGAGGGACTTAAATGATACGGAGCACGTGTTGATTGAGCCGGAGCAGATTCCGGATCAGTATATCAATCCGGCGGTAGACGGGGAGTGCAGACCGGAGATCAAGATTACGTTCATCATAGACGGATATCAGTACGTGCTGCAGCCCGGGACGGACTACAGAATTACATACTCGGGCAACAAAGATTATAATCCGGCGGCCGAGGTGAAGCTGGAAGGGCTTGGAAACTTTGGCGGCACAGTGATAAAGAAGTTTAAAATTTTAAAGAAACTGACAGATTATATTGATGCGTCGGCAGTTGTAGTGGAGGATGCCGCGCTGGTGTACAACGGACAGAAAAATACGCCCGTAGTGAATCTGAACAATGCGTTTATCAACGGTATTCTGACGGAAGGGACGGATTACAGAATCGTCTGGGACGGCGATTGCATCAATGCCGGAACCTATACCGGAAAAATAGAAGGAACGGGCACGTACGGAGGAGAAATACCGCTTCAGTTTTCGATTAAGCAGCGTAATATCGGAAGGGCTTCGTTTACGATTGAAGATCAGGTTTATATCGGAGGCGAAATTACGCCGGTCATTACCGCGGAAGACAAAGAGATTAACGTTTCGCTTGGGAACAGTGATTTTAAAGTAATCAATACGGAAGGAAGCCTGATTGAGCCGGGCGAGGTGACAGTGACGATCGAAGCGGCTAATCCCAATTATCAGGGGACGGCAACGACGACGTTTGAGATTCTCAGAGCGGATATCACGGCGGATTATATGGAGTCCGTAACGATGATAGCGCCGCAGGCATATACCGGAGAAGCGATTACGCCGGAGACGCCGATTCAGGATACCAGGCGAAATCAGGACGGCGGCGTGATGACAGGCGCAGATGCTGAAATGTATACGCTGGAAGAGGGCGTCGACTATACGGTAGCCATTACTGACAATAAGTATCCCGGAAAGGCGACGGTGACAATTACCGGTATCGGGCATTATGACGGAACGTTGATTCGGATGTTTGACATCCTGGCAGACCTGTCTCTTGCGACGATCGATCCAATTCCGGCGCAGGCGTATACGGGAGAAGAGGTTCGGCCGACGTTAAATGTAACGCTTGGGGAAAAGAATCTGACGGAAGGGAAGGATTATCGCGTCGCCTATGCGGATAATATTGAACGCGGCACAGCGAAAGCGACGATCTACCCGGCGGATATCAGCATGTATACGGGAGAGCAGACGGTAACGTTTGGCATCAGCAGGGATATCGCGGGCGCGCAGATTCTGCTGGTTGATTCTGCCTTTACTTATACCGGCAATGAAATAGCGCCGGCGGCCGCAGTCATCTTTGACGGTGAGACATTGGTGGAAGACAGGGATTATAAGATTCGCTATGCGAATAATATCGAAGTGGGAACTGCCAATATCTATATAGAAGGAGTGGGAGGATATGACGGAACAGGCGGACGGACGTTTGAGATCATCAAGCGAAGCGTCGTTCGCTGTGAGTATGAAAATGTTGTGGATAAGACCTACGTCGGGGCGCCGACGTATCAGGAGCTTGTCGTAACGGACGGCGGCAGAAGGCTGACGGAAAATCTGGATTATACGGTGCGTTATGTGGACAATGCGGCTCCTGGAATCGCGACTATAGAGATTTCCGGCGCCGGCAATTACGGCGGCGTAAAAACGATTCGTTATCTGGTGAATTTTACGGATATCAGCGCTGTCAGCGCAGAAGGACTGGCCGACGCCGTACAAATAGACTGGACGGCAGTGCCGGGCGCACAGGGATATGCCATTTACGATGGCAACAACCAGCCGCTTGCAAGGACGACGGCTTTATCGTACAAGGATGCGGGACTGGATGCGCTTACGACGTACACATATAAGATCCGGCCGTATGCCGTATCCAACGGCACGACGTATTATGGGAATTTTTCAGGCACGATTCAGGCGACGACTTCGATTGCAAAACCTGTCGTTAAGCTGAAAGCGAAAAAGAAGCAGATAAAGATTTCCTGGAAGAGAATCAGCGGCGTAAGCGGCTACGAGATCTACAGGAGCGATAAGAAAAAGCGTGGCTATAAAAAAGTCAGAACGGCAGGAAAAGCAGCGATTACCAGCTACACCAATAAGCGTCTGACGCGTAAAAAGAAATATTTTTATAAGGTCCGCGCATATAAAACAGTAAATGGCAAGAAGGTCTACAGCAGTTATTCATCTCCAAAATCAGTAAAAACGAAATAAGGAATGGTCTTATGGAGGAAATATACAGACTTGGCAAGCATGAATTTGCAACCAGGGAAGAATGGGAAGCCGCCAGAAGAGATTTAGAGAAAATTGAAACGATTGTGGATCATCTGGACATCGACGATCCTGAAATTGCGAAGGATATTTATCACTTTGTCCGGGAAGGCAGAGCAGGATTTGAGAGCAAGCTTGGAACCGCGTTTTTCTGTGACATTTCAGACAGAGTAGCGCAGAACTTTGAATACAGGCTGGAAAAAAGCAAACGGCAGGAATTGCGCAGGCTGAAGAAGGAAAAAAAAGAGGCTGACGAAGCGGAACGAAAGCTAAGGCTGAAAGAAACGCAGCAGTCGCAGATGTTTAAGATTCTTGGAATCGCCTGTGCCGTCCTGTCTGTCATATGCATTTCCTTTTATGGGATTTCCGTATTTCGGGAGCGCAGGGCGGCCCGAAAGCTGGAGGAGGTGCAGCAGCAGAAAAATATTACGCAGGCCCTTGACTGGTATGCGGAACGAATCCGGGGAGATGGAAATGCAGATCAGCAGGAGGAGGCGCAAAGCCCGCCTCCCGCAGAAGAAACGGCAGTGGCTGCGCCGGAGGTTTTGCCGGAATATCGGACGATGCATGGGCGATATCCTGAGCTGGCCGGGTGGATTTACATTGAAGACACACAGGTGGATCTGCCGGTCATGCAGACGACGGATAATGCGTATTATCTGGATAAAACGATAGATGGAACAGAAGACGTCAACGGCACGCTGTTTCTGGACTGCCGGAATGATATTACGAAAGCCGGCTCCAATCTGATTATCTACGGACACAATATGAAAAGCGGAGCCATGTTTGGAGGATTGAAGCAGTATTTGGACGAAAGTTATCTTACAGCACATGACAGGATACAGTTTGACACGATTTATGAAAAACAAATGTATCAGATTATCGCCGTATGCTTATCCGACGTGGGCGACGAGGGCGCCTATCGGTACTACAATTATATTGAAGCAAACAGCGATGAGGAATTTCATGCATTTTTAAACAATATCCGGGATTGCGCTGTTTATGATAGAACGCAGGGCGTGACAGGGAGCGACAGCTTACTGACGCTTTCTACCTGCAACAGCTACGTAGAGGACGGAAGGCTCTTTATTGTAGCAAAAAAAATACAATAGCATGGACGCTATTAGGTCAGGAGTGAGGAGTATGAAAAAAAATCTAGCGATACGTGCGGGGGCAATCGCCATGGTTCTGCTGGTGGCATTTTTTTCCATTCTGCCGGATCTGGTAAGTGCGGAAGGTGACGATACAGAACCTTCTACGCAGATTGTAGCGGAAGAGGAGATGGCGGAAATCCCGGACGTAGACGCGGCAGATGTGCCGGAGGAGACGCCTTCCGATGAGGATACTTCGGAAGACGCGACAGAACCGGAAGGCGATGTGACGGACGCGCCGGAGACGGATGTTCCAGAAACGGATATTCCGGAAACGGACGCGCCGGAAGAAGATCTGCCTTCTGAAAATCTGCCGGAAGAAGGCGCATTGCCGGAAGAAGAGGAACCGGATGTGGATTCCGAAAAAGATCCGGCGCAGGAAAATCCGTCGGAAGATACGACGGAGGATGAAAAAACGCCTTCCACAGAAGCGCCTGCACAGCCGGAAGCGCCATCTGAGCCGGTGCAGACGGCGCCGGGCGAGCCGAACGTCACAACGACGACGACACCGCCTGCAAATGTCGACCCCAATGCCGGCGCAATGGATACGACACAGGATTATCTGAACTTGATTTCTCATGCGGATAAGACGGAAATGGGAGAGAGCGTTTTAAAGACCCTGGATGCAGAAAGCGGAGTAAAAGAAGTGGAAGACATTGTCGAAAGTGATGAAAAGGATTTTGTCATGGACGGCTCTACGCTGGTTGGATATCAGGGGCCGGGCGGTTATATTCAGATTCCGGACGGCGTGACGGCAATTGCGGATCAGGCGTTTGCCGGCAATGCCACGATTACGGGCGTCGTATTTCCGGCAAGCTTACAAAGCATTGGCAGCGGCGCGTTTGCCGGCTGCAGCAATCTTGCCTCTTTGCATATTCCGGATAGCGTAACGAGCGTTGGCGCATCGGCGTTTGCAAATTGTACCGGGCTTGCGGAGATCGGAAGTCTGGGCGCGGGATCGGGAAGCGTAGCGCCTGGCGAGTTCAGCAATTGCGTCAGCTTACAGAGCGTGACCGTGCCGGAAGGCATTTCGAGCATTGCATCGGGCGCGTTTGCCGGCTGCAGCAACCTGGGCAGCGTTTCGCTTCCGGGAACATTGGAAAATCTGGACAGAGACGCATTTTCCGGCGATATTAATCTTGCATCGATTTCCGTCGCGAGCAGAAGCTATTCTTCGTATGATGGCTGCGTATACTCCGGAGATGGAAGTCAGCTTTTGATTTGTCCGCAGGGAAAAACGGGAATATCGATAGCGCCGGGCACGCATTCCGTTGCATCGGGCGCATTTTCCGGCTGTAATTACCTGCTCTCGGCTGTAATCCCGAATGCGACAGGCGCAATCGAGGCGAATGCATTCAGCGGAAGCGCAATTCGTACGGTAACGATTCCTTCTGGCGTAACTTCCATAGGCGCGCAGGCTGGCTGGACGCCGAATGTCGTATATGGCTTCAAAGGCTCTACTGCGGAAACATGGGCGCGTCAGAGCAACTATGTATTTGAAAGTCTGGATGGCAGTCTTGGAAGAGGAACGGGCGCTGTTCAGGAAGAACATATCGAAGATGCGGATCCGACAGATGGCAGTGACGATGAGGAAGAAAATAAGCCGGGATCGAACCCGGGCAAAGGCGGAAGCAGCGGAACGCGCACAGGGACAAAGACACCTGCGCCAACGGCTGCGGCTCCTGGGACGGGAAGCGGCACGACGGCGGCAATTTCAAGGAATGCTGCGAATCGCGTGAATGCAACGCCAAAAACAGGTGTGGAAGATTATGGAATGTATTTCCTGTTTGGCGCGATTTTCCTGACAGGCATTGCATCGTACTTCTACAGCCGGAAACTGCGGCTGGATGCAAGGCGATAAGAAACAGAATAAAAAACGCGTCTGACGCTTCAAAAGCGCAGACGCGTTTTTCTCGTATGTTTCCGGATTACAGATCAACTCTGTTCGAGCGCGAGACGACAGGCTCTGGCCAGCTGATCGCCGCAGGAAGTGTTTTTGAAGCCGCAGCGGATGCCGCCGATGCGCTTTTCGATTTCCTCTACCGTCATGCCCTCCACCAATTGGGGGATGGCTTTTAAATTGCCGTCACATCCGCCGACGAAGCGGACGTTATGTACGATGTTGCCGTCCAGCTCCAGCTCAATCTGTGAAGAGCAGGTTCCGTTGGTGCGATAGGTGTATTTCATAACAAAACCCCTTTCCTGATATAAATTCTGATTTTTAACAGAAAACAGTATAGCACAGAATGGCGGATTTATCAAAAATTTAACAATTCATTCACAGTTTTCGCTATTGTTTCTGATAGGGGAACGTGTTACAATAAACGTTGTGCGTAAAAAAGGATGTTTCTATTAAAATATATAAAAGGAGTTTATATGGGTGCATTTACAAAGATATTTGGGACACACAGCGAAAGGGAACTGAAACGGATTTATCCGATTGCGGATAAAATCGAATCGTACCGTGACGCTATGGGGCAGCTGTCGGACGAGCAGCTAAGAGAAAAGACAAAGGAATATCAGAAGAGATTTCAGGAGGGAGAATCGCTGGATTCGCTCCTTCCGGAAGCGTTTGCGACCGTCAGAGAAGCTGCAAGACGCGTGCTGAATATGGAGCATTACAGAGTGCAGTTGATTGGCGGTATTATTCTGCATCAGGGGCGTATCGCGGAAATGCGCACCGGTGAAGGAAAGACGCTTGTATCGACGCTGCCGGCTTATCTGAACGCACTGGAAGGAAAGGGCGTCTGTATCGTTACGGTAAATGACTATCTGGCGAAGCGTGATGCGGAATGGATGGGCCAGGTGCATGAATTTCTGGGGCTTACGGTTGGCGTCGTTTTAAATTCTATGGACAACGACGAACGACGGGAAGCGTATAATTGCGATATTACGTATATTACGAATAATGAGCTTGGGTTTGATTATCTGAGGGATAACATGGTCATATACAAGGAACAGCTGGTGCAGAGGGGGCTGCACTACGCGGTAATTGACGAAGTCGATTCGGTGCTGATTGACGAAGCGAGGACGCCGTTGATTATTTCCGGGCAGAGCGGCAAATCAACGCGCCTGTATGAAGCGTGCGATATATTGGCCCAGCAGCTTACGCGCGGAGAAGAAAGCCAGGAATTCTCAAAGATGGACGCGATTATGGGCGTTGAGATTGAGGAAAGCGGCGATTTCGTTGTCAATGAAAAAGATAAGGTCGTCAATCTGACGCAGGAAGGCGTAAAAAAAGTAGAGCAGTTCTTTCGGATTGAAAACCTTGCCGATGCGGAGAATCTGGAAATTCAGCATAACATCATTCTTGCGCTGCGGGCGCATTATCTGATGTTCCGGGATCAGGATTACGTCGTCAAAGACGATCAGGTTCTGATCGTAGATGAATTTACCGGGCGCATTATGCCGGGCAGGCGCTATTCGGACGGCCTGCATCAGGCGATCGAGGCGAAGGAGCATGTAAAGGTGAAGCGCGAAAGCAAGACGCTCGCTACGATCACGTTTCAGAACTTTTTTAATAAATTTGAGAAAAAATGCGGTATGACGGGTACGGCGCTGACGGAGGAAAAAGAATTTCGCGATATTTACAGCATGGACGTAATTGAAATTCCGACAAACGTTCCGGTACAGCGAAAAGATCATCACGACATTGTATATAAGACGAAAAAAGAAAAATACCGCGCAGTATGCGACGCAGTAGAAGAAGCGCATGCGAAGGGGCAGCCGGTCTTAGTCGGCACGATTACAATCGACATATCGGAAGAGATCAGTAAAATGCTCAAACGACGCGGAATCCCGCATAATGTACTGAATGCCAAGTTTCATGAGCTGGAGGCGGAAATCGTGGCGCAGGCGGGACAGCATGGCGCCGTGACGATTGCGACGAACATGGCCGGCCGTGGTACGGATATTAAGCTGGATGAAGAGGCGAAAGCAGCGGGAGGCCTTAAAATCATCGGCACCGAGCGGCATGAGTCCAGGCGGATTGACAATCAGCTGCGCGGACGTTCCGGTCGTCAGGGAGATCCGGGCGAATCGCAGTTTTATATTGCGCTGGAAGACGATCTGATGCGCCTGTTTGGTTCTGAAAAACTGATGAGCATGTTCAATGCGCTGGGCGTGCCGGACGGAGAAGAGATTCAGCATAAAATGCTCTCAAACGCGATTGAGAAAGCGCAGAGTAAAATTGAATTCAATAACTTTGGAATCCGTAAAAATCTTCTGGAATACGATCAGGTAATGAACGAGCAGAGGGAGATTATTTATGCGGAACGTCTGCGCGTGCTGAACGGCGAGAGCATGCGGGACGTCATCTTCAAAATGATTACAGATCGCGTGGAGGCGTATACGGATCTCTGTATTTCCAATGAGCTGGCGTCGGACGAGTGGAACATTCGGGAATTGAATGAAATACTGCTGCCTGTGATACCGCTTCAGCCGGTGACGCCGGATCTGGTTCAGGGAATGAAAAACAGCCGGGAATTGAAGCACGCGTTAAAGGAACAGGCGGTCAAGCTCTATGAAGACAAAGAAACAGAATTTCCGGAACCGGAACAATTCCGCGAACTGGAACGGGTTGTGCTTTTGAAAGTGATTGACAGAAGATGGATGGATCATATTGACGATATGGATCAGCTGCGTCAGGGCATCGGTTTGCAGGCGTATGGACAGAGAGATCCGCTTGTAGAATATAAAATGAGCGGATTTGATATGTTTGACAGCATGATTGCAAGCATTCAGGAGGATACGGTTCGTCTGCTGTATCACGTAAGAATGGAAGAGAAAGTGGAACGGGAGCAGGTTGCCAAAGTAACGGGGACGAATAAGGACGATTCCGCAGCGAACGCGCCGAAAAAGCGCAGCGGGACAAAAGTGTATCCAAACGATCCCTGCCCGTGCGGAAGCGGAAAGAAATATAAGCAATGCTGTGGAAAATCGGCAAAATAAAACGAATAGAAGGGGGATAAGCCATGTATGGGGAGGCGTTTGGAACAGACGGGAAGGGCCGGGAGGCCAGACTGATTACACTGCAAAATGCAAATGGCACGCAGGTGAAAATCAGCTCACTGGGCGCGACGGTCGTATCGTTTTTGTTTCGGGATAAGACAGGCGTAATGCGCGATATCGTGCTTGGCTATGACAGCGCGGAAGCGTATCTGGAAAACAGGGAGTATCATTTTGGCGCGACGGTGGGCAGATGCGCCAATCGGATCGCGAATGCAAAGATTACAATCAATGGAACGGAATATCAGCTGGAGGCAAACAGCGGCGGCAATAACCTGCACAGCGGCAGCAACGGCGTCAGCCACAGGATATGGGAGATTGCGCGTGTGGAAGAAAACAGCGTGACATTTCAGTTTTTCAGCGCGGATTTAGAGCAGGGCTTTCCTGGAAACATGGACATGAAAGTGACGTTCACGCTGACGGAGGAAGATGCGCTGCATATTGCATACGAAGCAGTGTCTGATCAGGATACGATAGCAAATTTTACGAATCACAGCTACTTTAATCTGGCGGGACATGACAGCGGGTACATCGGAAAGCAGAAACTAAAGATTTATGCCGATGCATTTACGCCGCTGCGGGCAGAAGATTCCGTTCCGACAGGAGAAATCCGGCCGGTGGAAGGCACGCCGCTGGATTTCAGGGAGTGGAGAGCGTTCGAGGATGGGATTGATTCAGAGTATGAACAGATCCGCTGTATGAGAGGGTTTGATCATAATTATGCGCTGGATGACAGTGACGGCTTAAAGCGGATGGCGGAAGCCATATGCGAAGAGACGGGCATCCATCTTTATGCGTATACGGATTGTCCGGGTATGCAGCTATATGCGGCAAATTATGTTCGGGAACACAGGGGAAAAGGCGGCGCCCTGTATGGAGAGCGCCATGCGTTCTGTCTCGAAGCGCAGTATTTTCCGGATGCCTGTCATAAACCGGCATTCAAAACGCCGCTGTTAAAAGCGGGAGACATCTACAGGTCAGAAACGATTTACAGGCTCGAACTGGAATAGTCCAGAATAAAATTGCGTACGTCGGAAATTTTCATCAGGACGGGCATCAGAAGAAGGCTGATGGCGATTCCAGTCACGCCCTGCACAATGTTAAACGGGATTCCGGCCGCGGAAGAAACAAGGCCTGCATATAGAGCGGCCTTTTGAAAACCACCGGAAGCAAATGCGGCCATGCCCGCCTCATAGAGAAAATAACCGAGAATCATAATGGACTCACCGATCAGTCCGCCTGCGATCACGCATACGTTGCGTGCGCGGGCGGATTTCATATGGGGAGAAAGCCTGTGGAACAAAAGTCCGGCAGCTCCGGCCGTCAGAGCTTTGATTACCAGCGTAGCGGGCGCAAACGACAGGTAGCCGGAAAACAGGTCGGAAAACATGGAGCCAATGCTGGCCGCCGCCGCGCCAGTTGCCGGCCCAAGCACAACGCCGCAAAGCAGAACCAGTCCGTCGCCCAGGTGGATGTAGCCAAAGGTCGGCGTCTGTATTTTGATTAACATGGTAGCAATGCAGGTAAAAGCAGCCATCAGCGCTGCGGTAACAAGTTTTTTGGTTGTTCGTGTCATATGCGTTGCCTTCTTTCTGTTTGATTTTCTTTATCATAAGGGCAATCTGGATCAGTATAAAGCTCCAATTTGGAAAAAAACAGGCATGCCAGTTGCATACGGACTGTCAATTTTTTTGTCGCGCCTGTTCTGATTTTTTGTTACAGGAGGATATTGTATCACCTGACTCAAAAATCTGCGGCGTTCTATGTTCCGTTTGGGTAAAAAATATCCGGCTCCTGTGAAAAGCATGAAGCCGGATGTTCTTATTTCATTTTATAAAGGATTATCTTTCAGATATTTCTTTAACAGTCTCTTTCAATCCATTCATTCCCTGTTCGACTTTCAAAGAATGACGTATCCACTTTATTTTTTCGTAAGAATTTCTGCCCCTGTAATGATTAATAAAGTATTTTACTTATCAAGGGTCTTCATCGTCGGGAAAGCTAAAACATCAAATCCATATGTCTGCATATCCCTCGACAACTGGCTTTCTAGTCATTTCCCCATCAATATATACATCAATAATCCTTCATATATTTTCACATGATGGTACAAAAATGGTACAGAATTGGTACAAAACTTTATACGATCAATCCTGCCAATATTCTTTGACTTCGCCTTCCGCTCTTTCATAGGACATAG
>CANSKO010000024.1 GCA_947647505.1 uncultured Roseburia sp. | reverse complement strand
GTGTTTAAATCCCCCTGCAGCACAATGCTGCAAGGGGATTACACTTTAACCTCCAGAGACTATGAAAAAAAGTCTGTAAAAGTTATTTAAGCAATGAACGATTAGGTCTTCTATGATAAAATCAAAATCATAGGAGGCCTAAAATTATGGCAAAAAGAGAAAAGAAGCCAGTACACCATGTACAAATGACAGATGGTAAGCGTGCCATCATTCAGCAGCTCCTTCAGGAATACGATATTGAGACCACTGAAGATATTCAGGATGCCCTCAAAGATCTGCTGGGAGGGACAATCAAAGAAATGATGGAGGCGGAAATGGATGATCATCCCGGATACGCAAAATCAGAGCGGATCGACCGTGATGACCAGTCCGATTATAGAAATGGAACAAAACGTAAACAGGTGAATACCAGCTACGGTTCCATGACAATCGATGTTCCCCAGGACCGTAACTCGGCTTTTGAACCGCAGGTTGTAAAAAAACGCCAGAAAGATATTTCTGATGTTAAAGACAAACTGCTTCCGCAGATTGAAGAATGGCAGAACCGCCCTTTGGATGAGGTCTATCCGGTTCTGTTCATTGACGCGATTCATTACTCAGCCCGGGATAATGGAGTAATCCGTAAGCTGGCTGCCCGTATTGAACAGCTTGAAAAACCGCGGCGTGAAAGATATCCTTATCATCTGTGCCGATGGCCTGACCGGAATAAAAGAGGCAATCAACACGGCCTTTCCTCAAACGGAATATCAGCGCTGCATTGTCCATCAGGTGCGTAATACAATGAAATATGTGGCAGACAAAGACCGCAAGGCATTTGCTGCGGATCACAACAATCCATGCATACAAGGTGTTTTCAGGGATTCCTAATTCAGCAGCCGCTTTTGCTCCGCCAATTTCCTTTGCCAGCTTTACCGCCTGAATTTTGTACTCCATGTCATATTTCCGTTGTTCTTTTGCCATCTTAGTTGCCTCCTTATTTCTCTGTGATTATACATCAATTCCTTGCGTATGAGGTGTCAACTAAAATGATACAACATCATTCTGTCATACAGCGCCGCAATTAACCCAGGAACAAATGAACCGACAGTTCCTCCCCCTCCAAAGAGGCGCCCACTTCTCCTCCGTGGAGTTCCAGGATGCGCTTTACAATAGCCAGTCCCAGCCCGGAACTTTTGGCATCGCTCCTGGCTTTATCTCCCCGGTAAAAGCGCTCGAACATCTGATCCAGCTCCAAGCTGGAGGCATCCGCTACCCGGTTCGAGATGCATATATGGAGGCGGCCCCTATCCTGCGCCGTGACGGTTACGGGGGCGGAGGGGTCAGCGTATCTGCGGGCATTGTCCAGGAGGTTCTGGAATGCCCGGACCATCTGCCCGGTGTTGATATCGGCCGGGTAGGCTCTCGCCTCCAGCTCCCAGGAAAGAGTCAGCCCCTCTGCCTCCATAAGAATCCTGTTCTCGTATAAGATATGCCGCAGCAGCTCCATCACGTCCCTCCTCTCCATGTCAGGGACTTTGTCGACAGCGTTCAGCTTTGTATACTCGAACAGTTCGTCTATCAGCACATTCAACCCCTCCAGACGCCGTTCCACCACCTCCATGTATTCGCCGAACTTCTGCCAGTCCTGAGGTCCCGTCTCTTTTAACAGTTCCACATAGCCGATGACGGAGGTCAGGGGGCTGCGCAGGTCGTGGGAGACATTGGTGATCAGCTCGTTCTTGCTCTTAAGCTGCCTCCTCTCCCTTTCCTCCTTTTCTCGAAGCTGCAGGGACATCTCGTTGATGGCGGCGCACAGCCAGGTGAGCTCGTCGTCCCCCCGCAGTTCCATGGTCCCTCCGAAGCCTTCCTCCCGTATCCGCCCCACTTCCCGGGACAGATATTCCACATACCGGACCCTGCGGTTGATCCTCAGGGAAAAGGTGACCACAAAGCATATCAGGGGAAGCGCCACCATCAGCACCGTTTGGAGATATTCGGCGAGGATACCATAACGGGAACCTATCTCATAGAAAAACTCCCGCAGCCCGAAATAGAACAGCAGGTACTCCCCCGCCAGCACCGCCAGGCTAATGACAAAGGAGGCACAGGCCGCCTTCAAAAAATACGCCGTGAGGCGTTTCCGAAAGGAAGAAGACAGTCTCCTGTAGACCAGAAAAACCACCAGGATGGTTCCCCCGATAACGATACCGTTAATTAAGATATATTCTGGAATCATCTCCCACAATGTCATATCTGATAGCCTCTCCCCCAACAGGTCTTGATGAAGTCCAGATGGGCTCCGTCCCAGTTCAGCTTGCCGCGGAGATTGGCGATGTGCATCATCACCGCGTTTTCCGCCTGGAAGAACTCTTCATGCCAAACGGCCTCGTAAATCTGCGCCATGGACAGCACCTGCCCTCTGTTGCGCAGCATATATTCCAGGATGTCGTACTCCTTCCGCGTCAGCCTTATCTCCCGCCCGCTTACCCAGGCCTGGCGGCTTTCCATGTCCACCGTCAGGTCATCCGCCTGGATTGTGTGGGCCGGATGCTCCGTCTCGTTGTACTGCTTGTAGCGGCGAAGCTGTGCCTTGACGCGGGTAAGCAGCTCCACGGGCTTAAAGGGCTTGGTCACATAGTCGTCCCCGCCCACGGTGAGCCCCTGTATGATATCCATATCCTCGGATTTCGCGGACATGAAGATAATGGGCATTTTGTTCCTCTCCCGTATCCTGAGACAGGCGCTGATGCCGTCGATCCCGGGCATCATCACGTCCAACAGGATCAAATCCACCTGATAATGCTCCAGTACCTCCAGGGCCTGTTTCGCGTTTTCACAGGCTAAGTGCCGGTAGCCCTCATTGCCCAGGTAGATGCCCAGAAGCCTGCGGATGTCCTCGTCATCGTCCACAATCAGTATGAATTCCTTCATAACCATTCTGCCCTCCTTTGCCGAAATGGCGCAGGCAGGCCGAGGCAGCAAGCATCAAAAGAATCTCCCCGACGATGACCTGCCAATGCTTCAGGCCGCATAAAGCCCCCAGCGAACCCGAAAAGGCAACCATTCCCACAGATAGAATTTTAGCAATTATACCAATTTCCAGGAACCTGGGCAAGGGTATTTTTAAAAAAGCGGAACCCACGCAGAGCGCCTCATCGGACACCAACGGCACGATGAGCAGCGCCCCCAGCGCCAAGCAGCCATACTGCCCTGTCAGCTGCTGCAGCCATGCAAGCAGCCGCTTTTCTTTTTTGCCCCTTAAAATGCGGCACGCGATCAGGGAAGAAAAGGTATGCATCACGGCCAGGCCCAGCACGGAGCCCGTGACACCAAGTAGAAAGGCTCCCACGCTGCCTATCTGCCCTGTCCCCCACAGCACCACCGCGACTTCCGGCACCGGAATGCATATGGGGAGAAGTACACAAAGAAGAAAGTAGATACACCACATAGCTATACCTCCCAAAATCGTTCTATCCCTCTGACCGGCAGATGGGCTTTTCGGCTACAGCATCATAGTTGCCGGAAAGTCCATTCCCTGCGGTTGTCTTGCAGATGGATCCCCCTTCCGGGAGCATTCCAGTCTCATCTGCAGCACGTAGGCCGGAGGCAGATTGCGCCAGACCCGGACTGTCCTTTGGATGCGGAAATAGCTTTCCAGGAATTTCTTCCGAAGCAGCGTGTACTGAAAAGTGATGAATACGCCTTCCTCCCCTATAGCTTTCCTGGTCTGGGCCAGTATCCGGCGGGAGGCCTGTTCCGGGAGGGAGGTAAAGGGCAAGCCGGAAATGATATAGTCCGCATGGCCAAATCCCTGTTCATTCAGGAATCGGCACACATCCCCGGCGTCTCCATGCACCAGCGCCACACCGGGCATCCCCTGGAACTGCCTCCGGAGCATCCCGTAGAAACGCTCGTTCTGCTCAATCACGATATAAACCGTATCCGTCCTCTTCCTCGCCGCCACCTCCCTGGTGAACACGCCGGTTCCCGCTCCGTACTCCACAATGCAGCGGGCTCTCCCGAAGTCGATGGCATCCGTCATGGCAGCGGCCAGGCGACGGCTGCTGGGGGCTATGGCTCCGATGGTATTTGGGGTTTTGATATATTCTCTTAAAAATCTCAACATAGGGCAATCCTCCTGTCATACTGTCTTTTAATGATTTCAGTATAAAAGGAATATATATAGAGAGAACTGTATGAAATATAAAGATTTCTTTAGAAACTGGATTGGCCAAAACACTGCCACATCCAAAGACAATACGCATTCCCCGGCAGTGCGTCCCCGGCAAAGGTGCTCCGTCGCATATCAGCTTTCTGATTTGCCCAATGCGACAGCCCCTTTTGCCATCAGCCCGATAAGCGGTTTTGCGTTTACTCTATATGGTTTTCACTCCATTATGCCGTCAAAACAGCATTCTGGATCTTGGGCAAAAGCAGTGGAAATCCTTGACTTTACTGTTTTCCACCAACTCGGCGCTATAATAACATGAGACCCTTCCTGCAGACTATGATGGCATGGAGCGAAACATACCTCTGCCCCGACTGGAAGAATCCGTATGGAAATAAGCTGTAAAGAAGTGTATTCTGAATTGCCAGAGTATGAGAAAAAAGGACTGCCGAAACAGCCCCAAAAACAAACAAGGGATTTCAGCAACATCCAATGTGCCGGAATCCCTTGTTTTCAGCGGTTTCCCTGATATTCTGTTCATGCCCTTTGTATCAAATAAGCGGTTTACATTTCTGCATAAACGCTTTTCCATCATTATGTATGCAGATATTTTTCAATCACTAACGCATATTCTTCTTTCCAGTCCTCAATCCGAAGCTGCAATGGGTGGGACAGATCCAGGCTGAAAATCCCCATGATGGATTTCGCATCAATCACATACTTTCCAGCCAGAAGAAGTACGTCTCCTTCTATCTGTCCCATATCATTGACAAAGCCTTTTACTTTATCTACCGATTGAAGCCTCACAGAAAATGTTTTTGTATTTTTCTGTTCCGCCTGATTCTTCCTGCCGCCCAAAATCAGACTGTCAATTTCTCCTTTGTCCGGCATGGAGCGTAACGCTCCCTTTCGGGTTGTTACAATAGAAGCCGCCGCGTTTGCAAATGTCAGCATTTCTTCCAAATCCGCCTCTTTCAAATCATCCAGTCCATGTTTCAGCACAAACCCCAGCGCCCCTGCACAAAATGTATCACCGGCGCCCGTCGTATCGATTGTCCTGTCACTTAAGAAAGGCTTCCCGCAGACCTTCCTGCCCTGATAATAGGCAAGGCTTCCCTGGCAGCCCAACGTCACATTGATCAGTTTTGCCCCTGACCGTTCTTTCAGCGCATGCACGCCTTCATCATAATCATCCAGGCCCGTCAGCCATTTTATTTCATTATCCGCTATCTTTAAAATATCACATGCGCCGATTCCATACCAGACAGCTTCCTTTGCCCGTTCTTCATTTTCCCATAACGGCTCCCTGTAATTCGGATCAAAAGAAATCAGCTTTCCTGCTTCTTTTGCAAAAGCAACCGCCCTCTTTGTTGCTGTTTTAGCAGGTTCATCTGTAAGGGAAAGGGAGCCAAAATGGAAAACCTTACACCCTTCTATAAGTTTTTTGCTGATTTCCTGTTCTGCCAGCATAATGTCCGCCCCCGGATTTCTGTAAAACGAAAAATCCCTGTCGCCGCCTTCCAGCGAATGGACAAAAGCCAGCGTTGTATTTACCTTGCTGTCATAAACCAGTCCTTCCGCAGAAATCCCTGTTTCCCAAATTGCTTCCCCTAACATTTTTCCAAAAGAATCGTTCCCCACTTTCCCAATAAAAGCGGTCCGATAGCCAAGCCGCGCCAGCATTGCAAGCACATTGCATGGCGCGCCTCCCGGATTTGCTTCAAACAATGGATTTCCATTTCGACTGCTGCCATTTTGGATAAAATCTACCAGCAGCTCCCCTAATGCAACTACATCATACATGATTCCCGCTCTCCTTTCTTTCCTGAATTTCCTGAGCGATTCTATTATAAGCTTTTCTGTTCAGGCGGTAAAAATATAAAACTCCCGCTGTAACAATCCATAATATGCCCGGAACCGTAGTGAATGAATGCTTCATTACCGCCAGCACGGCCGGGTTTTGCTGCTGGTTTGCCATATATCCCAGACTGCCTAAAATTCCTGCCAGAACAGAAGTACCGATCGCCATCCCGATCTTCTCAGACACAGCCAGCGCTTTTGCCTTTCTTCCCCCGGTGGATTCCATCTCCCCTTTTTCTTCCACAAGCCCCCGTCCTATCAATTCTTTGGTAATCTGCGTCGCTGTTGGAAGGCTCAATTTCAACGCATGGGATATATCCGGATTTGATACCATCCCATTTCTGCATATATAGCGAAAAACATCATTTCTATTCTTCTTTTTGACTTCCATATTTGTAATTTTCTTTTTATCCATTTTATCTCCTATACTTTTTTTAAGTATTTTTCTAAGTCTAATATAGCATAAATTTCGCCCGTTTCCCATGATTTTTGTGAAATTGTTCTTCGTTGACAGCATACCCGGGGCGCCAAAACCAAACAGGGGATTCCGGCAACGCCCAATGTGCCGTAATCCCCTGTTTTCAACGGTTTTCCCGATCTTTTTATTTTACTCCACCGCATCATCCCTGTAATGGAGAGCCGCAGAAATCACATTCCACAACCATCCCCCGCGCAATCCTGTTCACGCCGCCGCAATTGGGACAATTACAGGTATTATAAACGACTTCCTCCTGCGCCTGTCCCTGTGCAGCAGCATGATGCGTCACAGGCGCCGCCGCACTCTCTCTGTTTGTCATGGACGGAAGAACCAGGCGTTGGTTTGCCTCATCCAGATAGGCATTCGGAAAAAATTTCTTTTTCAGCATAAACTGTATATTCTTCTTTACCACATCAACAGACGTTCCTGACGCCGCCGCAATCCGATCCAGAGAACCGGTCGGATTACCCGAGAGATGGGCCACATATTTTCTGAATTCCAGACGCATCTTTTTTCTTTTTCGTCCACATAAAAATACCCATACGCCAAACGCAGCCAAAACGCCCATTGTGATTGAAACCGGAATCCTGCCCTCCATATCGTCAAATATACAGGCTATAAAACCGAAAACAAAGAAAAATGTCCACAATCCCCCCAAAATCAGTTCTATTTTCTCTATAATCTGACTGACTACGATAGCCACCTTTGAATGATTCATAACGCACCCCTTTATTATTTTTAAACTGCCTCAATCAGAACAATCTGTTACGTTTCCTCATAGCTTCATCCCAATCCCCGATACCATTGCGCCATTCTTAAATTCCTCCCTGTTTCGCGCTTCTGATCTGAAGATTTCTCTTTTTAATCAAAAATTCCATCTTTTCAACATTTTTGTTAAACTTTACTTCATCCCGTTCCTCTGCCGATGCCGCAGCTTTCAGTTCCGCAATGACTTCCTCTATTTCCACGTCCGCATCCGCCACAGACGATGCGTCAGAATATTTCATGGCCTCCACCAGCTTGCCGACGCCCGCCTGACTGCCGCTCATATCCTGAATCAGCGTAAGCTCATCCACAAATCGCCTCACCATTGCATCCGCCGCAAGAACCCTGGAATCCCGGGCAAACCTGCTTTTAGAGACTGCTGCAAAGATCACGCTGATCGTCGCGGCGCACGCCAAAAGCAAAATCTGTAAGATAAGAAATCCCCTGAACAGGACAAAATGCAAATTCATATAAATCAGCGACGAAAGAAAGACAGCAATCGCATAAATTCCAATCGTTATGCCCATACCGGCTCTGGCTATAATTCCGGAAGCCCGCAGCGACCAGCGCTCTACAAATGCAAGCCCTCCAAAAAAAACGATTTCACTGTACAAAAGAAAAGCAACTCCCAATATTGCGCCTGGAAACAGGATCGGACGCGCAAAAACAAAAATCAACACAGTCGCCAGCATGACCACGATGCCTGTGATTGTTAAAATCTTAACTCTGCCATTCATCCTGTCACCTCAAACTCTCTCCACATTCCGGGCAAAATTTTGGCTTTCCTGAAATTGCCGCCCCGCATTTCGGACAGCTTTTCGCTACCGGCGTCCCGCACTCCGGACAAAACTTTGTGCCCTCCGGCAGATCGCAGCCGCAGCCGGGACATTTTTCAGCTGGCTCATATCCGCATAATTGACAGGCCGTCGCTCCCTCTTCCATATCTCCGCCGCATTTCGGGCATGGAATATATTTCTTGCCGCATCCCATGCAGAACTTAAAACCCTTATTTTCCATTCCGCATTTTGCGCATACGATCTTTCTTTTTTCAGGCTCATCCGCCTGCTTTGTCATATCATTTCCGCAGGAGCCGCAAAACCGCTGTCCCGCCGACACTTTCGCATGGCATTTTGCACATTCCACAAAATCATCCCTGTGATTCTGAAATGACATCTGACCTGCAATGCCAGACATAGAGCCAGCCATTGCGCCTCCAACGCCAACGCCCATTCCGATTCCCATTCCGGCCCCCATAAATGGCGCGGCGCCCATGCTTTCATTTTGAGCGGCGGACTCCATCGTATCAAACGAACGCTCCTGCTGATAGCTGTATCCGATGATATTCATTTCCGCCTTTTTCGCCAATGCGTCTTTTAATTTCTTAACAGCGCTGTCCTCTTCCGGAATGCTGATTTCATTAATGTAAAAGCTGACCAGACGAATGCCGTAATCCGACATTTCAGGCCCGATTCGTTCTTTCATAAAAGAAGACAGCTCATCGATATACGCATTGATCTCTAATACGCTTATCCCCTTTTTCACCACGTAAGACGAAATAGCGTCCTTAACCTTTGTGACATACAGGCCTCTAAAATATTTAATGACGCTCTTCTCGTCAAACCCGGGCATTGCTCCTACAAGCCTGATCAGGAATTTCTTCGAATCCTCTATCTGAATCCCAAACACGCCATTCGCGCGGATAGGAATAAATACGCCATATCTTGGGTCCTGTATCTGAATCGGAGATGCAGTCCCCCATTTAATGTCAAGCTTAAACAGCTTATTGACATACCATACCTCTGCGGTAAAAGGAGATCTTCCGCCAAACGGTAAGTTAATAATATGATTTAAGATCGGAATATTCGCCGTGTCAAGCGTATGCCTTCCACTTGGAAATACATCCAGCGCCTTTCCTCCCTTAAATAATATTGCTTCCTGTGATTCGTTTACAATAAGCTGCGTCCAGGTGCCCAGCTCCTCACTTGGATATTTCCAGGCAAAAACATTCGGCTCGCCATTGTACTTTACAACCTCCACTATTGCCATATGTACGCTCCCCCTCAGGATTATGATTTCTCTTATTTGTACACCGCATGCTTACCGTTCGGGCGTTCAAATTCGCATTTCTTACGCCAAACCGTATTTTTTATTATATTCCCCATGAGAAAGACTGTCAATCAGAAATGGACGTTTCCTCCATAATATAAAGCTCAACCGCGATCTTTTCCTGCATGCGTCCGCATTTGACAGACTCCTCTGCCGCCGCGCCCGCTTCCAGCGCCGCAAGGAGCTGACGCGTTGAAAACTGCGCCGTCTGTTTCATATGTTTGCGCACGGCAAACTCCGGTATTTTCATCCGGGATGCAATGTCAGCGCTGCCGTATCCTCTTTTTGACATCTCTTTTATTTCCAGCAGAATCCGAAACTGACGGACCATCAGATATAAAATCCGCATCGGCGCCTCTTTTAACGCAAGCAGATCGCGATACAGATCCAGCGCCCTTTTCCGATTTCGTCCGGCAATCGCCTCCGTCATTTCAAAAATCCTGTTCTCCGCCCGTTCCGTTACGATTGCTTTCACATCTTCCGGTAAAATCTCTTCTTTTTCCAGCGTATAACAGAAAAGCTTTTCCAGCTCCCTGTCAATACAGCTCATATCGGTTCCCGTCCGGTCAAAAAACGCATTCAGCGCGTCTCCTGCAATCTTTTTGCCCTCCTTTCCAATCCTTCCCAAAACCCAGCGGGAAAGCAGCGCTTCGCTTTGCTTTTCAAACGCGGCGACGGCGCCGGATTTTTTGATGGCCTTATAGGTTTTCGACCGCCTGTCTACCTCAGATTCTACAAAAATAAGACATGTGCCCGGCGAAATCTGCGAAAGATAGGCGGCCAGCGCTTCCGAAGCCTGTTTGAAAAATCCGCTTTCCTCCACCAGTATCACCCTGCGCTCCGCAAAAAAAGGCAGCGTTTCCGCCAGATCGATCAATTCCCCGACCACGATCCCCTTTCCTTCGTATGAAGCAAAATTCATCGTGTCGCCTTGTTTCACCATTGCGGCGATCAGCTTATCCCGATACTGCTTTTTTAAATAAGCCTCTTCTCCATAAAGAAGATAGCTCTGCCTGAACGTTCCCTTTTTGATATCCTCGTCAATCGTTTTCATGCGCATATTGTAACATAAAAGACACTTCCGCTTCAAGAGACGCAAATCGGATTTTTATCTGTCCCAGACGCCTTGTTTCATAAATGGCCGCATTTGCCTCCGCAAGCCGCTCCATCGTCTCTTTTCCCGGATGCCCGTAGCTGTTTTTGCGGCCGCACGAAACCACGGCAATCTCCGGCTTTAATCTGTCTAAAATTTCTTTACAGTTGGAAAAGTCTGAACCGTGATGGGACGCCTTATAGACATCCACCTCCGGAAGACCGTTCGCCTCCGCCAGCGCGCTCTCCTGCTCGCGTCCGATGTCTCCGGCAAAAAACCCGCTTCCCGCTTCACTCTGAAACAAAAGCGCCAGGGACGCTCCGTTTCGATCCTCTTTTGCTCCCTTTTTTGCCGGCGCAAGGCACGTTATGCTCCAGTCGTTGTTTCTCCCCCGGATCGCATCGCCCGCATCCATATAAAACACCGAAATCCTTCTCTGCCTGGCCAGCCGCTTTAATTCCCGCCATGCCGCATCCTCTGGCATATGGCTCGAAACGACAAGACTTTGAATGGCATACCCCGATTCTATGACCTCGATCAGTCCGTTGACATGGTCTGCATCGCAATGGCTGACAAACCAGTAGTCAATCCGGCGGACGCCCCTGTATTTCAAAAATGGCAGTATGCAATACGTTCCCACGCGCTTTTTACTGCTGCTGCCGCCGTCAATAAAAACAGACGCGTCTCCAAAAGCGGATAAAAACACCGCGTCTCCCTGTCCCACATCCAAAACATCCACCTCCAGAGCGCGCGGCCTGGAAGGAACGCACAGCATGCAAAACGGCAAAAACAGAACGGGAAACGGCAGCCTGACCTTCCTGCATCGAAGAAAAACGAAAAAAAGCAGCGCGCCATACCAAAGCGCAACCAAAGGCCCGGCCAGCGTTCCCGTAATCAAAACGGCATTCGGCAGACCCATACAGCCCCGGCAGACTGCATCAAACCATGATAAAATCAGGCTGCACGGATACAATGCCAGCTTTCCCGCAAACGGAGCAAAACAGCACAGAATGCCGCCCAAGATTCCAAATCCCAGCAAAACGCCCGTGCAGGGCAGCACGATCAGATTGACGCATACGGCATAAACGGAGATTTCATAGAAAAAACAGCATAACACGGGAACTGTCGTCAATTGTATGCAAAAGCAGACAAGCAACGCCTTTCGCAAACCGTTCCACGCTTTTGACGCATAAGACGCTTTGCTCCTCTTCTCTTTTCTCCCGGAATTTTGCTCCTTCCTAAGCGGCGCGGCCAACCGCTCGGCCAAAAGCACGCCGGAAACGGCCCCAAAAGAAAGCAAATAGCCCGCATGATGCAAAAGCCCCGGCCATTTTACGGCAAACCCCGCCGCAAGAAGCGAAAGCGCCGTCATCCTGTCGTAGCTTCTGCCTCTGTATTTTGCATACAGCAAAAGCAAAAACATGCCGATTGCACGGGCTGCCGATACGCTAAATCCAATCAGCGTTCCATACAGTATGAGCGCCGTCGCGGAAAGCGCGCCGGAAACGGCATATCCTGCGCCGCGCTTTCGGATCAGATGATACAGCGCCATGCCAAGCAGGGAAATATGCAGACCGGAAATGCTGTAAAAATGACTGATGCCGGCGTTTTGATACATCGTTTTGCGCCCGGCGTCCATTTCGCTCTTATCTCCAAGCGTCATCGCCACAAGCGTTCCGGCGTCCGCTTTTGGCATAGCCCGCAGATAGCCGCGCTTTACCTTTTGTTTCAGCCTCCAAAGCCCTTCCCGCAGCGCATGCGCTTTCGCATGTACGGAAACGACGTTGCTTCCGTTCACTTTAAAATCAATATGCAGGCTCTGATAATACGCCTTTTCGTTGTAGCCTCCCTCGTTGGCAGGCGTTTGAAACAGTTCCGTTTTTCCTTCTACACACAGGATTTCGCCGATAGAATATGTTTCGGCTCTTAGATATAATAAGATAAAATTACAGGAATACTCCCTTTGATGCAACCGCAGAACGCAGTTTTTCAGATAATACAGATTCTCTTCTTCCGCTTCTTCTTTCTGATAAATTTCTCCCTGCACCATGCAGGGCGCATGATCGGTCAGCGCCGCCTCATACGTTTCCCGAAAAGAAGCAAGCCACAGGCTTCTCCATACGCCGCAGGCCGCCGCAACGATAAACAACGCCGTCCAAAGCGTCCTGACCGCAGCCCCTCTATAAGCCTCCTTTATCGCACGCAGCCATGCCAGAGCGCACGCTGCAAGCAGAACGGACAGCAAAATGCTGCGGTATTCCGCCGCGGCGACGCCAAGCAGACAGGCAAGCGAAAGGAAGCATGCCTTTCTTTGATTCAATCTGATGCATTCACTCCTCTACATAATCCAGATTCCTTTCATACAATTCATCCAGCGCAAACTTATCGCGATACCTTACGCTGGTGTCTCCGTTGACCGAAATCTGCACTTTATTAATCGTCGCTATTTCAGACAGGGAATTGACGATCGAATAAATGACAACCGCCTCGTCAATCTTATAATTCTGATTCAAAAAACCCTCGTCCAGACTTACGTAGCACACGCCTTCCAGAACAGACACATTCATCAGCTTCGTCCCTTCCGGTATGGCCGACTGCGCGCCCTGGCTTCTGGGTCCTTCCAGCAGATATTCCATAATCAGCTTTTCCATGGAAATATTGCTGCTGTAATGCACCTCTTTCGTCTCCTGCACCAGCGCATTTCCCTTCTTATTGGCAAAATACAACACCAGATTTGCCGTCTGAATGGAATTGATCTGCTCGCCGGGATTTTCAATAAAGCTGTCGTTCGTCATCACTCCGATCGGGCTCCCTTTTCCATCCGTAACCGGAACGCCTCCGACATAAAACGACAGGCATTCGATTCCCTCCACCTGCGTCATGGTGCGCACGATAGCGGCTCTCACCAACACTTCTTCCACGCGGTCCATGCTGCTGTAGCTCTCTTCAAAATACAGCGTCAGAAGCGACTCCTCCAGCGTATGCTCCAAAACCTTTACCTGCTCCGGAATCGGCCTGACGTATTCTACGTCTTTTGTATCCGACGCAAGAACGAAAAGCAGTTCTTCGATCACCGCCTCTGTATCGTTTTGGTCTGCTTTCAGATCGTATGGCTGCGCCATGATCTTCGTACGCTCTTTATTCAAATAATAAACGCCTACGTCGCCTTCCCCTTCCGCTCTCCCGCATCCTGCGAAAAAAAAGAGCGAAAGCAGCGCAGACAACATCCACGCGCCTGTCCATACTGCTTTTTTACTCATGGATTCCTCCTAAGATGCAATATAATTCAACGGTATTCGCACATTAAAAATCGTTCCTTCCCCTTCCGTGCTGAATACTTTAATCGCGCCTCTGTGCATTAAAATGGCGTTTCTTGCAATCGCAAGCCCAAGCCCCGTCCCGCCGATTTCTCTGGAATGCGATTTATCCACCCGGTAAAACCGTTCGTAAATATGCTCCAGAGCATCTTCCGGTATACCAATGCCGCTGTCCTCCACCTTGACGTAAAAATACTGATGGTCCGCATTCAGCGACACATGCACCCAGCCCTCCGGCTGGTTGTACTTGATTCCATTTTCCACAAGATTTGTAATCGCAAGCGTCAGCTTGACCTCGTCCACCTCCGCGCTGACCGGACGAAAGCTTTCCAGAACAAGCTCCACATGCTGCCGCTGCGCAATCGGGCGCAGACGTTTTAAAATCAGTTCCAGAAGCTCATTGATATTGACATTTGAAATATTTAAATCCGCCGCCGCGCGATCCATTTTCACCATAGACAAAAGATCATTGATAATCTTTGTCTCCCTGTCGATCTCATTGCCAATATCGCTCATAAACTCTTTATACAGCTCTACCGGCACATCCTCCTGCCCGTTGATGGAATCTGCCAAAACCTTCATAGACGTCAGCGGCGTCTTCAGCTCATGCGACACGTTTGAGACAAATTCTTCTCTGGACGCGTCAATGACTTTCATTCTGCCAAACAGCTGATTAAAGCGCTGCGAAATAACCTGCGTCTCCTTATACGTGTCGATTTGCAGCTCATCCTTATAGCCGCTTTGAATCTCCACGATTTCATTCGCCATCCTGCGAAACGGCCTGACTAAAAGCCTTGCAAGGGACACGGCGACCAATAGCACGACCATCGCGCTTGCAAGCTCAATAATCCGCGCGCTGTTCTCAAGATACTCCTGATTCAGCACGATGCTGTCTGTTGACACGCTGACCAAAAGCACACCGATTGCGTCTTTGCTTTCTTTTTCCGTCAGCGGAATTGTCATTTCAATATAGCCGTTTTGCGCATCGTGCTTGCAGATCTCCTCTCCCCGAAAGCTCTGCATGACTTCTTCGGATACGATCGTCTTATTCTCATCCAGCCCGTACGTATCCTTGACAATGCGAAAGTCCCCGTCGATCACCATGATGCGTCCGTCATAAATATTGGAAATCTGTTTTAACTGCGAATTGATAATTTCCGAATCCGAATCTTCCAGATAGTGATTAAATACGATTTGATTGGTTAAGATTTTCGCCTGGCTTAACACGTCGATGCTTCGATTGGAGACGGCTTTCTTTTCGTAAGCCCGCAGCATGCCGATCCGAAGCGCCGCAGTCGGCACGATGCCAATTGCCAGAAAAAGCAGGATCAGGCGAATTTTCAGATTTTTCAGTAAATTAAGAATATTTTTCTTTGCCATCGCTTCACCTTATCTTTATCAGCCCTGGTAATAATAGCCCACGCCCCATTTGGTATGCACATATTTTGGCTCGCTCGGATTGCTTTCAATCTTCTCGCGCATTCTTCTTACGTGAACGTCCACCGTTCTGACGTCTCCCGGATATTCATAGCCCCATACAAGATTTAAAAGGCGTTCTCTGCTGTATACCTTGTTGGGATTTGTCACCAGAAGCTCCAGCAAATCAAATTCTTTCGCCGTCAGATTGATTTCTTTTTCTTTTACAAACAGGCGGCGGCTCTCACAGTCCATTTTCAGATCGCCGTTTTCAATGATCGAGCTTTTCTCTGTTTTGGGCGTTCCCGCCGAAACGCGGCGCATAATCGCCTTAATCCTCGCCTTGACCTCCAGAATGTTGAACGGCTTTGTAATATAGTCGTCCGCGCCGTATTCCAGACCCAGAATTTTATCCATGTCGTCTCCCTTTGCCGTAAGCATAACGATTGGCACGCTTGAAAATTCACGGATATGCTGGCACACCTCAAACCCGTTCATTTTGGGCAGCATAATATCCAGAAGAATCAGATCGTATGCATGATCCGTCGCCATGCGAAGCGCTTCTTCTCCGTCATAGGCGCATTCCACTTCCATTCCATCCTGTTCCAGGCTGAACCGGATTCCTTTTACAATCAATTTTTCATCATCCACTACGAGAACCTTTTTTGCCATTTTGCCACCTCAATCTACCGTTATGCAATCCTTTATTTTGGCGTAAACGCCTTCTTTAATGCCTGTAATATTCATAATATCTTCCGTGGAAGAAAAGCCGCCCTTTTCTTCTCTGTATGCTAAAATGCTCTGCGCTTTGGAGGCGCCGATTCCGGGCAGGGACATCAGTTCCTGCTCGTCTGCCGTATTCAGATTGATTCTGCCGTCCGACGGCTGCGCATCGTTTTGTGATAACGCCTTTTCTTCTTCCGCTTCCGCTTTCGTCAATATGCGTATCATCTGTCCGTCCGCCACTTCCTCCGCCTGATTGACGCTGTCTTCACAGGCGTCTTCCAAAAGCCCGCCCGCCAGAAGGACGGCTTCATATATACGACTTTTTGCCGGAAGCTTATACACGCCGGGCGCCGCTACCGCGCCGCACAGGTATACATAACATTCTGCGGCCGTTTCCGTTTCATATACATGCTCCGGCATAATTTCTTCCGTGTCCGCCTCTGCCGCTTCCGTTTCCCGCGCCGTTTCAAAATACGTCCGGGAAGCTTCCCCGCAACCGGAGCAGAACAAAATCAACAGGCCTGCGCCTATCCATATTCTTTTTTTCATGTGCATCACTCCTTTTTCTGCTTCAGGAGTTCCTCAATGCCGATACTGCTATTCTAACGAATTTTTCCGGGAATTACAAGTACTCTCTGTGATGCTTTTCAGATCCGCGCCTTTTGCAGCTAAAACCCCGGCTTTCTGCTGCGCCATGTACGCCTCCTTATCTCAGCTTTAAAACCTGCCCCGCGTTGATAACGTCCACATCTTTGATATGATTCAGCTTTTCAAGAGCGGCAACCGTTATGCCATGCTCCCTTGCGATCGCGCTCAATGTCTCGCCCTTCTTTACGGTATGTGTTGCCGGCGCCGATCCGGATCCGTTCATAAGGGCATTCACCGCTGCCTGTACCTCGGCGTAATGGTAGCCCGCCGCCTCTAACCGTTTCTTTCTTTCGGGATTGTCGCCCCATATACCGGCTTTTACTTCCCGCGCCACTTCCGCAAGGCTCTTTTTTACCGGCTCTGCTGGCTTTTCCGGTTCCGCTGCCACGCTCTTATAGTCCGGCAGACCGTAACCTCTGATGTACCTGCCGTTCACCGGCAAATCACGGTATTCCACCGCATCATTTTTATTTCCCTCGATCACTTTAACAGCGCTGCCGGAAACGCCGCACACCAAACCAACGTGATCCGGATAGCCGGCATTGTCGCCCCTGCCATTGTCCTGCCAGTCATAAAACACCACATCGCCCGCGCCCGGCACATAAGCGTCATTTTCCTGCCAGCGCCCTGCCGCCTTGTATAGATCGATCATTGCGCCGCACCCACATTCACGCAGGATCACCTTTGACAATCCCGCCGCGATGCCTACCGCGCTAACGAAAACTGCGCACCACTCATCATTATATTTTACCGCATACCCGCGCGGCAGGGGCTTTACAGAATTGTAAAGGTCTATGATTTTCTTATGCGTTCCGTCGCTTTCTTTGTAGCCCGCCCATGCTTTCGCGGTATTTACTGCCTTTTCCCTCAACTGTTTTTCCGTCATTGCATCCTCCTTTTCCTGCATCGCCGCCAGCTTTTCCTATCCTTTTTGCGGCGTGTCAGATATTTCTTTGATCCAAATCACCATAAAAAAATCGTTTTACATGCCTTCCCTCATCACATCTCTTTTTTAATTTTATAGATAATATGACGAAAAAAGGCGCAAGTTGCATATTTTCCCCCTAAAAAGAATATATTTAAAATAAAATTCACCCGGGCAACACTTCACTTTCTTTCGGTCAGGCGCTGCGCACGGTTCTCCAGCCTTTGGATTCCCGGATGATTTTCATACTGCTGTTTTCAGGCAGAATAATAAGCCCACAACCAGATCCTTCTTGTTGAAATGGTTATGGACTTATGGCAGGTCCAATATAAAATTGCGATATACAGAATTTTCAGACAAAGAAAAATGCTACAAACCACATCATATCAGGGTTTATAGCATTTCCGGGTTGGGCTGTTTATAAATAAACAGAACAGTTCGTAGGGGAATCGAACCCCTGTTTCCGCCGTGAGAGGGCGGCGTCTTAACCGCTTGACCAACGAACCAAGAACCGTTTATTACTATAGCACATCCCATTTCAGATTGCAAGCCTTTTTTGCAAATTTTAACTTATTTTTTTATTTTACGCTTCATAACCGTTCGGATTGTTCTTCTGCCAGTTCCAGGAATCGGCGCACATATCTTTGATGCCGTACTGCGCAACCCATCCGAGCTCTTCTTTGGCTTTGGCTGCGTCAGAATAGCAGGTAGCAATGTCTCCGGCTCTTCTTGGCTTGATGACATACGGAATTTTCACACCGTTTGCCGCTTCAAAATTCTTTACAATATCAAGCACGCTGTAGCCCGTTCCCGTTCCAAGATTATAGATGCCAAGCCCAACGTCTTCCTTCAGCTTCTGAATCGCCTTTACATGGCCCTTCGCCAGATCCACGACATGGATGTAATCCCTGACGCCCGTTCCATCCGGCGTATCATAATCGTCTCCAAATACGCCAAGCTCTTTTAACTTGCCGACTGCAACCTGCGTAATATAGGGCATCAGATTATTTGGAATGCCGTTTGGATTCTCGCCAATCAAACCGCTCTTATGCGCGCCGATCGGATTGAAATAACGCAGCAAAATAACATTCCATTCCGGGTCCGCCTTCTGCATGTCGCTTAAAATCTGCTCCAGCATGGATTTTGACCATCCATAGGGATTCGTGCAGACGCCTTTCGGACATTCTTCCGTAATCGGAATCATGGCCGGATCGCCATATACCGTCGCGGAAGAAGAGAAAATGATGTTTTTGCAGCCGTGCCTGCGCATCTCATCCGTCAAAGACAACGTGCCCGCAATATTATTGTTGTAATACTCCCATGGTTTTTCCACGGATTCGCCAACCGCTTTTAATCCGGCGAAATGAATGCAGCTTTCGATCTGTTCTGTTTCCAGAATTTTCTTTAAAATATCACGATCCAGAATGTCCCCTTTGTAAAATTTCACTTCTTTTCCGGTAATCTGCTTTACGCGTTCTAAGGATTTCTCGCTGGAATTGGAAAGGTTGTCCAATACCACAACCTCATATCCTTCGTTTAACAGTTCTACGCAGGTATGGCTGCCAATGTATCCGGCGCCGCCTGTTACTAATATTGCCATTGCATGTTCCTCCTTTCGATTATACCAGTATCATACCACTTTTTACCTGCGTTTCAAACATTTATTTCGATAAAAATCATACATTTCTTTTCCAATAAAAAAACTCCCGGAAAATCCGGGAGCCTGTCCTTTTCTGTCTGTTTAAACCACCTTGCTCTTTGCAAGTTCCGCTAATTCAGCAAAGCCTTTGGCGTCATTGACCGCCATCTCCGCCAGCATTTTACGGTTGATCTCTACCTCCGCCAGCTTCAGTCCATACATAAATTTGCTGTAAGAGATGCCGTTTAATCTTGCAGCGGCATTGATACGCGCAATCCACAGATTACGGAACTGACGCTTTCTCTCTTTTCTGCCCCTGTAAGAGCTTGCCAGCGCCCGCATCACGGACTGCTTTGCCACTCTGTACTGCTTCGATCTGGCTCCTCTGTAACCCTTCGCCAGTTTTAAAACCCGTTTATGTCTCTTCTTAGCGTTTAAACCGCCTTTGACTCTTGCCATTGTCTATTCCTCCTTCACTGATTCTTATAAATACGGTAAAATCTTTTTCATCATCTTTTCATTGGATGAATCCGTTATCGTAGATTTTCTGAGATTCCGCTTGGTCTTCGGGCTTTTCTTTGTAAGAATATGGCTCTTATACGCTTTATTCCTTTTTAACTTTCCCGTTCCCGTCGCTTTGAAGCGTTTTGCTGCCGCTCTTTTTGTTTTCATTTTTGGCATAATATATTTCCTCCTTAATATGCTATTTTTTCTCTGTCAGCACCATGCTGATGCTCCTGCCTTCTATCTTTGGCGCCTTTTCTACAACTGCGGTATCTGCAAGGCTTTCCGCAAAATCATCCAGAATATGCCTGCTGCTCTGCATATGCGCCATCTCACGGCCGCGAAAACGCAGCGTGACTTTCACTTTATTCCCTTTTTCAAGGAACTTCTTCGCCGCATTCATTTTGGTGTTCAAATCATTCGATTCAATATTGGGTGACATACGAATTTCCTTGACTTCGACAACTTTCTGCTTTTTTCTGGCTTCCTTCTCTTTTCTCGCCAGCTCGTACCGGTATTTCCCATAGTCAATAATCTTGCATACAGGCGGCTTTGCAGTGGGAGCTATCTTGACCAGGTCCAGATTTTCTTCTTCGGCCAGTTTCATCGCCTCTCTGGATGACATAATGCCAAGCTGTTCCCCGTTTACCCCGATCAGACGAATCTCCCTGTCTCTGATCTGTTCATTAATCATTAATTCGCTAATAGTTTTGCACCTCCAAAATAAATAATGTCCTGCATATAAAAAAGTGGATAGAAGACTATCCACAATCAAATTCAAAAAACGACAAAAAACGCCGTTGGAATTTATAAACCGTAAGTCGCCCGCTCGCGCTCAGGTGAGAGTGGATACTCTGCTTGTTTTTCACAACTATTGCAGTATAGCACAACGAAACAGATTCGTCAATCTTTTTTTCCGGCCAAACGCATTCCATTCGCCTTCGACGGCGCAGACGCAATGGCAAAGTCTTCCTTAATCACCAGAATGTCTCCCGCATGCAGCAGCGTACCGCCATTTGGAATAATCACGTCCTCTCCCCGCAGCGCCATAACCACAAGGCGGCCCGGCTCCAGATCGATTTCCGATATCCGTTTCCCAATCCATGCATGCCCCTCCGACAGCAAAAGCTCCGATAACTCCACGTCTTTTGCAATGCCGTTCGCCCGCGCGCTAAGGACCATCTTATCCCCCTCGTTTAACATCGTATTCCCATCCGGCGTCACCATTTCATGGCTGTCTTTTCTTCGAATCTGCACAAGCAGCGTTTCCGGCGGAAGCAAGATATCTTTTACAAGGCTCCCCGCCCACGGATGATTTTTCTTCACACGAAACTCAATAAACTGCACCGGCGCCTCTTCCGCATAGTCGGTAAACGTTTTTAAAACGTCCTCTTTTTCATCAATCATATCCAGCTTGCGCGCCGCAAACGGCAGCAGCGTCCCCTGTATCAGAATCGAAAAAAGCACGATAAAAAACACAATATGAAACACATCGTAGCGGATAATGGCAGGATGCGTAACGGCCATAATCGCAAACACGATCGAAGCCGCTCCACGCAGCCCCGCCGCAGACAGAAAAATCTGCTGATTTATCCTGCTGCGAAACGGGCCAAGCAGCGCCAGAATCACAAGGGGCCGCGCCACAAACGTCAGAAACAGCGCAACTGCCAGGCCGATGCCAACCACCATGGGAAAGCGCGACGGAAACGCAAGCAGTCCAAGCAGAAAAAACAACAGCATCTGCATCAGGCCCGTTATCCCGTCAAAAAAATGAACGAGCGCCTTTTTCGTTTTCAATTTGCTGTTGCCAAGTAAAATGCCAAACATATATACGGAGAGATAACCGTTTCCTCCCAGCATGGAAGGAAGCGCGTACGAAAGCAGCGCCATGCCAAACACGAGGGCCGTATCAAAGCCTTCCGTATGCAGCTTGAACGTTCGAAGCGCCTTCACCGTCACATACGCCACCAAAACGCCTCCCAGAAGTCCAAACGCCACCTGTGCCGCTATGGACAAAACGATTGCGCCCGCGTGCAGCTCTCCTCCTCCCATAACAGCCAGAAGCATTGTCGTCAGCATATAGGCGCAGGGATCGTTGCTTCCGCTCTCCACCTCCAAAAGCGACGCCGTATGGTATTTCAGATTCAGCCTTCTGGAACGCAAAATAGAAAACACGGAAGCCGCGTCCGTAGAGCTGATCAGAGAACCGATCAGAAAGCTCTCGCCAAACTCCATATGCAGCGCAAAATGACAAAACAGGCCCGTAAACAATGCCGTCAGCGCAACGCCGGCCGTAGACAGCAGCACGGCCCGCCCTATAACGGGCTTTGCCGCGCTCCATTTCGTCCCAAAGCCTCCGTAAAACATAATGAAAATCAGAGCCACCGAACAAATCTGCTCCGCCATTTTAAAATCTTCAAACGGAATATGTAAAATGCCATCCGATCCAAACGCCATGCCAAGCAGAATAAACGCAAGCAGCATCGGGATTCCAAACCTGCTTGAAATACGATTGCAAAGCACGCAGACAATAATCACGACGGCCGCCAGCAGAAGATACAAATTCATGCAAAACACCTCTTTTGATACGCTTCTAAGAGGATGGTAACACATTCTTCCCATAAATTGAAACAAAAAACGTTAAAATACCGTTAATTTTTATCCGCTTCCGTCCCATCGTCCGAAAAAAACCGCCGCTTCCTTCCCTGTTCAGACCACGAAACGCTTCCGATCGTATCTTCGTAAGAAATGCTGCAAAGCGCCTCCTGACCGCGCTCTTTAAACAAGGCCTCCGCGCCGTCTTTGCGAATCCCCTGATACATTCCGGTTCCTTCCAGATCATACGCTATAAGATCCAGCGTATTTTCCTCAACGCACCAGACATACATCTGATCCGAATTGGCCGGATGCAGATAGACCTCTGTTCCAAACTGCGACACACGAATTTCACAGCCGTCCTCTCCCTGCATGCGGCCGCACCCAATGGACGCCACATCAAGCCCCCGAACGATTTTCTGCTGCGGCTTTGCATATACAAACAGTCCGAAGCTCCCTCCAAACAAAATATTATGCGCATCGGCATAGTACAGCCGGACGCCATCCCCTACAGACGCGCTCAAATCGACGACGGGCGCTTTCACTTCTATTTCCTCCTCCTGCTGCGACAGGCGCAAAAATTCTCTTTCCCGAAACGACGTTTCCGCGACAGGATTTGCCCAAAGGCCTAAAACAAGCACGAACACTACGAAAATCCCAATGCCCGTCACCCAGAAAGGCGTTGTTCCGATGTGCATAATGTGCCGGATTCTTGCTTTTGGACTTCCTTCAAAGCATGCGATTGGCACATGCGCCATTCTCCTTCCCTTTATGGATAACGACAGCAGCGCCTTCGCATATTGCCTGCGAAACGACAGGGATTCTGACTTTGTCACCGCTTCGTCACAGGCATGCTCCATATCCTTATTAAAATAAAAATACGCTACCCACAAAAGCGGATGAAACCAGTAAACGGCCAGCAGCAGATACACGACGATTTTCCTTAAGGGGTCCGATTCCGCAATATGCTGCCTTTCATGCAGGATCACATACCCTTTCACCTCTTCCGAAAGATCCGACGGCAGATAGATGCGCGGCATGCATACGCCCATAACAAATGGAGAATCGATGCCGTCCGCAAGGTATATATTCCCGCACTCCCTGACGCTGGCGCGAAGCCTGTATTTCAAAAAAAGAGTCGCCAGCGCCGCATACAGCAAAAAGAACACAATGCCGGCCAGCCAGATACGGCATGCTATTGTCATCCAAAGCTGCATACTGTCTCCCTGCTGCGTCCCGACAACAGGAACTACAGACTGCACCGCCTGATCTAAGGATTTTGCGGCGGCTTCTTCTGCCGGCTTTGGAATGAAAAGCTCCTCTGAAATCGGCTTTACCGGAAGGACGCAAAACCGGCTGGCCGGCAAAAGCATGGGAAACAGCAGACGCCCAAACGGAATCGCCCAAAGACGGCTTCTGTATTTGGGCAGATGCAGCCAGCCCAGGAACATTCTGGCCAGCAGAACAAAACAAACGGCAATGCCCGCCTGATAGCCGGCGTTTATAACATAGATAAAAAACTCCATCCAACGACCGTCCATCGCATCACTTCTCCTCTCTTCCCTCGTTGATAATTGCTTCAATTTCCTGTATCTCTTTCTCGGATAATTTCTTTTTCGAAGTAAATGCAGCCAGAAAGCCCGGCAGTGATCCGCCAAACGAACGTCCTACATACACTTCGCTCTGCCTCGCGTAAAAATCCTCCCGCTCCATTAATACGACGACAACGCTGTTTCTGTTTTCAAATATGCCTCTTGCAATAAATTTCTTCAGCACCGTATACGTCGTCGTCCGCTTCCACCCCAGCTCTTTTTCACACAGCTTCACCAAATCGCCCGTAGCAATTGGCGCATGCGCCCATACAAGGTCCGCGAATCGGCTCTCAATCACGCCCAGCGTATAATCTTCCATGATAAAAACCTCCTTCCAAATTCAGTACATCGTTCGACAAATAACTGGATCCATCACGCAGAATGCTTTTCTGAGTGTGCAAGTGGTTGGTGTAGTTATTTGCGCAACGATGTACTAGTCTATACTATATAGACTAGTATCAGTCTACAACCAATAGACAGAAATGTCAACCCTATTTAAAAGCCTTTCAGGAAAAATTCCGCACAGAGCCATCCTGTCCAATCCTGCAAAAAGACGCAGCCCATCCAGGATGAGCTGCGTCTGACGCGTTTCATTTCCATACGCTCCGCACAAAAGAGAAGCACGGTTTTATATCGCAGATATGCATTAATAATTTTCAGCGTGAACCTCAAAATACGCCTGCGGATGCGCACAGACCGGACAAATTTCCGGGGCAGACGTTCCGACGATAATATGACCGCAGTTACGGCATTCCCAGACCTTCACTTCACTCTTTTGAAATACCTCCTGCATTTCGACATTTTTCAAAAGCGCGCGATAACGCTCTTCGTGATGCTTTTCAATCTCAGCCACCATCCGAAATTTTGCGGCAAGCTCCGAAAAGCCCTCTTCTTCCGCCGTTTTTGCAAACCCTTCGTACATATCCGTCCACTCGTAATTCTCGCCGTTTGCCGCCTCCGACAGATTCTCCGCCGTGCTTCCAATGCCGTTCAACTCCTTGAACCACATTTTGGCATGCTCTTTTTCATTATCCGCCGTTTTTAAAAACAGAGCCGCAATCTGCTCATAGCCTTCTTTTTTCGCCTTAGACGCGAAGTAGGTATATTTATTCCTCGCTCCGGACTCTCCGGCAAATGCCGCCATTAAATTCTTCTCCGTCTGTGTTCCTTCGTAACGATTGTTTCCCATGATAAGTTCCTCCTGTTATTTTTATTGATCCCATGCCTTGCCCGCATGCGGTATATCCGTATACTCGGCAATTTCCCTGTTCCATGTAACCAGATCTTCCACCTTCAGGTCATGCACCGACGCATGTCCTGTAATCCTTGCAAATGTTTTCAGCTCATTTCGCGATACGTTCAGAAAATTTGCAACCCTCTGCGCCGCTGCATCCACGTGCAGCCGCTTCCGAAGCTTGGGGTCCTGCGTTGCAATGCCGACCGGACAATTGCCCGTTCCGCAAATCCGGTACTGCTGGCAGGCTGCCGCAATCAGGCCCGCGCTGGCAATCGCGACTGCATCCGCCCCCATCGCAAGCGCTTTGGCAAAATCGGAAGATACCCGAAGCCCTCCTGTAATCACAAGCGCAATATCCGCGCCCGCCCTGTCCAGATAGTTTCTCGCCCGGTGCAGCGCAAACAGTGTCGGCACAGATGTGGATTCCCGAAGCAGCAGCGGACTGGAGCCGGTTGCGCCGCCGCGTCCGTCAATCGTAATAAAATCCGGCTTTGCAAACACGCAATATTCCAGATCCCGTTCAATCCTTCCCGCTGCGATCTTAATGCCAATCGGTCTGCCGTCCGAACGTTCCCTGAGCATATCCACCATTTTCTTTAAATCTTCTTTTGTGCCAAGTTCTGCAAACCTGCTCGGGCTTTGAATCTCTTCTCCCACCTTTTTTCCTCTGAGCGCAGCAATCTCAGACGTCACTTTTTCTCCCGGCAGATGGCCTCCCATCCCCGGCTTTGTGCCCTGTCCGATCTTAATTTCAATTGCGTCGGAAGACGTTAAATTCTCATCTGTCACGCTGTATTTATTCGGTATATATTCAAAAATATAGCGATACGCCGCTTCTTTCTCTTCCGGAAGAATCCCGCCTTCCCCGCTGCACATAGCCGTCTTCGCCATTGCGCTTCCCTTTGCCAGCGCCACCTTGATCTCCCGCGAAAGCGCGCCAAACGACATATGCGATATGTATACCGGATGCTCCAGAACCATTGGCCGTCTGGCATGCCTTCCGATCACCGTTCTTGTCTCGACCGGCTCCGAATCCAAAAGCGGCGGCGGATTCAGCTGTGCGCCAAGAAAATACACATCATCCCAGCCCGGCATCGCCCTCTGTGTTCCCATCGCTCCGTCAATGCTCTTTCCCGTAACGGCCATTTCATGGATTTCCTCCATATAACGACTGTTCGCATCCTGCCTTGCATACTGTGGATCGTACGAAAGCGCGCCTTCATACGCCGCCTTCTGCTGCGTTTCCTCCTCCTTAACCTTTTCAAATCTGGAAATCGGCTGTCTGCAAACCGGACAGCCGTCCAGCTCGGAAAGCTTCTTCCCTTCCCGTTCTTCGTCAAACACCGCGCCGCAGACGCTGCATTTGTATACTGCCATACTGCTTCCTCCCTGCATCTGTATATTATGATATTCCATCATCATCCCGACAGGACGAACAAAAATGGCTGATCTTTAAGTCATACGATAAGACCTCCTCATCCACCTGCGCCTGCAGACGCTCCGTCAGATCTTCCAGAGAAACATCTGTCAGCCTTCCGCATTTCCTGCAAATCAGATGATCGTGTTTTACAGTTTTATCGTATCGATCCGGATATCCTTCTGATGAAATTTTGCGAATCTGCCCGGCTTCATACAACTGCGTCAGATTATTATAAACTGTGGCCAAAGACATCCTGTGTGTATCCGCCGTCAGTTTTTGGTATATCTGCTCGGCAGTCAGATGCTCATCAGAGGAACGAATCATTTCCAGTATGAATGCTTCATTTTTATTCATATCTCATATCATCCTTTTAGAATTATTCTAATTCTAATTTATTTCTTCTGTTTTGTCAAGAAAAACATACAGGCACAGCCCGAATCCGGACTATGCCTGTATGTTTTTCCTTTATTCTGTTTCGTTCCCGCTTATTTGTAAAGCTCAACCAAACGCAGGAGATGCTCGTAACGGTCTTTTGCCGCCTGCTCGGACTCTGCAAACAATTTTTCTGCACGATCCGGGAAGGACCTTGCCAGACGGCTGTAACGCGTCTCATTGTTTAAGAATTCCTGATAAGTGCCATCGCCCGGTTTGGACGTCAGCGTAAACGGATTCTTGCCCTCCGCCTTTAACGCCGGATTGAAGGAGAAGAGATTCCAGTAGCCGGAAGCAACTGCTTTCTTCATTTCATCCTGGCAGTGGTTCATGCCGCCCTTTACGCCGTGCAGCTCACATGGAGCGTAGCCGATGATTAAGGATGGTCCGTTGTAAGCTTCCGCTTCCGCCAGAACCTTGATCGTCTGCGCCATATTTGCGCCAAGCGCAACCTGCGCAACGTATACGTATCCGTAGCTCATTGCAATTTCCGCAAGGCTCTTCTTGCCAATGTCTTTACCGGAAGCCGCAAACTGGCAAACCTCGCCGATATTGGAAGCCTTGGAAGCCTGGCCGCCCGTATTGGAATACATTTCGGTATCAAATACCATGACGTTTACATTTTCGCCGGAAGCAAGCACATGGTCCAATCCGCCAAAGCCGATGTCATATGCCCATCCGTCGCCGCCAAGAATCCAGATGGATTTCTTCGCCAGGTAATCTTTTTTCTCAAGCGCCGCTTTCGCTTCCGTACAGCCCGCAGCGGCAGCCTTTTCCAGTTCCGCAATCAAAGCGTCTGCAGCAGCCGCATTTTCTCTCGTATTGTCTTTTGTCTCCATGAATGCCGCAAATGCCGCCTTAAATTCTGCGCTCGCCTGATCGGAAGACGCCGATTTTTCTGCGCTTGCAATTGCCTGATCGCGCAGCACCTGCTGACCAATCTGCATGCCAAGTCCGTGCTCCGCATTGTCCTCAAACAGAGAGTTTGCCCACGCCGGACCCTTTTTGGAGTCTTTATGCACCGTATACGGCGAAGTCGCAGCCGGACCGCCCCAGATCGAGGAACAGCCTGTTGCATTGGAAATGTACATATGCTCGCCGAACAGCTGCGTAATCAGACGGGCATAAGAAGTTTCCGCACATCCTGCGCAGGAGCCGGAGAACTCAAGCAGCGGCTGGTTGAACTGAGAGCCTTTTACGGTCGTCTCGGCCGGAGCCGCGTCTTTTCTGCCCACATTCGCTACCAGGTAATCGAAGATCGGCTGCTCCGCCGCCTGTGACTCCTGCGGAACCATTGCGATTGCGCCAACCGGACAGACTGTGATACATTCTCCACATCCCATACAGTCAAGCGGAGACACGCTCATCGTATATTTGTATTCGCTCGCTTTTGGCTTTGTATCCGCAAGCTTGATGCCTTCCGGCGCAGCTTTTACTTCTTCATCGCTCAGCATAAACGGACGAATCGTCGCATGGGAACATACAAATGCACACTGGTTACACTGAATACATTTTTCTGCATCCCAGGCAGGAACCGTTACGGCCGTGCCGCGCTTCTCATAAGCGGACGCGCCAAGCTCAAACTGTCCGTCCGGATTTTCTGCAAATGCGGAAACCGGAAGGGAATCGCCATCCATAATGGAAATCGGATCAAGCAGCTCTTCGACCATCTTCACTGTCTTCGGAAGGCCTGCGTACGGCTTCTTCTCCGGATCCGCAGCCGGGTTCTTCCAGGAATCCGGAACCTCTACTTTATGTACCGCGTCAACGCCGGCGTCAATTGCCTTGTAGTTCATCTCTACAACTGCGTCGCCCTTCTTGCCGTATGATTTCTTTGCAGCGGCTTTCATGAAATCCACTGCTTCCTCAATCGGCATTACGTTCGCCAGCTTGAAGAATGCAGACTGCAAAATAGTATTGGTGCGCTTGCCCATGCCGATTTCGATCGCTTTGTCAATGGCGTTGATCGTATACAGCTGAATGTTGTTGTCCGCAATGTATTTCTTTGCTTCTGCATTTAAGTGATGCTCCAGTTCCGCGTCGGACCACTGGCAGTTGATCATAAATACGCCGCCCGGTTTTACATCCTGCACCATCTTGAATCCTTTGTTGACGTATGCCGGGTTGTGGCATGCGACAAAATCCGCCTGATTGATGTAATAGGGGCTTCTGATTGGCTTGTCGCCAAACCGCAGATGGGAAATCGTCACGCCGCCCGTCTTCTTGGAGTCATACTGGAAGTATGCCTGAATATATTTGTCGGTATGATCGCCGATAATCTTCGTGGAGTTCTTGTTTGCGCCTACTGTGCCGTCGCCGCCAAGTCCCCAGAATTTGCATTCCACTGTGCCTTCCGCAGCTGTAATCGGAGCCGGTTTTACTTCCGGCAGACTTAAGTGCGTCACATCGTCTACGATGCCGACCGTAAAGCGCGCTTTCGGCGCGTCTTTCTCAAGCTCTTTGAAGATTGCAAATACGGATGAAGGAGGCGTGTCCTTAGAGCCTAAGCCATAGCGTCCGCCCGTCAGAACGACTGCATCAAGCCCTGCTTCGCGAAGCGTAGCCGCAACGTCCAGATACAGAGGATCTCCCAGTGATCCAGGCTCTTTCGTCCTGTCTAAAACAGCAACTTTCTTCGCCGTCTTCGGAAGCGCTTTCAGGAAGGCCTCAGACGCCCACGGACGGTATAAGCGAACCTTGACCAGTCCGACCTTCTCGCCCTTCGCCGTCAGGTAATCGATCACTTCCTCCGCTACGTCGTTGATGGAACCCATCGCAACGATGACGCGGTCTGCGTCTTTTGCTCCGTAGTAATTGAACAGGCCATAATCTGTTCCAAGCTTTTCATTGACTTTCGCCATATATTTCTCAACAATTGCCGGAAGCGCGTCATACACCGGATTACATGCTTCACGATGCTGGAAGAATACGTCTCCGTTCTCGTGAGAGCCGCGCATTGCCGGATGTTCCGGATTTAACGCATGGTCACGGAATGCTTTGACAGCGTCCATATTGCACATTTCTTTCAAATCCGCGTAATCCCACTTTTCAATCTTCTGAATTTCATGGGAGGTGCGGAATCCGTCGAAGAAGTTAATAAACGGAACTTTGCCTTCAATCGTAGCCAGATGCGCCACCGGGCTTAAATCCATAACTTCCTGCGGGTTTGTCTCACATAACATGGCGAAACCGGTCTGACGGCATGCATATACGTCGCTGTGATCGCCAAAAATATTTAACGACTGCGTCGCAACCGTACGGGCAGATACATCAAATACGCATGGAAGCTGCTCGCCCGCAATCTTGTACATATTTGGAATCATAAGCAAAAGGCCCTGAGACGCCGTAAACGTCGTCGTTAACGCGCCTGCTGCAAGGGAACCGTGAACTGCGCCCGCTGCGCCCGCCTCGGATTCCATTTCCACTACCTTTACCTGATTTCCAAAGATGTTCTCCTGCCCTGCCGCGGACCACTGGTCCACCGTGTCAGCCATTGGGCTGGAAGGCGTAATGGGGTAAATCGCTGCAACGTCCGTAAACGCATACGCGACATGCGCGGCAGCCGTATTGCCATCCATTGACTGTTTTGCTCTTGACATTTGATTTCCTCCTTAAAAGATGAATATTGAAGTACCTGAATTTTGGCGGTTTTTCATACCGTCTCTAATATAATACTATATAGTTCTTATCCCAAAAAATCAATACTTTCGACAAGTTTTTTTGTATATTTTTTGGTGTTGTCCTACATAATACAGTCTATGTCAAAGCGCGTTTCAATAGTATGGAATCTTCTTTGTCTCTTTATTTTTTTACAATTCCGGCCGTATCAATAAAATCATACGGCGTCTGCTGGTAGACGTAATCATTGCCAGTTGGAATTACAAAACACCTTGATGCATTGATTTTACGGTGATAAGGAAGTATTCACAACAACTTATTACTAACGCTGACAAATAGGGTGCAAATAAAAACAGAGAGTTGATTACTTCAAAAAGCAGTCAGCTTTCTGTTTTTTGTTGAGTTTCGGCATTAACTTATAAAGCAATATTTTGTTTCACTGGAAAAAGGATACAATTATTTAAAAACAACCCTTTCGTTAGCTTTACAGACCGGAGCAACGCACATAACAACAGTTAGAGGGTCTATGTTAAAATCTGTAGCAATAATATGTACATCAACCATTACAGAAAGTTCCCACGCGACATCAACTTCCCCCTTTGGAATCTTTACTCTCCGAATTTTATCATACTCTTCAAATAATTGTTTTATCTTTATACGTTGTGTTGAGTCAAGATTATTAAATTGTTTAAGAGCATCATTGGGTGAAATCATACTTTTTGCAAAAAGGTTTGCAATACCTATCCATTTTATAAATTCATTTTTAGGCTTTATAATAGTTTTAGTTTTCATAACACTTCCCCCAAAATGTTTCAACTGATTCAAATTTGAGCTTCCCTTGGTCAAAAAGGGTTGGCAAGATATTCCTAATTATGTTACATTCACTTTTATCAAAGAAATAATATACACATTCTTCTAAATCAGCAAGATTTATGGATTCAAAAATATGAAAATCATTCCATGGCGACAAGCCAAGGATTTCCAACGTTCCAGAAATAGATTTAAATTTGTCAAAGTGATAATTGTCAGTAAAAGTTAACGAAGAATTAGATGCTTTACGTTGGATAGCATAGCCAAGGTTTGCTGTAAGCGTATTGGTATTATGAATCCAACCATCTACTTCTTGTTTAATTTTAGAATCAGCATTATATGCTAAAGCCATTTTTTCCACGCAACTATTTGCTTGTGAATGTTGCTTTAATTGAAACTCTTTATATGCTCCACAATGTGTAGTCAATGCATTTGAATAAAGATAAAAGTAATTTTCATCAACATCAATTTCTTTAATTGGAGCATCTGGAAGTTGATTTCTAAAAGAAGATGCAATATAGACATCACTTTTTTTATCAAATTGACCATGGATATGAACAATCTCTTTCTCCGTAGCTAATTCAATATTTGAATCATAATTGGTCGTAAAAATATTGTCAAATTTTAAGAGAAATTCTATAAATAATCCAGGATAATTTTTATATAGCTGATTTATTTTTCCGTCATTATAAATTGAATATAGATATGCAACTTTCATGGATTCTCTTATATAAAACTGTTCTGGATTATATACTTTCATTTTGTGGCAAACTAAATCATGGATTAAGTAGTAATCTTCAAATCCGATATCTGTGATTCTTAACATATTAATTTTATCAGTGTATTGTTTTTTAAAAGAAACCAATGAATTTTTTTCGGCAGAACCAAATGTATAGTTATCATAATCACCTAAAATGATTTTTCTGGATTCTAAATAAAGCTGTCCAATATAATTTTTTAACAAATACGGGAAATTTACAATAATATGTGACGGAAAATCATCTCTATCACAATTCTTTAGAATTCTAAGCACAATTTGCTGAGAGGTATAGTCCGTTTTATTAAATTGAATATTGATTCCATTTCCAACAAGTAAATTATTCATAGTATACCCCTTAATTTTGATTATTTTTTCGTACATATAAGCATATCGCATTTATTACATATTTTCAATTTCCTAAGTTAACTCTATTGACTCTGGTTCTGTTACTCAATAGAACGTCGTTTTTGAGAGCAAACATATAAAACCCTCGCCCTATCATTTTAACGCCCGCAAAACCGCATAAATCAAGGACAAAATAACCTCTATTGCGTAACAAGCCCCATAATAAATTGAGGGCGAAAGCAGTCTGCTGATTTCGTCCTCTTGACTACCCACAAGCTGTCAAGGGCGCGTAGCGCGAAGTTTATCCTTGACAGCTTTTCCTGTCTTTGCTACTCCTATTGGTCGAAGCGGAATTTCAGTATGGCTTCAACCAGTTTTGCTTTTAATCTGTCCTGTGTGTCGTCATTGATATGTCCCTTATACATAGACAGGTATTTGATATATGCGGTGTAGTGCCGCAATACTACGTCTACCGCTTCCGGCTCTCCGACAACAGCTTTTTGAATTACCTCAAAAGGTATCAGTTTTTTGTTCCTCATGTTTCAATCTCTCCCATTCTTTCCACAACTGTTTCAGCGCAACATTTCTTCGACTATTTATCGTACTTCTGCAACGCCTGTACAGTCTGCCGATTGCTTCATCACGATAGCCGATGAAGTAATAAAGCAGTAAGACTTCTCGCCTTAATTGCGGCAATCTTGATAATGCCGTTGCTAACCGTTCATCATCAACGATAACTTCCTTTCCAAACACAAGAAATACAGTCGGCTTGTCCCGTTTTTCAAAGTAACTGTCCATAGCAGACGGTTCAAAATATCTCTCTGACATTAGATAGTCAAGGGATATTTCCCGTTCCGCTTTCCGCTTCAAATCTCGCCATGCGTTAATGGCTTCATGACGCAGGACAATCTTGCAGAACACATTAAACGCATATTCGATATGTTCCATGAACTGTTCAGAATATCTCATTTTCACTCACCCCCTTTCTTCCCAGTAGGGGGCTATTACAACAAACGCCCATACAACATGAAGCGGTACAGACGTTTGGGTAATGTGAGTTATTAAGACATACTACATGATGTGTGTATTCATATCCATAGGCGCAATAGTCCTTGTTAATGGCTCGGCTTTTTTTGACAGGTCAATGGCTATACGATTTTGTTGCTGACATACTTTACATTCCATCACGATTCCCTTTGTTAGCTGTAATACACAATCTGCTGACTTTGTAAAAATTGCTTTCTTGAACATAAAGAGAACCGACAAACTGTGATTACTCACAAGTCTGTCGGCTCTGCGTCTTTTATTCATCTGGCTCTTCACTTTATTTTGATATTGTCAATATCGGTTGACACTTTTTTGCAAAGATACTAATACCTAATCTGCAGCATCCAGAGATACATAATGCCTCTGTCGTTTGACCATAGGAGGGAGCCTGTCATTGGCTGAGCATATCCTCCTGTTATTCCAGTAGCTGATGAAATATCTAAAGATGAGTGTCTTTCATTCCTCAACAGCCATTTCTTCTGTGTTATGGCGACCGTAAAGAAGCTCTTCTTTCATCCGTGCCCACATGCTTTCGCATCGCGCATTGTCATGGCAGCGTCCGCCGGCGCTGTTCA
>CANSKO010000023.1 GCA_947647505.1 uncultured Roseburia sp. | reverse complement strand
TGGATAATTCCTTACTGGCTGTAAGGGGCATTAACCATAAATACATTGTAGTAGAATGGAGGTGAATTGAAAAAGTAAATTCCACTTTGTAAGATTAAATTCCGCTTTGAAAAAGTAAATTCAATAGGAATACAGAAAAATAGAGATTTCATATAGAAAATACCCGAAATCAGAGTTAAAATACAAATAAAAGCTGTGGTTTTGGGTGTTTTATTGCATGCTGAGCGGAAGTCGAATTTACGGTTGATTTTTCGGATAGAGTAAATTCCACCTCTGGGGAGATTCTGCGATGATGGCTGCAATAGATTCCTGCCCAGCTTTTTGATTATGTTTTAGAGTTTATTTTAATAATTCAGGACTCAGGATGATTTCATCTGCAGGAATCTTTTGCAGATGGAATGCATCCAGAAGTTCCTTTCCGTATTGAAATTCAAATATCTCATACGGACTCTTATTTCCAAGTTTCTTTCTTGCATAGGAATTGATATGGCTCATCATAAGATTAATCTGTTCCTGCGTGTATCGACCGATATCTTCGCCTTTCGGAATGATTCGCCGGATCATTTCATGATTGTTTTCGCAGCTGCCTTTCTGATAAGGCGCACTGGGGTCGCAATAAAACATTTTCGTGCGTGGATTTCCCTGCATATCAGATTCAATGGCGGCAGGATTCGAAAACTCACTTCCGTTATCTGCTAATAGAACAGGGAACAGTTCTATAAAAATATCAGGCCTCATTTCCAGATAAAGACGGTTGAAAATATCGATCACAGACTGGGAGTCGTTGTGTTGTCTGAGAAAAGCAAGCTGCAGTCCCTGTTCTACGAAATGTATGGTGAGGAGAGCCGCGCTGCCCTTGCTGCCTTCTACAGAATCAATCTGACGGATAGAGCGATCAGGATGTTCTTGCATATATGCCTGGAAACAGGAGAAATCACGTCCCAGGCGGCAGGCCTTGTCCACTTTGAGATTCTTGGAGACATTCTTTCTTGGGCGCATGCGGACGGTTCGTGGCATATCCATGTTTCTGGCAGTAAAAAGGCCGCTGTTTATATAGGCATACAGAGTCCGTTCGGATTTCATGAGTTCATCTGCATGGTGGACAGCGATGTGATGAAGAGATTGTCCTTTTATTAAAAGAGGCGAAACAATGTCATCGATCTGTCTGAGTTCACTTTCCGAGAGGGCAAAACCGGACCTGGATTCCCTTCTGACCAGTTCATACTCTTTTTGAGCATAAGAGGCTTTGTACAAACGCTTCTCTAAGGAACATTTATTACGTTGTGAGCAGCCATTACAGACATAAGGCGGTTTGGAAAGTTTAGGGCAAACATACTTTTCGTAGAGAATACAGGAAGAGGAGCATTTGCCACAGGACCAGCAAAGGCGATTTTTGCGGGAGGTACATTCCTGACATACCCTTTGAGCGAAGCATTCATGCTGAAAAGCCAGGAGGCAATCATTGAAGGCTTTGCCATAGGCTCCGCTTTTTTCGAAAGAGATGTGATTTTTCACTTCTTTAGAGATGGTGGTACAATCCTTGTTTAATAATCTGCCGATTGCTTTAAAGCTCTCACCTTCGTTCAGTTTCGTTTCGATGATAATCCGGGACTCAAGATTTAAATGTTTTTGTTTATTCATAAGTACGTCCTTCCTGCCGGGAGGAAGATTTGCAGGATTAAATTCCATAGAGGGGTGGAATTTAAATTTGCAATTAAGTATAATAGAATGGAAGATGTCGTGCAAAAACAAAATAATTGACAAAATTAAAGTATTAGGATATGCTTTTAACATATGATAATATTTTATTCTTAGCGAAAGGAGAAGCGTATTATGAAGAGAACGAATGATGTTGTAAAAGGTTTAAAAGCAGAAGTTAAGAAAACGGAAGAAGGCAAGAAGAAACTTACAGTTAGATTTGATGTTGGTAATAAGTTAGGATACGATGGTTGTGGTACACATACGCACCAGTAATCATATATGAATGTGGGATTATAAGAGGTGATGTTGCTGGAAGCAAGTCGCCTCTTTCATTTATCTCAAATAGAATGATTGGAGATTCTTATGAAAACACCATGGATGCAAACTAATTATAGGAAATTAGAAAATTATGATTTTAAATATATAAATTCAAGTGATGAAAGCATTTTGATTTTAAAGAAGGGAAATAACAGATACCGGTTAACCAAAGAAGAGTACAATGATTTGTTAAATAACAATTTGGATTTTCTTAAAATGGAAAATTTATATTACAGAGGAATGGCATTTGATGATGAAGGAGAACTTTGTGTCTTATCTGATGAGAATGTTGACGCTGAGTATATACCATTAGACAAAAAAGAATATGTAAAAATACCAGTTAAAACGGAAAAAAATGATTATTTTGTTGTTCTTAATCCAAGTGTAGGCTCATGGGTTGCTATGACGGAGGAGGAAATCGCTGATTATGAATCTGGTAAACTGGATAAGTATAAGATGGAAAATCTATATGTAAGAAAACTTGCAAGGGATACAGATCATGAATCTGTGGAAATGGATTTTCCGAAACCGGCTGAAAAACCCAGTGTAATAGTAGTTAACCTGACAATGACATGTAATCTGAGATGTAAGTATTGTTTTGCTGCATGTGAGCCAGAAGCAGGGGACTTTATGTCTAAGGATGTAATGAAAAGAATTATTGAACAAATGTTTCAGATGCCTTCAAAATTGATAACATTTGAGCTTCAAGGAGGAGAACCGTTATGTTACTTAGAGGGTATGAGGATGTTTGTTGAGATATCTGAGGGACTGAAAGAAAAGTATTCAAAACTTGTTAAGTATAGAACTGTTACGAATGCTACATTAGTTTCCGATGATTTTATTCGGTTTGCAAAGAAGTATAATGTCGCTGTTTGTGTAAGCCTGGATGGAGATGAAGAGATGACAAACCAGACTCGTGTTTATGCAAATGGAAAAGGCGCTTTCTCTGAGATACTTAAGGGTGTTCATAAGCTAAAAGAAGAATACGAAATAGATGGATCTGTGTGTACTATTGGTCAGCATAATATGACTGAGGCAGAAAGAATTATGAATTTCTTTATTGAACAGGGAATTAGCTTTAAGCCCAGACCGGCAAATCTTCTTGGAAGAGAGTTAGAAAATCATACTACCACAAATAGTGGGCAGTGGGCAGACGCATTTATTAAGATGCATAAATTATCAGAAGATGCACCAATAGAGAATTATTCTGTCCATATCCATGAGGAGAATGTTTTTGGACCTGTAAGAGATTATATATGTTTACGTTATCCATGTGGAGCGGCAAGAGAGGTTATTTCTGTTAATCCTGACGGAACAGTTTATCCATGTGATGGATTTAAAAATGAACAGGAATTTAACATGGGTAATATTATGGAAGAAACTTTGGAGGATATTTTATCAAAAGATTGGGTTTTGAAGTTAAGAGACAGAACGCATAAAGATATTGAAAAATGTAGCAAGTGCATATTTCGGGCTATGTGCTGTTCATGTTGTTATTCGGCATACGGGGCATATGGTACAATCTATAGGGAAGATCCTCAGTGTGAGGATAGGAGAAAGATTTTCTTGTATTTAATTAAGGATTGGATTGAAAAACATGAGTAATCTATTAAATGCAGTCGTTGGTGACAGAGATACGGGGAAATCAACATATCTTTTTCGAGAATATAAAAAGGCTTTAGAAAAGGGGAAAAAAATTTTAATTATAGATTCTGCAACGGAGCATGTAGAAAAATCTTTACTTATAAAAATACAATCAAAGACAAAAGAGTATCTGAATATTTCGCAATGTGATAAAAAGGATATTATATATCCATTAATCAGGGAAAACATGTATCCCTCACATTTAGTGGAATTGGATTCAGAAGTGATTTTATGTGATGCTTCCTATTATCTCGAAAAAGGATACGATTATCCTGCAGGAGAACAGAGAGAGCGTTGTAGAAAAATATATCAAAGATATGCCATGCAGGTGGTTTCAGTGTTTTTAGGCGTTGTTGATGTAATTATTTTTGACGAGATAGAGTTAATTCCAGAATCGAAGGATATATTGGAAAGAATAAAATCAGAGAATAAAGAACTGTATATGGCATTGCATAAAGATGACGGTTTGGCTGGATTGCAGTACTTATTTGAAATTGAAAGGATATGAAAATGAATGATAGAATAGCGTATTTTGATTATGCAGCGACTACATTCATGCCAGAGAGTGTTATTGATAGTATAAATCAATATCATAAAGACATAAATGTTGCTCCAAATCGTGGAGGTTCTTCAATTGGCATAAAGGCAAATAAGCTTTTTGAGGATAGTAGAGCTTATATAAGAAACTTTTTTACAGATTCAGATTTTGAATTGATATTTTATCCAGGAGCGACATATGCAATTAATGCCATAGCTTATGGGCTTGAACACATGATTGAACCAATGGATATAATTTTAATTGGTCCATATGAGCATCACAGCAACTATCTCCCATGGCGTGAATTAGCTTCGCGAAAGAAAGCCATTTTGTTTGAAATGCCATTGCTAAGTAATGGCGATATTGACTTTGAGTACCTAAAAGAAATAAAGGAAAGGGTAAAAATCATTTCATATTCATCAGTAGCCAATACGAATGGGTATACATTAAGTACCGTGAGATTGAAAGAAATATTTGGAGATGATATTATATACATATCAGATGATTCACAAAAATGTGCCCACTCTAGATTTAGAAAGAATGAGATGGCAGATTGCAATATTGTGAATTCTCATAAAATGTATGGTCCAAAATCATTAGCCGGCGCTCTTGTAAATAAAAAATTTCTAAATCATTTAAATCCAAGTATTTTTGGAGGAGGAATGGTAGAAAGAGTAGGATTTCCTAATGTATGGAAGTTGGGTGTTCAAAAATATGAGCCGGGCTCTATCGATGTTGCGAATTGCATTGGTTGGAAAGAAGCCTGTAAGTACATGAATGAGTTTGGATTCGATCATATAAAATTTTTAGAAAAACGATATTCATCAGAAATATTGGAAGAATTAAGAAAAAAAAGTAAGGTTACTATTGTAAGCGCAGGAGAATCGACTTCTATAGTTTCATTTTGGCATAAAAATATACACGCACATGATGTTGAAGAAATTTTTTCAAATAACGGTATAATTGTAAGAGCAGGTCATATATGTTCACAAAATTCAATTGCAAAGTTCAGTATGAAACCTATAGTTAGAATATCATTGGGGATTGGCATAGAAGGTTATGATGTGGAGAGGATTGTTAATGTTATCAGGGGGTATTTGTAATGCATAGTAAATTAATAATGCCCAGTCACATTGTAATGAAAGATGGTCTGGCTTGCGGGGATAGCGTTACATTGTTATACGACTTTGAAGATGGTCTTATGAACTTTAATATGATCTCAAATGGGTGTAAATGTTGTGAACTAATGTGCAGACATCTGCAGAAAGTGGCGAATGGGAAACCGTGTAGCGCAATCACAAAAATATGCAATGACATTGGACTAAAACTTGAGAAGGGAGAAGGGATAGAGGGAATTGATGACGTTGTTAAAATGGATAGATTAGGATGTTATATGTCACCAATATCCATCTTGCGTGAATGTTCAATGGAAAGAACCTCTGCCGGTGAGGAAAATAACGAAAAAATTAATCTTTATGTTGATAAATTAGATTGTGATGCATGTGCTACAAGAGAGAATGTGTCCTGGTTATACCAAAAACCGAGACATATTCATGGGCAGTACGAAATATCAGAAAATAAAAGAAAAATATTAATGCGTTTGGGGCGCTTAAATATTCATGATATATCCCGCAACGAAGCCATACAGTTATATGAATCATTGGGAGAAGCTGAATTTGAATTTATGGAAGAATATAAATTGATGCCAATGGTTTATCAAAATTTAAAGAAACTGGAAGCAATCGATTTACATGATAATCGATGGAGATTGCTTATCTATCAATATCAAAGAACGAGAATGGCAAAAAGTGAGGTTGATAAGGTAAACAAATTTATTAGTGACAAAAAATTAAAGGCGTATTGGGTAAAAGGTGCATTTACAAAAAATTTGTATGCAGAACCACAAATGAGAAATTTGACAGATTTTGATTTACTTGTATTAAATGAAATAGACGCTTTTACAATTATTGGTTGGCTGCTGGAAAACGATTTTAATATTTTTCCAGATTCTTTTTCATTAAAGAAAACAGTAAAAGGAGATGAAGAAAGCTATACGGGGCATTTACATGTTCAGAAAATCATAAATTTGCAATTTCGGTTAATAATTGATGTGAATTTCACTGGTTTTCCAATGATTAGGGTAGCCAGTTATGTCCCAATAGCTTCTGAACAGGGACTGGCTTTGGAAAGTTTAATTGTTGTCGCATTATGTCATTTGTTTAAACATAAAGAAGTTTTTTTGAAGGATATTAATGACTTGTTTATCATGTTATCTCAAAATAAATATAGTTTGGATGTATTGAAGAAGGAAATAGAAAAGAATGGTTTAGGTGAGTTATTCTCTGTTGTATTGAAATTTATAAAGCAAGACTATGTTATTTCCGATAATTCAAGTATGATTTATGCGGTGTTTGAGGAGTATAAAGAATTAATGGATCGTGTTAATTTAAGAGAATGGCCATACAGTGAAGATGATGTTAGAAGAATTAAAACGGTCTATTTTGAGAAATATATTGAAGATCAGGTTGATACACAGAGGGTATATTTGTATCCGACATTAATATTCAAAAAAGTAATAAATGTCGATAAGTTTGTCAATAAAATCAAACAGTGTGAATTTTATGAAAAAATAATACGAATGAGTCGGCTTACAGATCTGATTTATCGAATTCAAATTGGATACATTTTTTTAATTGTAACGCCGGTAGGTATATTTCTTGAAATGCGAGAGAACTATGAGGAAAGTATGAAAACTGAGATTAGAAAATATTTAAAGCGAATTGTGGAAGTGTCAGGCTCAGAGATTATGGACATACCATATGCTATAGCTTTTGAGGAACGATGGCTGGATAGTTTGAGGTGATTTTATGCATATAGCTATTGAAGGAATGGATGGTGTGGGAAAAACGAGTCAGGCCAAAGTTCTTGCTAAAAGAATTGGCGGCGAGTTTATTGCTAAATCATTTCACGAAATGCATGATACGAGTGGAATTTATGATAGTTTTGTAACAATTGATAAGTATACAGGAGGCGATGTTCCGGGGATATACGGAATAAGACAAAATTATTTTTTTAACAAATTAGAAAAGAAGAATGTTGTAACGGACAGATTTTATATTTCAAATTATTGGTCAAGGGCAAATGATTTATCAGTGGAGTATTTTAAATGTATTTCAATGGCTTGGGGTGAGCCGGATTTAATGATTATTCTGTATGCCGACTCTGAAACATTGTTTCGTCGTATATATAGCAGAAATAACCATGATAAAGATCTGGTAAAACCCAAAATATCGGAAATGGCATATAGATTCATGTTTGAGTTTGTTGGGCAAATGAATTTTAAAGTTTTAGTAATTGATAATTCAAGTATTACTTTTGATGAGACGAGTGATGTTATTTTTTATGCATATCAATATGGGATGGAAAAATGCGCAGAGAAATATACATCAATATGTAAGATATTGCAGCCAACAAAAGATGCTATTGAAACAGAATCGGGAAAGTTTATTTGCTATAAGAATGAGTTGATAAAATGTATATATAATTCGGAAACTGTAAAAGTGCCGAATGGAATAACTTGTATACGAGAGCGGGCATTTAGAAACTGTACTGGAAAAATACGGATAGAAATACCAGAGAGTGTTACTGAGATATCTGCATTTGCATTTGAAGAAGCAGATATAACCGAATATATTGTAGATCCTGATAATGACAGGTTTTCATCCTATTACGGAGTTTTATATGATAAAAGTATAGATACTTTGATAAAAGTTCCTAATTTAAAAAAAAATCTTGTTTTAGCTCAAGTAAAAAAAATTGAAAATTGTGCATTTGCAGGCTGTGGAAGGATTAAGAGAATTAGTGTTCCACACACTGTTGAAAAAGTTGGATATGCTGCTTTTTCATATTGTAAAAAACTCCAGGAAATTATATTTAATGGAAATAACATTATCTTCTTAGCGCCAGGGTGTTTTGTTGGGAGTAACAGTATTGATAATATAAAATTGGATTCAATGCAGTATAAAACCTTTCAGGGATGTATCATAGATAAAGATAATAATGTATTTTTCTGTATTCAAAGTCAAATAAAAAATAAGTTAACAATTAACAGTGGAATATATATATACCCATATGCTTATTATGAAAAAATTAACGTAAAAGAATTGAATGTAAAAACAGTAAAGATTGGAGCTTTTGCATTTGAAAAATGTAAAATAGTGAACCTTTTATTGGACGAAGTGGTTAATGATATAGGAGAGCGAAGCTTTGGACAAGTAAGATTAAAAAAAGTAGTAATACCAGAGAACATGAAAATCGAAAACAGTTGGCGTAATTCGTTTGAAGAAAAAACAGCTGTTTTTGTGAGCCAATCTAACCATGAGTTCTTTATAAATGGAAAAAATTGGATGAATAAGATAATATGGTATCCATTTGCTGCAAAAAAAAGGGATTTATCTTGTGGAAATGCATGTGTAGATTTCATTTTAAAAGAGAAAAGAGGAAGTCGAAATGACAAGGAGTTAATTTGGATTTTCGAATTGGTAAATTACTTGGAGGATGAAGTTGGTATTAATACAAAAGTTTTTTATTATAAAAGTAATCTTATGAATGATTACAAAAATAAAGTGAATTATGACTGTATTGAAATGAAGAGGCTTGATGATTGCATCGGCAGGCATAATTGTTTCATTGAAAAAGAAATGGATCTTCTTGTTATTAAGGAATTAAAAAAACAGGTAAGTGATATTATTTTGTGTGTGAGGAGCGACGTATTATTTAATGATGAAGAATTTAGAGGAAATCATCATTATGTAGTATTAGATGAGATAAAAGAAAACAGCGTAGTTTTGGTATCTCCGGGAAAAGAAGCGTTTTATAAGGTGATCTTTCCTGTAGATTATTTTATGAGTCTAATAAAAGACAATGGACAATGGATTATAGGAGTTGGCTAATTAATATGTATGAAATTGAGCAAAAGTTTATTTTTGATAAATTGCCCCAAAATGAATTAGAATTTATTCGACATACAATAGTGTATCGTCAATATTTATCATCAGATCCAGAGATTCGCATAAATAGAAGAGTTTTTGATGATGGTGAAGAACGATATAATTTAACTTTTAAAAGCGAGAATTTTTTAAAGAGAAAAGAAGTCAAAATGAGATTATCCAGGGAACAGTATTTTGATATCATGGATGTCAATTGTTGTAAGGATTTAGTTTTTGAGGTATGGGAATATGCAATTGATGAGATACATAGCATTTCATTTAAAAAATGTAAAAACATAGATATTTGTTTTGCAGAGATCGAATATGCTGATATGGAAGATTATCATAAGATGCAGGGAAAAATAAAAGGATACGATTTTGTGAAGGAAGAGGTCACAGAAAATGAAAGGTTCTATGTAAAAAACATATGGAGGCGATTTTGTGAGGAATAGAGAACCGGTAGTAGCTGGAAAGATATTATGTTTCAGAACAGATACATGACGGCATTTCATTCTTCATACCCATTATTATGATTTTCATCCAAAAATTATGCGTGATATCTATGCAAAAATTATGTAGTGAGATGATCAATATAGAAAAATTTTATGAATTGAGAGAGAAATTTGTTGTAAACAGGTTATATATGGAGGTTTTCAAATGGATAATAAAGTAGATAACAGTATAAAGAAAGAAGAATTGGAACACTTAGACTATATTCAGGGTGTTATTTCAAAACAGTTGGATGAAGTGGAAAATTCGATGGAAAAAGCGAAAGAAGGAATTCTTGAGCAAAAAAGATATCTTTGGGAAAACATTTATGAGCTTGATCCGGAAGAAATTGCTTCTAATAGATTAAGTATTTCGGAAGAACATGATTCTTATGAGATGAGGGACAATAAAAGAAGACTATTGATGAAACAAAATGAAAATCCTTATTTTGGCAGGATTGATTTTGTATATGATGGTGAGGATGAAGCTGAGATATTATATATCGGTCTTGGAGGATTACAGGAAAAAGGGAATATCAGTAACCTGATATATGACTGGAGAGCTCCTATTTCAAGTATGTATTATGATTTTGATACAGGAAAAGCGTTTTATGAAGCGCCTATGGGCACTATTGATGGCGAGATTACTCAGAAAAGACAGTTGAAAATTAGAAAAGGTGTTATGGAATATGCAATACAATCCAATTTTAATATAGATGACGAAATATTACAGAAAGAATTGTCAGGCAATGGGAGTACAAAGATGAGAAATATTGTCGCGACCATTCAAAAAGAACAGAATTCCATTGTAAGGGATCAGTCATCTAATGTCATGGTTGTTCAGGGGGTTGCAGGTTCTGGAAAAACATCGATTGCATTACATCGAATAGCATTTTTACTTTACCAGAATAGAAATAATTTAAAATCAAGTGAAGTTTTAATTATTTCGCCAAATACTATTTTTTCAGACTATATTTCAAATGTATTACCAGAATTAGGTGAGCAAAACATAACAGAGGTAAGTTTTGATGAAATTGCCGAGCATGAGATGAAGGGGATTTCAAAATATGAAAAAAAATATAAACAGATGGAGTATGTGATTAATTGTCAGGAGGACGATGAAAGATTAAAAAGCATTAGATTAAAAAGTGGGACTGCATTCCTGAATGAACTGAAAGAATTTGCAAAAGAATTGGAAGATACTTTGTTTGAATTTTCTGCGTATTCGTTGAATGGTGAGTCAACAGAAGGCGCATGGATTAAGGAATTATATTCTGGAATGATGTTGTCAAAGTATCCTGTGTTTGTAAGATTGGATCATATTGCGGATAGAATAGCGGATATATACGAATCTGATCATGGTGCGATTATTTCTATATCTTCTAGAAATGAAATTAAGAAAAACTTGAAAGATATGGCGAAAACAAAAAATATCATGGAATTGTATGAGCAGTTTATTACTAAAGTGCGTTTAAAATATTCTGAATGTCAGGCGTTTAGTTTGTCTCCAAATAATAATGTTCAATATGAGGATGTTTTTCCAATTATTTTATTAAAATTTCTTTTATTCGGAAACGAAAGGTCATATTTTGAAAGAATAAAGCATGTTATAGTTGATGAAATGCAAGATTATTCGATGGTTCAGTATGAAATTTTAAATACTCTTTTCAAATGTAAAATGACTATTTTAGGTGATATAAATCAGGTAGTTGATCGTAATAATGCTACTTTAATAGATAACCTGGAAAAGATCTTTGGAGAGAAAGCTACGTTCGTTAAGATGATGAAAAGTTACCGTTCAACTTTTGAAATCAGTGAGTTTTGCAGAAAAATGTGCAGTTTATCAGATGCCGAATCATTTGAGCGACATGGTGAAATGCCAAGTATTGAGCAGTATGATAATTACAATTCTATGATAGATAGTATCCAGAAAAAAATTGATAGTGTAGATTTATCAGTTACTACTACTATGGTTGTAATTTGTAAAACTGCATCAGCAGCAGATGAATTGTATGCTGCATTAGATGATGACCATAAAGAAAAGTGTTATTTAATGAATAATGAGAATTCAAACTTCCATGAAGGAATTATTGTAACAAATTCGTACCTGGTAAAAGGATTAGAGTTTGATTATGTGATTGTTCCCAGTGTTACTGTAGAAGAATATAATTCGGAAAGAGACAGACAGATATTATATATTGCAGGAACTAGAGCGCTGCATAAACTTGATATCATGTATTATGGGAATAGAAGTTTATTTATCGATGACGCATTAAGATAACAGAATGTGTTTATAGAGCGCCCCTTAAACATTAAAAAGTATATTCATAGACTATGCGTGGCAACAGGGATAGCGCGATTCATACGAAAGGAAAAAACGATCTTTATCCCAGAGAGGCAGAACAGATTGTTACGCTACAGCGTGTTTTTCACTGTTTTGCCTGCAAAGAAATGTACGCCTGTAATTTCAATGCGATGGAAGGGAACGCGTTCATCTTATATGGACTGTTATAGGATGAAGGGTGAAAACAGGTTGAATGCATCCCGTAAATAGGATATAATACAACTGTCAGAAGGTATGAACGATGACAATCCGGTTTATTCGCAGGGAGATGAAACAAAATGACAAAGAAAGCGCTTATTCTTATAACTTTGATAATGATATTAAATATTGCCGGCTGTGGAGAGAAAGACATCGGGGGCAATATTGATCACGTTCAAATTCCGGATTGGACACCGTCTGAAATATATTCCGATGACGATATTAAAGCGGCATGTGAAACGGTAAAAGATTATTTCAAAAACGAGTTTACCGGCTGTACGCTTACGGAACTCTATTATCCTGGGGACACGTATGCGGATGTATTTCATGAATGGGCGGAGCAATATGATGCTGAGGAAGCGATCGTACTGGTTTCGTCTTTTGATGTAGACGCATCCGGGGGAGACGGTTCCCTTGATCCTGACTCGACGTATGAGGATTGGAACTGGATTCTGATTCGAAGGGATGGCGGAGAATGGGAGCATGCTGACTGCGGATATTGATTTATAAGATTGTTTTCCTGCAAACAGCGCAAAAGGTATCAGGATTCGCATAAGGCTTGCCGATACATATTGTGTCAGGGAAAGACGTTTTGTTTCAATGGAATGATTTGAAATAAAATGTCTTTTTTTGTGCAATAACATGTTGCGCCCGGACCAAAAGGAGGGCGTGCAGTCCGGATGGAGAGAAGGATTGCGGAAAGGAGAGATATGTTTACAGGACAGATGAAATACGTTGCGCATGGCGCAGGATATGCCGGTTTTAGAATGCGAACGGCAGGAACCGTCGATTTTTCCAATGCGACGTACGAAGAAATGCGGACGTTTGCCGATGCAATGCTGGCACAGGGAAGCGTGTCGGAGGGGGCGTTTGATTTTCTGAAGGAACCGGAAGGAGAGGAGCAGCGGTACAATTATCTGGAAGAGGTCAAAAACCTTAAGACGCAGCAGAGGGACTCCGGCGATATGGAAGGATATCGAAAGGTGCAGGAAGCATATGAAGCCATGCGCAGCCTTACCTGCAAATCTGTGTATCTGGAATCGGAATCCGGGCAGATTGCAGTTTCTTATCGCCAGGGTGAACAGACGTCTGGCGTGCTTGGGCTTGGCGCCGTAGGAAACGTGCCGTTTTTTGCACGGTATGCCGAACATTCTACGGCAGAACGTCCGATTGTAGAGGTTTGTCTTAAGACGTCGGAAGGAGAGCAGCGTTATTATGTGGACGTCAACGCCATTGATAAAGGCCGTGCGACGGAGATGGAGCTGTTTGCGCTGCTTTCACATTGCGAAAAGCAGGGGATGGCCGTAGGGAATCCGAATCTGTATCAGGAAGGAAGGGCAGAAGGAATCTTTGACGCCTGCAATCTGATCGAATTTTTGTATACCAATCAGGATTGGAATGCAAAGCTTTCAGAGTGTACGGATCAGCGCATTAGTGAGACGCTGCTGGATCTTCTGGCTTCTTTTCAAAATGCTGATAATCCCTGACGCTGTTCCAGTTTCCGCCCCAGTCAAAGCCGGCCTGTGTAAACAGGCGAAAGGCCAGATCGTTTTCGTCGATTTTGTATGCAAAATCGGCGGAGCGGTCTGCGTATTCCCTTCCGCTTTCAGGCTGGCATACGAGCGATCCGTCAGAGGCCGTTTTGACGTAGGGGTTGTATTTTGGATTTAAGTCGATTGCCATGCCGTAGCTGTGATTGGAAAGCTTGCTGCTGCCGGAAATCGTGCGGTAATTGAACGCGGAAGTATTGTTGTCTTCCATAGACAAAGCATCGCTTGCGCCGTAAGCGTCGATAAGCGTCATACGTTCAATCGGGTAGTTGTTTTCATACAGTGTCTGAAAAATCGAAAGCACATCGTTTTCGATTTTTTTATTTACAATCATTTCACCAACGTAGGTATTTCCGTCAAATCCATAATACAGCAGTTTCAGATACGAAAGCTCCGAAAGGGAAATCGCATCGTTTTCTGTATAGGAGGCTCCGTTGATGCGTGCAAAAATCGTATCGTCAATTTCACATGCAAAAAACAGGTCCGGAATTTGTTCCGCCGTAAGCTTTCCGATCGCAGCCAGTTCTCCTGCGGCAAGATTTAAGATGCGTTCCCGTTCCGTATGCAGATTTTGTTTTCCGGAAATCGTTTCCGTATGGGGCTCGTTTGCGCGCGTTTCCGTTTCTGCTGCATGCTGCGCGGCAGCTTCTTCTGTTTCCGCTCTGTTGAAAAGGGTGTGTTCTGCCGTTTCTGTTTCGCTCCGGTTTGCTTCCGGAATATCCGGTTCCATCAGAACGGACAGCAGAATGCAAAAAGCGGCGCCGCCGGTCGCCAGCGAAACAGAAAGTCGAAGCAGTCGTCTTTGTTTTCGTTTCATAATGCCTCCTTTTACGCCTGTTTTATTTTTTATCGGATAATCCCAGAAGATAATCCAGAGAAACGTTATAATAATTTGCAAGCGTAATCGCATAGGAAACAGGAATTTCCCGTATGCCCTTTTCATATCTGCGGTAGACTTCCCGCTTGCAGTTTAAGATATCCGCCACGTCCTGCTGCGTTAGATCATGATCCTGGCGCAAATCTGCAATTCTCTGAAAATACATAACATCCTCCAATTTTATGCTGGCTGTTTTGTCGGCGCCTTTTCTTGACAATGCTATCAAATGGTGGTATCATGCATTTGAATATGCTACCATTTGGTAGCATATGAATTTCTCAAAAAAATATTCCGGGAACGGTACGCGCAGGGGAATCCTACAAAAGCAAATAAGAAAGAACGGGAATGGAGCATGAACAGAAATGTACTGTCTTATCTGGACGCCATTGTAAAACAGGAACCGGATAAAGTGGCATTTTCCGGTGAAACGGAGGTCTGCACGTTTCGTCAGGCATACAGACAGAGCCGTGCAGTCGGCACGTTTTTACACAAAAAGGGGCTGTATCGAAAGCCGGTCGTCGTATTTATGGAACGAACGCCCAAAACGATCGCCGCTTTTCTTGGCGTAATTGCGGCAGGCTGTTTTTATGTGCCCGTTGACAGGGAAATGCCGGTGAGCAGAATTGAGCGGATTCTGGAAAACTGTCAGCCGGAATGCATGATCTGTGAGGAAAGCGTTCTGGAAAAGGTCAAAGCCGTTTCATTTTCGGGAGAGGTCTGCCTGTACGATGCGATGGCGCAGACGAAAGAAGACGCCAATGCGCTGCATGAGATACGAAAAAGGGCGGTAGACGCCGATCTGGTTTACATTTCTTACCATTCCGATTCTTCCGGCGCGCCAAAAGGCGTAGCGGCGTGCCATCGTCTGGTATTGGATTATACGGAACAGCTGTCGGAGCTGCTTTCGTTTCACAGGCATACGATATTTGCAAGTCAGATTCCGTTTTGCTCGGATGCTGGCCTGCATGCCGTCTATCCGGCGTTAAAGGCCGGCGCAACGACGTATCTTGTTCCGGATGGCCTTCTTTTGTTTCCCATAAAGCTGGTGGAATTTTTAAATGCCTGTCAAATCAATACGATTTGCTGGGATGTATCTGTTCTGACGATGATTTCCGCATTCGGGACGTTTCAGACCGTAAAGCCGGAGCGCTTAAAGACGATTGCGTCGATCAGCGAGGCGTTTCCGGCCAAACAGTATAAAATCTGGAAAGAAGCGCTGCCGGAGGCTTCTTTTATCAGCTTATATGGACCAATAGAAGGAATGGGCATGTGCTGTTACGCTTCGGCTTTGCGGGAAAAAAGAGGCAATGGGAGCATGCCGATTGGAAAGCCGTTTCCCAATACGGAGATTTTGCTGCTGGATGCAAAAGACAGGCCGGCGGCAGAAGGTGAAATCTGCATTCGCGGCGCTTCTGTGGCGCCTGGATATTATAACAATCCAAAGCAGACGGCAGAAGCGTTTGTGCAAAATCCCATGCAGCCGGCTTATTCGGAAATGATTTACAGGACGGGAGACGTTGGGCGGTATAATGCGTATGGAGAGCTTGTTTTGGTCGCCGGAACACGAGATCAGATTCACCATATGGGGCATCGAATTGAATCCGGGGAAATTGAACGCTGCGTTGGCGCGTTAAAAGAAATCCGTATGTGCTGCTGTATGTTTGAAAAAGAAAAGGGAAGGATCGCTTTGTATTACGTTGGGAGAATCACAGAACGGCGGCTGGCGGCAAAGCTTGTGAAGACGCTGCCGCGTTATATGATGCCCCACCATATCGCACAGCTGCATAAAATGCCGCTGGCCGAAGATGGAACGATTGACCGCGCGCTGCTGCAGGAAAAAGTGGCGGCAAAGAAGCGGTAAGGCGAAAAACGCCTGTCAATGGGCGGCAACGCCCTTTTTTATTGTTCTTCCAGTGGAATCGTATCGCCAATGCCGGAAGAGCAGTGCAGCGCGTAGTCGTCTGTGATAAAAATGGCTTCCGTATCGGGAAGGCGTTCGATCAGCTCCATTCCATCCGCAAGGCCAAGCGAAAAGCACGCCGTGCTCAATCCGTCGCCGTCCGCCGAGCTTTCACAGATGACGGTAACGCTCAGCAGGTTATTTTCAAAGGGATAGCCGGTGGACGGATCTAAAATATGGTGATACAGCGTATCGTCCGCATAGAAAAACCGCTCATAAACGCCGGAAGAGACGACCGTCTTTTCCTCGACCTCCACGACTGCCGCCGTCGCCTGTCTTGCGTCAAAAGGCTTTTGTATGCCGATGCGATACAACGAGCCGTCTGCCTTTGGCGCCAGGCAAAGCACGTTTCCGCCCAGATTGATTGTGCCCTCCGTCACGCCGTGTTCCATCAGGTACGCTTTCATCTGATCTGCAATATATCCTTTGGCAATTCCTCCGATATCAATGGCCGCATCCGGGTTTTGCAGCCGCACTTCATGGCCCGAGATGACGACGGCGCGGTAATCCACCGTCGAAGCGGCTTCTGCAATCGCGGCCGCATCTGGAACGACGCCTTCGTTTTCCGAAAAATTCCAGAGAGAAGAGAGCTTTCCTATGGTGATGTCAAAGCCGCCGTCTGAAAGCGCGCAGTATTGCAGGCCCTTTTCCAAAAGCGCGATCGTCTCTTCACTGACGGAAACGGATTTTCCGCGCGCCTGATTGATGCGGGAGATGTCACTGGATGCGATCGTGGCGCTGAACATGTCTTCGTAGCGGTCCGCCATGTGAAACGCTTCTTCTAAAAGCGCGTCGCTTCCACCTTTGGAAAGCGTGACGGTAATCACGGTATTAAAATAGAAGCCTGTTTTTTGCAGCGGCTGATGCGCCGCAGGAAAACAGCCCAAAAGACAGGTGCAGGAGAGGAGTGTAAAAAGCGTGATGCAGATGGCGCGGTTTGATGGTTGTCTCGCATTCATATAAGAAATCTCCCTGGTTTTGCTTGATAGGTCAAGTATACCGTTTTGCATGCGGTTTGTCCATATGCGGGGAAGTAAAGAAGGAAGGAGCCAATAAGCTCCTCCCTTCTTTTCCGGATCTTCTTAGCAGAAGCTGTTTCCACAGCCGCCGCAGCAGAGCAGTAATAAGATGATCCAGATGCAGCTGTTGCCGCCTTCGCATCCGCCGCCGCAATTGCCGCCGCCAAAGAAGCCGCCGCCGTTGCCGTTGCACATGCAAAGCAAAACGATGAGCCAGAGAATGGAACCGCATCCTCCTTCATTTCCGCATCCACAGTTTGTTGCTGCTAAATCACTCATTTGAAAACCTCCATTTTTGATTGATTACACTTCATCATATGTCGAGGGCCTGGCAGTGTTTCCAGTGGACAAAATAAAAAAAATCTTGACAGCCCTGTGAGGACTGGTATTATAAAATAAGGCAGAAAAGGAAGTGCAGGGAGGATGAAATTTATGGATAAAATTCAAATGAAAACGCCGCTTGTAGAGATGGACGGGGACGAAATGACCCGTATTTTATGGTCGATGATTAAGGAAGAGCTGTTAGAGCCGTTTGTGGATCTGAAGACGGAATATTACGATCTGGGGCTTGCGCATCGAAATGCGACGAACGATCAGGTTACAGTGGATTCTGCAAATGCGACGAAAAAGTACGGCGTGGCCGTAAAATGCGCGACGATTACGCCAAATGCGGCGCGTATGGACGAATATCAGTTAAAAGAGATGTGGAAAAGCCCCAACGGGACGATCCGCGCGATGCTGGACGGAACGGTTTTCCGCGCGCCGATTCTGGTGAAGGGCATTGAGCCATGCGTGAAAAACTGGAAAAAGCCGATTACGATTGCAAGGCATGCGTATGGCGACGTATATAAGGCGGTCGAGATGAAGGTTCCCGGCGCGGGAAAAGCGGAGCTTGTTTTTACGGCGGAAGATGGAAGCGAAAGAAGAGAGCAGATTCATGCGTTTTCGGGAGCCGGCGTCTTACAGGGGCAGCACAATCTGGAAGGCTCGATAGAAAGCTTTGCGCGCAGCTGCTTTACGTATGCGCTGGATGTGAAGCAGGACTTGTGGTTTGCGACGAAAGACACGATTTCCAAGCAATACGATCATACGTTTAAAGATATTTTTCAGGAGATTTTTGAACGTGAGTTCAAAGACGCGTTTGCGCAGGCCGGCATAACGTATTTTTACACGCTGATCGACGATGCGGTGGCGCGCGTCATGAAGTCGGAGGGCGGTTATATCTGGGCGTGCAAAAATTATGACGGCGATGTGATGAGCGATATGATTTCTTCTGCATTTGGCTCGCTTGCCATGATGACTTCCGTGCTTGTCTCTCCGGATGGATATTACGAATACGAGGCGGCGCATGGCACCGTGCAGCGGCATTATTATAAGCACCAGAACGGGGAAGAGACGTCCACAAATTCCGTCGCTACGATCTTTGCGTGGAGCGGCGCGCTGAAAAAACGCGGAGAGCTTGATGAGAACCCTGCGCTTGTGAAATTTGCGGAGAAGCTGGAAGCGGCCTGCGTGAAAACGATTGAAGAAGGAAAAATGACGAAGGATCTTGCATTGATCACTTCGATCGAACAGCCGACCGTTTTAAACAGCCAGGCATTTATTCAGGCCATTCGCGGCACGTTAGAGGAGATGTTATGATTTTAGACTGCCAGCGGATCAGTAAGGCATTTGGCACGGATGAAATTTTAAAAGACGTTTCGTTTCATATCAACGACGGAGAAAAAGCGGCCATTGCCGGCATCAACGGGGCCGGCAAATCGACGCTTTTAAAAATTATTATGCGGCAGCTTTTGGCGGATGCCGGAGAAGTTGTTTTGTCAAAAAACGTTTCCGTCGGCTATCTGGCGCAGTATCAGGAGATTTCCGGCGGACGCACAATTTTAGAAGAAGCGCTTCTGGCAAAAGAAGAGATTTTACGCATGGAGGAGAAGCTGCGAACGATGGAAGAGGACATGCGTCTGATGGAGGGGGATCGTCTGACGCAGCTTTTGGAGCAGTATAATCGGCTGCATCATGAATTCGAGCTGCAGGGCGGTTATGCGTATCGCAGCGAGGTAAACGGCATCTTAAAAGGGCTTGGGTTTTTGGAATCGGATTTCAGTCAGCCGGTTGAAAAGCTTTCCGGCGGACAAAAGACAAGGATATTTCTTTCAAAACTGCTGATCGCCAGACCGGATTTTCTGATTCTGGATGAGCCGACGAATCATTTGGATCTTTCCTCCATCGCATGGCTGGAGGGCTTTTTGTCGAATTACAAGGGCGCGGTTTTAATTGTCAGCCATGACAGATATTTTCTGGATAAAATCGTAACAAAAGTCATAGAATTATCCAATCGGCGGGCAATCGTCTTTCAGGGAAACTATTCGGATTATGCCGTCAAAAAAGCGGCGATGCGGGAAGCGGAACGGAAGGCATGGTACAACCAGCAGCAGGAAATCCGTCGTCAGGAAGCCGTCATCGCCAAATTAAAATCGTTCAATCGGGAAAAATCCATACGGCGGGCCGAAAGCCGTGAAAAAATGCTGGATAAAATCGAACGGGTGGAAAAGCCGGTTGAGGAGCATGCGGACATGAAAATACGGTTAGAGCCGGCGGTCACAAGCGGAAACGACGTGCTTTCCGTCGAAAATCTGTCCAAATCCTTTGGCAGAAAGCAGTTGTTTTCCGGTCTTTCGTTTGCCATCCGGCGTGGAGAGCATGTCGCTTTGATCGGAGACAACGGCGCCGGAAAGACGACAATGCTAAAGATCATTCATGGCGATCTTTCGTTTGATACGGGAGAAATCCTGTGTGGAACCAACGTGCACATCGCGTATTACGATCAGGAGCATCAGGCGCTGCACGAGGAAAAGACGCTGTTTGAAGAAATTTCGGATGAACGGCCGGATTTGAACCAGACGCAGGTGCGGAACGTGCTGGCCGCATTTTTATTTACGGGAGACGACGCGTTTAAGCGGATCGGCGATTTGAGCGGCGGTGAAAAGGGAAGAGTTTCCCTTGCGAAGCTGATGCTTTCCAAAGCCAACCTTCTGATTTTGGATGAGCCGACGAATCATTTGGACATTACGTCAAAAGAGATTCTGGAGGAAGCGCTGAACCAGTATACGGGAACGGTTCTGTTTGTTTCGCATGACCGTTATTTTATCAACAAAACGGCGACGCGGATTTTAGATCTGACGGAGCAGACGCTGATCGGCTATCCGGGCAATTACGACTACTATCTGGAAAAGCGGGATGCGCGGATGCAGTCGGTCAAAGCCGCGGGCGCGCAGGAGAAGAAGGAAGAAAAAAACGGAGAGGCAAAGCTTGACTGGAAGCAGAAGAAAGCAGCGCAGGCGAAGGAGCGGAAAAAAGCGGCCGATTTGAAACGGACGGAGGAAGCGATCGCCGAAAAGGAAGCGTATCTTTCCGATTTGAACGAGGCGTTAAACGATCCGGCGCATGCCACGAACGCCGGAAAGCTTTCGGAAATTCACTGCGCCATGCAAAAAACGCAGGAGGAGCTGGAAGCGTTGTATGAGACATGGGAGCTTCTGGCGGACTGACAGGCAACAGGGAGGCGGTACAATGCAGTATCTTGTCAACAGTCAGGAAATGAAACGGTGCGACAGACATACCATAGACTATTTTGGCATGCCGTCTGTCGTGCTGATGGAGCGCGCTGCACTGGCGGTTTTTACGGAGCTGACAAAGCGCTTTTCCAAAGAAGCGGGCCGCATGCTTGTCGTATGCGGCGCCGGCAATAACGGAGGGGACGGCTTTGCCGTTGCAAGACTGCTGCATCTGTCCGGCTATGACGTATGCATGCATGTTCCCGTGGAGAAAGGGAAGATGACGCAGGAGGCGGGCGCGCAGTATACGATCGCGCAGACATACGGCGTGCCGGAAATTTACGATCTTAAGGATGCGGCGTATGCCGTCATCGTGGATGCGCTGTTTGGCATTGGCCTGTCGCGGCGCATAAAAGGGCCGCTGTGCGCGCTGATCGAATGCATCAATCACTCGGACGCCTACAAAATCGCCGTCGACCTTTCATCGGGCATTCTGGCGGATACCGGACAAATAGGAGGAACGGCCGTCTGCGCCGATCTGACAGTGACGTTTGGTTTTGCCAAAATCGGTCAGCTTCTGTATCCGGGCGCATCGTATACCGGGGAGCTTGTAGTTGCGGATATTGGAGTGACCGAATACGGCTTTGACAGAAAATGGCCCGCCGGTCGCTTATGCGAAAAGGAAGCGGCGCGCGCGCTGCTTCCAAAGCGAAGCGCGCATTCCAATAAGGGAACATATGGAAAGACGCTTGTGATCGCAGGCTCTTCCCATATGGCGGGAGCGGCTTACCTTGCGGCAAAAGCGGCGTACTACAGCGGATGCGGCCTGGTTCGGATTCTGACGGAGGAAGAAAATAAAGGGCTTTTACTTTCCCGACTGCCGGAAGCGATTGTTACAACGTATCGTTCGGACGAACTTGATGTTTCCGTGGTCAACGCCTGCATCGAATGGGCGGACGCCATTTTGATTGGGCCCGGCCTTTCAACGGCGCCCGCCGCGCGGACGCTGGTAGAAGCCGTTTTGCAGCATCCTTCCAAAAAAACGGCGCTCGATGCGGATGCGCTCAATCTTTTAGCGGACGGTCTGCTGCACAGGCTCCATGCGCCGGGTGAGTGGATTGTCACGCCGCATCTGAAAGAAATGAGCCGCCTGACGGAAAAGAGCATAACGGAATTACAGCAGGATCTGCCGGCCGCCGCGCAATCGTTTGCAAACGCGCATCACGCCGTCTGTGTGCTGAAAGACGCAAGAACCGTCGTCGGCATGCCGGATCAGACGTTTTATGTCAATGCCACGGGCAATCACGGCATGGCGACGGGCGGAAGCGGCGACGCGCTGTCCGGATTTTTAGCCGGTCTTTTGGCGCAGGGCAGCTCCTGTGAAGAGGCAGCCGTCGCCGGCGTTTATCTGCACGGTCTGGCCGGTGATCTGGCTGCGGCAAAAAAGGGCGCGTACGGCATGCTGGCTTCCGATTTACTGGAACAGCTTCCGAACGCGATCATGGAGGTTTTGCATACATGAAAAAGCCAAACAGAGTTTACGCGTCCATTGACCGAAGTGCAGTTTCCTATAATATAAAGGCGATCGAACAGATGCTTTCGCCGCAGACGCAAATACTGGCCGTTGTAAAAACGGACGCCTACGGACATGGAGCCGCGGAAATTGCAGCCATTGCGGAAGCGTTTGAACGCGTCTTTGGTTTTGCGGTCGCTACGGCGGAGGAAGCCCTTTTTTTGCGGGAGCAGGGCATAAAAAAACCAATTCTGATTTTAGGCTATGCATTTGAAGAGGATTATGAAGCGTTAATACGCCATGCGGTGCGTCTGACCGTCTATTCGTATGAAATGGCGGAACAGATCGCAAAAGCGGCCCAAAAAACAGGAATGCAGGCTCAAATTCATATCAAGATAGATACTGGCATGAGCCGGATTGGATTTCAGGCGACAGATATGTCCGTGGAGGAAATTGCGCGCATCCATGCGCTTTCCGGCCTTGCAATCGAAGGGATTTTTACGCATTTTGCACGCGCGGACGAATTGGATCTTTCGGCCTCTAAGGAACAGCTTGCATTGTTTTTGCGCATGTGCGACAAATTAAAAGCGCGGGGAATACGCATTCGAATGCGGCATTGCGCAAACAGCGCAGGGATTGTGCAGCTTCCGGAAGCCGGGCTTGATCTGGTGCGCGCCGGAATTATTTTGTACGGCCTGTATCCTTCCGCAGACGTTGGGGCGGCGTCTGTTTCGTTACGGCCCGTGATGGAGTTAAAAAGCAGGATTGTACATATCAAAACGTTAGAGCGCGGGAGAAGCGTAAGCTATGGCGGAACGTATCGGTTGCAGGAAGAGAAACGGATTGCTACGATTCCGGTTGGCTATGGGGACGGCTATCCCAGAAGCCTTTCCAATCGGGGCTATGTGCTGATTCATGGAAAAAAGGCTCCGATTCTTGGCAGGGTCTGTATGGATCAGTTTATGGCGGACGTTACGGATATCCCGGAGGCGGACTTATTCGATACGGTTACGCTTCTTGGAAAAGACGGAGCGCATTGCATTACAATGGAGGAGCTTGGCGCGCTGTCCGGACGCTTCAATTATGAATTCGCCTGCTGCATCGGCCGGCGCGTGCCGCGCATTTTTTTCTGAAAAAATCCCTGAAACATCTGTGAATAGAACTGTAAAAACTGGAAATACTCTTTCTATCATAAAAAAATGGAGGGAGTCATATATGGCGATTCACAGAGGAGATATCTATTATGCAGATCTTCGGCCGGTCATTGGATCGGAGCAGGGCGGCGTGCGTCCGGTGCTGATTATCCAAAATGATGTCGGAAACCGTCATTCCCCGACCGTGATCTGTGCGGCAATCACTTCGCAGATGCACAAAGCCAAACTGCCGACGCACGTGGAGCTGGACAGCGAAAAATACGATATGGTGAAGGATTCCGTCATTTTATTGGAGCAGCTTCGCACGATTGATAAAAAAAGATTAAAAGACAAAGTCTGCCATCTGGACAGCAGCATGCTGTTTAAAGTGGACAAGGCGCTTGAGGTAAGTCTGGAATTGCTTACATAGTCTTGACGAATGTACCGGTTAATGGTATATTTCAGATGTTTGTAATAAATTCTGGAATAAATCGGAGGAAACGAAAAAATGGAAGATGGAGGAAGTCCCGGAACGGGGCTGCTGATTTTGCTGCTGCTTGCCATTGCGCTGCCTGCGCTGTATCTCGCGTATAAATTCAGGAGCAGATGGTTTTTCAGGAAAGAGGATCTGACGGAAGAAGAGATCATGACGCTGGTCAACGAAGGCCATGAACAGGGCGTGCTGCTCGCAAGCGAAGCGGAAATGATACATAATATCTTTGAATTCGGCGACAAAGAGGCCAAAGATATTATGACCCATCGGAAAAACATGATTGCGCTGAACGGAGAAATGACGTTTGGGGAAGCAATGAAATTTATAACGGAAAGCGCGAATTCCCGCTTTCCCGTTTACATAAATGACATCGATAATATCATCGGCGTGCTGCATATCAAAGAAGTCTTAAAGCTCTGCACCAATCCGGACTGCTATGACAGGCCGATCCGGACGATTCCGGGACTGATTCGAAAAGTGGATGTCATACCCGAAACGAGAAATATCAATGCATTGTTTAAAGAAATGCAGTCGAGAAAAAGCCATATGGTCATCGTCGTAGACGAGTACGGACAGACGGCCGGCATTGTCGCGATGGAAGATATTCTGGAAGAAATCGTCGGCAATATTTTAGATGAGCACGACGAATATGAAGAGACGATACAAAAACAATATGATGGAAGCTTTATCATCGACGGCATGGCGGATTTTGAGGAGGTTGCGAAAACACTCGGGATTTCCACCGAAGAATCGGATGAATATGAGACGTTAAATGGCTTTCTGATTTCCAGAATCGATAAAATCCCAAAAGACAGCGACCGTATGGAAGTTCTGTCGCACGGCTTTTGTTTTAAAATACTGTCTGTAGAAAATAAAATCATACAGAAAGTTTCCGTTCGAAGGCTTACGGATACGCCTTGTCAGGACCCGGAAAAAATGATAAGATAGGAACAATAAGAAATAAGATCCGAAACACGAAGAAAAGAGGGAGACTATGTCAGGACATTCCAAATTTGCCAACATCAAGCACAAAAAAGAAAAAAATGATAAGGCAAGAGGAAAAATATTTACCATTATCGGTCGAGAGATTGCGATTGCAGTCAAAGAAGGCGGCGCGGACCCGGCGAATAACAGCAAGCTGCGCGACGTCATTGCAAAGGCCAAATCCAACAATATGCCCAATGACACCATCGAACGCGGCATCAAAAAAGCGGCTGGCGATACGGACAATGTCAACTACGAGCAGGTTACATATGAAGGCTACGGGCCGGGCGGAACCGCTATTATTGTAAAGGCGCTGACCGACAATAAGAACCGGACGGCGGCGAATGTCAGAAACGCGTTTACCAAAGGGTACGGAAGCATTGGCACGCAGGGCTGCGTCTCCTATATGTTCGATGAAAAAGGACAGATTATTATTGCCAAAGACGAGTGTGATCTGGATGCGGACGATCTGATGATGCAGGCGCTCGATGCGGGCGCGGACGATTTTTCGGAAGAGGAAGACAGCTATGAAATTATAACGTCTCCGGAACAGTTTGCAGCCGTTCGCGAAGCGCTGGAAGGCGCGCATATTTCCATCGCCAATGCGGAGGTTACGATGCTGCCGCAGACATACGTTACGCTGACGGAGGAGGCCGATCTGAACAACATTCAAAAGACGTTGGACCTTTTAGATGAGGATGACGACGTACAGGAAGTGTACCACAACTGGGACGAATAAGGGATTTTACAGGGAGAAGATGCTATGAGTGAACAATACAGGCCGGACACTGTCTGCGTCCAGGCGGGCTGGAAGCCCAAAAAAGGCGAGCCGCGCGTGCTTCCCATCTATCAGAGCACGACGTTTCGATATGAAAACAGCGATCAGATGGGCAGGCTGTTTGATCTGGAAGACGCCGGATATTTTTATACAAGATTGCAGAACCCGACGAATGATTGCGTGGCGGCCAAGATTGCCGAACTGGAAGGCGGGCTTGCCGGCATGCTGACATCTTCCGGACAGGCGGCGAATTATTATGCCATTTTTAATATCTGTGAAGCGGGCGATCATTTTATCTGCACAAACGCCATTTACGGCGGAACCTACAATCTGTTTGGCACGACGATGAAAAAGCAGGGCATTTCCTGTACATTTGTCGATCCGGACGCGTCGGACGCGGAGCTTGAGGCGGCGTTTTTGCCCAATACGAAAGCGGTGTTTGCGGAGACGATATCCAACCCCTCGCTCGTCGTTTTGGATATCGAGCGGTTTGCAAAGCTTGCGCATTCGCACGGCGTGCCGCTTATTGTCGATAATACGTTTGCGACGCCGATCAACTGCCGGCCGATTGCATGGGGCGCGGATATCGTGACGCATTCGACGACGAAATACATGGACGGGCATGCGTCCAGCGTAGGCGGGGCCATTGTGGATTCCGGCAATTTTGACTGGATGGCGCACAAAGAGAAGTTTCCGGGGCTTACGATGCCGGATGCGTCGTACCACGGCATTGTATATACGGAAAAATTTGGTAAAATGGCGTACATTCAGAAAGCAACGGCACAGCTGATGCGGGATCTTGGCTCCATCCAGTCTCCGCAGAATGCATTTCTTGTGAATCTGGGGCTTGAGACGCTGCATTTGCGCATGCCAAGACATTGTGAAAACGCGCAGAAGGTGGCGGAATACCTGAATCAGCATGAAAAGGTTGCCTGGGTAAATTATGCGGGACTTGGCGATAATAAATATCATAAGCTGGCGGAAAAATATATGCCAAATGGAACGTGCGGCGTGATCTCCTTTGGATTAAAGGGCGGCAGGGACGCTTCCGTTTCTTTTATGGATCGTCTGAAGCTGGCGGCGATCGTGACGCATGTCGCAGACGCGAGAACCTGCGTGCTGCATCCGGCGAGCCATACGCATCGCCAGATGACGGAGGAACAGCTGATCGAGGCTGGCGTGGCGCCGGATTTGATTCGGTTTTCCGTAGGCATCGAACACGCCGAAGATATTATCGCTGATTTGAAGCAGGCTCTGGCAACCGTATAAATAAGGAGGGGTTTCACATGAAAAAAATTCTTTTTGCCGCGTCTGAGTGCGTTCCGTTTATCAAGACGGGCGGCCTTGCGGACGTATGCGGCGCACTGCCAGGCGAGTTTTCAAAGGAGGAATGGGACGTAAGGGTCGTCATACCCAATTACAGCTGCATACCGGAGCATTTCAGGCGGCAGTTTTCCTACGTTACGCATTTTTACATGAGCGCCGGAAGCTATATTCAGAATAAGTACGTCGGCGTCTTAAAGTATGAGCTGGATGGCATTACATACTATTTTATTGACAATGAAGAGTACTTCAATTGCTTTCAGCCCTATGGAAACATTCGAAACGACATTGAAAAATTCGTATTTTTTGACAAAGCCGTATTGTCGATGCTGCCGCTGATTGATTTTCGGCCGGATCTGATTCACTGCCATGACTGGGAAACGGGATTCATACCCGTCTATCTGAAAAACGAGTTCAGCGCAGACGGATTTTTCTGGGGCATCCGTACGATTATGACGATCCACAATCTGAAATTCCAGGGGGTGTGGGATATTCAGACGATGCGGGGGCTTACAGGCTTTGCAAACGGCTTATTTGTGCCGGATAAGCTAGAATACAAAAAAGATGCGAATATGTTAAAGGGCGGGCTTGTCTATGCGGATTACATTACGACGGTAAGCGATTCCTATGCAAACGAAATTCAGACGGGCGAATATGGAGAAGGTCTCGACGGTCTGCTTTCGGCAAGGCATTTTGATATGCAGGGCATTGTAAACGGCATTGATTACAACGTCTATAATCCGGAATCCGATCCCAGAATCTATACGAACTACGGCAAAGACAACTGGCGGCAGAAGAAAGCCCTGAATAAGACGAAGCTTCAGCAGGATCTTGGGCTTGCCGTTGACAAAAAGAAATATATGATCGGACTGATTTCTCGTCTGACGGACCAAAAGGGACTGGATTTAATCAGCTATATGATGGATTTTATTGCGGATGATTTTACGCAGCTTGTTGTGATTGGAACCGGAGAAGTGCGGTATGAAAACATGTTCCGCCACTATGCATGGAAATATCCGGACCGCATTTCGGCGAATATCTGCTATTCGGACGATCTGGCGCACAAGCTGTATGCGGCCGCCGACGCGTTCTTAATGCCGTCGCGGTTTGAGCCGTGCGGACTGACGCAGCTGATTTCGTTCCGCTATGGCACCGTTCCAATCGTTCGGGAGACGGGCGGCTTACGGGATACCGTTTCGCCGTTTAACGAATATGACAATACGGGAGAGGGCTTCTCTTTTACGCATTACAATGCGGATGAGATGATGGGCATTATCAATTATTCCAAGCATATTTTCTTCGACCGCAAGCGCCAGTGGAACCAGATGGTGGACCGGGGAATGGGACAGGATTATTCCTGGAAGTCTTCCAGAGAAAAATATCAGAATCTTTACAATTATCTGCTCGGATATTAAATAGGAAGCCGTGCATTTGGACATACTAAGCAAAAAGGAGGGTACGACGTACCCTCTGTTTTTGTGAGGTGAAAGCATATGGGCGATGCAGAAAAGCAGAGCAGTCAGGAAATGGAACAGATAAAGGAATACGGGCAGGCCGTATTAAACAATCCGAATACGAATCATCAGATTCATCTTTTGAATATCATTGGAGAAATCGAAGGGCATGAATGTCTGCCGTCTACGACAAAGACAACGAAATACGAACACGTTTTGCCGCAGCTTGCCGTGATCGAGGACAGTGAAAAAATTGACGGCATCCTTCTGATGCTGAATACGGTGGGCGGCGATGTGGAAAGCGGGCTTGCCATTGCCGAAATGGTGGCTTCCGTCAATAAGCCGTCCGTTTCGCTCGTACTGGGCGGCTCCCATTCGATTGGCGTGCCGCTTGCCGTTTCCACGGATTATTCGTTTATCGTGCCAAGCGGGACGATGGTGATCCATCCGGTGCGCATGAGCGGGACCGTGATTGGCGCGAAGCAGACGTATGATTATTTCAAGCAGATGCAGAATCGGATTCTGCGCTTTATCGAAAGCCATTCCGGCGCGAAGCAAAAACGCATGGAGGAGCTGATGATGAATACGGATATGATGTCCAAAGATCTTGGGACGATTCTCGTGGGGGAAGAGGCGGTCAAAGAAGGCCTGATCAATGCAGTGGGAGGCATCCATGACGCGGTATCCAAACTGCATGAGCTGATTGAACGCGCTGCGCCTCACTGATCCGCAACAAAGTAATGACAATCCTCCCTGAATATGGTAAACTAATGTTTATTGGAACAGAATACAGTTTCACTTACGGATTGGAGGCAGCTATGTCATTATTGGATGCGATACTCATGGGCGTGATACAGGGATTAACAGAATTTCTTCCGGTCAGCAGTTCCGGGCATCTGGCTTTGTTTAAAATACTGTTTGAGATCGAAACGGACACGGGCATGCTCTTTGACGTGCTTTTGCATCTTGGAACGCTGATCGCCGTTTTTGTGGCTTTTTATAAAGATATCTTTCGTATGATACAGGAAGGCTTTGCCATTATCGGTGATTTTTTTCGGAATGTGGGCGTATTTGCAGGCAATGTGTTTCAGAAAAGAGACGCGCCGTATTACAGGCTGATTGACAACAGCTACCGGAAATTCGTTATGCTGGTGATCGTATCGACGATACCGACAGGCATCATCGGCTATGTTGCGGCAGACGTTGTAGAGGCTGCGTCCGGGATACTGCTTGTGCCCGGCTGCTGTCTTGTGCTGACGTCCGTGCTTTTGTTTGTATCGGACCGGATTCCGGACGGAAGCAAGACGCCCCGGACGATTTCGTATTCAAATGCGTTTTTTATCGGAATCTGCCAGGGCTTTGCAACGCTTCCCGGGCTTTCCCGTTCGGGGACGACGATTTCCGCCTGTCTGCTCAGCAATTTTAACCGGAAATTTGCAGTCAAATATTCGTTTATTATGTCGATTCCGGCCATTCTTGGCGCCGTCGTGTTAAAGCTTACAGACGTTTCCGAGATGTCTGAAGTGACGGCGTCGGAGCTTGGCTTTTGTCTGGTCGGCGTGCTTTGCGCGGCCGTTGTCGGTTATATCTGCATCCGGACGATGCTTGTCGTTGTAAAGAGAAAGAAATTCACAATTTTTGCAGTATACTGCCTGCTTATCGGACTGGTGTCCATCGGCGGTTATTTTTATTCGGCATAGACGGAGGAGCGTATGGCGGCACGAAACACACAATCAAAAAGCGGGCGGGGCGCCAGACGGACCGCGCCCAAAAAAGCCGTTCGCCGAAAGCCGCGGCGGACGAAAAACAAAGGTCTTACATTTGAAAGTGAAATTATACTCTGGATACTGCTTGGCGTATCTATTCTGCTGTTTGCCAGCAATTTTGGCTTTGGCGGAAAAATCGGAAACGGCGCAAGCGCGCTGATCTTTGGATTGTTTGGATGTATGGCTTATCTTTTTCCCATCCTGTTATTCTTAAGTTCCTGTTTTCTGATTTCAAACAGACGAAACCATTTTGCAATTTTTAAATTTATCGCGGGTATTCTCCTGTTTTGCGCCATCTGTATGTTTGCGCAATTAATTGTAACGGACGGCGACGCCGCGAATCAAAATCTGATTGCATACGCCTATACATATTCTTCAACGGGAAAAGTCGGCGGCGGCGCGCTGGGCGGTGTTTTCGTATGGCTTTTTGTGCCGAATTTCGGCGTGTTCAGCTCGTATGTGATTGCCGTCATCACAATGATCATATCGCTTGTGCTGCTTACGGAGCGCTCGCTGCTGCGCGGCGTAAAACGCGGTGGGCAGAAGGTCTATGAGACGGCAAAAGAAGACGCCATACGATACCATGACAATCAGAGGAAGCGGGAAGAAAAGCGGGAGCAGAAGCAGAAGCTGCGCCGCATGGATAAAAAGGTTGAAGGCGTTGCGGCCGATACAAAGCTGAAGCGAAAAGACGCGGCGCATTCGGATGAGCTGAACGAGATTTCGCCAAAGGACGCTTCGTTTGCTCCAAAAGTGAAAAAACGAGAGCAGATCCCCATAGCGTCCGTGCCATCTGACGTTTCGCCGCAGGAGGATCTGCCGCTGCCGGAAATCTTTATCGAGCCGGTGGAAGAAGCGGAAGAACTGCCGCAGGCGGAGTATGAAGATGCGGGCATGTTAGAAGAGCTGCTTTCCGATGTGTCTGGCATGGTAGAGCCGGAAGAACCTCCTGTCAGCGAATATCGGGCGGAGGATGCGCCGGAACAAAGATCTGCGGAGCGTAGAAAGCCGAAAAGGGCAGAAGTGAAGGAGGCGGAAGAGGACGCCGCGGTTGCGAAAGCTCTGGACGGCGCAATGGAAGCCGCGCCTGAAAAGCCCTATGCGTTTCCGGACGTATCTCTTCTGAAAAAAGGCAAATCCAAAGCAACGGGAGACTCGAAAGCCCACCTGATGGCGACAGCCAACAAATTGCAGCAGACGTTAAAAAATTTTGGCGTCAACGTAACGATTACAAACGTCAGCAGCGGGCCGTCGGTGACGCGGTATGAAATCCAGCCGGAAATGGGCGTAAAGGTCAGCAAGATTGTGAACCTGACGGATGATATCAAGCTAAATCTGGCTGCTGCGGACATTCGTATGGAGGCGCCGATTCCGGGCAAGGCGGCAATCGGGATTGAGATTCCAAATAAAGAAAATGTAACGGTTATGTTCCGGGAGCTGATCGAATCCGACGCGTTTCAAAAGAATCCGTCCTATCTCGCCTTTGCCGCCGGAAAAGACATTGGCGGGCAGGTCGTTGTCACAGACATTGCAAAAATGCCGCATGTGCTTATTGCAGGCGCGACGGGTTCCGGTAAATCCGTCTGCATCAATACAATTATCATGAGCATTTTGTATAAAGCGCATCCCGACGACGTCAAGCTGATTATGGTCGATCCCAAAGTGGTGGAGCTAAGCGTATACAATGGCATTCCCCATCTGATGATTCCCGTTGTCACCGATCCGAAAAAAGCGGCCGGCGCATTAAACTGGGCCGTAGCGGAGATGGATGACCGTTACCGGAAATTTGCCGAATACGGCGTCCGGGATCTGAAAGGCTACAATGCAAAGGCAGAATCCATAGCCGATCTTGAGGGAGAAGAAAAACCAACCCGTCTGCCGCAGATCGTTATTATCGTAGATGAGCTTGCGGATCTGATGATGGTTGCCTCGCACGAAGTGGAAACGGCCATTTGCCGTCTGGCGCAGCTTGCGCGTGCCGCTGGGCTGCACCTGATTATTGCAACGCAGCGTCCGTCGGTTAACGTTATTACCGGACTGATTAAGGCAAATATGCCGTCCCGCATCGCGTTTGCCGTAACTTCCGGCGTCGATTCCAGGACGATTTTGGATATGGTCGGCGCGGAAAAGCTGCTTGGAAAGGGCGATATGCTGTTCTTTCCGCAAAATTATCAGAAGCCGCTGCGTGTGCAGGGCGCGTTTGTTTCCGATCAGGAAGTGTCGGCCGTTGTGGATTTTTTGAAGCAGGAAAACGGATCTGTGCAGTATAATGCGACTGTGCAGGAGAAGATGGAGCATTCCGAGAATCTTTCCATCTCTATTTCTGAGAGTTCTTCCGGCAGCGATGACAGAGACGTTTTGTTCAAAGACGTCGGCCGGTTTTTAATCGAAAGCGAAAAAGGCTCGATTGGCTCAATTCAGCGAAAGTTCAAAGTTGGCTTTAACCGGGCCGCTCGTATCATGGATCAGCTGGAAGAGGCGGGGCTTGTCGGGCCGGAGGAGGGGACAAAGGCGCGTAAAGTGCTGATGTCGCCGGAGGAGTTTGAACAGTATATCGAAGAGTGCGTTTAAGGAGGCGTTTGTATGAAAACGGATATTGAAATTGCGCAGAGCGCAGAAATGCTCCCGATTTCGGAAGTAGCGAAACAGCTTTCCATTTCAGAAGATGATCTTGAGCTTTATGGTCGATACAAAGCGAAACTGTCCGATGCGCTTTTAAAAAAGACGGCTGCAAATCCGGACGGAAAGCTGATACTTGTGACGGCCGTCAATCCAACGCCGGCCGGGGAAGGAAAGACAACGACTTCCATCGGTCTTGGACAGGCATTTGGACAGCTTGGCAAAAAAGCGGCGCTTGCGCTGCGGGAGCCTTCGCTTGGCCCATGCTTTGGCATCAAGGGCGGCGCCGCGGGCGGCGGCATGGCGCAGGTTGTGCCGATGGAAGATCTGAATCTGCATTTTACGGGCGATTTTCATGCGATTACGGCAGCAAACAATCTGCTTGCCGCATTGCTGGACAATCACATGCATCAGGGCAATGCGCTTGGCATTGATCCCAGGCAGATCGTCTTCAAACGCTGTCTGGACATGAACGACCGCGCGCTCCGCAATCTCGTTGTGGGGCTTGGCGGCAAGGCAGACGGAATAGTCCGGGAAGATCACTTTGTCATTACGGTAGCGTCGGAGGTAATGGCCATTCTCTGTCTGGCAGAAGATATGCAGGATTTAAAGCGGCGGCTTGCAAAGATTATTGTCGCCTATACGTTTGACGGTACGCCTGTTACAGCGGATGATCTGCATGCGGCGGGCGCAATGGCCGCTTTGTTAAAAGACGCGATCAAGCCAAATCTGATCCAGACATTAGAGCATACGCCGGCGATCGTTCACGGCGGTCCGTTTGCCAATATTGCGCATGGATGCAACAGCGTACGGGCGACAAAAGCGGCGTTAAAGCTGGCGGATTTTGTAATAACGGAGGCGGGATTTGGCGCGGATCTGGGAGCGGAGAAGTTTTTTGACATCAAGTGCCGCAAAGCGGGGCTGCATCCCGACTGCGTTGTGCTGGTTGCGACCATCCGCGCGTTAAAATATAACGGAGGCGTGCCAAAGGCCATGCTTTCCGACGAAAATCTTCCGGCGCTTGCGCAGGGCATCGTCAATCTGGAAAAACACATCGAAAATCTGAAGCAATATCGTGTTCCGATCGTTGTAACATTAAACGCATTTGCAACAGATACCAAAGCGGAGACGGATTTTGTCGCAGCATTCTGCCAGGAGCGCGGCTGTTCCTTTGCGCTGTCTAAGGTGTGGGAGCAGGGCGGAAAAGGCGGGATTGCGCTTGCCGAACGAGTGCTTGAAGCGCTTGCCGGACAGGAGAGCCATTTTCAGCCGCTGTATCCCGATACGCTTGGACTGAAAGAAAAAATCGAAACGATTGCCACAAAAATATACGGCGCAGACGGCGTAACCTACAGCCCGTCGGCGGAAAAATCCCTTACAAAAATGACAGAGCTTGGCATGGGGGATTTTCCGGTCTGCATTGCCAAAACGCAGTATTCGCTGTCGGATGACCCGGCAAAGACGGGCAGACCGTCCGGTTTTACCGTTCATGTAAGAGAAGCGTACGCATCGGCGGGCGCAGGCTTTGTCGTCGTGATTCTTGGCGCGATGATGACAATGCCGGGACTGCCAAAAGCGCCGGCGGCTCATGCGATTGACGTGGATGAAAACGATCGAATCATTGGATTATTTTAAACGATGCGAAATAAGAGGAGGACAGATATGGCAACGATCATTGATGGAAAAAAGATTTCCGCGGAAATTAAGGAAGAATTGAAAGAAAAGGTGGAGCAGTTAAAAGAAGCGGGCGCAGAGGGGACGCTTGCCGTAATTCAGGTTGGGGACGATCCGGCGTCCGGCGTATACGTCCGCAATAAAAAAAAGGCGTGCGCATACATCGGCCTGCATTCTCAATCGTTTGAGCTGCCGGAAGAGACGACGCAGAAGGAGCTTTTGGATCTGATTGAACGTCTGAATCGGGACGACGCTGTAAATGGCATTCTGGTACAGCTTCCGGTTCCGGCGCATATTGATGAAAAGACGGTGATCAATGCGATTTCACCCGATAAAGACGTGGACGGCTTTCATCCGCAGAGCGTCGGCTCGCTTACGATCGGTCAGCCGGGCTTCGTATCCTGTACGCCGGCCGGAATTATAGAGCTGTTAAAGCGTTCCGGCGTGGAAATGGACGGGAAACATTGCGTTATCGTTGGAAGAAGCAATATTGTAGGCAAGCCGATGGCGCTTCTGATGCTGCGGGAAAATGCCACGGTAACGGTCGCGCATTCTCATACCAGGCAGCTGCAGGAGCTTTGCCGGACGGCGGATATCTTAATCGTAGCCGTTGGCAGGAAAGAATTTATCACCGGCGACTATGTCAGGCCGGGCGCCGTCGTCATCGACGTCGGCATTCACAGAGATGAGGACAATCATCTTTTCGGAGACGTCAAATATGACGAGGCGTTTGAAAAAGCGTCGATGATTACACCCGTTCCAGGCGGCGTAGGACCGATGACGATTGCTATGCTGATGCATAACTGTGTAGAAGCAATGACCAGATAAGCGGGAGTATATACATGATATGTAAGAAATGCGGAGCCGAAATTCAAAAGGGGTATGTCTATTGCAGCGCCTGCGGCAGCGAAGTGCAGCTTGTGCCCGATTACAATCTGCTGGATGAGGACGTGCTTGGCGGCATTCTCCGGCAGGAGGCAAAGGACAGAGAGCAGACGGCCAGACAAAAGCGGAAACGTTCCCAAAACAGTCGTAAAAAATCAATTTCGACGGCATATGTGCGGATTGGCGTCGTCGTTCTGCTTTTCTGCGTCGCGTCCGTTGCTGTTCTGCTTGTTGCAAAGGTTTGGGAAAACCAGAAAAACAGTTATGGGTATCAATATCAAAAAGCGATGGAATGCTTTTTGGAAAAAGAGTATGACGAGGCGGAATCGTATTGTAAGGCGGCTCTTTCGCTTGCGCCCGGCGACGCGAAAGCCACCGGGACGCTGCTTGACATTTATGTGGATACGAAGCGGGAGGAAGAAGCGGCCGCCCTGCTGGAAGAGCGGATTTCAGAAGACGCGTCGAATCGAACATATGTGGAGCGGCTGGTTGCCCTCTATGATAAAATGGAGGCGTACGATAAAATTCTTGCGCTGTGCGATGCGGTAAAAAGCAGTCGGATGATGGATCTGTTTGAAGCATATCTGGTGGAACAGCCCAGGTTCAGCAATATATCGGGGACGTATCACAAGCCTCTGGAAGTTGAACTTTTTTATGAAACGGAATATGACGTCTTTTATACGACGGACGGACAGGACCCGACAGAGCATGGGACGCCTTATCGGGGCAGGATTCTTCTGAAAGAGGAAGGCACGACAACGTTTCTTGCCGTGGCGCGAAATCAGAAGGGGATATACAGCCGTCCGGTGGAAGCGTCGTACACGATCCGTTACGAAGCGCCGGAGCTTCCGGAGGTGACGCCAGCGGGCGGAACGTATGACGCGCCGCAGAAGATTACCGTTTCCGTGCCGCAGGACTGCACGGCTTATTATACCTGGGATGGCAGCGATCCGTCTGAAGCGTCGTTTCGTTATACAGGTCCTCTGGAAATGCAGCCGGGAAATCAGGTGCTGTCCGTGATTCTTGTGAATGCCTCCGGGTTAAAAAGCGGCGTCTATCGCGTCAATTACATTTATATGCCGTAACGCGGCTGCACAGCGTAAAAAGATGGACAGATTATGATGAATATTACGATTTTATGCACAGGAAAAATCAAAGAAGAGTTTTACCGAAAAGCGGTTTTGGAATACAGCAAGCGACTGAGCCGGTACTGTAAGCTGTCCATTCTGGAAACGCCGGATGAGAAGACGCCGGATCTGGCGGAAGAAGCGCTTGCGCGTCAGATACGGGAAAAAGAGGGCGAGCGTCTGCTGCGCCTGATCAAAGAAAATATGTATGTGATTGCGCTTGCCATCGACGGAGTGGAGATGGATTCGATACAGATGGCGGATACGATTTCGCGGCTTGGCGTTTCCGGAAAGAGCCATGTAGCGTTTGTGATCGGCGGGTCGCTTGGCCTTTCGGAGCAGGTGTTAAAGCGTGCGGATCTTGCGCTTAGTTTTTCCAGGATGACGTTTCCGCATCAGCTGATGCGCGTCATCTTATTGGAGCAGACGTATCGGAGCTTTCGCATTATCTGTGGAGAGCCATATCATAAGTAAAGGCGAAAAGGAATGGGAGTTCTTGGGAATAAAAGAGAATAAGAGTTGTATTTTACCCCATGGGAGTGTGTGGCTTCCATGGGGTTCATATTATGTACTTATAGTTAAAATTCACTCAAAGATGGTTCTAAAAATAAGATTACATATACGACTTGAAGAGTCCGGATTTTACGGAAACGTGCAGATTCGGAAAGAAAACCATGCTGTCAAGGATGTTCCAGGTCATGAAAAGATTTTAGTTAAATGATGGTATGGTGGCAGAGGATGCGGGGGGGGTGAGTGATACTGTGGCTACCCAGAGGATGAACGCATACTCTTTTACAATAGAGCAGGAAACAGGCTCTTGGCTTATTGTAATTTGCCGGAAGGCTGTGTATAATAAAAATAGATAACAGGGCTTTTGGAACATGCAGAGTTTTCCAGCAATGATTTGTTGAAAGAAGGCAGGTAGATAAAATGGGAAACATGGAAACAAAGCAGACAAAATGGGAAGAATTA
>CANSKO010000022.1 GCA_947647505.1 uncultured Roseburia sp. | reverse complement strand
GCCGGCGGCTTCGGGCTCATATCATAGCAAACCCGATTCACATTCTCCACCTCAGCCAAAATCCGTTCCGTCACCCTCTCAAGCACATCCCAATCCACCTTCTCAACAGAAGCCGTCATAGCATCCACCGTATTGACCGCGCGGATAATCACCATATATTCAAACACCCGCGCATTATGCTTCATGCCAACCGATTTGAAATCAGGTACCACGGTAAAATACTGCCAGACTTTTTTATCCAGTCCTGCCTTTGCAAATTCTTCCCGCAGTATCGCATCAGACTCTCGAACGGCCTCTAAGCGGTCGCGCGTAATCGCTCCAAGGCACCTTACGCCAAGTCCCGGTCCGGGGAACGGCTGGCGGTATACCATATCATGCGGAAGTCCCAGTTCTACGCCGCAGGCGCGCACTTCATCCTTAAACAGCTGCTTTAACGGCTCCACCAGCTCAAACTTCAGATCCTCCGGCAATCCGCCTACATTATGATGCGATTTTACCATTTTTGCCGTCTTCGTTCCGCTTTCAATGATATCCGGGTAAATCGTTCCCTGTCCCAGAAAGTCAATTCCCTCCAGCTTTCCGGCTTCTTCTTCAAACACGCGGATAAACTCACCGCCGATAATTTTACGTTTTTCCTCCGGATCGGCCACATGTTCCAGCTTGTTCAGGAAACGTTCCACCGCATCCACATAGATCAGATTTGCATGCAATTCATCACGAAAAACTTTTACCACGCTCTCTGATTCGTCTTTTCGCATCAGTCCGTGATTTACATGCACGCAGACAAGCTGCTGTCCAATCGCCTTAATCAGCATTGCCGCTACGACGGATGAATCCACGCCGCCTGAAAGCGCCAGAAGCACTTTTCGATCCTTTACCTGTCTGCGAATCAGCTCCAGCTGATCCTCTATAAAATTCTTTATATTCCAGTTGGCCGCAGCCCTGCATTCATCAAAAATAAACTGCTTTAACGTTTCCTTCCCCGGATGCGCGTGAAATGCCTTTTCACATTTTGACTGCGGATAGTCAATAGAAAGCATCGGATAATCCAGGCCATACAGCTCTGGTCTGACCTCTACTTCCTTTCCGTCTACCATACGGTTTTCTCCGCCGTTTAAAATGATGCCTTTTACATTTTCAAGCGCCCCAAGCTCTTCTGCCGTAATATCATGCGGATAAATTTCGCTGTATACGCCAAAGCTGCGGATTTCCCTGGCAATAACCGTATTCTCCGTACTGCCCAAATCCAAAATCACAATTAAATCCTGTTTCATAAAGCAACGCTCCTTATCTGATATTTCCGCAGCCGTCCAAACAGGCGCATTCCTGCATCTGTAGACAGCCGCCGCAAAGGTCAGACGCCTAATCTGCCGCCTGGCAGAATCTGACCTTTTCCATTATAGCAGACAGGCGCAGAACTTGTACACCCTGTTTCAAAAAAGTCCACAAAAATCGACATCTGAACTTCCATCCCGGACGCGCCTCCTGATACATGAGAAGCCCTGCATGGAGCAGGCCTCATCAAATGTAACCCCCATCATCAGCTCTAAGGCCCTGCCCGTTTTATGCCAAACGCACGCCAATGGCATACGACATAGCTGCTCAAATTCAGACTTCTCAGAAATTTAACATCCCGGTCAACAAACGATTCAACGCCTCCCTTTATCCATCCACATACAAAATGCATGTTTTCTTCTGCTCAAAACCGACACGTCTCACGCATGCCATTTCCCCAGCGTATGGCGTCATATACCCCGTCGTCCCGCCCCTGCAAAACGCCGGCATATACAGGATAAAAATAAAAGGCATAGTTCCCCCATTTGATGCCCTCACAAAAACGAATGCACGCTCTGCCTGTCAGAACAGGAGAAACAATTATAACACGGACGTATGGCTCCGGATTCCGGAAGGTGGCATTCCGAAAAGAAAACAAACGCCCTCTTTGCAAAGAATCCAAAGCAGCCCGCCGCCTTTATAGGAAACGAAGGGTCTTTCCAGCCTTCCCTTTTCTCCAGGCTAAAGCAAACAATATTGCAGAGTTTTGCACCGCTAAAAGTCTTTTTTCTGCCTTTTTATCGTCTGCCGCTGTTTTCGATAAACTGTTGTAAAGATATTTCATTTCAAAAGCCGCTCAATCTTTTTCACGGTCTGTTTCGGAAGCGCTCTTTTCTTTCCAGCGTTTGCGCAAACAACCCTGCCTGTTGATTTCATGCCTGCCATTCTGAAAAACTCGTCCATACTGCGGATTGCCCCCCTGCTCTGTCCAAATATCCATGAAAAAGGAGCCGGCGTGTTACAGGAAGTTAAGAGCATATATTGCTTTCCCCGCAAACGCGGCTTGGGAAATGTTTCTGTTTCTTCTATAGCCGTTCCCAGCAATCGGTCAAACAGGTTTTTGACAGGAGCCGGCACATTTGCCCAGTAGACAGGGGCGGCAAGAAGAACAAGCTGACACTTCCGCAGCTGCGCCGCAATTTTCTGTATGTCGTCCTTTTGAACGCAAATCTGCGTATCCATACAGGCCCGACACCCTGTGCAGAAAGAAAGCTCCTGTTCATAAAGATGGATCTTTGTTACGGCATACCCCACCCGTTCGGCTTTTAAAATCGCAGCCTCCAACATGGTCGCTGTCATCCCATTTGCATGAGGACTGCCTAAAATGGCAAGCGCATTTTTTTCACGCATCATCATCTCTCCTTTGCCGCAATCGAACGATAAATCAGAGCAAATCCAGATTCCAGAAATTGTTTTTTCGATAAATCCATTGTTTTTTTCATGTATTCTTCTTTGTTTGAAGCAAGCTGAATCATTCCGGAGAGCATCCCCCAAAAGTGAAAGATGACAGGCATAATTTCCAAATCGTCCCGTAAATCCCCTTTTTCCATGCCGGATAATAAAAAATGTGCTATCTTTTTATTGATCTCCTCTCCGATTTGATACGTTTCCTTTTCTTCCGGCAGATAAGCATGGTTTTCAAAATCAATCCTGATTTTATCCAATGCCATTCTAAAATAAAAAGGAAATTCTTCCTGATACTGTACCAGTCCGTGACAGATCGCCTTGTATTTTTCCTTTGTCGTTTTCTGCTGCGCCAGTGCAGACGCGATACTGTCATACAGCTTTTTCATACTGCGCATTCCTAAAATGCCGATTATTTCCTCTTTGTTTTCAAAATATACATATAATGTCGCCTTGCTGTATCCGGCGGCTTTTGCTATATCGTCCATAGAAGTCGCTGCAATTCCTTTTTCCAGAAACAATGCGGACGCCGCAGACAGGATGTTTTCCCGGTGTACGCTTCTCGGCTCTTTTTTTCTTCGTCCCATGCTCCCCTCCCCGCAACAATTAAACTCTGAGTTTAATTATATAAATCGCACGTCTCCCTGTCAATGCCATTCTCAAATGCATCAGGGCAACAGCATTTACTTTTTAGAAGAGAACAAAATTTTTAAAAATAACTCTGGTTCGAGGGCTGCTTTAAACATCAGTCTTTTTTTGCTGATACGTCCATACTGTGCCTGTGAAACAAGATTTAAGGCAGTTTTCCAAAAAATCTGAAACGCTTTCAGACAGGCAAAACATGTCCGACAGATCGCAGACCCGGACAGACGCACAGCCGAAACGACAGAACGCACAGAAACGCAAACAGGCGGGATCGCCCCCCTTGAATGGGACTGTCCCGCCTGTTCCGTTCTGGCATCCAGACCAGTGAAAACGCATGCGTACGCATCAGTTTTCATCTGCCGTAATGCCCTCTGTTTTTATGATAAATTTGACGGAGCCGGGCATATCCTCCGCTTTTCCGCCAAACGATTCATACGATTCTCCGGCGTCCAGAACCGCCTGTATCCGATCCGTCAGATCTTTGAAGTCTCCGTTATAGCGGCTGACCAGAATTTCGATGCCCTCTTCCTGAAACTGCGCCATGCCGTCGGCAAGCTCGGCAGAACCGTCTTTTAATTTGCTGATGCCATCGGCAAGCTGGCGCGTGCCGTCGTTTAATTTTGACGCGCCGTTGTTTAATTCCTGATTTTTCGATAACAGCGTCTGTCCGCCGTCGTTTAACTGACGGATGCCATCCTGAAACTGCGGCATTTTGTCGGATATGCCAGAAACGCCGTCAGAAAGCGCCTGCATGCCGCTTACCAGACTGTATCCCGATTTTGCATCCTTTTTTTCGATGCTTTGCGCAATCTGTTTTTTTGCCGATTCCGCTCCCTGTACCGCCGCTTCACCGGCCGCCTTCCCGGCCGCCGTCTTTGCCCCCTGCTTCACGCTTTCAGCCAGAGACGTTCCTACCGTGTCTTTTGCCTGCTCTGCAACGCTTGTGACGATGCCCGGCGCCACCTGTTCCGCAACGCTTTTTGCCACCTGCTCCGCGACGCTTCCGGCTGCCTGTTCTACTGCCGTCCCGGCCGCCTGTTCCGCCACCGTCGGCGCCACCTGCTCTGCAACGCTTCCCGCCACGGCAGACGCCACGCGTTTCGCCGTCTCTTCCGCCGCTGTCCCGGCCGCCGTTCCAACCGTCGCCGTCAGTGACTGCAGCTGCGCCTCCGCCGCCTGTGTTACGGACGCCTGAATTTCTGCGCTGCCCATTGCCTCTTCTACCGTCATGCCGCCTGTCTGCGCCGCCCGGACATAACCGGCCGCCACAAATGCCGCCCGCAGCTGCTCCTTCACATCTGCCGGCATAGCCGAAGACGCCGCTGCAATCGCCTGGTCTTTCGCCTGCGCCGCGATGTCGTCAACCTGACTGCCAATTGCAGTCTGCGCCTGCTCTTTCGCCTGTGCCGCAATCGCCGCTTTCTGCTCCCGGACCGCTGCAACCGCCTGCTCCTTTGCCTGTGCCGCAATCGTCGTTTTCTGCTCCTGTATTTTGACTGCCGCCGCCTGTTTTGCCGCAGAAGCCGCCGCCTGTCTGACTTCGTCAGACGCCACGGCAGCATAGAATTGCTGCTCTGCCTGAGACTTTATATTCTGATAGCTCTGCGGATTGGCGTCGTCGGCAAACTGCGCTTCTGCCGCTGCTTCCGCGGACGCTTTCGCCTGCGCCATTGCAGCCGCCTTTTCCTTTTCTCCCATTGCCGTGCGCAAAGACTGATCCAGCGTTTTCACGCCATTGTTTAACGTTCCCACGCTTTCCGCCAGATCTGCCACGCCGCTGATCAAAAGCCCCGTCTGGCCTTTGAGCGTTTCAATTCCGTTCGCCAGCTTCTGCGCGCCGTCCGTATATGCCGCAATTCCGTTTTGCAGCGCGCCTGAGCCATTTGAAAACTCTCCCATTTTCTGCTGCATCGTCTTAAGGCCGTCGGCAAGCTCGCCGGAACCGTCCCGCAGCTGATGCGACGCCTCCTCAAGATCTTCCACATTTTGATCCAGCTCGTCAAAATCAAACGACAGATCCGAAGCAAATTCCGATGCGCCCATCACGACCGTCATCGTCATATCGAGTGAAAAATCCTCCACGTCCGCCGTCACTTCCACATAGTCCGGAATCGAAATGTCTTCCGCCAGATCGCTTTCCCCGATCGCAAGGCTTTCCTTCCATCCGGGAAACGCCATGCCCACGACGATTTTCCTGTCGCCATTGGAAATTTCTTTGCCATTCGTCACTTCTACATTGCTAAAATGATCGTTTAACGCCATGCCGGAAAGAACTGCAAACGGCACGCAGACGTCTCCTCTCGTTTCGTGATTGACATAATCAAACCGGATTTTTACGCTTCCGCTCTTTCCCGCCAGATCATCCGCCGCAATTTCCCTGCCGTCCAGATAATACGTGATCTTTTCCGTAATGGGCGCTTCTTTTGCCGTCGTTCCCTGATAGTAGATATCTTTGCCGTCGGCCATCCAGCTTAAATGGCTTCCCTTTTGTTCCACCGTTTCATTTCCCTTTACGTTTTCAATCTCCTTTAACTCGGAACAGTCCTTAAGAACCGACTGCTTTTGAGGGTTTTTCAGCCATTCGCTGACAATCGTCTTTTTTGCCGTTCCATTTTGATCCGCAAAGATATATACCGTTTCCTCCTTCGCCGTCCGCCCTTCTTTTTCAGCCGTCTGCTTTTTTGACGCAGCCGTCTTCGCAGAGAGCTCCGTCGCCGGTTCGTTCCTCTCCATGGTCTTTGCGCCATATACCGTATGACACGCCGCTCCTGCGACCACGGCAATCGTCAGCACGCCCGCTGCAACGCGAATGCAATATTTGTGTTTGAATTTCTCTTTTAATTCTGCTAATTTCATATAAATTCCTCCTTCAATAAATCATAATGCCTGTCAGGATCGAAATCCTGCGCTTGTTTTTAAAATCAACGGATCAAATGCCACAAACATAGCCGGAAGCACGCATGCCACAACAAGCAGACTGATGATCGCGCCCCGCGCAAGTAGCATGCAAAGCGAGCTGATCATATCAATGCTGGAATACAGCCCTACGCCAAACGTTGCCGCAAAAAAGCTTAACGCGCTTACCAGAACCGACTGAAGCGAGCCCTTTAACGCCTTTTCCACCGCCTCCTTTTTCTCTGCGCCGCTCTTTCGCTCCCGTTTGTATTTGTTCGTCATTAAGATTGCGTAATCTACCGTAGCGCCAAGCTGAATTGTGCCAATTACAATCGATGCAATAAATGGCAGCGTCGTTTTCGTAAAATACGGAATGCCCATATTGATGAAAATGGCAAATTCAATCATCAGCACGAGTATGACCGGAAGCGAAGCGGATTTTAATACGATCGCGATAATGATAAAAATCAAAACAATCGAGACAATGTTTACAATTTGAAAATCCCGATCCGTAATCTGAATCAGATCCTGTGTGCAGGGCGCCTCGCCAATCAGCATTGCCGTTTTATCATAACGTCTGATAATGTCCCGTATGGCGTCACACTGCGCATTCACCTCATCCGTCCCCGTTTTGTACTCCGACATCACGTATATCATCTGAAGGGAGCCGTTATCCAGCTTTGCCCGGATCCGTTCCGGAAGCATCTCCTGCGGGATGCGCGGCCCCGTAACAGAAGCGAGGCCCATCGCCAGCTTTACGCCTTTCGCGTCGTTTAATTCCTTTTCCATCTGGTACGCGTCCTTTTCCGACAGTCCGCTGTCCGCTAAAATCACATGCGTCGCGCCCATATCAAATTCCTCCTGCAGCGCATCGCCCGCCATTACGCTCGCAAGCTCCTTTGGCAGCGTGCCAACGAGATCGTAATAGACCTGATTATGCATTTGCGCATAAAACATCGGGCCGATGGCAATGGCGGAAAGCGCAAGAAAGATGGGGCCGCGCCTGACAAGCGTTCCGCTGATTTTTCCCATATCCGGGATAAACGGCCTGTGTCTTGTACGCTCTAACCATTTATCCAGCACAAGGATCATCGCCGGAAGAATCGTAACGCAGCCGGCCACGCCAAACACGACGCCCTTTGCCATAACGATGCCAAGATCCTTGCCAAGCGTAAACGTCATAAAGCACATCGCCAGAAATCCCGCGATCGTCGTAATGGAGCTTCCGACAACGGAAGTCACCGTCTGCGAAATGGCATGCGCCATCGCGCGGTTTTTATCGCCCGGATAACGCGCCTGATTCTCTTCGTAGCTGTGCCAGAGAAAAATAGAGTAATCCATCGTCACTGCAAGCTGCAACACAGCCGCCAGCGCCTGCGTGATAAAGGAAATCTCGCCGGCAATCTGATTCGTGCCCAGATTGTAAACAATCGCCATCCCAATGCTGAGCAGGAAAATCACCGGTATCAGAAACGAATCCATCGTCACAGAAAGCACAAGCACGGAAAGCGCAACGGCAATCGCCACGTATGCGATCGCTTCGCTGTTGCAGATCTTTTTAATATCTGTGACGACGGCTGACATCCCGCTTAACAGACACTGCCGGTCCGTTATGCTGCGGATTTTTTCGATCGATGCAAGCGTCTCATCCGCCGACATGGAGGTATCAAATGTCAGAATCATAAGCGCGCTTTTTGTATCCTCATTTTGCAGCGCGGCTTTTAGTTCGCCGGGAAGCATCTCTTCCGGCATCGACAGATCTGTAATGCTGCCATACCATAATGCGTCTTTTACATGCGGGACTTCTTTTAACGCCTCCTCCAGAGCCGCAATTTCCTTATCCTCCATTCCGGAAACAACGCAGATGGAAAATGCGCCCGTGCCAAATTCTTCCAGCAGAATGTCCTGCCCCTCCATCGTCTCAATGTCGCCCGGAAGATAAGAAAGAATATCATAGTTGATTCTCGTGTGCAGATATCCAAATGCAGACGGAATCAGCAGCAGAAATGCCGCAATCAAAATCGGCACGCGAAGCTTTACTACTTTTTTTCCAAACCGGATCATAGTTTCTTCCCTCCTTCTTTCTTCCAGAAGTATAGAAAAAAAATTTCCGTTTTAGAAGATGCAAAACACCTGCCGCGTCTTTTTTAGCAATATATTTTATTGGATTTGTATTCGAATAACAGACTTTTAAAGAAGATTGTGTAGAAGCTTAAAACAACAAGACGCCCGCATTGGACAGGGCGTCTTAAGACGACGACGCGCTCCTGCGGCGCAGCCAAAAAAACGCGGCGACGCAGACGACGACGGAAAGCAGGGAGCCGCCCGGCGCGGCCAGCCCCATTGGAAACAGCGTGTCCGCAAAGAAACGGGACGCCAGATATGCGCCCGGTATGCGCACGCACAGAATAGAGAGCATATTGTGAAAAAAAGAAATCCCGGACCGTTTGCATGCGCAAAAATATCCGCTGAAGCTAAAATGCACGCCCGCAAACAGGCTGTCCCAGATATAGCCGCGCAGATACTGCCCTCCCATGCGCATCGCTTCCAGATCATCCGTAAACGCCGAAACAACCGCTTCCGCCGCAAACTGCATCGCCACCGATACGAAAAGACCGTATCCCGCCGCAAAGAAAACGGCGTACCAGAGCGTCTGCTCTGCCCGCTTCCATTTGCCCGCGCCGATATTCTGCGCCGAAATCACGGAAACGGTCGAAAGCATCGCGGAGGGCATCAAAAACACCACGCCAATGATTTTTTCCACAATCCCGACTGCCGCCGCGTCGTGCAGCCCTCTGTGATTTGCAATAACCGTAATGACAATAAAGGCAATCTGAATGCATCCGTCCTGCAGCGCAACCGGAACGCCAATTTTTAAAATCCCTTTCAGCGCCGCCGTTTGCGGCTTCCAATGCGCTCCCGCAACAGAAAAAAACCCTTTTTTTCGTCTGCGCACCGCAAGCAGCGCAACGATTACGCTGATCGTCTGCGCAAGCGTCGTCCCAAGCGCCGCTCCCTCCGCGCCCATGCCAAATCCGCCAATCAGCAGATAATCCAGCGCAATATTTGCCGCGCACGCAATGGAAATAATATACATAGGACTTCTGGAATCGCCCAGTCCCCGAAAAACAGCGCTGATGATATTATACGCCGTAATAAACGGAATGCCGACAAAACAGATCTTAAGATACGCTTCCGTTCCGGCCGCCGCTTCCGGCGGCGTCGCCATCGCCAGGACAATCGGCTTTGTAAACAGCAGCAGACAAACCGTCAAAAACACGGACAGGCCCATAAACAAAACGACTGTGCTGCCAATGACGCCGGACGCCTGTTTCTGATTTCTAGCGCCGACCGCCATCCCGATCATTACGGTAGAACCCATTGCAAGTCCGACAAGCATTACGGTAAGCATATGCATAACCTGACTTCCAATGGAAACGGCCGTGATATGGTCTACGCCATGGAATCTGCCGACTATAAACAAATCCGCCATCCCATACAGCGTCTGCAAAAAATAAGAAAACAGATAGGACAGGGAAAAGCGCGCGATATTTCCGGGCACGCTGCCCGAAGTAAAATCATGTTGCATTTCAGTTCCTCCTCTGCGCCGCGTTCCGTCACCCAAACAGCACTTCCGCAATCGAATGGCTCATCATGTATTCGTAAATCTTCGCCAGCTCCCTTGCCGAAATGCTCATGCCGCTTTTAATCCAGACAATCACAATCGAACACATCGACTGCGCATAATATTCCGCAATCCGTTCCGGCGTCAGCCAGGGAAACTGCGATATTTTATCTGCCGCGTTCGCTTCCATGATGTCCAGAAGAATGCCCTTTACACAGTCTCTGGCAATGGATTCAAACGAATTCTGCCCCTCCAGACGGGATGCCTGCATATAAAATTCCCGGTCCTTTTCCATATTGATGAACAGGAGCAAAAGCGCCTCATTGACCATTCGATTTTCGATCAGAGGACGAATCGGCTCTAACAGCTCCGTCAGAATAATCCATTCCAGCAGCTCGTATTTATCCTGAAAATGATTATAAAACGTAGGGCGGATTACGCCCGCCCCGTCTGTAATTTCTTTGATTGTAATTTTTTCAATCGAATGGCTTCTTGCCAGCTCCTTCAGGCTTTTCGCAAGCAAAGCATTCGTCGCATGCTTCTCATGCACCGTCTGCGCCCCCTTCTCTGCCGGCTTCTACGTTCTTTTCGCAATCATCTGGTCCAGATTGTGCATCGTTTTGCGCAGATAAAACGCCGTTACCAGAACAGAAGCGATTTCTGCAAGCGGAAACGCAAACCATACCGCGTTCAGCTCTCCCGTCAGCGAAAGCAGATACGCCGCCGGAAGCAGGATGACAAGCTGCCGGATAATCGAGAGGACCAGACTGTATACGCTTTTTCCAAGCCCCTGAAACACGCCGCTGGCTACGATGGAAATGCCGGCAAACACATAGCACAGGCATAAAATCCGCAGCGCCGGAACGCCGATGCCAAGCATCTGTTCCGATGCGTTAAACAGCAGCAAAAGCCTGTCCGGTATCAGCTCCGCCGTCAAAAGACCAGCCAGCATAATGACAACGGCTGCCAGCATACTGCTTTTCATCGTCCGGATGATGCGGTCTTTATGTCCCGCGCCGTAATTATACGCCACAATCGGGATCAGGCCGTTGTTCATTCCGAAAATCGGCATAAAAATAAAGCTCTGCAATTTAAAATAAACGCCAAATACCGCCGCGGCCGTAGACGTAAAGCCCAGCAGAATCTTATTCATCAGAAACGTCATAACCGAACCGATCGACTGCATCAGAATCGCCGGAACCGCCACTTCGTATATTTGCAGCATCGTCTTTTTATCCGGCCGCAGCAAAGCCGCGGACAGATGAATTTCCGTATTTTTCTTTCTGTTATAAAGATACGCCATCCCCATCGCCACGATCTGGCCAAACACCGTCGCCGCCGCCGCGCCCGCAATGCCCATTTTGGGAAATCCAAACAGGCCAAAAATTAAGATCGGGTCAAACGCCAGATTGATTATGGCGCCCGTCGTCTGCGTAATCATCGTGCAGACGGTCCTTCCCGTCGATTGCAGCAGCCGCTCAAAGCAGAACTGGCCAAACATGCCAAAACTGGCGGCCGTACAAATGATAAGATACGTCTTCCCATATTCGATAATTTCCGGAATATCCGTTTGCAGACGAAAATAAATATCCGAACAGAAAATCCCGATCAGTAAAAACAAAAGATAGTTGCAGCCCGCCAGAAAAATGGAATTATTCGCCGCAAGATCCACTTCCTTCATTCGTTTTTCCCCAAGACGTTTGGACAACAGCGCGTTTACGCCTACGCCGGTTCCGGCTCCGACCGCAATCATAAAGTTCTGAACCGGAAATACAAGAGAAACTGCTGTCAGCGCATATTCATCAATCTGCGCCACAAAAATACTGTCCACAATGTTGTAAAGCGCCTGTACCAGCATCGAAATCACCATTGGCAGCGAAATGTGAATCAACAGCTTGTTGACCGGCATCGTCCCCATCTTGTTCTCTGTCTGTACTTCCATCTTTTCATCTCTCCTTTTGCTTATTCCTCAAATTCTACCGTTACAAAATATCCCTTTGGCGTCTCTTTTATTCCGATCACCTTTCCTTCCGTCGATTTTAACCGTTCGCCCACCCTGTAATTGGCAGACATGGCGTATGCCTTTCCAAGCGTATAATAATATGCGCCCGGCAGCTTTCCCTCTGTAACCGGAAGCACGTCTCCCGGCGCAAGCAGCCCCTGCCGCTCCATTTTAAATTCCATGCGCCTCATTTTTTCCACAGCTCGCTTTCTTCCGTCACGACCTCCACCTCTTCCTCCGACAGCAGTTTGGCCTCCGGCATCTCCGTCTCTTCCCGCTGCTGCCGAAGCGCTTTTTCTATGCGAATCACACGGCTGATAATCCATAAATCCGTAACGCCATCATAGATCAACGCCGCGCCGACAAATGCCAGAACGACAGAAACCATGCCAAAGCTGTCGGCAATGCATGCAATGCCAAGCGCCATGCCCACAATCGCAAAAAGCAGCAGCGCCCACCAGTTGTCATAGCCGCCCCGCCTGGTCTGAAACGCATATCTGAGATCTTCAAATCCATGCACAAAAAGCACAACGCCAATGCCGATCAAAAGCATATTCTGAATGCTTTCCGGGCGGAAAAAAATCCAGATGCCCACAATAAAAAACAGCATGCCGGGCAAAAGATTCCATCCGCGCCGCTCTTTTCGGTTCATCACAAAGCCAAGTATGCGAAGCGCGCCAAGAGCGGCAATAACGGCTCCAATCGTCTTGCAGGCGACCGTCGTCACCTCCACCGGCCACAGAATCAGCACAATGCCAAATGCAATGCAGACAAACGCGCTGATGATAACGTCCATTTTGATTCGCTCTGCGAACTCTCTCATTTGCATTTCCTCCTGTTTTTCCTGTTTATTTTTCCGCGCAGCCCGCTCTTTCCCTTACCACAACAGACGGCAGCGCGATTTCACTGTATTGCGTTGAAATAATTTTCCCCCGTGACACTCTGGAATAGAGGCCTTTGAAAACGCCGTCATAGACGAACAGGCCCGTCAGGTTTGAAACGGAAATCCACTCCGCATCCGCCCCTTTGGAAAAATCAATGTTTTTCGTCTGATAGGGCACGCAAAATTCCTGTACCAGATATCCGTCGATGCGATGCGCGTCTACGATTTCTTTCCATTCCGCATCGGAAGCGTACTCCACGCCGGCAAACACGCCTTTGGAACCGTAAGAATCCAGCGGCTTTAAAATAAAGCGGTCTTTTTTTCGGACGATCTCTTCATAGGGCAGATAATCCGCCGTCATAAGCGCAGTGTAGGGAACGTGCGCCTTCACATACGCCCGCTGCTCTTCTGTCAGAAACTCCTGCGTCATCGGATGATGCAGAATCTGGTACAGAATCTTATTGTGCGCAATCTGCGTCGTAAAATCCCCAATCAGGCAGACTGCTCCATCCTTTACAGCCGCAATAAAATCTGAAACCTCCTCATAATGCGACATAATATCGCTTGTGACGGCTCTGCGATAGATCAGGTCAATCGGCGTTTCACCTGCTCCAAAAAGCTTGCCGTCCCTGTAGGTAAGCTTTCGTATTTCACAGATTTCACATTCCACGCCGCGTCTGCGATAACGCTCCGCAAAGATTTCAAACTCATTGTTTGTAGCGCTTTCCATAAAATCAACGATTGCAACGTGCGGCTTTTCTTTGGCCCCATCCGTTTCCCGGTAGATGCGAAGCGACGTTTCCACCCAGGAATCAAACAGCTCAAACGTCTGCACGTCATATTGCTCCAACAGCTTCTGATAGCCAAGCGTAAGGCGAAGCGCGCAGTTTAATTCCCGGTCTTCGTTCATCGCGCTTGAGCCGTCCGTATTAAACTCACAAAATGTAAAGTCTTTCGTTTCTTCATTATAAAAAATATCAATTCTTGCAATTGGAATGCTGCTTTGATACGCCGGCTCCCGCAGAATCAGCTCTTCCAGCTTCGGCGCAAAGCCAAACAGTCTGCGATACGCCGCATCCGTTCTGTAATGCAGGATGACGTTGTCAAAGATTTCGTATAATACGCGAATCAGCTCCCGGAAATTCCGGATATCTTCTTCTGTAAACAGCTTTGGCACATACAGCGTACTGACGCATCGACCGTGATATTTTGCCGTGGACGCGTTCATATATGCAATTTCCTCCAGCGCGCTTTTGGCATGCGCCTCTTTTTCCTGTTCTGTATAACGGCAGTATTCCTGATTCAACTTTAACAGCTGCACATAGACCTCCTCTGGTTGCTTTCTTTTTGTTTTACAGATCAGTATAACAATTTCCTGCTTATTTGTAAAATGAATTTCCGAATTTTTTGGAAATGTGGGGGAGGAGGGGATAAGCGGCCGTCCGGGAGCGGCAGCGGTATAAGGGGCTGATCCGGCTCCGGTGTTCGTGGATTGGAATTTTCCAGACAGTCCCGGTTTGGGATTGTCTGATGCGACGGAACCGCTCTTAACGCGCCATCCCTGGCGCATAAGAGCTTTCGCGGACATCCTGTCCGCAAATTCCTGTGGATTGACGGGACTGTTTGGAAAATGCAAATCCTCTCACAATGTCGCCAGATCAGACCCCTATACCGCTGCCGCTCCCGGACTGCGTAATCGAAGGCCCTTTTGAGATGGCGCCTGATGCGTTTGGGTGTAGAAGACGGAAAATTCTGTGTCTTCAAACCCGTTCTGTTGAAAAAATACGAGTGTGGGGAACGGAAATCTTAGCGTTTCTCTACAGTTTGAAGCGCCATGCAAGCGTTTGCATGGCGCTTTATGGGATTTTTATATGCTGCCCTCGCGCTTTTCTGAAAAGTATCAGCTTCTTCCCAGATACAGCAGGTAGATCAGGGTGAAGACGAGGCCTACGTAAAACAGCAGAAGGCCAAAGGAGAGGCTTCTTTGTATAATGGCGTTTGTTTCTATGAATTTTTCTCTCCACAGGGCGAGACGGTGCTCGTAGGAGACTTCCCGTTCGGGCTGCGGCTGGCGTAAAATCTTTCGTTTTATGCGCCGCAGCAAATCCAGCGTGGCCCCGAGCAGGTGTGTAAATTCGGACCCTTCAGCCAGCTCATGCGGAATTTTCCGGTCGCGGTAGATGGTTTTTCGCAGCGCCAGAATCATCCAGTCAACCAGACTGTCTAATATGCGGCAAAGAACGCCCGCGATAAATGGCAGCACGGAGAGCAGCAGCGGCCGATACAAAAGCGTTTCCAGATCCCACCATTTCGGCCAGCTGTCTTTATAGATTGTTATGCCGTTTTCTTTTTTCATCAGAAACGTTCGAATGCCCGCGTAAAGCGCAATGCCGATGGCAATCGAAATCAGGCCGCCTTTTAAGTTGGAGAGGTTAAAATAGGACACGCTGTGGACAGGGCCTTCTACGTGCATAAATCCCTGTCCCAGATCGGCGATGCGGTCTGACGTCAGATGCGGCAGAACGCCAAGCGCCGGAAGGACCGCGGCGCTTCCTGCGATTGCAAACGCGCTGGCCGGACGCAGATAATGCGTTTGCCGGTCAAAGGCTTCCTGCGCTTTTTTGTCCTGATTTTCTTCCACAAATACGGCTACGTACAATTTGGTCATATATGCAAGCGTCATGCCGCCGCTGATTAAAAAGATCCATTCCGACATTTTTAAAAATCCCGTAAGCGCGCCGGCTGACGCAATGCCTTCTACAATGCTTTCATGCAGAAGCGTTTTGCTGACATAGCCGTTCATAAATGGGATTCCGGATATGCCAAGCGCGCCGGAAAGAAAGCAGATTTTTAACAGCGGCTTTTTTCTTCCGAATCCCCGAATCTCATTGAGGTTCAGCTTATGGATCTGCATGACCACAACGCCTGCGATCATAAAAAGCGTCAGCTTGATCAGCGAATGATTGACCATATGCAAAAGCGTCCCCCGCGCCGCAAGCGCATTTTCCTCTCCCAAAATCCCCTGCATGCCAATGCCGATGATAATAAATCCAATCTGCGACATGGAGGAGCAGGCCAGCGTGCGTTTCAGATCGACGGAAAACACGGCCAGCAGCGCGCCGCCAAACATGGTGCACAGCCCGATTCCAAGCAGAAAAAGCCCCCAGACGGCGTCATGCAAAAACAGATTGCAGCTTACGGCCAATATACCAAACACGCCGGCCTTTGTCAGAATTCCGGAAAGCAGCGCAGACGCCGGAGCCGGAGCCACCGGATGCGCTTTTGGCAGCCAGATATGCAGCGGGAACGCGCCGGCTTTGGCCCCGAATCCGACCAGCGTCAGGCATCCGGCGATATAAAGCATGCCCTTTTCCGTACATGCGGCCGCCGCCGGAAGCAGCTCCGCTATCACAAGCGTGCCAAGCGCATGATACAGTAAAAACAGGCCCATCAAAAGCGTCATGCCGCCAATAACGGCTACCGCAAGGTATGTGCCGGCGGCTTTTAAGGCGCCCTCCGTTTCCTCCTGCGCCACCCATACGTAAGAAGTAAACGACATCACTTCAAAAAACAGAAACGTCGTAAATAAATCTGCCGATAAAAATACGCCCATTGTTGCGGAAAGCGTAACAAGCTGAAAAAAGTAATACCGCCCCGTCCGCGTTTCATGCGCAAGGTATTCCGCCGAAAACAACAGCGTCATCATCCACATAAACGCTGCTGTCAATCCATATACGCTTCGAAACCCATCCAGCGTAAAGCGCAGCCCCATGCCGCAGATTTCGGGTATATACAGCTCGCTTCCCATACCGTAAAACGCCAGCCCGCACATCAGAAGAAACTCCGCTATGCCCGTAAACGCAGCCGACAGATCACGCAGCGCGGCGCGCCCTTTTCGATCTGCAAGATACGCTGCCAAAGCTCCGGACAGCGGAACGAGAATTACTGCCAAAAATAATCCTTCCATAACATTTCCTCCTAAAAGCTTCCCTGTGCAACCGCTGTAAAAAGCGCCGTCACAGGAGCCGAGCCAAGCCCAAATCCCACAATGCCGACGGCAAAAACAAAGAGCGGCAGAAGCATCATCCAGTTCGGGTCTTTTACGTCTGCAATCGAAGAAAAGTCAAAATCCGTCTTCGGAAAATAGGCCCGGATCACGATGTTCAGCATATACATTGCCGTCAATAGCGCAGAAAGCAGCAGCGCGGCAACGCCAAAATAAGAAAGCAGACCGCCGCTTTCGATTGCCGCGGATGCAAGGTTCCATTTGCTGATAAAGCCGCACAGTCCCGGCGCCCCCATCAACGCAAACGACGAAAGCGTAAAGATGGCAAATACCTTTGGCATTTTTCTGGCCATTCCGTCTAACTGATGAATGTAGTGGCGGTCCGTCTGGTGCATAATCGCTCCGGCGCAGAAAAACGAGCTGATTTTCATAAATGCGTGAAAGACCATATGCGAAAGCGCGCCCACCAGTCCCAAAGGCGTCATCAGCGCTACGCCAAACAGGATATAGGAAAGGTTGCTGATCGTCGAAAACGCAAGGCGGCGCTTTAAATGCGTCTCCCTCAGCGCCATGCTGCAGCCATAGACAATCGTAAACAGAATGACCAGAAGCAGCAAATGCTGCGCCCAGGTCCCGCGCAGAAACTCTGCGCCGAAGCAGTAAAACGTCAGGCGCATAATCGCGAACGCGCCCGATTTTACAACGGCAACGGCATGCAAAAGAGCCGTAACCGGCGTCGGCGCCACACCTGCCTCCGGCAGCCAGGAATTCAGCGGACAAATCGCAGCCTTAACGCCAAATCCAAAAAAGCTCAGTACATAAATAAACAGAAAAAGATTCTTCCCACCGCCAAGCTTTGCCGCATCCAATACGCCGCCCAGAATAAACTCCGACGTTTCTCCGTACGTAATCACGAAAATCATGCCAATAAATGCAAACGCCGCGCCTCCGATCGAATAATAAAGATACTTGCGGCTTGCAAGAATCGCTTCTCTTGTCAGCGTATGCATGACAAGCGGCAGCGTGACAAGCGTCAGCAACTCATAAAAGCAGTACATCGTCAGAAAATTATCGGCCAGCGCAATTCCAAGCGTAACGCCGTATGTCGCCGTATAAAACATAAAAAACGTCCGTTCATGCTTTTCCTTTGTCATATATTCAAACGCATACAGCGTTGCAAACGGCCACAGAAAAGAAACCAGTCCGGCAAATATCGTTCCAAGCCCGTCAAGCTGAAACGCAATCGCAAGATTTCCCGTAAAATTCACCAGTGTAAACGCCTCCTGCGGGCGAAATACAAGCAGCAGCCAGACCAGAATCGAATTGAAAATCACAAGGCTTTCCAGATACAGCATGCAATAGATTCGTTTTTTCCATCGAATCAGCGGCGTAACCACTCCGCCGACACAGGGAATCAGCACCACCAGAAATAACCAGAACGCATTCATAGACTCCCCTCCTTACATGATCTGCGCAGCGAACGCCTCAAACGCATCCGTAAGCGCATTTGGCAAACATCCCAGGATAACCGTAAGCGCCGCAAAAATCAGCAGCGGAAGCAGCATAAGGCGCGACGGTTCTTTCCCTGCAAACCGGGAAGCGTCATAGCCCTCTCCCGGAAAAAAGCCCTGCATGGTAATCGGCAGCAAATACCCTGCCGTAAGCAGCGCGCTGACCAAAAGCACAACCGGGCCAAGCCACGAAAATACCGGAATTCCGGCAGAAAGCGCACCGACGGCAAGATGCCATTTGCTCAAAAAGCCGCTCAGAGGCGGGATTCCAATCAGGCCAAGCGATACGATCGTATAACACCAGAGCAGAATCGGCATGCCTCTTCCGATTCCCCGCAGCTCATCTACGCGTTTGCAGCCCGTACGACAGATGATGGCAGCGGCGCATAAAAACAATGCAACCTTAATAAACGCATGCGCGCCCACGTGCAAAAGCGCGCCCGCAAACGCCTCCGTCTGCATGACGGAAAGCCCAAACAGAATATAGGAAAGCTGGCTGACCGTTGAATAGGCAAGCCTTTTTTTCAGCAAAGGCTCCCGAAACGCCAGCAAAGAGCCCAAAAAGACCGTAAGCAGCGCAAGCGTCATCCACGTCGTCTGCACCCAGGTCCCTCTTAAAAAATCGACGCCAATCATCTGATACACGACCCGGATCACAGCCAGCACGCCGCCCTTTACAATAATGCCGGAAAGCACGGCGGACGCCGGCCCCGGCGCAACCGGATGCGCCGTCGGCAGCCATGCGTGCAGCGGAAACATCCCGGCTTTTACGCCAAATCCAATCAGCATAAGCATGGAAGCGGCCAAAAACAGCGTCCTGTGTTCTTCCAGCACGGCAGGAGGAATCACGCCGCCCGCCGTAAAAGAAAGCGTCGTCCCATAACGGCAGATCACATACACGCCAAACAATGCCATATAGGCGCCGGCAAAGGAAAAAAACAGATAGCGAAGCCCCGCCATAATCGCTTCTTTCGTCTGCGCATGCAAAACAAGCGGCAAAGACGTCAGCGTCATCAGTTCATAAAACAGATACATCGTAATCAGATTGCCGGAAAAATCCAGGCCCAGCAATACGCCGAACACGATCAGGTAAAATCCAAAATAGCGCTTCTCCTTCTTTTCATGCGCCATATAATCAAACGAAAAAAATCCTGCAAGAACCCAGACGATCGTAAGCGCCAGAGAAAAATATCTGCCCAGCAGATCCAGACGAAAAACAATCGGAAACTCCTCTGTCAGATAAAACAGCGTCAAGCCCTCTTTGATTCCAAAAACAGCGTAGCAGGCAAACGCGCCCGTAAGCGAAAGGACCGTCCCCACATATACAAGCAGCGCATTTCTCGTCCGAAATTCCTTTTTCAGCAACAGCATGACGCCGGCCAGAATCGGAAAACATACCGGCAGCAGCAAAAAATGCTCCATCTTCCTCTCCTCCTATGCAAACACGGACAGGCCCTGCGTAATCCAGTCCGTAATCGGCTGCGAACACATGCCAAGCCCGACATTCAGCGCAACAAAACAAAACAGCGTAGCTGCATACAATACATTTTTTTTCATGGAAGTCGATTCATATTTACTTGTAACCGGCGTATATATCCGAATCACCGTCTTCATAAAATAGATTGCATTCAAAACCGTGCTGACCGCCAGCACAATTAACGCCGGAAGCATTTTAAGCTGGCTCTGCACCGCCGCCTGTGAAAACAAAAGCTTGCTGATAAAGCCGGAAAACAGCGGTATGCCCACCATAGAAAGCGAGCCGACCGTAAACGCAAGCCCCGCGCAGACATTGCGGTAGGCCGACCCCGTCAGTTCGATAAATTCTTTATGATCGCCGGATACGTCCGTCAGCCCCACGCCGGAAATAAACAAAAGGGATTTCGTCGCCGCGTGCGCCAGAATATGAAAAACAGACGCTACCATTCCGGCAGAAGTTCCCAGTCCGAATCCCATGTAAATATAGCCAATCTGCGCCACCGAAGAATACGAAATCATCCGGCGGATGTCATTCTCCCGGATCGCGCTCGTCGAGCCCATAATCATACCGGCAAGGCCAAACACAAACAGCACGTTTATAATTCTGCTGTTTACAAAAATATCAAATCCAATGACGCGGTAAATAATTTTAATCAGCAAAAAAATGTATCCTTTGGAGACAAGGCTTGAGAGCATGGCGGCGGAAGACACCGTCGAATAGCCATACGCATCGGGCAGCCAGGCATGGAACGGAAACAACGCGCTTTTAATTGCAAGCCCCACAACCATCAGCGCAATCGTTACCAGAAGCGGAATCACATACGTGCCGTTTTCCGCAATCATGCGGACGCTGCTGCCGATATTGCTCATCAGAAGATGCCCCGTCATATCATACAGCATGCAAAGGCCGATCAGGAAAAGCCCCGATCCAAGCAAGCTCATAATCATATACCGCATCGCCGCCTCAATCGCCCTTCCGCTTTCCATAATCATGATCAGGCCGCAGGCTGCAATCGTATTGATCTCCACGAATACATACGCCGTAAATAAGTCGTTTGTGTAGACGAGCGCCAGAAGCGAACTGAGCAGCAAATCCACCATAATATAGTAAAGATTTTCCTTTGACGGATCGATATCCATAGCAAGCTTCTTCCGCCCTCCATTGAGCGAAAGCAGCATAATGACGCAAAAAAACAGCGCCATTCCCGCTTCTAACGAGCCAAAGCGGATTTCATTTCCAAACGGCGCCGGAAAATGCCCCATCACATACACGTAGCTTTGCCCCGTCACATGCGTAAAATACAGCGTACATGCCGAAAGCGCCCCGACCGCAGTTACCACGAAGGTATTTAAACGCCTTGCCCCCCTGCCTTTCAATGCCGAGCTGAGAATCGCGGAAAACATCGACAGCAGAATGGAAAGGCAGGGAAAATTTCTTATGAGTTCCATTTACAGACCTTCCTTCTTTAATCGCATCGTAATTTCGTCCAGATCCAGCGTATGGTATCTGCGGTAGAGCCGAATCGTCAGAGACAACAGCAGCGCCGTCACAGATACAGATACAACGATGCCGGTCAGCACAAGTCCGCTTGGCACAGGGTTGATATATGTATCGGGGTTCAAATCGCCGTTTACAACAATCGGCGCCATATGCCCTTCGATATAGCCCTTTTCGGCAAGAAAGAGATAAACGGCCGTGTCCATAATGTTTAAGCCGATGATCTTTTTAATCATGTTTTTTTGCAGCAGCAGATTGGTAAATCCAATGCCAAACAACGCCACTGCGACAACCTCTGCGTAGTTTACAAGCAAATGCTCTCCCATTTACAATCCTCCTCTGCGAAACAGCGCATAAAACGCGTACATGGTGCATGCAACCTCAGAACCTACAAAAATATTGATCGGAAGCGTTATGCCGCCGCTTAAAATCTTCCCGGCTTCCCCCGTTGGTATCAGGCAGGGAAGGCCGTTTGCCCCCGTCAGAAAATAATACGTCACAATACAGCCGTAACAGAGCAGCGCCGTTACTTTTACGCATTTGTATACGTTTTCATTAAAAAAGCGTCCCGTCTTTTCAAACCCGAATGCAGCCACATACAAAATCATGCCCGCGCCAATCATCGCGCCGCCGGAAAAGCCTCCGCCCGGCGAAAGGTGCCCGTTCAGGATAATGTATATGCCAAATAAGAATACGATTGGCGCCAGAAGCGACGCGATCACCTGTAGGATAACGTCGTTTTTCGGCTCGAAGTTTCGGTCATTGGACTCCCTGTTATCCCGAATCTTCTCTTCGTCCACCATCAGCATAATCATCACGCAGCAGGTCGCAATAAACAGCACATTCGTTTCCCCAAACGTGTCAAACGCCCGATACGATAAAATCATGCCCGTTACGATATTGACCGCTCCGGTGTCCTCAAGGCCGTCTGTAATGTATTTCTCCGAAACCTCATTGTTCGTCGGCTTTTGCACGCCTCCCACGGACGGCAGATACGAAACGGTAATGACAAGAAGCGTCACAATGGCGATGCAGAATACGATGCTGAAACATTTATAAAGCGCGCCGAAAAACTTAAGCTCCCGGTTATGGCTGCTGTCGTAGACTTCCGCAATTGCCTGCTGCCTGTCTTTCATGCGCTCTTCAATCGTCGCGTCCTCTTCCCTGTACTCCTTTTGCGGACGCATTTCCATATTTCCGACAAACGCATCCTTCTCTCCGCCCAGCCAGCGGAAAAAATGATACGCAAACGTCTTTTCATACTCACTCTGTTTTCTGATGCGGCTCATCCTTCTCCTCCTCTTCCTGTTCCTGTTTGATCGCATGGATTTTTTTCAGCGTGACGAAAAACAGAATGCTCGTCACCCCGGCGCCAACGGCCGCCTCCGTAATCGCAAGATCCGGCGATTCCAGAAGAATCCAGATAATCGACATAATCAGACTGTACGACATGAAGATCAGAATGGAATTCAAAAGATTTTTGGAAAAGCTGACGGAAATCGCGCAGATCACCAGAAATCCCAGCAAAATCATGTTAAAGATTGCCATGACCGCCGTCCTCCCCTTCTTCTTTTTTCTTTTTCTTCAAAACAATAATGCGGCAGTGATCCAAAATCCGCTTATCGGTTGACATTTGCAGCTTTGCAATCATATGAGAAGAAACGGGAGACGCGCACCATAAAAACACGATCACCAGCGCAATCTTCGCCGTCGTAGCATTCCAGCCGTTTGCCACCATAAGTCCTACGAGACACATCCCGATGCCAAGCGTATCCCCGGTCGCCGCAATCTGCATGCGGTTTAAAATATAATGAAAACGATACACGCCAAAAATCTCCAGAAAGAAAATCGACATGCCAAACAACAACAGCCCTACGACAAGAATAAAACGAATCCATTCAATAACTGCCAAATTTCTCTCCCTCCCTGCTTTTCCATTCCATATATACGCCCATATAGACTTTTGTCAGTATAATCACCGCCAGAAAACTGATCATGGCATAAATCAGGCAGATATCCACAAGATAGCCTTCCTGTAACATAACCGCCAGCACAGCGATCGCCACCATGACCATCGTGCCCATAATATTGATGGCTACGATCCGATCCGCCATACGCGGCCCAATGACCGCCCGGATCAGACAGGCAAAAAACAACAGTGCAAGAATAATTAAAAGCACTGTAAACAGGACGCCATACGCCTGTTCCAATGCCGCTATACCGCTATTCATAACGCTCCCCCGCTTTCTTGGCTTTTTGATCCATCGCTTCCATTTTACGAAGCAGCCGGACAAATACGCTTTCATCAATGCCCTCGATCAGTTCTGCATCCAGCGCGTGTACAATCAATTCGTCCCCCTCCAGGCCAATCGTAATCGTCCCCGGCGTCAGCGTAATGGAATTTGCCAGCGCAACCTTTGCCGCATCCGACTTTAAATCCGTCTGAAAGCGCACAATAACAGGATCCACTTCACGCTGAAAGCTCAGCGCCAGCCGGATCGCGCTGATATTGGACTTGATAATCTCCCAGATCAATATCAGGATATAGGCAAAAATATATGGCAGCTTTCGAAACAAGAGCTTATCCTTTTCGACAGAATAATCCAGAAATTTACAGACAAACGCATACAGCGCTCCCGCAATCACAAGGCCGAAAAGCACAATCTCCAATGTAAACTGCCCGTTTAACAGTATCCATAATAACAAAAATACAACATACATATCTGTTCACACTCCGTTAATAATTTACACCCATGCCGAAAAGAAATCAAGTCAATCGCGACATTTTTTGCAAATTGTAAGCGGAGGGGCGTATGGCAGGGAAACGGGTATGCCGGCTTTTGAAAACGGAAAAACGGAAGCGCATGCATCCGCTCCCGTTTCCCGCCTGTCTATTTCTTCACTTTGACCGCTTTTTGCACCATTGCGTAAGCGCCCCTGATCTTTGTTTCTCCCGCCTGCGCGTAGGCGCACGCCCGGACGTAGTATTTCCTCCCGCCTTTCAGCTTTGTCACTTTCTTCGACGTTGTTTTGTTTTTCTTTACCGTAACGGTCTTTACGTTCTTCCGAAATTTCCTGTCCGCGCCGCACTCTATGACGTACCCGGAGGCCGTCGCGTCCTTCTTCCACTTCACCGTGACGGACTTTGCCTTTGTGGATTTTGCCGAGACGCCCTTCAGTTTTCCGGGCGCAACGGTGAGCGTGATGGTCTTCTCCGCCGCCAGGTATTCCCCACGCGCCGCGGCAGCAATCACAATCTCCGTTACGCCGCAGCCTTTCAGCGTTACGGCGCCGCTCCCGTCCACGGACGCCACGGCCGGATTTTTCACGACGTAGGAGAGCGCGCCCCCGCCATCCGCTTCCGCACCGATGGGGAACGGGCCGTCGCCGTATATTTTTGCAAGGTCAAAGGCCGTTATCTTCTGCTCCTTTTTCTGTGGATTTCCCTGACTGTCGTTTCCCGTATCCGGCGGAGACACCGTGCCCGGCTTCTGCTCCTCCTGCCCCGTCTCATAGCGGAGGGAGTGCGCAATGGCGTACGCTTCCGCCGCGGAGCCTTTCGTGCAGACGATGCAAAGCTCCTCCCCGCAGTCTGCAAATGCGTCTTCCGCTATGTCCGTTACGCTTTCCGGAATTTCAATGGCCATAAGCTTCTGACAGCCGGCAAAAGCCCTTTCCCCGATGCCAGAAAGGCCGTCCTTTAATTTTACCGACGCTTTTCCGGCCGGACAGATGATAAGCTGGCTGTAATCCCTGCTGTACAGGCATCCTTCATAGGCGCTGTACGTCTCGTTTTCCCCTGAAACGGAAATCGCCGTCAGGTTCTTGCAGCCTTTAAAGGCATCCTTCCCGATTGTCCTGACGCATGAGCCGATGGTTACTCTTTCCAGCGTTTCCATCCCCTGAAAGGCCTTATCCGCTATGGACGTCACCTGATAATCGATGCCGTTCATGCGCACTGTGTCCGCTATCTGCGCCATCGTTCCGTCTTCATTAAGGTTTTTAACGCTTGTAACGCGCGCTTCTTTTGGATCTACGCTGGTAATCGTATATGTAGTTCCCCCAATGAGATAGCTCGTTCCTATTATATCTTCCGGAGGCGTTGGGTTTTCCATTAATACATAGTCCATTCCCCTCTCTTTTGCATATTTCTCTGCATAAGAGCCGGATACGCAACGGATGCATATGTTATCCTCGCAGCCCGAAAAGGCATAATACCATATTTCCCTGACGCTGCCCGGCACAATAACTTCTTTTACCCCCAAGCAGTTTTCGAAAGCGCAATCGCCAATCGTCTGTACGCCATCCGCCACAGTTATGCTGCCTTCTTTTCCCGCAGGACAATGGATCAGGCTTATGGGCGCTGCATCTTCTCCCTTTTTATACAGGATTCCATCCAAAGAAATATATACTCTATTATTTTTCTCTACAGTTATTTCCGTCATTCCTTTGCAGCCGGAAAAAGCATCTTCCGCTATGTCAGTAATGTCCTGTGGAATCATTATGTTACCTTGTTTTCCTGCCGGGCAGAACTGCAATATACTGCCCTGATACAGTATCCCTTCCCTCACGCTGAACAATCTGTTATCTTCATTTACTGATATTTCCGCTAAATTAATACAGTCACGGAATACGTTTGAAATTGAGGAATCATCTTCTCCTATTGACGTGATACTTTTTGGCATTACAATTTCTGTAATTTTATCACATCCATTAAATGCCTGCGCCTGTATAAACTTAACCTCTTCCTGAACTGCAACGGCTCCTTGTTTCCCCGCCGGGCAGCAGACAAGAATGGTTCCTGAATTTCCAGATTCCAAACCTGTATAATACAACATGCCGTCCGAAGAACAGTAGTTTCCATTCCCTTCCTCCACAATTATCTCCGTTAATCTGCTGCACCCCTGAAAAACGGTGTATTCCGCATGTTCATCCTCATTATACGCTATATCTGTAATATTTTTGGGTATAACAATCCGTTCCAAATCACTACAGCCATAAAACGCACCACGCTGTATAGCTGTAACATTATCCGGTATGATGATGCTTCCCTGTTTTCCCGCCGGACAATATAACAAAGAACTCCGGGATTCTACAGATGCATTCTGATTTCTTTCTTCATATAAGATACCGTCTGACGAACTATAGGATGTATTTTCTTCCGCTACAACTACCTCCGCCAAATTACTACAACCAAAAAATGACACGGCGCTCATGTTGGTAACGCTTTTCGGAATCGTTATGCTGGTCAATCCCTGGCAGTTATTAAATGGTAAAAAGGCAATTTTCATACCACCGCCCATACTTATTACCCCATCCGGTATTATTAAATTCCCCTGCTTTCCGGCCGGGCAGCAAAGAAGTTGCGTTTTGCCTCTATCATACAACACCCCATCTAAGGAACTGTATCTTGTGTTACCGGAATCAACCAAAATTTCTGATAGATAAGGACAATTGCCCAACGCGCTGCATTCCGAAGCTATAGACAAATAAATTGGGAGCAGCGTATGGTTATACGGCAATCTGTATGTAGAAATTGCCGTAACACTCTCCGGTATGGTGACGCTTCCCTGTTTTCCTGCCGGACAGCAAAGTAACGTCACCATACTTTTGTCATACAAAACGCCCTCTCTTGAACTGTATCGCGCATTCCCCTCCTCCACTATAATCTCTGTTAAATATTGGCAATCATTCAGCGGCATTGAACTTTCATAACCCTCGTCATCATAATAACCAATTTCTGTAACGCTTTCTGGTATAGTGATGCTTCCTCTTTTCCCTTTTGGACAATAAATCAGCCTCCTCTTGTTTTCATTATACAGAATGCCATCCTGCGAACTATACCATGCATTGCCTTCTTCTACTACAATCTCTGTCAGGTTTTCACAGTCACTAAAGGGCATATGAGCGTCATCTGTGTCATTGTCATAATCTTCAATTTCATTCACACTTTCCGGTATTGTAATGCTTTCCAGCTGATTACAGCCGCCAAACGCCCTTGCTCCTATTTTTACAACTTTTTTTCCATTTATTTCAAATGGAATAGCAAGCGCCTTCTCATTCCCCTTATATTTTATGATTTTAAGGTTTCCAGCCTCCAATTCCACATACCTGAAATCACTGCTTTCCGCTTCCGGAATGTCCATTCCCTCTATATCTGTCTCCCGCGCCTCTGCCGCTTTCACGTCATATAACCCGGCAGGATCGCTTACCGTGGCCACTGTAACGCAAAGTGTAAGCAGGGCCGCTACCATTCTCCTCATATCATTCCTCCTTGATCTTCCTCCTGTTTGTTTTCTTATTGCCTTAGAGCGTGTTCTTCCCCGTCTTTTCATGCTTACAGCTCCCATCCCCTTCTCCTTTTTATCTTACTTTTTATTTTATATCCTTAAAGCACATTTTACAATGTTTTTAGCGTTTTCATTTTCTCCCACAGCAAAACCATGCATTATATGATGAATAAAACAAACTCTGGAGGTATTTCGTATGGTAAACGGTCTCGGCAAACGCCTGGAACAGGCAAGGGCAAACCTGCATCTTTCACAAAAGGAAGCCGCGGCGGCGATTGGCGCGTCCGCTTCCGTCATTTCCAATTATGAGAGCGGGGAGCGCACGCCAGGCGTGGAGAACCTCATGGCCTTAGCCTCCCTGTACCGCTGCTCCTCCGACTATCTGCTCGGGCTTGACAGGCCGTCCGGCGTCTGCGTGGACGCCTCCATGCTGGATGGAAGGCAGCGCCAGCTCCTGCATTCCTGCAATCCAGAGACACCCCCCTGTCTATCATACCCGCCAAAACATGCGTCAGGGACGCTCCCACGCTTTTCCAAACGCCTTATGCGGCAGTTTGCTTCCATGCCATCTTACAGAAAAACGCTATATATCCCCAGATTTTGAAAAAACAACCTTCCCCCCTTTTGCAGTATAAAAAAATCCACAGAACGAACTCCCCCGTCCTGTAGATTTTTCAACCCGTCCTCTGGCGCCGCCCCTCACTCTTCCAGCCGCACCCGCGCGCGATCCCGGATTTCCTTATCTGCTTCCACCACAAAAATATCTTCCTCCGTCAGCGTTCCCTCCTCCAGCGCCGCATACGATTCGTCTTTTTCCAACACCCGCACCTTGCATTTGCGCACGGTAAGCTCCATTCCAAGTATGGTCGGCTGCTCCTGCACCAGATACACAAAATCCGTTCCATCCACCGAATGCAGCGCGGAAAGCGGAATGCAGCAGGAATACCTGCCAATTTCCTTCTGAATTTCCATCGCCGCAGTCGCTCCGATTTCGGCCTTTGTCTGCGCTATTCCTGCCGTAATCTGGCAGGAGCCATCTTCCAGCTCGCCAACTGCATCTATTTTTACCCCATACATATCTGCCGCGCCGCCTGGAAATGTCAGATTCATCGTATCGCCCGGCACAAGATAGCCTTTTTCTTCCTTTGGCAAAACTGCCTGAAACAGCTTTTCTCCGGACGCGTCGCTAATCACAATCGCCGAAGCGTCCGTCGTTCGTTCCCCAGCATGTACAAAAATCCGGCTGACATACCCGCAAATACTGCTTAAAACCTTCCCTTCCGCCTGCTTTAACGCCAGAAGACGCTCCTTCCCTTCCTTCAAAAAACGCACCTGATTCTGCTGTTCATAACGGGAGCCTTCCCCCGAAGTCTGCCGCTTTGCATCCTCCAGCGCCCGATTAGCCGCTTTCAATGCGCTGTTTTTCTCCGCGTTTGCCGCGCCAAGAGCCTGTTCCCGCTCCAAAACCGCATCCTCTAACGCCTTTTTCTCACTTGCATAACGCTCCGAAAGCCCTGCGTCCAGACTTTTCTTATACTCCGAAAACGCCTCTTTTTCTTTTTTTGCAGCGTCCTTCTTCTGTGCGGCCTTCAACAGCTTCTGATATTCCGCATCCTTTTTATAAGCGTCTTTTTTATACTGCTCCTCCGAGGGAAACGCATCCCGCTCCGATTTCGCCGCCTGATACGCTTCGTTCGCCCGATTCACCTCGCCGGAAGCGGCATCCGACGCATCCTTCAAATCCTGACTGGCCCGGTTTACCGCCGTATTTCCACCTGCAATCAAATCTGCAAGCGCAGCTTCCGCCGCCGCAAGCGCAAGGTCCGCCTTATAAACCGCCTCTTCCAGATCCTCCGATGAAATCTGAAACAGCAGCTCGCCCTCCTCCACCTTCTGCCCTTCTACAACAGCAACCTTTTCCACCAGAAGCCCCGCTTCCGTTACAACCGGAAGCTCCTCCTTCGTCAGCACAAAGCCCTGTGCTTCTATCTTACGCGTCAGCCCCTTCCGCTCCGCCGTCCCCGTCTGAATCCGCGGCATCTGGCTTGCATAAATTCCTCTCGAAACAATCGTGCAAACCAGCATAAACAACAGAAACATTCCAAAATACCTAACCGCGCGCATTTTTTGTTTTTTCATGCTTCCACAACTCCTTTAACTCCCAGAATAACCCCTGCCATCTATCCTTTCACGCATTCCGGCAAAATACATGCTTTCCCTCTCCTGCAACCCTTCCACGATCTCCCCGCATCCCCTCCGTCAAACATAAAAATCCCCCGAATCCTACAAATACAAAATAAATGGCGCCCGTCCATACTCCAAAATACGTCAACTCCATCATTTCATACAGCGCCGCCTCATTTCCGCCTTCCAGGCACGCAGTCCGCTCTGTGCTTTTGGACAGGGTTTGCTCCTGTGCCATTGTGACGGGATTTTGAACTTCTTAAACAGTCCAAACCATCTCAGGAATCCGCGGACAGGACGTCCGCGGAAGCTTTTACCACGCCAGGGACGGCGTGTTAAAAGCGGTTCCGCCGCCCTCCACCCAATAAAACGGGACTGTTTTAGAAGCTCTTAATCCCGTCACACCGGCACAGACGCAAACCCTGACCAAAAGCGCAGAACGGTCGGTCGCTTATCACCTCACTCCTTCATCCCCGAAGACACAATTCCCCGTTCCAGGTAATCCTGTCCCATAAAAAACACAAACACCGCCGGAATCAGCGTAATCACCGACGCTGCCAGCGCCATCCCCGCACGCTGCAAATCAATCTCCGGCAAATACAAAGACAGCGGCCATTTCGACGCCGTAGGCAGAAACGCAAGCGGCTGCTCCACCATATTCCAATATTCCAAAAATCCAAGCACAAGCGCCGATAAAATCCCCGGCGACCCAAGCGGCAGCCCAACCCGGAAAAAAATCTGCCATTCCCCGGCTCCATCTATCTTTGCCGCTTCATACAATTCCTTTGGAACCGCACAAAAGCTCCGATACATCAGAAAAACCGGAAACGTAGAAAACACCGCCGGCAAAATCACCGCAAGATGTGTATCCAAAAGACGCATCCCATGCAGCGCCAGATAGGACGGAAGCAGCATCACGCTAAACGGAAGCAGCATCAAAATCACATACACCGTATATAGCGCGCCCCGCCCCCGAAAGGAAAATTTCGCAAACGCCCATGCCGCCGGAATCGCCACAAGCATCTGCCCCAGCAATATACACCCCACAATTTTCACCGAATTCCAAAACACCGTAAAAAACTCCGGCGTATAAAAAAGCAGCTCCCAAAAATGCTCCCCCGTCGGATAAAACGGAAGCAAATGCCAGCTCACCTTCCCGCCCGACGCGCCAATCACCGCTCCCAGCGCATCCGAAAGCTCTCTTTCGCTCTTTAACGCCCCAAGCGCCAACGCCAGCACAGGAAGACAGATCACAATTCCAATCAAAAACAACATCCCGCGAAACACCTTCATTCGCATCCGTCATCCCTCCTTCCAAACAAAAAAACACTGCTTCATCCCATTCCACACGCTCTAAATATAATCCCTCCGCCCCGCCTGTATCACCAGACACAGTCCTGTCCCAAATGCAAAACGCCCACTCCTCCAAACAGCAGCCATACCCTTCCGGCAACCCACCACTCCTCCGCGCATTCCGAGCTCAGTCGCGCGATGTCCGCTCAGTTCATCCCTCCCCACAGTCTCTGCAACGCCAGCGAACAGCCGACAAAAAACACCGCCAGCAACACGCCCGCCGCCGCCATCTTGTCAATCTCTAAATTCGTAAACCAGTTCTGAAACAGATGCTGCAAAAGGTACATGCTCTTTTGCGGATAAGCCCCCGCCACCAGATACGCTTCCCGAAACACTTTAAACGAATTCAAAAACGACAGCATCGTAATCGTATAAAACACCGGCTTTAGCTGCGGCAGCACAACATAACGCACGCACTGCCGCTCCGTCGCGCCGTCCACTCTCGCCGCTTCCGCAAGGCTTTCCGGAACCGACATCATCCCCGCAATCCAGAGCACGACCGTATAGCCCAGATTTTTCCAGATATAGCTGATAATCAGCGTCCAGAATGCCGCCTCGCTTCCCAGCCAGTCAATCTCCCGTATTCCAAATACTGCAAGAAGCTGATTAAACAGTCCCGCTTTGTGAAAAAACGCTTTCCAGATCAGCACAAGCACGGCCGTCGGAACCGCCATAGGCAGCAAATAGATGGATTTTAAAAATCGCATCCATTTGCTTTTATAAATCCCAAGCGCAACAAAAAATGAGAAAACCAGAAGAATCGGGATCCCAATGCCCGCAAACCGCAGCGTATTGCACACCGCCAGTTGAAACGCCCCGTTGCCAGACACCGTCCGATAATTTCCAATTCCGTTTGAAAACGAACGGATTGCCATATCCGCAAACGGAAGCAGTGCAAATACCGTTACTCCCACCAGCCCCGGCAGCAAAAACCAAATCTTACTCCGCCAGATACAGGTCCACCTTCTGGACAATTTCACCACATCCTTCCTCCACCGAAAGATCTCCGGAAAGGACTTTCGCCCCGCTTTCTAAAATTGCATTTTTGATTACGTCATCCGATAATCCCGGCGTAGAAAGCCGTTTTACCTTTTCCTTTAACGCATCCACAGCATCCTGTTCCGGCCAGCTTACTTCAAAATGTATGCTCGATTCCTCTGCTCCGTCATCGCCTGCAACCGAAGCGCTGAATCCCATAACGGACGTATCCTCCGGATTTGGATTTTCAAAAAACAGTTCAAACGCGTCCTCATTGACCGGAAGGCCGTCGGAAAGGTCTGCTTTCTGCGCCTCACCGCCAAACAGTTCTTTTAAAAATTCCAGCGAAAGATCCATTTCTTTTGATTGCGCATTTACGCCGCAGATTCCTTTTGGCACAAAAACAAAATCCCCGGACGCCAGATCATACGATGGCTTCTCCATGCTCTCATGCTCCAGCAGGCCAACCGTATATTCCAGATCCTCCACGCTGCTTATCGTCCCAAGCGCCATCTCCGCTTCCGCGCCCAGTATGTCTGAGACAATTCCTGGATCCACCGGAAAATTCCCTTCTTCCTCCAGCATTCCGTTTTCCTGCTTCCACTGGATGCTGTTGGCATGGTTCTGCAAAATCTTTGGCGTAATGTTTTTCTGCTCCTCTTCATAAATTTCTTTTGCCTGCGTCAAAAATGTCTGCAACGCATCCGAATCTGCCGCTCCGTCTTTTACAAACGAAGAGGAGGACAGCATCATATACAGCTTTTGCAGCAGCTCCTCCGGCGTATACGTTCCCAGAACCGTTGTCGAAGACGGAGCTTTTTCTTTTGCAGCCTTTACCGCCGCGGCAAGAGACGCAATATCCGAAACGCCGCCCATTACGTCGCTTTCCCCGACAATCACCGGAACACGACAGCGAAGCGGAATCGCAAACAGGCCATCTTCTGTTTCATAGGACCGCAGAACACTGGAAAAATAAGCGTTTTCTTTTTCCAGACTCTCCACTGTTTCCCGCAAATCCAAAAGAATGTTTTTTCCAATATAGGAATCGAGCGGCATGCCGTCCAAAAGCAAAATATCAGGCCCCTCCCCGGCCAGAATCCTTGTATTCAAATTTCGAATGGCATCCTCCCTCGTTACGCCGTAATCGCCGGAAAGGCCAATTTCCTGCTTTACATAAACATCGGGATGGCTTTTTCTGAAAATACTGACCGCCCGGCTGACCGTCATATTCTGCTCCAGCGAAAAAATGCTGATCTGCTGCGTCGGAACGGCAGGAGCTTCCGCATCATATGCATACAAATCAATTTCCCCGTCGTCATACCCAATCAAAAAGCTCCCGTCCGCATTCTGTAAAATGCTCGCCGCCTGTTTCGTCGGATCTCCCAGACTGCACAGTCCTCCATCCAGCATTTTTTCCATTGTGCCGCCGCCCATAATGTGGCTGTAGAGGCCGCTTTTCGAAGCGGAATACATCGTATTCTCTTCGCTGTTAAAGCAAAACGCAACCTCCCGATACATCGGACTTTCCTGCTCGATAAAGCCGCAAAGCGTCGCATCCTCCAATGTGCTTTGCGCAGAGATCTGATACATCCAGTTTTTTGTCAGAAGATAATCTCCCGCCAGAAAAACCGTATTGTATTCATCCTGGCTCTCACTGATTTTATGCATCATCCCGTCGTCCAGATTGATCGTGTACGCATACCCGCCATTCATCAACGCCGCCAGCGTCCGCTCTCCGGTAAACGTCGCCCAGGAAAGATAAAACCTGTCCCCGGCCGGCTCCGTCAGCGTAAGCTCTGAAGCCTTTCCATCCCTGTCGATGTAAACATATCGTTCATTTACGCCATTTTCCGCCGTTTCTTCCCAGTCCACATAAGAAAAAAACACGGCCCCATCCGGCGCGACGATACGGCTGGTAATTTCGATTGTTTCTTTCCCCGTCTTTTCGGCAAGCGCCGGCAGCTCTTTTTCCTCCCAGCTGTCCCCGTCGTCTTTGGACACCAGCAGACTTCCTTTATCCGGATTAAGCAAAGCGACGCTTCCATCGGACAAGCGCACCATTTCCTCGATTGTCTTTAAGCCGTCCGGCGTCGTTTTCTGCGTTTCCACATAACGCCCCTTTGCAACCTCCGCCGCATGCTTTCCTTCCTCTTCGGAAGAAGCGGTTTTTTCCCCTCCGATTGCGGCGCCTTCCTTTTCATCGCTGCCGCAGCCAGTCGCTCCAAGCAGCAAAATTCCCGCCAGAAGCAGCGGCAGTTTTCGTATTGCATTCCATCGTTTCATACATATGCCTCCTTATGTTCTTTTGTCTATCAACATAACAGACGAATCTTTAATTTATCTCTAAAATTTTAGAGGTTATTTAAAGTTTTCCGTGTTAAAATAGGTATATTCTATAAAAAAGGAGTTCCAGACTATGCGAATACTGCTTGTAGAAGATGACAAAAACCTTTCCGAAACCCTTTCGTTCCAGCTGAATCAGGCCGGATTTGCCGTAGACGCCTGCGAAAATGGAGAAGACGCCCTTTATTATATAGAAGAAAACATTCATGACCTGATCCTGTTAGACCGGCTGCTCCCTTTCATCGACGGTGTTTCTCTTCTGAAAAAAATCCGGTCATCCGGCAACGAAACGCCGGTCATCCTTTTAACCGCGCTTGGAGAACTGGATGATAAAATCACCGGACTGGACGCCGGCGCAGACGATTACCTTGTCAAACCATTTGCATTTGAAGAGCTTTTAGCCCGCATCCGAAGCATTTGCCGCAGACCCAGAAACTGGCAGGAAGCAGACGACCTCTCTTTTGGCGATATTACGTACCATCCCTTCACCAACCATCTCAAGGGCCCGAAGGGAGCCTGCACGCTTTCCAAAAAAGAAGGCGCGCTCTTAAACGTTTTTCTGCAAAATCCCTCGCAGACGCTTCCGCGCGCCACGCTGCTCTCCAAAGTATGGGGGCTTTATGCCGACGTAGAAGACGGCAACCTCGACAACTATATGCATTTTATCCGCCGACGCCTGAAATCCGTCAGCGTCTGCGTTTCCATTAAAACAGTCCGCGGCATCGGCTACCATTTGGAGGATTCGTCTCATGTATAAAAAACTGCACAGGCGCCTGACGTTGCTTTTTACCTGCGTTTCCGGCGCCATTTTAATCGCCATGTCCATCAGCTATTTATATATGTCGGAACGGGAAATGAAGGAAAACCATTTTCTTACATTTTCATCGCGGGTAAATTCTCTGATTTCCAGCCTGGAGCAGCAAGATACGCTGACCTGGGAGTGGCTTGTCAAAACTTCCGCAAATCAGGATCTGATCCTCGCGCTGTATGACAACGGCCTTCCGATTGCCTACACCCGAAAAGTTCTCTCCGCGCAGGATCTGGCCCTGACAAATGAAGCAAAAGCATATGCTAAAAATGCGTATCCGCATCTGGAAAGCGGCTCGTTCTACTCTGCCGCGCATCAGGAATTTTCATTTCTGTCCGCAGAAAACGACTCCTATCATGCTTCCATACTGAATATGCGAAAAAATCAGAGCATCCTGACGGGCATTGTCCTTTTCCCTGTCAGATCATTTCTGCTTCGAATGCAAAAACAGAGATTGCTCTTTCTTCTGCTTAATATGGCCGGAATCTTCCTTCTGCTTATTTTTTCCTGGTATTTTACCGGAAAGCTGCTGACGCCAATTGTCGAAGCAAGAGAGAAGCAGACGAATTTTGTCGCTGCCGCTTCTCATGAACTGCGAACGCCAATCGCCGTCATCGTTTCTGCCATATCTGCCGCCAAAACCGCGGATTCCGCAAAAAAAGCGCATTTTTTCAGAATTATTGAAGACGAATCCATCCGCCTTTCCACGCTGGCTGACGATCTTTTGCTGTTGAATCGCTCAGATACGGGACGCTTCCATTTAAACATCGCGCCGACAGAACTCGACACCCTTTTACTCAATGTCTGCGAATCCTTTGAACCGCTGGCCAAAGAGCACGAAATTTCCATAAAAACAGAGCTTCCCGACGATGCGGCTCCCCTCTGCAATTGCGACAGAGAGCGGATACAGCAGGTTCTTGGCATCCTCATTTCCAATGCAATCAGCTATGGCAGACCAGGCGGTCATATCCGTCTGTCTCTATCTTACGCCAAATCTCTGTTCCGGATTATGGTGGAAGACGATGGCGTTGGGATTGCCGATCAAGACAAGCCTTTTATTTTTGATCGTTTCTACCGCAGCGACAAATCGCGCTCCGCCAAAAACCATTTTGGTCTTGGGCTCAGCATTGCAAAAGAAATTACAGAAGAACATGGAGGAAAAATTATGGTTGCAGATACGCCGGGCGGCGGCGCACGATTTTTTGTCCTTCTATAGACATTCTGTTCGCGTTATGCGTATTATCATTATAATGACTGCCAATGCTTTGCGATTTGCTTATTTTCATGCATTTGTCTGCATTTTTATTTTAAAATATCTCTCAATTAAAAGGGAGGGATATAATGTGGACATTGGCGCTCAAATACGTAATCTGCTGGAACAGGACGGCATTACGCAAAAGCAGTTGGCAGAGTTTCTGAATATATCTACGACGACATTAAACGGCTATGTGCAGAATCGCAGACAGCCGGATGCCAAAACCGTCATCCGGCTCGCTTCCTATTTTAATACAACAACGGACTATATTTATGGCATAACGACGCTGCGGGAACCTCTTGCAACTCCCTATAACGCCGAGGAACGCCATCTCATTAATATTTTCCGTGGAATTCCAGAGGACAAGCGTTCTCTCTATATTGAAACGGGACGGACATTTTCTACTTTTGGAAGAAAAAAGAAGTCATAACCGCCGCCGCATATGCGGCCCGTTTCCGGAATGCTGAACTGACGGGAGGAATCTATGCCAACTGAAGAAAGGGCTGACGCATTGCGAAATCGTTCTCGCATCCGTCAGCTTTTTTCTTTCCGTTTCCACGCTGTTCTGAAAATCCATTTTAATTTTGCATTTTCCTGCCATAAAATTCTTGACATGCGGGGAAGATCTGTACTATACTGATTAAGTCTGTAAACTGTATAGATATGAGGGCCAAAGCCCCGGCCGTCATAGATTCTATAGATAAATGGCTTTCGAGAATAACGTCCGGACATACGGGATTCCGTCTGCCAATGCAAACTGCAAAAGTATTGATTTTTCAGGAGGTAAACCCATGAATACATTTATAGCAGGTCCTGCTACAATTGAGCGAAAATGGTATGTAGTGGACGCTGACGGAATGACGTTAGGACGCATGACATCCGAAATTGCCAAAGTTTTAAGAGGCAAAAACAAGCCCATTTTTACGCCGCATGTAGATACCGGCGACTACGTAATCGTAATCAACGCCGAAAAAATAAAAGTAACCGGCAAAAAACTCAATCAGAAAATCTATTATCATCACTCCGAGTATGTGGGCGGCATGAAAGAAACCACATTAAAAGAAATGCTGGCAAAGCATCCGGAACGCGTCGTTAAGCTTGCGGTTAAGGGAATGCTCCCAAAAGGACGCCTGGGAAGGCAGATGTTTAAGAAACTGTACGTATATGCAGGCCCGGAACACAGGCATGCAGCTCAGAAGCCAGAAGCTTTGACGTTTTAATCGGTAAGGAGGTAAATTACAGTGGCAAATGCAAGATATTACGGAACCGGAAGAAGAAAATCATCTGTTGCCAGAGTCTATTTAATGCCGGGAACGGGTAAAATTACAATTAATAAAAGAGATATTGACGAATATCTTGGACTGGAAACATTAAAAGTGATCGTACGCCAGCCGTTAGTGGCAACGGAAACTGCCGATAAATTCGATGTGCTGGTAAATGTAAAAGGCGGCGGATACACAGGTCAGGCAGGCGCAATTCGCCACGGCATTGCAAGAGCATTACTGGAAGCGGATTCTGATTACCGTCCGATCCTCAAATCCAGAGGCTTCTTAACGCGTGATCCGCGAATGAAGGAAAGAAAGAAGTACGGTCTCAAAGCGGCTCGTCGCGCTCCGCAGTTCAGCAAGCGTTAA
>CANSKO010000021.1 GCA_947647505.1 uncultured Roseburia sp. | reverse complement strand
TATGTTTCAGAGCAGGAAAATACAAAGGCATTGCGGTCGAGAATCCGGTTTGTGCTGGATATCGCAAAAGAAAATCAGGTAGAGCTGCTGATTTTAGGCGCGTTTGGATGCGGGGTGTTTGGGCAGGAGGCAGAAGAAGCGGCGGCCATTTTTTCAGAATGCCTCTCTGCTTCCCATGCATGCTTTGATCAGGTGGTTTTTGCAATTCCAAAAGGAAGCAATCAGAATTTTGAAGCATTTGAAGCCGCGTTTGGGCAAATGGATGTCTGAACGCATAGAAAGAGCATAAAAAGCGGCGTCAGGATTTACAGAACTGACGCCGCTTTTATCGTATGCTGTTCATTGGAAGATACCTCCTGTTTTTGATGTTCCATTACCAGATCCGCAACTTGTTTTTCAAAACATTTCACACATCTGTTTTCTGGAAGGAATGCCTTTGAAAAGGACTTTTTGAGGCGTTACATTACGTTTTCGTTGGACTGTACCTCCATTTCTGAAATTTCTTCTTGAAATTTCGTCTGTTTGATTTGATAGGTTTATTGTATCTGAAAAGCGGGATTTTGTCAATATAAAAACAGAAAAATACAGATAAGTATTGATAATAAGTGAAAAAGCATTGATAATCTACAGAAAATTCAAAAAATAAAGCGTTTTTATTCGCTTGACTTTGACGTTGCGGAAAGCAGTATACTGCGTATGGAAGGAGGGATGCCGGATGGCCTACGGCATACGGGAGCTGTCGCAATTGGCGGGCATAAGCGCGCGCACGCTGCGTTACTATGATGAAATCGGGCTTTTAAAGCCGGAGCATGTAAACGAAGCGGGGTATCGCTTTTATGGTGAGAAGGAGCTTGTTTTGTTGCAGCAGATTTTATTTTACCGGGAAAGAGGATTTCCTCTCAAACGCATTCAAAGCATTGTCTGACAGAGCGTGTTTGACGCAATGGCGGCGCTTGAGGAGCATTTGAAAGAGCTTTTTGAACGGAAAGCGCGCATGGAAGCTTTGATTCGGACGGTAGAAAAGACAATTGCGGATTGGAAAGGGGAGGAAAGCATGCGAGACAGGGAAAGATTTGAAGCGTTCAAACAACGGACGGTAGAAGAGAAGGAGGCGCAGTACGGGGACGAAGCGCGAAAACGATTTGGAGATGCGGAAATTGACGCCAGCAACCAGAAGATGCTTGCCATGTCAGAGGAGGAATGGGAGCGGTTTCGGAAGCTGGAAGAAGAGATTTGCGTGCGGCTTGAGGAAGGCGTGCGGCGCGGCATGCGGCCGGAGGAAGAGGCGGCGAAGGAGATTGTTAAAATGCACAGGGCGTGGCTTTGCATGACCTGGAGCGCATACAGCGAAAACGCGCACAGAGGACTTGCGGAAGCGTATGTTCTGGATGAACGGTTTTTGTCTTATTATGATCGGGAAGTCGATGGATGCGCTGTGCTGTTAAGAGATGCCATTTTATTCTGGACGAATGCAGACGGAGAATAAAATCGGCCGCGTGGCGCACCAAAATGGCAATGGCTGCATATACTGTGAGCAAGAAGCATAAGAAGGAATCTTTATGTCCAGACAAAATATCAGATATCTGCAGAATGATACAACAGAAGAAGGCGGTCTGCAGGTCAATGTGGAGACGCCGTCCGGCAGGCTTCCCGTGGAAGACGCACAGGTGGCGATTTCCTATACGGGAGAGCCGGACAGCACGATTGAGGAGCTTTCGACCAACTCATCCGGTCAGACGGAACGGGTCGATTTGCGGACGCCGCCGCTTGCGTACAGCATGGAGCCTTCCGAGCAGCAGCCCTACGCGGAATATACGATTCAGGTTACGGCAAAGGGGTATATTCCGGTCAATGTTTCCGGCATTCAGGTGCTTCCCGGGGAAACGGCCGTGCAGCGGGTGCGCCTTGTGCCGGAGGAGGCGGATATTAATCCGGTGAATAACATCGTCATTCCGGCAAATACGCTGTTTGGAAATTTTCCGCCGAAAATTCCGGAAGACGAAATCAAGCCGCTTGAGGAAAGCGGAGAGATCGTTTTAAGCCGCGTGGTCGTTCCGGAGTATGTCGTCGTGCATGACGGCGTGCCGACCGACAGTACGGCGCGGGATTATTATGTGACGTATAAAGATTACGTCAAAAATGTAGCTTCCAGTGAAATTTACGCGACCTGGCCGGATGCGACGCTGCGGGCAAATATTCTCGCGATTATGTCGTTTACGTTAAACCGCGTATATACGGAGTGGTATCGGAACAAAGGCTATGACTTTACGATTACGTCGTCTACGGCGTTTGACCATAAGTGGATTTACGGCAGAAATATTTTTTCCAATATTTCCAGAATCGTAGACGAGATATTTGACAGCTATCTGTCAAGGCCCAATGTAAAGCAGCCGATTTTAACGCAGTATTGCGATGGGCAGCGGGTGAGCTGTCCCAACTGGATGAGCCAGTGGGGTTCAAAAGATCTGGGCGACAGAGGATACAGCTTTATTGAAATTCTTCGCTATTATTATGGCAGCAATATGTATGTCAACGAAGCGGATGAAATCGCGGGCATCCCGGCGTCCTGGCCTGGGCAGGACCTTTCGGTCGGCTCCAGAGGGGAGAAAGTCAGGCAGATGCAGGCGCAGCTTGCCCGGATTTCCAGAGCCTATCCTGCGATTCCCGTGATTGCGGCAGATGGGATTTACGGACCGGCAACGGAAGAGGCCGTCGAGGTATTTCAGTCGGTATTCGGGCTTCCGGTGACGGGCGTGGTGGATTACCCAACCTGGTATAAGATTTCGGAAATTTATGTGGGCGTCAGTCGGATTGCGGAGCTGTACTGACGCAGCATGGCGTTTTGGCAAATCCGGTTTGTCCGGATTTGCCGATTTTTATGTGACAGGAAAAAATTTGAAATGACGCCTTTTTTATGCTATGATGCAAAAAACAGCATCCCGTTTTATACGGGACGGCATCAGATAAGGATACGAGAATTATGCAAAAAGAAAAATGGTTTGTAATGGCCAAACGCGCTGATTTTGGGGCGATTGCAGAAAAATACGGCATTGATCCCGTGACGGCGCGCATTTTGAGAAATCGGGACGTGATAGAGGAGGAAGACATTGCAAAATATTTAAAGCCGGATCTTGCGGATTTGCATTCGCCGCATCAGATGAAGGATATGGATCTTTTGGTGAACATCCTGAAGGAAAACATACAGGAAGGAAAGCAGATTCGCATTATCGGCGATTATGATATCGACGGCGTACAGGCGACGTATATTTTGTTAAAAGGCATCCGGCGGGCCGGCGGGCGCGTCACGGCCGCCATTCCCGATCGCATGAAAGACGGCTATGGCATCAATGAAAATTTGATTGCACAGGCGAAAGCAGACGGGGCCGATACGATTCTCACCTGTGACAACGGCATTGCGGCGATCGATGCGATTGCTTATGCCAAAGAGCTTGGCCTTTCCGTGCTGGTGACGGATCATCATGACATTCCTTATCGGGAGGAAGATGGCGTTCGCGTGCATTTAAGAAGCCGCGCTGACGCAATCGTCAATCCCAAACAGGAGGACTGCGCCTACCCATGCTCTGAAATCTGCGGCGCAGTCGTGGCGTATAAAGTGGTACAGGCATTGTATGAGGCGTGTGGGATTTCTACGGAAGAGGCGATGGAATTTCTGGAAAACGCGGCGTTTGCCACGGTTGGCGACGTTATGGATTTAACGGATGAAAATCGAATTATTGTTACATATGGGCTGAAGCGGATGCGCCGTACGAAAAATCTGGGGCTGCGCGCTCTGATGCAGCAAAAGGGCGTGGAGCCGGACCGTCTGAGCGCATACCATCTGGGCTTTGTGCTGGGGCCGTGCATCAATGCCGGAGGAAGGCTGGATACGGCGATTCGCGCGTTAAAGCTTTTGCTGGCGGAAGAGGAAACGGAAGCGACGATTCTTGCGGCGGAGCTATCTGATCTGAACGAGGAGCGCAAACGGATGACGACGGAGGGGCTGCAAGCGGCGCTTGCACAGATCGAAAAAGAGCGGTTAGACCGGCAGAGCGTGATGGTCGTTTATCTGCCAAACCTGCATGAAAGCCTTGCCGGAATCGTTGCCGGAAGGATTCGGGAGCAATATAACCATCCTGTATTTGTGCTGACGAGATCGGAGGACGGCGTCAAAGGGTCCGGGCGTTCGATCGAGGCGTATTCCATGTATGAAGAGATGTGCCGGTGTCAGGAGCTGTATACCCGGTTTGGCGGCCATCCGATGGCGGCGGGGCTTTCGCTTCCGGAGGAGCATGTGGCGTTATTTGCCGAACGGATCAATCAGAATGCATCGCTGACGGAGGAGGATTTTGTTCCGCGCGTACATATCGATGTGCCGATGCCGCTTTCCTATGTCACAATGCCGCTTGTAAAAGAGCTGGACAGGTTGGAGCCGTTTGGAAAAGGCAATCACCGGCCGGTCTTTGCAGATAAGAATCTGCGCGTCCGAAAGAAACGCGTGGTCGGAAGAAGCGGAAATGTGTTAAAACTGACGCTTGCGGATGCGGCCGGCGCGCTTTATCCGGCGGTATATTTTGGAAATACGGAGGAATTTGTGAATTTTCTGGAAAAAAAGGATACAATATCAGTAGTCTATTATCCGGAATGCAACCGCTATATGGGCAGGGAAGAGATACAGTTTGTGATCTCGCATTATTGTTAAAGGAGTTTGTCATGATACAGGAATCATTTTCTTTTTTATCCGCAGACAAAAAGACGAACATTCACGCAGTGGCATGGAGGGGAAACGATGCGCCTCCGGTCGCCGTGTTACAGATTGCGCACGGCATGCATGAGTATATCGGGCGATATCGGGAATTTGCCGAATTTCTTGTGGGAAGGGGCTTTCTTGTCGTTGGGCACGATCATCTTGGGCATGGAGAATCGGTAACGTCTCCTGCGGAATACGGATTTTTTGCGGAACGCCATCCGGGAAGCGTTTTAATCCGGGATATGCACAGGCTTCGGACGATCATGCAGAGGCAAAACAGGGGCGTTCCTTATTTTATGCTGGGACACAGCATGGGCTCTTATCTGCTGCGCAGATACATCACGCATTATGCGAAAGGGCTGGCCGGAGCGGTTATCGTGGGCACGGGCAGCATGCCGGATATGACGATGAAGGCGGGTATGCGCCTCTGCGCGTTTCTGGGAAAGGTATTCGGCTGGCATTATAAAAGCCCGCTGGTGAAAAAGCTTTCGTTTCTGGGACCGTATCGAAGGTACGATACGACGGGAACGGTACTGGAAAAGAACTGGCTGACAGGAGATCTAAAACTTGCAAAGGCGTATTACAGGGATCCCAAATGTCGTTTTGATTTTACCGTAAATGGTTATTACGGCCTGATGGAAACGGTATATTATGACAATCAGAAGAAGTATATGGAACAAATTGAAAAAGATCTGCCGTTGTTTTTTGTATCCGGCGATAAAGACCCGGTCGGCGATCTGGGAGAGGGCGTCAAGCGCGCATACCGCAGGTATCAGGCGGCCGGGCTTTTGGATTTGACGTTAAAGCTTTACAAAGGGGACAGGCATGAAGTGTTAAATGAAAGAAATCGCAGAGATGTTTATGAAGACATTGCTACATGGCTGTGTGAAATCATTAAGAATATTGCGTAAATATGAAATATCTCTTAAGTTTTCCCGATTTCTTTGACAAAGCTGAAAGATTGTGCAAGAATGGGGAAAGCGCTTCCGAAAAGAATTTGCAGCGCGAAGACAGGAGGTTATTCAGATGAAGAAAACATATATGCGGCTGACAGGCATGCTGCTTGCGTGTATGCTGCTGTTTGGTTCGGTGGTCAATGTGGCCGCGTCCTTCGCAGAGGATCCGGTGGAGGCGTCGGCGCAGGGAAATGCAGGAAATGGGTCGGTTGATGAAGACGCGCCGGAAGAATCCGAAGGGAAGACAGAGGGAGATACGCCGTCTGTCGATACGCCGTCTCAGAATCCAGGCGCCGCCGGCGATGAGAAGACGGACGCGCCAAAAGATCCGGGGCCGGCCAAAGATGAGACCGTTCCGAACGAGCAGCCGGTGCAGGAACCGGAATCCGGGCCGTCAAAAGGAGAGGGCGCAAACGGGCAGGAGCCGGAGAGAACGGAACATACGGGGCCAAAAGAGCTGCCTGGCGACACATCATCGACCGAACAGGAAGACGTGTCGGGACAGATTCTTGTGGAGAAAGACAAGAACGACGATGAAGTGGAAATCAAAAAGAACGACAAGGCGTATCTTGCGCTTGGTGAAAATCTGTCGCCGGAGCAGAAGTCTACCGTGCTTTCCCTGATGGGAATTGACGAGGGAAAGCTTTCGGATTACAACGTAGTATATGTCAATAACGCGGAAGAGCACAGATATCTGGACGCTTATATTGACAGCGGAAAGATTGGTTCCAAGTCGCTTTCTTCCATTGTCATTGTCGAGCGCGAAAGCGGAAGCGGGATCAACATTTCGACGAATAACATCTCTTACTGTACCGTGGGGATGTATAAGAATGCGCTTGCAACGGCCGGCATTCAGGATGCGGACATTATTGTGGCAGGACCGTTTCCGATTTCGGGAACCGCCGCTCTGGTAGGCATTTTCAAGGCCTATAAAGAGATGACGGGAGAGGAGATCGATGAAGAATGCATCGACGCCGCGTTGCATGAGCTTGTCGTGACGGGAGAGCTGGAAGCGTCCGGCGGAGATGCGGACGAGATTGAAGGCATGATCGCATACGTCAAACAGGCAGTCGTAAAACACGATATGTCCGATGCGTCTGAAATTCGCGAGGCGATTGAAGAGGGATGCGAGAAATTTGGCCTTACCTTAACAGAGGAGGAGAAAGGCGAGATTGTCGGCCTGATGCAGAAAATCAGCGAGCTGGATCTGGATCTGGATAAGCTTATGAACGCCGCACAGTCGATTTATGATAAAATTGCCAATGCGGACGGCGGCTTCTGGGCCAAGATTCGAGAGATTTTACAGACGTTGTGGCAGAAGATCAAAGAATTGTTTTAAATGAAAAACCGGAGCGCGCCGCTCCGGTTTTTGTTTCATAGAAAACTGCTGTGGAGGTTATTTCCCGTGGACCAAACGGCGGTTTTCTTCGCTGAATCCTACGAGGATATCGTGATTGGCCTCCGAAAGATAATCGATAATGCCGTCGATGTCGGATTTCATATTTTTCGGACACCGGATGCAGACATGCCGGTTGGCTACAATATGCAGGGTATACGAAATGCTGAAATGATACCAGAACAGCTTTTGCAGCGTGGAATGCTTGTAAATCCACACGATTTCCTGTATGGGGATAAGCGCGACGCCGTATCGGGAAGTTTCAATGAAAAAATGCTCCGTAATGAACATGTCTTCTGTGGCGAGCTGCGGCAATGTCGCAAGCTCTTCTTCGGCAAGCGCAAGCATGTTTTTCGGGTTTCCAAAATAGCGCAGCTTCTGACAGGGCGGCGAGACGTGCGGTTTGGCCATATACAGCAGAAACAGAAAGATGGACAGCGCTGCAAATGCGGCGCCAAAGGACAGCAGCACGAATAAAAACATACCCGAATAATAATGGAAATCCGGCTCGCTCAGATAACAGGCGCTCACTTTGGAGCGGATGCCCGCATCCGTCCAGTCCAGATCTTTGGAAAGATTGGAAAGAAGCGTCTCGTAACTGGCGTCGGACGGCAGTATTTTGGCGTAGACGCTGGTCTGTTCGATGTTTGGAAGCCCCTCTTCGCAGGTGGAGGGAGACAACAGCACGATACAGCATTCGTTTTGGTCTGGGTTGTACGCATAATAAAAATAACCGGAGGTGCGATGAAAGCGTGTGCGCGTATATCCGGTAAAATGTAAGTTTTCCAGAGAGACGGATACAAAACGGTCATTTTTATGAAAGAAGCTGTCCAGATCGGAAAGCCGTTTCAGACTGGAAGGAAACAGCACGGAAGAAATGGGGAGCGTTCCAAAGAGGATGGCGGTAAAAATCAGATAAAGCACAGGGGCGGCCAGTCGCTTTCGGTATAGCTTTTTTATGGTTCTTGAGATATAATGTTCGTAGTTTTCCTGCATGACGCATCTCCTGTATGGTAGTTTCCTGTGCGCTCCGGCGTAAATGATGGGACAGGCCGGGCGCTTTCTTTGCATTCAGTATAAGGGAGCGGGGAGAAATATGCAAGGTGCATCGTAGAAAAATGAAAACAGACGAGGAAGCGTCCGCCAAAAGAAAGGGTAGGAGCGACAGCGCTATTGGCATTGTCAGTTATATATGATAAAGGATTACAGGAGATGAAAGACAGATGAGATTTGATTCCGGCAGAAGGAACGCCGGAAGAATTTAAACGATAGAAATTATGGAAGAGGAAAGAAGCGGCATACAAAAAATTAGAGAAAACAGTGCAAAAATAACCAGCAGCATTTTTTACAGAGAAGGGAGATGGCATGCGGCGATGGATGCGTATGGGGGACTGGCGGAGGTCTATGATTTATTTATGGACAATGTGCCGTATGAAAGCTGGAGCAGAGAACTGATTCGTATATTAAGAGAATATGGCGTTTTGGATGGTCTGGTTTTGGATCTGGGCTGCGGAACGGGAAAGATGACGCGGCTTTTGGCGCGGGCGGGATATGACATGATTGGCATAGACGCATCGGAGGAGATGCTTGGCGTTGCAAAAGAGCGGGAATCGGAGGATTCCGGCATTTTGTATTTGCATCAGGACATGCGGGAATTTGAGCTTTATGGGACGGTAAGAGCAGTCGTATGCGTCTGTGATGCGCTGAATTACATGCTGACGGAAACGGAATTACAGTCTGTTTTTTCTCTTGTCAACATGTATCTGGACCCGGGCGGTATGTTTCTGTTTGATTTGAACACGCTATATAAGTACAGGGAGATTCTGGGGGAGCGCGCAATCTGTGAAAACCGGGAGGAAGGCAGCTTTATCTGGGAAAATTACTATGAGGAAGAGACGCAGATCAATGCGTACGATCTGACGCTGTTTGTCAGAGAGGAGGACGGCCGATATCGAAAATACGAGGAGACGCATATGCAGCGGGGATATGAGATTGCGGTGGTGCGAAAGCTGATAGAGCGCGCCGGGCTGGAATGGATCGCCTGTCTGGAGGCATATGCAAAGGAGGAGCCGAAACGGGAGAGCGAACGCGTTTTAGTGATCGCGCGGGAATGCACAAAGAGGAAAGGGGTATGACAATGTCAGATTATATAGTGAGGGCTACGGCGGCAAACGGCCAGATTCGCGCGTTTGCCATTACAGCGAGAGAACTGGTGGAAACAGCCAGGAAACGGCACAATACAAGCCCGGTCATGACGGCGGCGCTTGGAAGGCTTCTGGCCGGGGCCGCTATGATGGGCGTAATGATGAAGGGGGAAAAGGATCTTCTGACCATACAGATACAGGGCAGCGGTCCGGCAAAGGGATTGACGGTTACGGCGGACGCCAGAGGAAGCGTCAAAGGCTATCCCACAGTAGCGGATGTGATGCTGCCGCCCAATGCAAAGGGCAAGCTGGACGTGGGCGGCGCGCTTGGCATGGGCGTGATGAGCGTCATCAAGGATCTGGGGATGAAAGAGCCTTATGTGGGACAGATTGCATTGCAAACGGGAGAGATTGCGGACGACCTGACGTATTATTTCGCATCTTCCGAGCAGACGCCCTCTTCCGTTGGGCTTGGCGTATTGATGGAGAAGGACAATACGGTAAAGCGGGCGGGCGGATTTATCCTTCAGCTGATGCCGCATACCGATGAGGAGACGATCGCGAAGCTGGAAAAAAGGATAGCGGGCTTAAGCAGCATAACGGAGCTTTTGCAGCAAGGCGATACGCCGGACGCTCTGTTAAAAGAAGTGTTGGGCGATATTCCGTTTGAAGTGACGGATACGATTCCCGCCCGGTTTTTCTGCGGCTGCTCCAAAGAAAAAATTTCCCGGTCGCTGGCGACGCTTGGCAGAAAGGATCTGGAAGAGATGCTTGCAGACGGAGACGGGATCGAAGTGAACTGCCATTTCTGCAATACGGATTACAAATTTGCCGCGGAAGAGCTGGAAGAGATTGCAAAAAGGAGATGAGAGGTTGAAAGACGGATTTGTAAAAACGGCGGTGATAACGCCGGATCTTAAAGTGGCGGATACCCGGTACAATACGGCATGCATCTGTGAAAAGATCAGAGAATGCGGCGCGGCCGGCGCAAAGGTGATGGTATTTCCGGAGCTTTGCATTACAGGCTATTCCTGCGGCGATCTGTTTTTGCAGGAATTGCTTCTGGAACGGGCGAAAGAAGGACTGCTTGAAATTGCATCGTGTACAAAGGAGATCGACGCCATCGTGTTTGTGGGGCTTCCGATTTGTTATAAAGGCAAGCTGTACAATGCGGCGGCGGCGGTGAGCCATGGAGAAATTCTTGGCCTTGTGCCAAAGACGCATCTGCCAAATTACAATGAATTTTATGAATTGCGCCATTTTACGCAGGGGATGGAAGAAACGGTATGCGTTGAGATAGGAGAAGAGTGGATTTCGATGGGAAGCCGCCTTTTGTTTGCCTGTGAGACAATGGAAGAGCTGGTGATTGGCGTTGAGATCTGTGAAGATTTGTGGGCGCCGAATCCGCCGGGCATCCTGCATGCGCTTTCCGGCGCGACGCTTCTGGTCAATCTTTCGGCCAGCGACGCGGCAGTTGGCAAAAGCAGTTACCGGAGAGATCTGGTCAGAGGGCAGTCGGCAAGGCTTTTGTGCGGCTACCTGTATGCCGGCGCCGGAAGCGGAGAGTCTACGCAGGACGTCGTTTATGCAGGGCACAGCATGATCGCGGAAAATGGCGTGCTGCTGGCGGAAGCGGAGTGGGGGAAGCCTTCTGTCGCATATTCGGAAATTGATGTAAAAAAACTGACGGAAGAGCGCAGACGCAATACGACGTTTGGAAGATATTGCCATGAGGCGGCGTATGAAACGATTGATTTTGCACTGCAAATCGAACAGACAGAGCTGACCCGGCGCATCGATCCGACGCCGTTTGTTCCGGAAGGGGAAAAAGAGCGAAAGCGGCGCTGCGAGGAAATCCTCACGATTCAGGCGACGGGACTGTGCAGACGGCTGCAGCATGTAAATTGCAGATGCGCCGTAGTCGGTCTGTCCGGCGGGCTGGACTCTGCGCTTGCGCTGCTGGTCGCAGTCCGGGCGTTTGATATGCTCAAATGGGAGCGCGCCGGCGTCCTTGCCATTACAATGCCTGGATTTGGGACGACAAAGCGGACGCATGAGAATGCCTTAAGCATGGCAACGCGGCTTGGCGTATCGTTTCTGGAAGTGCCGATCAAGGATGCGGTTGCAGTGCATTTTAAGGATATCGGACAGGACGATCAGGTGCATGACATCACGTATGAAAATGCACAGGCAAGAGAACGCACGCAGATCTTAATGGACATTGCCAACCAGAAGGGCGGCATGGTGATCGGGACGGGAGATATGTCCGAGCTGGCGTTGGGATGGGCGACGTATAACGGAGATCACATGTCGATGTATGGCGTCAATGCGTCGGTGCCAAAGACGCTGGTGCGGCATCTGGTGCAGTATTGCGCCGATGCGTGCCAGGATACGCCGCTTCGGGCTGCGCTGTCTGATATTCTGGATACGCCGGTCAGCCCGGAGCTTTTACCGCCAAAGGACGGTGAAATTGCACAAAAGACAGAAGATACGGTGGGTCCTTACGAGCTGCATGACTTTTTTCTGTACGCAATGCTGCGTTTCGGGTTTCCGCCCCAAAAAATATATCGCCTCTCCTGTCTGGCTTTTGCAGGGAAATACGACAAAAACGTGATTCAGCAGTGGTTGTCCAATTTTTACCGCCGTTTCTTTTCGCAGCAGTTTAAACGTTCCTGTCTGCCGGACGGACCGAAGGTTGGGACGATTGCGCTTTCGCCGCGGGGAGATCTTCGAATGCCGTCGGATGCGTGCGCAAGGCTCTGGATGGATGAGCTGGCTGCGATAGGAGGTTAGGATGCAGTATCGAAAAGACAGGAAGGGAAACGCGCTGTCCGTTCTGGGATACGGCTGCATGCGCTTTACAAAAAAGGGCGGGTCGATTGACCTTGAAAAAGCGGAGCGGGAAGTAATGCATGCGATTGCGTCGGGCGTCAATTATTTCGACACCGCCTATATTTATCCGGGAAGCGAAGCGGCGCTTGGCGAAATTTTAAAGCGCAATGCATGCAGAGAGCGGGTGTTGATTGCGACGAAGCTGCCGCATTATCTGATCAGGTCCATCGAGGGCGTGGAAAAAATTTTTAAAGAGGAGCTTACCAGATTACAGACGGATTATATTGACTATTATCTGATGCATATGCTGACGGATGTGGATACTTGGGAGAAGCTGAAAAACATGGGAATCGAAACGTGGATTGCAGAGAAGCAAAAAAGCGGCGCGATTCGCAATATCGGTTTTTCCTATCACGGGCATACGGCGATGTTTCAAGAGCTTGCAGACGCATATCCGTGGGATTTTTGCCAGATTCAGTATAATTATATGGACGAGCACAGCCAGGCCGGAAGAGAGGGGCTTATGTACGCCGCGAAACAGGGGCTGCCCGTCATCATTATGGAGCCGCTGCGCGGCGGACGGCTGGTAAATCTGCTTCCGGAGGAGGCGAAGGCGCTGTTTGAAAACGACGCGCAGCATCGGACGCCGGCGGAGCTTGCGTTTCGCTGGCTGTACGATCAGCCGGAAGTGACGTGCGTGCTTTCCGGCATGAATTCGATGGAAATGATAGAGGAAAATGTAAAAACGGCGGACGGCGCGCTGCCGGGACATTTTTCGGAATCGGACGCCGCGTTGGTTGCGCGCGTAAAAGAAGCGATAGAAAAGAAGATAAAAGTAGGCTGTACCGGCTGCGGCTACTGCATGCCGTGTCCGCACGGCGTCGATATCCCGGTGACGTTTCGCTGTTACAATGAAATGTACGCTGAGACAAAAGGCGGCGCGCGCAGGGAATATTTACAGTGTACGGCATTTCGTAAAAATCAGAGCAGCGCGTCGCAGTGCATCGGATGCGGAGCCTGTGAGAAGCATTGCCCGCAGCAGATCGCGATTCGCAGGGAATTAAAACAGGCCGTACGGGAGCTGGAAACGCTGCCGTATAAAATTGCAAGGAAAGGGATTTCGCTGTTTCGGCTCTGGTAATGCTTCTGGAATCGTTTCAAAAAACTCCCCGCCATGCGACATGGTGGGGAGTTCTGTTCAAACGCGCTCAAAGGCGGTGGGGGATTCTTCCAGATGAAAGAGAGCCGTGGCATAGACGATCGTGTACATAAATGCGGATAAAACGATTCCGGTGATAACGTCAAAAACAGAGTGCTGTTTTAAAAATACGGTGGATAAAATAATGCAGAACATCAGCAGCAGGGAACCAAAACGAATGACGCGCTTTTTGCGGAACTCTTCACAGCGCCAGACGGCAATATTTACGCCAATCGAATTGTATACGTGAATGCTGGGAAACAGGTTCGTCGGCGTGTCCGCCTGATATACCATGCGCACCAGGTCGGTGAAAATGGATTCCTGCGCAAATTCTTTTGGCCGCAGATAGTGACCGTTTGGGTACACGGTGGAAATAATCAGAAAAACCGTCATTCCCACGAACAAAAAAGCACAGAGCCTGTAATACTCCTTTTTATTTTTGAAAAAGAAATAAACAACTGCGGCAGTGATATAGACGAACCATAACAGGTAGGGCACGATAAAATATTCCACAAATGGAATCGCATCGTCGATGGCCATGTGTATGATGTGGAAGCGGTTTGTTACAGTCCGCTCCAGCCAGCCGAACCAGGGGAAATACAAAAGCAGGTACAGCAGCACGAAGCCGTGCCTGTATTTCCGGCAAAATACGTCAAATTTGTTTTTAAAAGAAAGTTCTTTGGGTTTTATACAATCCATGACATCCACCCTGCCTGACAGATCTTATTTATGTTTATGCTTATTGCAAAAAATTATAGCACAGGAGTTTTTCGGCTGCAATTTCATTTTCGAAATTTAGGAAATTCTTAAGACTTTCGCAGCGGGGATGCGTTTCTTCCTCTTGTCATCCCGCGATAAGACCAGTATAATAGAACAGAAATCGCGAAAAATGTCGCAGTTTTGTTTTCGGTATTTTTTTGCAGGCTATGCAGCGATAACATTCTGGACATGAAAAACAGAAGCAGACGTATATATGTAGGAATATAATAAAGCAAACCAGACAGGAAGGAGACAGGCAATTGCGTTTGACAGAAAAGAAGCCGGCTGTTCTGGTCAAAACCGTTATCATTACGCTTGCGGTTCTGGCCGTCTGCTATTTGGGCGCGTCGCTGTACTTTTGCAGTCATTTTCTGCCCTCGTCCGAATTAAACGGAATAGAGGTATCGGGAATATCCAAAGAGCGGGCACAGGAGCGGATTACGCAGGAAATCGACAGCTATGCGCTGTGCATAGAGACACGGGGAGGCAAACAGGAGACGCTGCGGGGAGAGGCGATTTCCCTGAAACCGGAGTTTGGGGACAGCATTGAAAAACAGATCCGAAAGCAGAATGGATTTGCGTGGATTTTTGCGCTGTTTACGCCGCAGAAGATACATACGCCTACGGTAGTGACATTTGATGAAGAAAAGCTGAAAGAACAGGTGCAGACACTGGATTTTATGCAGAAAAAGCAGCAGAAAGAACCAGAGGACGCGTATATATCCGACTATACGCCAGAGGGATATCAGATCATTGCGGAAGAGAAGGGGAGCAAAATCAAAAAGAAGCGTCTGTTTTCCGTTGTAAAAGAAGCCATTTCCGATTTAAAGGATACGATTTCTCTTGAAGAGGAAAACTGTTATGCAAAGCCTCAGGTCACGCGGGAGGATACGTCGCTTCGGACGCTTGCCGATGCGTTGAATCGTTATGCGCTCGTTACGGTGACGTACCGGCTTGGGGATCGAAAAGAAGTGTTGGACGGCGGCACGATTCATACGTGGCTTACGGTGGAGGGGGATCAGGTTGCCCTTGATGAAGCGGCGGTGGAGGCGTACGTAAACGATCTGGCGTCTTCACATAATACGGCGTTTCGAAAGCATACGCTGGAAACTTCCTATGGAAAGACGGTTGACATTACGACGGGAGATTATGGCTGGAAAGTAGATAAAGAAGGGGAAAAAGAACAGCTTTTAGAAGACCTGCGTGCGGGAGAGGCCGTAGAGCGTGAAATTGTCTATGCGCAGACGGCGGCAAGCCACGGGGAAAACGATTATGGAGACACTTATGTGGAAATCAATCTGACGGCGCAGCATCTGTTTTTTTATAAAGACGGCGAGCTGATTGTGGAGTCTGATTTTGTGTCCGGAAATATTTCCAGAAATTATGATACGCCGACCGGCATATACGGACTGACGTATAAAGAGCGCGACGCCGTGCTGCGCGGAGAAAACTATGCTTCTCCTGTGGATTACTGGATGCCGTTTTGCAACAATGTCGGGATGCATGACGCTTCCTGGCGGCGCAGCTTTGGCGGCGGCATTTATAAGACGAGCGGCTCGCATGGATGCATCAACCTTCCGGCGGCGGCGGCGCAGACGATTTTTGAGCAAATTGAAAAAGGCGATCCGGTCATCGTCTATACGCTGCCCGGCACGGAAAGCGCAGCGGCGGTGGCGCAGGAAGCGGCGCAGGTCGTGAGCATGATAAACAGTATTGGAGAAGTGACGTTGGAAAGCGAGACGATCATTCTGACGGCGAGGAAGCATGGAAGACTGGCTGCAAAGAACGAAGCTGCTTCTTGGGGAAGCGGCAGTGGACAGGCTAAGGCGCGCCCGCGTCGCGGTATTTGGCATCGGCGGCGTGGGAGGCTACGTCTGCGAGGCGCTGGCAAGAAGCGGTGTCGGCGCATTGGATCTGACGGATCATGATACGGTGTCTCTGACCAATCTCAATCGTCAGATTATCGCTACGAGAGACGTAATCGGGGCATATAAGACGAAAGTAATGGCGGCGCGCATTGCGCAGATTAATCCGGAGGCGAAGGTGCGTACGCAGGAACGTTTTTTTCTGCCGGAATGCGCCTGCGAATTTCCGTTTGCATCGTATGACTACGTTGTGGACGCCGTCGATACGGTGACGGCAAAAATTGCGCTCATTTTACAGGCGAGAGAAGCGAACGTTCCCATTATCAGCAGCATGGGCGCGGGAAACAAGCTGGACGGCAGCGCATTTATGGTATCTGACGTGTATGAGACAAGCGTGTGTCCGCTGGCCAGGGTGATGCGGCGTGAACTGAAAAAACGCGGCGTAGAGCGCTTAAAAGTCGTCTGGTCGAAGGAGGCGCCGCTGCATGCGCAAGCGGCGGAGCAGACGGGCGAAAACAGCCGGAATGCGCCGGGCAGCATTGCGTTTGTGCCGGCTGTGGCAGGGCTTTTGCTGGCGGGTGAAGTCGTAAAAGATTTAACGAATTTTAAAGAAATTTAGAAAAATCGCTTGTAAAAATGGAGGTTTAGGTTATAATTTTAATGCTGATGCTTTACTGGAATTAATATTTATATGGAAGAGGAGACTGTGATGGACGTACTAGAACTAAAGAAAATGGCGCATAAAGTCCGAGAAGGGATTGTGACTTCGATTTACAGTGCGAAAGCGGGACATCCGGGAGGTTCCCTGTCGGCCGCCGATCTTTTTACGTATCTGTATTTTGAAGAGCTTCACGTAGATCCGAAATGCCCGCAGATGCAGGAGCGCGACCGCTTTGTATTATCCAAAGGGCATACGGCCCCGGGGCTTTATGCGGCGCTTGCATACCGCGGCTTTTTCCCGGTGGAGGATCTTAAGACGCTGCGCCATGTCGGAAGCTATTTACAGGGGCATCCGGATATGAAATGCGTTCCGGGCGTGGATATGTCAACCGGTTCTCTTGGACAGGGATTGTCTGCGGCAGTTGGAATGGCGCTTGCAGCGAAAATGGATCAGAAGGACTATCGCGTCTATGCGATGTGCGGAGACGGTGAGATTCAGGAAGGGCAGATCTGGGAAGCCGCGATGTTTGCAGGACACCGCAGGCTGGACAACCTTGTCGTTATCGTCGATCACAACAGGCTTCAGATTGACGGAAGAGTGGAAGACGTATGCTCTCCTTATCCAATGGATGAAAAATTCCGGGCTTTTCAGTTCCATACGATTACCATTGACGGCCATAATTTTGAAGAAATTGACGCGGCGTTCAAAGAAGCGAAACAGACGAAGGGCATGCCGACTGCGATTATTGCAAATACGCAGAAGGGCAGAGGCGTTTCGTTTATGGAAGACGCTGCGGAGTGGCATGGCAAGGCGCCAAAAGAAGCGGAATTTTACGTTGCAATGGAAGAGTTGAAGAAAGCAGGTGAAGCATTATGCCAATAAGCAGAAATCTGAATGATCTGCCCAGAATCGCGACCAGGGAAGGATACGGCAGCACGCTGGCAGAGCTTGGAAGAGAAGATCAAAATGTAGTTGTGCTGGATGCAGATCTTGCGGCGGCTACGAAGACATGCGTTTTTGCAAAAGAATTTCCCGACCGGCATATCAACTGCGGCATTGCGGAAGCGAACATGGCCGGCATTGCGGCGGGACTGGCTGCAAGCGGAAAGACGCCGTTTATGAGTTCGTTTGCCATGTTTGCATCGGGGCGCGCATATGAACAGATTCGCAATTCGATTGCATACCCCGGATTAAATGTAAAAATTGGCGCGTCGCATGCGGGCATTTCCGTTGGAGAAGACGGGGCGACCCACCAGTGCAACGAGGATATTGCGCTGATGCGCTCTCTGCCGGGCATGGCAATTCTCAATCCGAGCGATAATATTGAAGCGATCGCGGCCGTTCGGGCGGCGTATGCTTATAAGGGACCGGTGTACATGCGCTTTGGAAGGCTTGCCGTTCCCGTATTCAATGACAGAAGCGATTACAAATTTGAATTTGGCAAAGGCGTAACGCTGCGCGAAGGGAAAGATATTACGATATTTGCAACGGGCCTGTGCGTCGTGGAGGCCATCTATGCGTCAGAGAAGCTTGCAGAGGACGGCATTGACGCAGAGCTGATTAACATGCATACGATCAAGCCGTTAGATGAAGCGCTTGTCGTCGCTTCCGCCACAAAGACGGGCAGAGTGTTTACCGTGGAAGAGCATTCGGTGATTGGCGGTCTGGGTTCCGCAGTCTGTGAGACGCTCAGTGAGAAGCGTCCGACGAAAGTGACGCGCATTGGCATGCACGACATATTCGGAGAATCGGGTCCGGCTCTTGAACTTTTGCATAAATATGGGCTGGACGCGGAAGGAATTTATAAGAAAATCAAAGTTGCATTGCAGTCTGATTAATAAATGATCATGAAAGACCGATATATCTTATACAGGATATGTCGGTTTTTTCTTAGAAAAGCCGCATGCGTACGGTATGCAGACGCCGGGAGGCGGCAGACGTATCGGGGGCAAAGGTAAACGGAGTTACAGAACAGTTCAGGGAGGATGATACGAATATGAATCAGGTGACACAGGCAGAAGCGATCAGCAGCTATGCGCAGGCTTCCAAAACAGCTGCGCCGGATAAGACGAATGTGAAGAAATCAAAGGTGGGCGGAGCGACAATTGGCAATCCGGAATTGAGCGATCGGGCAAAAAAGTATTATGAGCAGCTGAAAAAGAAGTATTCTCATATGGATTTTATTCTCGTCAGCGAGGATAAAAAGGCGGAGGCGCAGGCGAATGCAGGGAAATACGCCAATGCAAACCGCATGGTTGTTCTGATTGATACGGAGAAGATCGAGCGCATGGCGACGGATGAGAAGTACCGCAAACAGTATGAGGCGATTATCAGCGGCGCATCCAGTCAGCTTTCGCAGTTAAAAGACAGTCTTGGCGCGAACGCTTCCAGCGTAAAGACGTATGGCATGCAGGTCAACGACGGAGGCAACGCTTCTTTCTTTGCCGTAATCGACAAGTCTATGGCGGCGCAGAGGGCGCGTATTGAGAAAAAGGCGGCGCAGAAGAAAGAAGATCAGAAAGAGGCAAAAAAAGCCGCGGAGGAAAAGCGCGCCGAAAAGCGAAAAGCGGAACAGGACGCCGGCGTGAACAGGCAGGAATGGGACGATGCGGATACGGTAACGGTGACGGCGTCTTCCATAGAAGAACTGATCCAGAAGATCAACAGCGCGATTTCCATGGGGAGGAGCGATTACGTCAGGACAAAAGAAGAAACGATGGTTGGAGGACAGTTTGATTTTTACGGCTGATGAAAACAGGAAGGCATGCGCAGACAGCGCAGTGCGCAAAGATATGGCGTTTTTCAGAAAGACCATCTGTGTGACGGCAGATGGTTTTTCTGTTATACGTTTTTCGATACAAAAAACATAAAAATGTATTGATATAGTGCGCCGTTTATTTTAAAATAAGAAATATCATGAAAGTGAAAAAGATATCGGCAGGTATGGAGAAGGAAGGGGAATTGTTATGGCAAAAAGAGTTGTGTGGGCAGGCATTCTATCTGTGGCGATGCTGCTTCAGTCAACAGGCGCGGCAGGAATTTCCGTTCATGCGGCAGAGCGCGCAGGAAGCATGGTGACGGATGGTGATCTGGAAGAGGACAGTAACGCGGAGCCTCCGGAAGACTGGGGCGTTACGCCCAATGAGGAGCAGCTGCATTATATGAAGTCGGGACTGTCGGCATTCTGCCACTTTGGGCCCAATACCTATAACAATGTGGAATGGGGAGAGAATTACGGGACAAGGGAGCCGGAAGATATTTTCCGTCTGGAACAGAAATTTGACGCGGAGAATATTGTAAAAGCAGTGAAAGAAGCCGGATTCAGCCGCATTCTTCTGACCGCGAAGCATCATGACGGGTTTGGGCTGTGGGACAGCGCTCTGACGGATTATGATATCGGCAGCACGCCATACGGCGCGGATGGCGGCGATATTCTGGAAGAATTGTCAGACGCATGCACAAAGTATAATCTGGACATGGGATGTTACCTGTCCCCATGGGACATCCATGAAGATCGTTACGGATGCTTTGGCGATAATAACAATGGGCAGAATGTAACGGGCATTACGGATTATAATGAACTGTACATCGGGGAAATTCGTGAAATCTGTACGGCGAAAAAAGAAGATGGAACGTATAAATACGGTAATAATCATCCGGACAGGCGTTCGGACCGTTTTGTGGAATGGTGGATGGACGGCGCACAGGGAAGCAGCAGCAACAGGCAGACGTATGACTGGAAAGGCATTCTTGGAGAGATTACAGAGCATAACCCGAGCTGTCAGGTGTTTGGCACGGGGAAGGCTGTAAACGGAAAGAATGGAGAAGAGGATGTTGCGCTTGCATCGACGGGCGGCATTCACTGGATTGGAAATGAATCGGGGCTGGCCGCGGATGAGACGTGGGCAAAAGTCAGAATAGGGGAGGATTATGAATTCCTGCCAAAAGACGGCGGCTATATCGGGCTCCCGGAGGGCGATCAGTGGTCCGTTCCGGAAGCGGATACGAAAATACTGAACGGATGGTTCTGGACCGACAGTGCGCCGGATCGGACGGTAAAATCAGAAAGCCAGCTTGCGGATATTTATTTTCGCACGGTAGGCCGCGGAGCGACGCTTTTGTTGAATCTTTCTCCGAATAAAGAAGGAAAAGTCGGAGAGGAACAGATGGAGCGGTTTGTAGAATTTGGCGAGAATATCAAAGAGACATTTGACGAGGATCTGGCAAAAGCGGAAGGCGTAACCGTATCGGCCAGTTCCGTCTGGAAAAATGCGAAAGCATTTTCTCCGGCCAATGTTATAGATGAAATCCCGGAAGGGGCAGTCTACGACGACACCTACTGGGCGCCTGCGGAAGGAGAGACGACGGGTACGCTGGAAATTGATCTGGGCGGTCTGCGGACGTTTGATGTGGTGTCCATTGAAGAATACATTCAGAAGGGCCAGTCGATCGCGTCTTTTTCTGTAGAATATAAAGATGTGACAGGAAGCTGGGAACCATTTGGAGAAGGAAAGACGATTTCTTCCAAACGTCTTTGCAGAAGGGCGCCGGTGGAAGGAACTGCCGTGCGGATTCAGATTCGTTCTGCCTATGCAACGCCAATGATTAACAATGTAGGCGTGTTTAAGGCGGCAGAGGGATTTGAAGTGGAAGAAGAAGGAGTAAAGCTGCCGAGCAATCTGGAAAGCATTCCGATTACAGAATTTACATTGGATGAAAGCTGGAAAAAAGAAAACAATAACACTTCCGCATGGTCCAATGCCGCAAAAAAAGGAGAAGCTTCTTTTACGTTTACCGGAACACAGGCATGGATTATGGGAACAAAAGATACAGGGCATGGCACGATGGACATTTATATTGACGGTCAGAAAGTGGGATCGGCGGATACGAAGGCAGATAAAAGAGCCACAAATCAGCTGTTGTATACGACGCCGGAGCTTTCTTACGGCGTGCATACGGTTCGGATTGTCTGTACGAAAGACGCGATTGGACTTAACGGAGCGCAGTATGCAGACGGCAGCGGCATTTTTGAAATGAATATGGCGGAGTGCGGTTTGTTATACGGCGGTACGGCCGAACTTGAGATTGTTCGAACAGCCGGAGCAAGAGGAGAAGCGACTGTTTTTTATGGAACGCAGTCTGCCGGCGCGGAGCAGGGCGTGAATTATGTGCATCTGTCAGACAGCGTCACGTTCCGGGATGGAGAAACATCTAAAAAAATCCTGCTGACGGGACTTGAGAACGACAGGAGCGAAGATGGAAAGGATTTTTATTTTACTCTGATGAAGGGGGATGGCATTTCCATAGGAAACGTTTCCAGCACGCATGTGACCTGCTATAACATCAATGTGGAAACGATTTATAACGATTGTAAATCGGTTCTTTCAGGAGATTATCAGAAAGCGGGCAGGGAAGCGTTTCAGGAAGCGCTTGCAGAACTGGAAGCTTATATGAACAGTGAAGCGGCAACGGAAAGCGCAAAAAGAGAAGCGGCGAAAGTGGCATTTCAGGCGAAAAATAATCTGGTCAGGAGAGACGGCTATACGGAGCAGGATCCGTACGAGCTGCCAAAGGAGTTGAATCAGGAGAATAAAATCGAGGCGGAAGACTTTCTTCTGGACGCATCCGGCGCGGTGAATCAAGAGCAGTACGTTCGGATAGCCAAAAAAAATTATGGAACCGTGATAGACTTTTTTGAAGAAGGAAATAAAATTCGTTTGCCATTTTATGCGGCAAAAGCGGGCGTTTATAAGGTGAGCGCATCGTATCGCAGCGGAAGGGGAGAAAGTTCGAACAGACCGAATGCGTTAAACTGGAGCGGCGCCAATGTAGAAGAGGGATCGCTTGCGGTGTATGGCGAATTGAATGCGACAACGGATCATATTGCAGAATGTATGGTGCGCGTTCTCTCCGCAGGAGATGGAGAACTGGTCTTTACGGCGGATGAAAGAGGCGGACCTGTTCTGGACTGGTTCCAGATTCAGTATGTAGAGGAGTCTTTAGAGCCGGTTGCCGTAACGGGGGTAACGCTGAATAAATCAGAGGTGACGATTCAGGCCGGCACATGGTGTGAAGTTCTGCTTGCAAGCGTGGAGCCTGTGTATGCCTCAAATCAAAACGTTACGTTTCAAAGCTCCGATCCGGATGTTGCAGCGGTGGACGCGCATGGCGTCGTGAAGGGGCTTCGGGATGGAACGGCAACGATTACCGTAACAACGGAAGATGGTTCGCATACGGCGACATGTTCGGTTACGGTAACGGCGGAACAGGAAGAAGCCAGGGAAAATCTCAGTCAGGCGGCTGTAAAAGCAGAGGCGTATGTTAAAGAAGTGCAGGAAGGAAAGAAGCAGTATACGAAGGAATCCTGGGACGCGTTTTTGAAAAAATATCAGAATGCGCTTGAAAAAGCGGAGGATGCCGCTGCGGGCGCAGAGGAGCTGAAGCAGGCGGAACGGGAACTGACGGAGGCGATACAGGGTCTGATGATTTTGGCGCCGAGCGGTCCGTTAGAAGGTGATGACAAGCCAGGCGGCAGTTCCCCTGTGGCATTAAACGCTCCTTTGCAGGTTGCGGCTGTCAGTACGGAAACGGGCGTTAAAATTACATTTGAAAAGGTGGAGCATGCTGCGTCTTATGAAATTTACCGCCAGATAGGAAGTCAGGCGCCATCCAAAATAGCCGTGGTAACGGAGCCTTCTTATGTGGATGAAAAGGCGGTAGGAGGCGTAAAGATCTCTTATACGGTAGTGGCAGTTTCTTCCAGTGCAGGATATGTAAACAGCGCAGCAAGCGCAGCTGCGGAAGTGACACTGCCAAAAGCCGTATCGAAGCTGAAGGTCAAAGCGAAAAAAGGCGGCGTAGAGATCCGTTTTAAAAAGGTAAAAGGCGCAAAAAATTACATCATCTACCGGTCGAATAAGAAAAACGGCGTATACAAAAAAATCAAAACCCTGTCGGCGAAGAAAACCGTTTTTGTGGATAAAAAGGCAAAAAAGGGTAAAAATTTCTACAAGGTCGTTACAAAAGCGGGAAATGTATATAGCCCGGCAAGCGGCATAAAATCAGCAAAGGTAAAGAAAGCGTCTAAATAAAAGAAAGAAGATCCGCCACTCGTGCCTGCCACGAGTGGCGTTCTTTTGCACGAAAATAGCCCTCCTGCGAGATCCGGGCGATGGTTTGCGGGGAAGCAAGCAGTTCAAAAATCTGTTCGGCTAAATTCTTTGGATGTCGGGCATCATAAAAAATAAGGTCTTTGCCGTCTGTAAACTGTTTTTTCAGATAGTCGGAAGCGTCCGTCAGACAGAGACTGTGGTTGAGCATGGCGGAAAAAATTCTGTCATGCGCGCCATTTTTAAATTCCGGCAACAGGTTTAATGTGATTTTTGCGTTGCGAAACAGTAAAAAGGTATCTGCAAAGGCAATGTCGTCGAGGATGGAAACGTGTTTGAAATCGGCAAGCGGAGAAGATTGAAAGCCGTTGCCGCACAGGGTGAGCGGAATGTTTTTTTGGGCCAGAGCAAGTAAAAGGCGTTCTCTTTTCTGGGCGCGCAGATAGCTGTCACATAAAAAACAGGCCTGCATATGCAGCGGAAACGTCTCCTGTATCAGCTCCGCTTCTTCCAGAGACGGAAGCAGGGCGTAAAGCGCAGCCTCCTGCGTCAGAGAATCGTCCTCCTGCATAATGGAAATCAGCCGCTTTGTCAGATCGCCAAGAACGGGCGGGCAGGTTTTAATCGAGGCTTCCACTTCCCGGTAGTTGGTATAGGTGCCGCAAAAAAGCACGTCAATGCGTTTTTGCGGATAGGAAGGGTCGTGCGGCGCCTGGTCTTCTCCGGTGACGGGGAAGAGATTGGCGGAGGAGATGTGCGGATAACAGGCTCTGCAGTACTGCCTGTGATTTTCATCCAGGCAGAGCACATGAAAATCAGACAGGCTCTGTTTGAGCGAATCGTGGTGGTACAGCGGATGGTCCAGAAGGATGTCGTAAAACGGCGCGTGAATCTGATCCAGAAAATATCCGCCTTCTTCCATCAAAAGCCGTGGGAGCGCGGAGTTAAAGTCAAATATGGCGTCAAATGACAGGCCGACAAATCGCTCCATTGCTTCCGGCGCTTCTGTCGCGGTAGAAAACAGCGTAACGCGATGGCCGGCGGCAGTCAGGGCGTCAGAGAGCGACCGGGAAAAATAACGGTACGAATCGTAGCATGCATCGGTCATGGAAAAAATTAAAAAATGTTTCATAAAGCGTCGTCTCCTTTGTTGTTTCTTTTTTAGTATTTTCATATAGCGCAGAACGTTTGTCAAGGGAGAGGGGCGGATGCATGCGGCGGCAAAAAGCAGTTGAACCATTTTCTGCCAGGTAGTATAATAGGGAATACAGTCGGACAGGAGGTTGCAGATGTTAGAATTGAAAAATATTTCATACGAGGTGGAAGGGGAGCGGGAGAACCGTGAAATTTTAAAAGACGTCAGCCTTTCGATTGACCGTCAGTTTGTCGCGATAACGGGGCCAAACGGAGGCGGTAAGTCCACGCTGGCGAAACTGATAGCCGGGATACTTACGCCAACGTCCGGAACGATTTATCTGGACGGAGAGGATATTACAAAAAAGAGCATTACAGAGCGCGCTAAGGCGGGCATCAGCTATGCATTTCAGCAGCCGGTGCATTTTAAAGGGCTTACGGTCAGGGATCTGGTGTCGCTTGCCGCAGGCCGTGACATGACGGTGGCGCAGATCTGCGAGATTTTGTCAGAGGTAGGGCTGTGCGCCAAAGAATATATTGATCGCGAAATGAACGGAAGCCTTTCCGGAGGGGAATTAAAGCGAATTGAAATCGCAATGATTCTGGCCCGCGGCACAAAGCTTTCGATTTTTGACGAGCCGGAGGCGGGAATTGACCTTTGGAGCTTTCACAGCCTGATTCATGTATTTGAGCGCATGCGAAAGGAAACAGGCGGCATGATTTTGATTATTTCGCATCAGGAGAGGATTTTGCAGATTGCCGATGAGATCATTCTGGTGGCGGACGGCGCCGTATCGGAGGTCGGCGGCAGGGAAGAAATGATGCCAAAGCTTTTGAATACGGAAGGCGCCTGCAGTGCATTGATGAAAAAGGTATAAGAAACAGATGGGAGGCAGCAATGGATCAGATCGAAAAGAACATCTTAAAGGAGATCGCCGGACTGCATGAAATTCCGGCCGGCGCATACAACATCCGTTCGAATGGAAAGATGGCGGGCAGACATACGACGGCCAATATTGACATTGTAACGAAAGAGGACAGGCAGGGCATTGAAATTCATATTAAGCCGGGAACGAAGCGGGAAAGCGTGCATATTCCGGTTATACTGAGTGAAAGCGGCCATCAGGAAATGGTATATAATGACTTTTATATTGGAGAGGACTGTGACGTTACGATTATTGCCGGCTGCGGCATTCACAACTGCGGCGCGGACACATCCCGGCATGACGGCGTCCATACGTTTTACGTGGGCAGAAATGCCAGAGTGCGTTACGTGGAAAAGCATTATGGAGAAGGGGATGGAAACGGAGAAAACGTAATGAATCCGACGACGGTGGCGTATTGTGAAGAAAATGCCCGGCTTGAAATGGAGACGACGCAGATAAAGGGAATTGATTCCACAAGCCGCGTTACAAAAGGAGCGTTAAAGGCGGGCGCCGCGCTTGAAGTGCGCGAAAACATTATGACGCATGGGAAGCAGTATGCGCGTACCGAATTTGAAGTGGATCTGAATGGTGAAAATTGCAGTGCAAATGTGATTTCCCGTTCGGTGGCAAGAGACGCTTCCAGACAGGAATTTTTTTCGAAAATCAATGGAAATGCAGCCTGTGCGGGGCACAGTGAATGCGATGCGATTATTATGGATGCATCCATAGTGACTGCGAGTCCGCAGCTTACGGCAAACCATGTGGACGCCGCGCTGATTCACGAAGCGGCAATCGGTAAAATTGCCGGGGAACAGCTGATCAAACTGATGACACTTGGATTGACGGAAGCGGAAGCGGAGGCGCAGATCATCGGTGGATTTTTAAAATAATGCGTAAAAGAAAAAGCATGTGCATTATTTTTGCAGAAACCTGAATTTTTCATCCTCGCTGTCGCCGGATGTGAAGGTGGCGCTTCCGGAGATATTCTCTTTGCGCAAACATTCGGAACAAAGGGAGCCAAAATTGATCGCTTTGCCGCATTTCTGGCAGTGCAGAGATTCCACGGTCGGTTTTTGGAGCTCTTTGTATTCTATTCTGCCTTCACGAATCCATCCTTTTACTTTAAACAGGGGAATGTCAAATTCCTTTACAACGTCAAATTCTGTCACATCGTTCTCCCGGATAAAGTCTTTGACCTGAGAGAAAAGAATGCGTTCTTTACAGGTGGGACAGATTTCTTCCGGATAGTCCGGAGGGAGGTCGCGATGGCATTCCTGACAGCCATGGACATTGTTGTCAAACAGAGAACCTGCGATTCGTGTTGCCATATGTAGAAAACTCCTTTCTGCAAGTATAGAGTCAGTATAACACAAAATGACATAAGAAGGAAGCTGTCAGTCAAAATTTTTTCAGGAAGGAACGGATTATGCCGGAAAGATTAAACGGAAGTGAAAAGCCAATTGCAGTATTTGATTCCGGCGTCGGAGGAATCAGCGTGCTGCGCGCGTTGATTCGGGAAATGCCGGATGAAAATTATCGTTATTACGGGGATTCGGCGAATGCTCCTTATGGGACGAAGCGTCTGGAAGAAGTGCGGCGGCTTACCGTCTCGCATGTGGACCGCCTGATTGCGGAGGGGGCAAAAGCCGTGGTTGTGGCGTGCAATACGGCGACAAGCGCGGCCGTGCGGTATCTGCGCCAAAAATACCCTGCGGTGCCCATTATTGGCATAGAACCGGCGTTAAAGCCTGCGGTGCTGTCCGGGCCGCACCCAAACGTCGTTGTAATGGCGACGCCCATGACGATTCGGGAAGAAAAATTTCATAACCTGATGGAACGCTATCTTGATATGGCGCATATTATTCCATTGCCCTGTCCTGGATTGATGGAATATATTGAACACGGCGATATGCAGGGAAAAGAGCTGGAGCAGTTTCTGGAACGCCTGTTTGAGCCGTTTGAAAAGCAGAAGCTGGACGCGGTGGTGCTGGGCTGCACGCATTATCCGTTTGTCAGCAGACAGCTGCAAAGCGTTCTGGGGAATGCGGTCATGTTGTTTGAGGGCGGGCCGGGGACTGCGCGGGAAACAAAGCGGCGGATCAAAGAAGCGGGGCTTTTGCGAAACGGCGCGCGGCCGGGCAGGGTTTGCTTTGAAAACAGCGCGGATTCCAGAGAAAAGCAGAAGCTTTGCCGCAGGCTGCTTGCAACGCGCTGCTATGATGAGAATGCGTTTTACTCTCTCTGACGCTTCAAAAGGGATTTCGGCGCTTTTGAAAGATTAGCGGTTGAAAAGCGGGGGTAAGTCATTTATAATATTTGACGTATCACTTGAAAGAAGATGTAGAAAACAGCATATGGAGGAAAGAGCATGTATACGTTAGAGGATATTCAGGCGGTGGACCGTGAGGTTGCAGACGCGATTACAGCGGAATTTGAGCGGCAGAGCAGCCATATTGAGCTGATTGCTTCGGAGAACTGGGTAAGTCCGGCTGTGATGTCGGCGATGGGCAGCGTTATGACAAATAAATATGCGGAAGGCTATCCGGGGAAACGCTATTATGGCGGCTGTGAGTGCGTGGATGTCGTAGAAGAACTGGCGAGAGAGAGGGCAAAGGAATTATTCGGCTGCGATTATGCCAACGTACAGCCGCATTCCGGCGCGCAGGCAAATATGGCGGTTCAGTTTGCGATTTTACAGCCGGGAGATACGGTGATGGGGATGAATCTCGATCACGGCGGACATCTGACGCATGGAAGCCCGGTCAATTTTTCCGGACATTATTTTCATATTGTGCCGTATGGGGTGAACGATGAAGGGTTTATCGACTATGATAAAGTGATGGAAATCGCTATGGACTGCAAGCCCAAAATGATCATCGCCGGGGCGAGCGCATATGCGAGGGCAATTGATTTTAAAAAGTTCCGTGAGATTGCAGACGCATGCGGCGCCGTTCTTATGGTGGATATGGCGCATATTGCAGGGCTTGTTGCCGCGGGCGTGCACGAAAGCCCGTTTCCGTACGCAGACGTTGTGACGACGACGACGCATAAGACGCTGCGCGGGCCAAGAGGCGGCATGATCCTGTGCAATAAAGAAGCGGCTGAAAAATATAATTTTAATAAGGCGATTTTTCCGGGCATACAGGGCGGTCCGCTGATGCATGTGATCGCGGCGAAAGCCGTTTGCTTCAAAGAAGCGTTGCAGCCGGAATTTCAGGAATATCAGAGAAACGTTGCGGCAAATGCGCAGGCGTTGTGTAAAGGGCTGCAAAAGCGGGATATCCGGATTGTATCCGGCGGAACGGACAACCATCTGATGCTGGTGGATCTTACGCCGTATGGCCTGACCGGAAAAGAGACGGAGAAGCTTTTGGATACGGTAAACATCACCTGTAATAAGAATACCATTCCCAATGATCCCAAATCACCGTTTGTGACGAGCGGCATTCGCATCGGAACGCCGGCCGTTACATCGAGGGGACTTAACGAAGCGGACATGGATCAGATTGCGGAAGCGATCGCGATGATGATAAAAGAAGGCGAAGCGAAAGCGGATGTGGCGCGGGCCATTGTAAAAAGCCTGACCGAAAAGTATCCGTTGAAATAGAGATTGTGGAACGATACGCTGATTGGAAAGCAGCGGCAGACCTCCGGACTGAGAAGCATGCAGTCCGGAGGTTTTATTTTTTGGAAAGACGATTTTATAGTATATAAATATTGACAGAAAATAAAGAATTTGTTATATTGATTTTGGTAAAAAGTTACAAAAAAATTATATATACGGAAAAATATGAAAAAAAAAGGAGGTAATGTTATGTTATTCCAGACAACGACAGAACACGAGCAGTTACGGGCGAAGATCCGTTCTTTTGCGGAAGAGGAAATCAAACCCATAGCGTTTTCACTGGATCAGGAAAACCGCTTTCCGGACGAAGCAGTGAAAAAGCTCGGAGAGATGGGCTTTATGGGAATTCCATATCCGACGGAATACGGTGGCGCCGGGCTTGATATTATGAGCTATGCGATTGCAGTGGAAGAGCTTGCCCGCGTAGACGGTGGCGCCGGCGTTATTCTTTCGGCGCACGTATCGCTTGGCTCGTTCCCGATTTTTGCGTTTGGCAATGAGCAGCAGAAGCAGAAATATCTCGTTCCGCTGGCGAAAGGTGAGAAAATCGCAGCGTTTGGACTGACGGAGCCAAATGCCGGCTCGGATGCCGGAGGCACGGAGACGACGGCGCTCGACAAAGGCGATTATTATCTGTTAAACGGCGGCAAGATTTTTATTACGAACGCGCCGAAAGCGGACACCTACGTCGTATTTGCCGTGACGACGCCGGACATTGGGACGCGCGGGATTTCCGCTTTCATTGTGGAAAAAGGATGGGAAGGCTTTGACTTTGGCGATCATTATGACAAGCTTGGCATTCGCTCCTCGACGACGGCGGAATTGATTTTCAACGATGTAAAAGTTCCGAAAGAAAATTTGCTTGGAAAAGAAGGAGAAGGCTTTAAGATTGCAATGGCCACATTGGACGGCGGACGCATCGGCATTGCGGCGCAGGCGCTTGGCATTGCGCAGGGCGCGTACGAACAGGCGCTTGAATATGCGAAGGAGCGCATCCAGTTTGGCAAACCGATTGCGGCGCAGCAGGGCATATCCTTTAAGCTGGCTGATATGGCGACGAAATTGCGCTGTGCGAGATTTCTTGTGTATTCTGCGGCAGAGCTGAAAGAGGCGCACAGCCCCTATTCGATGGAAGCGGCTATGGCAAAGATGTATGCGTCCGATATTGCGCTTGAGGTGACAAACGACGCTGTGCAGATTTTTGGCGGCACGGGCTTCTTAAAGGGCATGGATGTAGAGCGGATGTATCGTGATGCGAAGATTACGACGATTTACGAGGGCACAAATGAGATCCAGCGCGTCGTGATCGCGTCCCATATTATCGGAAGAATGAAAAAGAGCTCCGGAGGAGGCGGCAGCCGTTCCGCGGCAAAGAAGCCGGCTCCGGTAACGGGCGTGCGCAAGGGCAGGATTTTAAAGGAAGGCAGCGCGAAAGAGCGCGTAGATGCGCTGGTGGAGGCGCTCAAAAAAGACGGGCATGACTTTACGGTCGGCATTCCGGCCGATACGCCGATTGCACAGGCAGAGCGCGTCGTTTCCGCTGGAAAAGGAATTGGAAGCCAGGAGAATATGAAGCTGATTGAAGATCTGGCGCAGGCGGCCGGCGCAGCGATCGGCTCCTCCCGCCCGGTGGCGGAGACGTTAAAATACGTGCCGCTGAATCGTTATGTCGGAATGTCGGGACAGAAGTTTAAAGGCAACCTTTATATTGCCTGCGGCATTTCCGGCGCAATCCAGCATTTAAAGGGGATCAAAGACGCATCCGCGATTGTGGCGATCAATAAAAACGGCAACGCTCCGATTTTTAAGAACTGCGATTACGGCATTGTTGGAGACGTTGCAGAGATTCTGCCGCTTCTGACGGAGGCGCTTGGCACGGAAGAAAAACAGCCGGCTCCGCCAATGGTGAAGATGAAGCGTCCGCCCGTTCCAAAGCCGGAGCCAATTGGCAAAAGCTATGTATGCGGCGGCTGTGGTTATGAGTATGTTCCGGAGCTTGGCGATGAAGATGCGGAAGTTTCGCCCGGAACATTGTTTGAGAACCTGCCGGAAGAGTGGGTATGTCCGGAATGCGCAGAAGGCAAAGAGCAGTTTATTGAGGCGTAACAGAGAAAGGAGGAACGAATATGTATTGTGTACGTAAAGTAACCGAAGATTTATACTGGGTCGGCGCAAATGACCACAGGCTGCATCTGTTTGAAAATATTCATCCGATTCCGCATGGCGTAAGCTATAATGCGTATCTGCTTTTGGATGAAGAGACGGTTCTGTTTGATACGGTGGACTGGTCGGCATACCGCCAGCTTGCTGAAAATCTGGACTATCTGCTGGGGGACCGCCCATTAGACTGGCTGGTTGTCAATCATATGGAGCCGGATCATGCGGCCTCCGTAGAGCAGATTCTTCTGCGCTATCCGGATGTAAAGCTGATTTCTACGGAAAAGGCTTATATGCTGATGCGCCAGTTTGGGTTCCACCCGGATACGCATGAATGCCTGACGGTGGCGGAAGGGGATACGCACTGCTTTGGCGGCCATACGGTGACGTTTGTAGCCGCGCCTATGGTGCACTGGCCGGAAGCGATGGTGACGTTTGATACGACAAACGGCGTATTGTTTGCCGCAGATGCGTTTGGCTCTTTTATTGCGCTTGACGGCAAGCTCTTTGCCGATGAAGTGGACTTTGACCGCGACTGGATTGACGAAGCCCGCCGTTACCTGACGAATATCGTTGGAAAATACGGGCCGCACATTCAGCTTCTGTTGAAGAAAGCGTCCGGCATCCTGGATCAGATCAAATTTATCTGTCCGCTGCATGGTCCCGTCTGGCGTGAAAATCTGGGCTATTTCGTAGAAAAATACGATAAATGGAGCCGCTACGAGCCGGAGGAGAAGGGCGTTTTAATCGCCTATGCTTCCATGTATGGCAATACGGAATCGGCTGCGCAGGCGCTGGCTGCAAGGCTCTGCGAAAAAGGCTGCACGAATGTGGCGGTTTATGACGTATCGAACACCCACGTTTCCTATCTGATTTCGGAAGCGTTCAAGTACAGCCATATCGTGCTGGCGTCGGTGACATATAATCTGGGCATTTATCCGGTTATGCATAATTTCCTGATGGATATGAAGGCGCTCAACATGCAGAACCGTACGTTTGCATTGATTGAAAACGGTTCCTGGGCATGCAAGTCCGGCGATCTGATGCAGAAGTTTATCGATGAAGAAATGAAGAATATGACGGTTTTAAACGACAGGTTAAGTCTTGCCTCCTCGATGGGCGCGGACAAGGATCTGGAGCTGGATGCGCTGGCGGATGCGATTATAGATTCCATGAAAGAAGCGTAAGACAGGCGGATAAAACGACAGCAGGAAACAAAAGGGCTTCGGCGCGGCAGAATGCGCCGGGGCCTTCTTTTTGCGCAGATTCCGGCAGATTTTGATTGCTTCTCCACCGGTTTACAATTATAATAAAGAAAAATGACAGGATCATTGCAAACGGGAGGCGGCATGGACGATTTATTAAAGGTTGGCATTATTACAAATACGCATGGACTTCGCGGAGAAGTAAAGGTATTTCCCACGACAGACGATCCGAAGCGTTTTCTGGATCTGGAAGAGGTGATTTTGTCTGTGGGAAGAAAACAACAGGCTTTTGGCATCGAAAACGTTCGTTTTTTCAAAAATATGGTAATTTTGAAATTAAAAGGCATCGATACGATAGACGATGCGGCAGGCTATCGCAGGGGCGAGCTGCTTGTGACGAGGGAGCAGGCGGTTCCGCTTGGGGAAAATGAATATTTTATTGCAGATCTGATCGGTTTGCAGGCCGTGTCAGAGGAAGGCGAAGCGCTTGGAACCGTAACGGACGTGATACAGTCTGCCGCAAACGACGTTTATGTGATACAAAAGCCGGGCGCATCGGATCTTTTGATACCGGCAATCAAAGACTGCATTCGGACGATTGATCTGGAAGCGGGCGTTTTGACCGTGCATCTTCTGCCCGGTTTACGGGAAGCGAATCAAAAGTAAGCGTTTGGGCATGGAGATGGAAGACGTATGGATGATTTTTTAAAAATAGCAATTTTTGTTGTCGTGGAACTGTTGTTAAACCGGATTGTAAACCTGATCTTCCGTCTGATGTCCAAAAAGCATAATTCTGTGCATCTGCGCTTTGCCAAAAGCATCTTAAACGTCGTGATCGTCATCGTCGTGGCATACAGCCTGGCGCAGCAGTTTGAAGTGACGAAAGATATCAGCAAGACGATTTTGCAGAGCAGCTCTTTGTTTGTCGCAATCGCGACGTTTGCCGCGCAGCAGGCGCTTTCCAACGTCATCAGCGGCATATCGCTTTCCGTGTCAAAACCCTATAACGTCGATGAGAAAATCAGGGTCGTGCAGGGGAGCAGCGTGATTGCGGAAGGGCTTGTGAAAGACATTACAATCCGCCATACGGTGATCCGCCAGTTTAACGGGGAAAGCTGCATCGTGCCCAATTCGGTGATGGATTCCGCCGTGATTACGAATACGAATTATACCGGAAATATCGGAAACTTTATCGAAATTGAAATCTCCTATGATTCGGATATCAAAAAGGCGATGCAGCGTATGCAGCAAATCTGCATTGCAAACGATCTGACGCTGAATACGGAGGAGAACAAGGTTTTTATCAAAGGCTATACGCAAAACGGCATTCTCTTAAAGACGACGGTATGGACCGAAAACTTAGACGACAGCTTTCTGGCGTGCAGCAATATTCGCGCGGCGCTGGTGGAAGATTTCAGAAAGAATGGCATAAACATACCGTATCAGACGATTCTCGTTACAGAAAATGAACTTGTGCAGCGCGGCGGGAAACAGGCGGGGAGGGCTTGAATTGGAACGGACGATCAAAATTTTTCTGGTAGAAGACGATGCGGCGCTGGCCGGTGAAATCATACAGTTTCTGGAAAAATGGGGATTTCTGGCGGAAGCGGCGGAACAGTTTGACGCCATTGAACGGGAAGCGCGCCGATATCGTCCGCATTTGATTCTGATGGACGTCAATCTGCCCTGTTACGACGGGTTTTACTGGTGTCGCCGGATTCGGGAAAGCTCTGACGTTCCAGTCGTATTCATCAGCAGCCGAAGCGAGGATGCAGATCAGATTATGGCGATTGCGCAGGGCGGCGATGATTATGTGGAAAAGCCGTTTCGTCTGGAGCTGTTAAAAGCCAAAATCGACGCGGTCCTGCGGCGGACGTATGAATACCGGGTACGGGAGCGGATTGCGCTTGGCAGAGACGGTTCCTTTGAACGGGAAACGCAGTCGCTGTTTGTGCGGGATGTGGAGGTGGAGCTGACGAGATCGGAACGGAAAATTCTGGCGAAGCTTCTGGAAAAGAGGCCGCATGTCGTTACCCGGGAGGCGCTTATGATGGAGCTGTGGGGCATGGATGAATTTATATCGGATCAGGCGCTGACAACGATGATTTCCAGACTGCGGAATAAGCTTCGGGAATGTCTGGGAGAAGATACGATCGGGACGAAGAAAGGACAGGGATACTTTATCGCATGAGCTATCTGAGACGAAGAAAGCATACGGCAGGTCTGGTTTTGTGTATTGCGCTGTCGTATAATCTGTATTTTGCATTCCTGCTGCCGGACGTGGCATGGTCGTATCTCTGGTATCTGGACGCGCTGCTTGCGATCGCGACGTTGTCTGCCGGCGCCGTGGATTATTTTCACGTGCGCGGAAGGGAAAAGAGGATGCATTGCGCGCTGCTGTCCGACGGCATTATCGCGTCGGAATTTTCCGATCTGGAGGGCAGCGAGATTGCGGCGCACGACGCTGCAATCTGGAAAGAGCGGCTGCGCGCGCAATATGAAATCAACTGCGATTTGCAGGATTTCATTACGCGCTGGTGCCACGAAGTCAAAATACCGCTTTCCGCGAGCCTTTTGATGGTGGAAAAAGCAGAAGACGACAGCTTAAAAGACGCGTTAAAGGAGCAGCTTGAAAAAATCAACCGTCAGTTGAATTTTGCGCTGCTTGGGTGTAAAGTGCAGAGCAGCCTGTTTGATTTACAGATCCGGCCGGTTGGCATCGCGGACTGCGTAAAAGCTTCGATACGCAACAATCAGTATTTTCTGATTCGCAGCCATTTTCGGATTACGATCGACGTAGAAGACTGTCTGGTCTGTTCGGATCCAAACTGGCTGGTTTACATGCTCGATCAGATGATAAGCAATGCGATTAAATATGCCACGGAAGATCCTGCGCTTTCTTTTTCCACCAAAAGAGAGGGGGAAGACGTGCTGCTTTTGGTGGAGGATCATGGAGAGGGGATCAAAGACTGTGACATCCGGCGGATTTTTGACCGGGGCTATACCGGAAGCGGCCATCATAACGGCAAATACAAATCGACCGGCATGGGGCTTTACATGGCGAAAAAGATCGCAGATAAGCTGGGGCATGTCCTTTCCGTGGAAAGCGAATGGGGAAGCTTTACCAGATTTTGCATACGGATCAGAGCGCGGTAGCAATGCGCTCCAGCCGGTTTCCAAGACGGCTTAAAATTTCATTTGCAATCGTATCGGTGCGGTCGGCGAGTTCGCTGGCCGCAATTTGATTGCGTCCGCTCTTGCCAATCAGCACAACCTCATCGCCGGGCATCACGTGCGGCGCCCCGGAAACGTCGATCAGCAGCTGATCCATGCAGATACGGCCAATGATGGGCGCTTTTCGTCCGTTCACCAGCACGTGGCCCCGGTTGGAGAGCGCGCGCGGAACGCCGTCGGCATAGCCGATGGAAACGGCCGCCGTCTGCATTTCCCTTGCGGCGGTAAACGTCAGCCCGTAGCCAATGGATTCGCCCGGATGCAGTTCTTTGACGCATTCGATTCTGGATTTTAAGGACAGGACGGGGCGAAGCGGAAGATCAGCTTCTGTTTCGTCGGTTGGCGCGCAGTATGCGCCGTAGAGCGCGATGCCGACTCTGGCAAAGTCGTAACGCAGCCCAGGATAGTTCAATACCCCGTAGCTGCCCTGCATATGCGTTTTAAATCCACTGCATCCGTGCGCCTTTAATGCGGCGACGCTTGCGTCAAAGGAGGCGATCTGCTTTCTGGCAAACGCCCGGTCAGACTCTGTTGCGCCGTCTGCCGTGCACAGGTGGGAGAAGACGCCTGTAATGTTTAAATTCTGAAACTGCCAGATTTTGCGCAGCGTTTCGATGTTTTCACTGCGTTCGCCCAGGCGGTGCATGCCGGTGTCAATGCCAACGTGCACGTCAAGCGACAGGCCGGATTGATGCAATGCCCTGGCATACTCATAATCGACCAGCGTCTGTGTCAGACGGTAGCGGGAAAGCTCCGGAAACTGATGGGGCGATGTGTAGCCCAAAATCAGTATCTGTCCGGTGATGCCGGCATCGCGCAGCTCTATGCCCTCTCCGACGGAAGCGACGCAGAAATCACAGATGCCCATATTTTCCAGCGCGCGTGCAATGATAGGCGCGCCGTGTCCGTATGCGTTTGCTTTGACGGCGGGCATCAGAGTGCAGGAAGCGGGCAGCAGCTTTTGAAATTGCCTGACATTGTAAGTCAGGTTATTCAGATTCAGTTCAATCCATGCGCGTCCTTTCTGGTACATGGCAATCTCCTTTCTTTGGCTATTCTGTTTCCTCCAGACGAAACAGGGCAAAACGACAGGCATAGAGCGTTTGCAGCAGCATGGCGGCGGCAAACGTAACGGCGCAGACGAGAAGGAAATGAAAAAACGTATGCGTCACCATAAGGTCCGTCTGTCCGATGGCTTTTGCCAGACCGCGCACTGCGATGATGACGGCCGGATGCAGGATGTAAATCGGCATTGTGGATTTGCGCATCCAGAAAGGCGCATCGCCCGGCAAAGACAAAAGGAGCTGAAAGAGAATATACATGACCGGCGCTAAAAACAGATACATACTGTTGTGTTTTTGCAGATCATAGTGATACGTCACGTATCCTTCCAGCAACAGACAGGCCGTTGCGATGCAGGCGCCCCACACGCAGACCTTATGCGGAAGGCGAAACGACGGCCGGGCGGAAAGCGCGCCAAGCAGCAGAAACAGAGGGGCGAAAAAAATGCCGTTTCTCGTATAGCTGCTGATCGAAAAGACGCCGTCATAGAAATCGCATAAAAACGGAACGTCTTTTATCACGCCGTAGTAGCTGTCGCCAAACAGTCCGATGACGTATGCAGCCATAGAAAAGATCATAGCCGGCAGCAGGGACGTCCTTACGAGTAAAAGCAGCAGGATGCAGCCTGTAAGAACGGCCGGAAAATACCACAGGTGGTAAAACGTTCCATCGAAGAAAAAGGCTTTGAGCAGGTCCGGGACGTTTGTCGGCATACTTTTTGCATACAGGCTGACCGGGAGGTAGAGCAGGGTGGCAGCCAGGTAAAGCGCCGCGTTTTTGACAAGGAATTTTCCCGGAAAGCGTTTTTTGGCCCGTCCGCTGAAGAAGTATGGCGCGAGGACGAAATATCCCGTCGTCATCAGAAAAAACGGTACGGCAACCCGAAACAGGCAGTATGTGACCAGCGCGTCCACATCCTTGCTCCAAACGGAAAACGGCGCCGTATGTATGGCGATGACGAAAAAGGCGCAGAGAAAACGAAAATAATCCAGTCCTGCATATTGTTTTTGCGCAGCCATAGCTTACTCCTCTGCTGAAAGCAGCCGGCCTATGATTTCTTCAAACGAATAGCCGGCCGCTTTTAGCATATTTGGAAAACGGCTGTGGGAGGTAAAGCCCGGAATCGTATTGATTTCATTGAAATAGATTTCACCATTGGGCGTAAGAAACATGTCCACTCTTGCAAAATGCGAACAGCCCATCAGACGGTAGAGCTTTTTGGCCGTTTCTTTGATTTCTTCCGCCTTTTTTTCCGGGATGCGCGCTCTGGCATGGATCCTGGACGTTTTGAGCGTGTATTTTTCGGTATAATCGAAAAATCCGTCGGACAGCTCGATTTCATCCACTTCGCCAACGATCAGGCGGTTTGTGCCCAAAATGGCGCAGCCGACTTCAAAGCCGTCGATCGTCTCTTCGAGGATGACGGTGGAATCATGCGTAAAAGCATGGCGTATAGCGCAGAGAAGCTGCGCCTCTTCTGAAATTTTGGAAATGCCAAAGGAGGAGCCGGAGCGGACCGGCTTGACAAACAGCGGATAGCCAAGCGACATTGCCTGCCGTCTGGCCTCTTCTTCGGAAAAATCTTCGTGCAATACGAAAGAGCGCGCCGCTTTTATGCCGTTTGCCCGTGCAATCTGATGCGCCAGCTCCTTGTCCATGCACAGCGCGGAAGAGAGAACGCCGCAGCCGATGACAGGGACGCCCATCAGAGCTAAAACGCCCTGTATTGTGCCGTCTTCTCCATTTTTGCCATGCAGAATCGGAAGCGCCGCGTCTAAGGAGATAACGTTTTGTATATTGTCTTCCATATAATACAGGCCGTGTACGCGCTGATCCATAGAAGGGTGCACCGGAATGCAGTCGCCATTGGACTGCCAGAAGTCATTTAAAATGGCGTCGGCGCTGCCGCGGTACCAGAGCCATGCGCCGGTATTGCGGTCAAGGCCGATCAGAATAGGCGTGTATGCGTTTGTGTCGATCGCAGAGATGACGGCGTATGCCGATTGCAGGGAAACGCCGTATTCGGTAGAGCGTCCGCCGAAAAAAATGGCGATGTTTTTGGTTTGATTCATGTTTTTCCTCCTGTAAAAAAGCTTTTGTATTGTCTTATTTTACAATACAAAAGCCGGGAGAACTTTAATAAACCGTTATTTTATTCTTAAGAAATGGCATAAAAATAATTAGGATTTTATGAAAGAGGAAGTTCGACGAAAAAAATGGTCTGTTCGTTTTCACTCTGCGCCCGGATCGTTCCGCCGTGCAGGGCGACGATTTCTTTTGCAATGGCAAGCCCAAGTCCGGCTCCACCTGTGTTGGCGGTTCTGGCATGATCGAGACGGTAAAATTTTTCAAAGATGGTGTTTAATTTGTGGGGCGGAATCGTTTTGCCGTGGTTGCAGAAGCTTAAAAGGAGGAGGGAGCCGTCCTGTCTGGCGTGGATGTCTATGGCGGTATCGGGGTAGCTGTAGGCGATCGCGTTTTTTAAGATATTGTGAAAGACGCGCGCCAGCTTGTCCGGGTCGCCGTAAAGCGTTAAGTCTTCCTTTATGTGCAGATTGGCCGTATTGCTATGCGCCGCAAGCAGCGGATAGAATTCGTCCGTCATCTGCATCAGCATGTAGGAAAGGTCAATCGGTTCTTTTTCTAAAACCATTTGATGCAGATTGTAGCGGGTGATTTCAAAAAATTCGTTGATCAAAGCCTCCAGACGGTTTGCTTTTGTAAGCGCAATGGAGGTGTATTTTTCGCGCTGCTCTGCCGGCATGTCAGAAGCCTCATCCAGCAGGCTTAAATAGCCGATAACGGATGTAAGCGGCGTTTTCAGATCGTGCGCCAGATAAGCGATCAGGTCATTTTTACGGGCCGTTTCTTCTTTTAAAGTCTGTTCGCCGCGTTGGATGGAGGATTTTAATTCCGTCATCTGGGCGGCGATTTCCGCATATTCTTTTGGAAAAATATCATAAGCGTCGGATTCTCCTGTCATAAACTGGCGCAGCATCCGGCTTGTTTTTGTAATCGTTTTCCGGATTTGTATTCTGGCGTACAGGGCGGACGATATGGCTGCGGAAAGCACGAGCGCGGCAACGGAAAACAGGAGCAGCTTTAAAAGCAGGAGCTTAATTTTGCCCCAGGCGGGTTCTGTTCGGATGATGGAAGTCTGCGTTTCTGGGTCGTAGATGTCGCGTACGGAGATGTAATGACGGGTGAACCAGTCAACAAAGGAGCCGTTGAATACGTTGTCTATGACGTAATACAGGTACAGACTGAGAAACATGCCGGAAACGAGGATTAACATCACGGCAACCGGTTTTGGAATTTTACGCATCAATTTTGTATCCGCACCCCCAGACTGTTTTGATATATTTTGGGTTTTCAAAGGAATCACCCATCTTTTCCCGCAGATGGCGGATGTGGACCGTAATGGTGTTGTTGCTTTTGTCAAAGTAGGAGTCGCCCCAGATCTGTCGGGCAAGCTCTTCGGAGCTTACGACATTGCCTTTCTGCTGAATGAGAATGCGCAGGATGGAAAATTCCGTCGGCGTTAAAGAAAGCGGTTTTTCATTCAGCATGCATTCGTGCGTCCGGCTGTTTAGCGTCAGGCCGGAGTGCAGCAGAAGGTGCGCGTCCTCTTCGCCGGCGGCGTTGTATGTTTTGTACCGCCTGAGCTGCGCTTTTACGCGGGCGACAAGCTCCAGCGGCAAAAAGGGCTTTGTGATATAGTCATCCGCGCCATACGCAAGGCCCGTGATTTTATCCATTTCCTCGCCTTTGGCCGTCAGCATGATAACGGGCCAGGAGTGGTTTTTCCGGATTTCCTGACAAAGCTTTAAGCCGCTCATATCCGGCAGCATAAGATCTAAAATGGCAAGGTCGGGCGGCTGCGTCTGTATGCAGCGCAGCGCGTCTGTCGCGTTGTAAAATTTGAATACGTGATACGCTTCGCTTTCCAGATACAGCGCAACGAGGTCTGCAATTTCCGGTTCATCGTCTACGATCAGAATGGTATCGGCCATAAGAGGCTCCTTTCTGCGCACTGGCGCGCATGCTGTGAAAAGTTTTTTGTCTCTGATGATATGATACCCTGTTTTGGAGCGTTTGTCGAGGTTGGGATGAGGAGGCCCGATCCGGCGGAATGCGCAGAGCTTACCGTATACTAAAGCAGTTATTTACAGAAGCTTATATACTTTTTTGGTTGCGGTATTCCCGTGGAGTACAGCCAAATTTTTTGATAAACAGTTTTGAAAAATAACTTAAATGATTAAAACCGCAGCTAAAAGCAATCTCTGTAATACTTTTTTCAGTATTCCGAAGCAGACTGCAACTTGTTTTTAGCCTAAACGTATTCAGAAAATCCACTGGGGATTGCTGCATGTAATGTTTAAAAATAAGGCAGCATTTACTACGGCTTACGTTTCCCGAAGCCGCAATTTCATTTAATGATATTTGCTCCGCATAGCGCTGGTAAATAAATGACACCATATTTTTTTGGATTTTCAAATCACTGTTACCGTCACCTTTGTTATCTGGAATGGCTAATTCCCTGCATTGCAGTAAACTGCTCCATAGCTGAAACATAACTGCAATGGCCTGCAATTCATATGCGTTCGCTTCTCCTGCCTTTAGGTAACGGATTTGTTCAAGATATTCCGCGATTTCCTGTCCCCTTGTCTGCTTTGAATAAAAATGCAGATATTCAAAATCAGCATTTTCAATAACAGGCATAACATATTTTTGCAGTAACGTTTTATTGCTGCCAAATAAAGACGGATGGAACAAAATACATAAAAAATGACAGTCCTGCTCCTTATATGAATAACCATAGTGCATTTGACGGGCATTTACCATAAGTGAATCTTTTTCGTCCAAAAGAATCCTCTTACCATTGATGTAATAGCGCATTTTACCCGATATCATATAAATCCATTCAATATCATCGTGCCAATGGCAGGGTGCGCTCATTCCGGGATAAACTGATAAATCGGCGGTACGGATATATAGTGGAATCCCCGTATGCCCATAGTGGACAATTTCTGAAAAATCCTGCATGAGCTCAATCGCAACTGTTTCCATGTTTCTATCCTCTTCAAAATACGATAGTTATACTTTTTGGCGATAATTCTGTTAGAAAAGCCAAGCGGTAAACACTATAATTATAACAAGGCGCCGGGAAAAAAGCAAGAAAAGGGGACAGAAAAGCAAGGATATGAGAACAGAAAAAAACATTTTTTACAAAAAACTGATCGCACTGGTTTTTCCTGTTGCAGTCCAAAATTTAATGACAGCCCTTGTCAGCGCGTCGGATGCGCTCATGCTGGGATTTTTAGATCAGACAGCATTGTCAGCCGTATCGTTGGCAACACAGGTGCAATTTGTCCTGAATCTGTTTTTTACAGCCCTTACAATCGGCGCTACGGTTTTGGCAGCGCAGTATTGGGGAAAACAGGACAGGGAATCAGTAGAAGAAGTTCTTTGTATTGCATTGAAAATATCATTTTTAATTTCTATGGTATTTTTTATGGCGGCATTTTTCTTCCCACGGGCGCTTATGCAGATATTTACAAATGAAATGCCGCTGATTGAAGCAGGAATTCCTTATCTGCGGATTGTAAGCTGGTCATACCTGTTTATGGGATTTTCACAGATTTATCTCTGCATTATGAAAAACAGCGGCAGGACAGCCAAAAGCACAATATACGGTTCTTCCGCATTAGTATTGAATGTCCTGTTAAACGCTATGCTTATATTTGGCCTGTTGGGATTTCCCAAAATGGAGATTGCCGGGGCGGCTTTAGCAACAACAATAGCAAGGGCAGTCGAATTGTTCCTTACTATTTTTGAGAATGTAAAAACAGGTGTTGTTCGGGTAAGATTAAAATATTTTTGTTCTAATTTTGTCCGGTTAAAACGGGATTATTACCGTTATACAATGCCGGTATTGGCAAACGAATTAGTTTGGGGCTGTGGCTTTACCATGTTTTCCGTAATCATGGGACATCTTGGGAGTGACGCAGTAGCCGCTAATGCAGTCGCTAATATCGTGAAAAACATGATTGCGTGCGTATGCTTGGGAATTGGCTCCGGCAGCGGCATTTTAGTTGGCAATGAACTTGGCGGCGGCAATCTTGAAACAGCAAGAAAATATGGCAGGCTGCTATGCAAAATATCATTGATTACCGGGGCTGTTTCCGGGCTTTTCATTTTATTGTCAAGCCCTTTGGTGTTGATGTTTACT
>CANSKO010000020.1 GCA_947647505.1 uncultured Roseburia sp. | reverse complement strand
GATATTATTACCGGGACTGTGATTGCGGTAACGGAAGAAGATGTTACGCTTGATCTGAAATATTATACGTCCGGCATTATCAAAGCAGAAGATATCAGTGCAGATCCGGATTTCAATCTGATGGAATCTGTACACGAGGGCGACGTCATGGAAGCGAAAATCGTTCGCATGGACGACGGCGAAGGCAATATCCTGCTTTCAAGAAAAGAAGCCAACGACACGCTTGCCTGGGATAAGCTGAATCAGTATCTGGAAAACGGCACAAATGTAAAGGTCCGTATCAAGGGCATTGTTCCAAGCGGCGTTATCGCTTATCTGGAAGGCATCCGCGGATTCATTCCGGCTTCCCATTTAAGTCTTGATTATGTGGAGGACTGCAATCCCTGGCTTGGAAAAGAAATCGACGTCAGAGTCATTACCGTAGAGAAAAGCAGAAAAAAACTCGTGCTTTCCGCCAAAGTCATCGCACGCGAACGGGCAGAGGAAGAGCATAATCACAAAATCTCCATGCTGACCCCGGGCTCCGTAGTGGAAGGAACGGTAGAAAGCCTGATGCCGTATGGCGCATTTGTAAACATCGGCAACGGATTAAGCGGTCTTGTGCACATTTCACAGATTTCCACAAAGCGGATAAAAAAACCGGGCGAGGCGCTGCAGGTTGGTCAGAAAGTAAAAGCAAAAATTTTAAACACAAATGACAATAAAATCAGCTTGAGCATGCGTGTGCTCGAAGAAGAAATGATCGATACCGAAGCGGAAGAAACCAGCAAAAGCGTGGAAGCCTATTCTTCCCATGAATCCGCATCCACAAGCCTCGGTTCTCTGCTTGCAAATATCAAACTGAATCCATAATCCACGTCGGACATATCACCTTACAGCGATATGTCCGTTTTTTCTTTCATCATCCGAATCGAGGCAAAGGCGGCCACCATCCCGATCAGCATTCCGGCCAGCACGTCTGACGGATAATGTATCCCAATATAAAGCCTTGTAAAACAAATGGCAATGCCAAGCAAAAATGCCGGAACGCCCATTTTTTTTGGAAGCTCTGCCAAAAAGACGGCAGAAGCCGCAATAGACGCCGTCGAATGACCGGATGGAAAAGAAAAGTCAACCGCCTTATTCCCGATCAGACGCAAGCCTTCGATGGCTTCATACGGACGGATGCGCATAACCATGTTTTTCAGCCATATATTCGTAATAAGAAATCCGATCGAGAGCGCCAGCATTCCCGTAAGCCCCACTCTGCGGTACTTTTTTGAAAAAAGCAAAACGAGTGACAACAGGATCCAAAACCAGCCCGCATCGCCAAGCCCTGTAATCGCCGTAACGATCGGATTTAAAAAATCTCTGCGCAGATATTCCTGTATCCATAGCAGCGCCGCTTCATCCAATTGTAATAAAAAATCCATACCCGCTCCTCTCTGCGCATCTTTCAATATGCATCCTGAAACAGCGGCGTAGAAAAGTAACGCTCCGCCGTATCCGGAAGCACTGTTACGACGGTTTTTCCTTTGCCCAGCTTTTCCGCCATTTTCAGCGCGGCAGCCACATTTGTCCCGCTGGAAATGCCGCACATAAGCCCTTCCAGACGCGCAAGGTCTTTTGCCGTCTGAATGGCCTCTTCATCGCTTACGATATAAATATCTTTATAAATTTCCTGATTTAAAATCTCTGGAATTACGCCGTCTCCAATTCCCATCTGCATATGCGTGCCGATTGTGCCTCCGGCCAGTATCGCTGCATTTTCCGGCTCTACCGCCCAGATTAAGATATCCGGATTCTGGGCCTTTAATACTTCGCCAATTCCGGTAATTGTGCCGCCGGTTCCAATGCCGGAGCAAAAGCCATGAATTGGGCCGGCTACCTGCTCTAAAATCTCAAGCGCCGTATGATGCCTGTGCGCCCGAATATTGTTTGGGTTCTCGAACTGCTGTGGAACAAAGACATTGGGATCTTCTTTTGCCATTTGAAGCGCTTTTTGTAAGCATTGTTCAATGCATTCGCCAATATTTCCGGCATCGTGGATCAGTATGACTTCGGCTCCGTAATGCCTGACCAAAAGACGCCTTTCTTCACTGACCGAATCGGGCATGATGATTTTCGTCTTATACCCCCGCACGGCCCCGACAAGCGCAAGGCCAATCCCCTGATTGCCGCTGGTGGGTTCCACGATAATCGTATCCTTATGTACAAGCCCGGCTCGCTCCGCAGCCAGTATCATCTGATACGCCGTCCGCGTCTTAATCGAACCGCCGACGTTTAATCCCTCGAATTTTACAAGAACCTCCGCATTTTCCGGCTTGTTCATCCGCTGTAACCGTAACATCGGCGTATGTCCGACTGCATCCAGAACATTTTCAAATATCATATCTTTCTCCTGTTTTCAATTATTTTTCATGGACCATCCGTTTCTTTCATATACTGAAAAAAAGACGCTCCGGAGTATTTCTATGCGCTTTCTGTTATTTTTATCCGAATCCATTATCCCTTTGATTCTGTTTCTGATTATCGCCTATGGGCTTTTAAACCGGCAAAACGTTTATCAGGATTTTTTAAAGGGCGCAAAAGACGGCCTTTTTACCGTAATCGACATACTTCCCACCCTGATCGGGCTTCTGACCTCCGTCGGCATCCTGCGCGCTTCCGGTTTTTTTGACTTTCTGTCGGATCTTTTAAAGCGGCTGATGGGACCTCTGCATTTTCCGACGGAACTGATTCCCGCCTCTATTGTAAAAATGTTCTCCTCATCCGCAGCCACCGGACTGCTTCTGGATCTGTTTAAAACGCATGGAACAGATTCGTTTATCGGGCTTTCCGCTTCCATTATGATGAGCTGCACGGAAACTATTTTTTATACCATGAGCATTTATTTTATGCATGTTCATGTGAAAAAAACGCGTTTTACGCTTCCGGGCGCGCTTTTTGCCACATGCAGCGGCATCGCTGCAAGCATTTTTCTTGCTTCCTGGATGACAAAAGCCGGATAAACCGGTTAATTGCTATTTTTTATAATATGCAGACGGCTCTTTTTGACAAAGGAAAACTGCTCCTTTTTGTCTTTGAAATATTCTTCAACCGCTTCCCGGCATCCGGACCAGTGTTCATAATCGTCAATCACCAGAACGCCTCCCGGCGTCAGCATGGGAACGATCCGTTCCAGACAAACCATAACGGAATCGTACCAGTCGCAGTCAATATGCGCCAATGCAACCGGCTGTTTGCAGATCAGCGTATCCTCAAACAAGCCTTTGATCAGATGAACGTTAATATCCTCCGGCCTTTCTACGCCAAGAACCTGACAGAAGGCATCGCTCACCTTTTCCAGCAGATTTTCCTGATATCCATAATAGGTATCTCCGCAAATCCCCGTAGATTTTCCCTGTTTGATTTCTTCATAGCGTTCCAGTACGTCTTTTCCGTCATTTTCACCCGGTTCCGGTATCATGCCAAACACATCGTATATAAACATCGGCTTATCCCGATCCTTTTCATGCGCCATACATATGCCGGAGCCGCCCAGCGCACAGCCAGTCTCAATAATGCACCCCTCTCGTCCGTTCGCTTCCGACGCGGCTTCCATCAAATCTTTCAGCGCGTCTTCTCCAAGGTAAGTAAGATGCTTCCAGCGCACAATATTCATGATATATTGCCGTATATTAATCAGCTTAAAAACATATGTAAACGGCTCCAGCTCTTCCATCTGATCTGGCAGAAAGCCATTTCGCCTCATTTTTCCAAACAATTCACGAATTGTCATATGGTTCTGAAAACCACGTCGTTTTCTTTCGTCCATATCGCTGATCGTTTCCATCGCGCAATATGAAATTACAATTTCCCTCGCACTGCTGTCACACATTTTTTTCAGAAAGCCATCGACGTCTTTGATATATTCCAGACAGTCCATACAAATGACTGCGTCTGCCTGTACGGATGGAAAATCGCCCTGATTGAATTCACGAATGACCGCATCTTTTCCACTGTTTATATAATCCACGCCCCAGTATTCCACCACTTCATTCATTAAAAACGCGTTGGACTCTTTCGTTCCAAATCCCAGATCAAGCAAAGACCGGATATCTTTGGAAAACATCCGCATCATATTCTGTATGATATCCATTTTATCTTCATAATACATGCTGTCATCCATCCTTTCTGTTCAACTGTAACCAGAATACTCTATTTTCTATTGAATTACAAGTTTTACCTGCAAAAGACAATGCGGGAACCTGGCGTTTTTTTTGAAAGAAAAAAAGCGAAGCGTCATCCGCGCTTCGCTTCCTGTGCTTATAATACTTTGGAAAGAAAATCCTGCAATCTTGGATTTTTGGGACTTGTAAAAAACGCGTCCGGCGTATTTTCTTCCATAATTACGCCTTCATCGACAAATAAAACACGGCTCCCGACCTCTCTTGCAAATCCCATTTCATGCGTGACGACGACCATTGTCATGCCGCTCTCCGCCAGCTCCTTCATAACGTCTAAGACTTCTCCAACCATCTCCGGATCAAGCGCCGAGGTCGGCTCGTCAAACAGCATTACCTTTGGATTCATCGCAAGGGAACGCACAATCGCGATTCGCTGCCTCTGCCCGCCGGAAAGCTGCGATGGATATGCGTCCGCTTTTTCCGTCAGGTTCACTCGTTTCAAGAGGCTAAGCGCCTTCTCGTTCGCTTCCTCCTGGCTCATCAGCTTAAGCTTGACGGGAGCCAGCGTAATGTTTCCCATAATCGTCAGGTTATTGAACAGGTTGAAATTCTGGAAAACCATGCCCATATGCTCCCGGACTTTATTGATATTTGTCTTTGGGTCTGTAATCAATTGCCCATCAAACCAGATTTCCCCGCCCGTAGGCTGCTCCAAAAGATTGATGCAGCGTAAAAACGTGCTTTTCCCGGAGCCTGAAGGCCCGACGATTACGATCTTTTCTCCTTTTTCCACATGATAGTCGATGCCCTTTAGCACTTCCGTCTTACCGAACGATTTATGCAGATTTTTAACGGTGATCACCTTTGCGCAGCCTCCTCTCCAGCTTCTCAATCAACTTGCTGAGTATCTTTATAATGATAAAATAAATCACGGCTGCGCCGATTAACGGCATAAATGCCTCAAACGTCCGGGAAGAAACCTGGCTTGCCGTCCGGGTCAGATCCGAAAGGCTGACATAACCGACGATTGCCGTCTCCTTGAGCAAAACGATAAATTCATTGCCAATTGGCGGCAATACGTTTTTGATCGCCTGCGGCAGAATGATGTAACGCATCGTCTGCGCTTTGGATAATCCTAAGGACCGCCCCGCTTCCATCTGTCCGTGGTCTACCGCCTGAATGCCCGCGCGCATAATCTCCGACACGTAAGCTCCGCTGTTGATGCCAAACGTAAGCGATGCAATCAGAACGCCGTTTTTGCTTCCTTTCATTACGACAAACCACATAATCAGAAGCTGCAGCACGGACGGCGTGCCGCGAATGACGTCAATATAAATCTGCGCGAGCACGGAAAAAACGGAACGCTTTCCATCTTTTCGAACAGACAGCTTCATCAGCGCGATTACCGTGCCGATCACAATGCCAATCACGGCGGCAAAAAGAGAAACTTCCAATGTAACGCCCAGACCATTCAGATAGAGCTTCCAGCGGTCGCCTTCCAGAAAAGCAACCTGGAATTTATATGCTGTGTCAGCAAACCATTCCTTCATCGATTTTCTCCAATTCTTTAGTTTTCAATATACTGTTTCACCAGCTCATCAAACGTTCCGTCTTCCTTCAGCGCCGCAAGCGCGTCATTTATGGATTTCATCAGCTTTTCATCGCCTTTTGGCAGCGCGATGGCATAATATTCTTTTTCAAATCCAAACTCCGGGCTTTCTCCGTCAAAGAGCTTTATTTCATCTTTAAACTGCTCTCCAAATACCTGCGCCGGATTTTTATCTACAATAACGGCATCCACTCTTCCGTTTCTCAAATCGTTTACCGCGTCTACGGCTTTGTTATACTGCGCAGCCGTCGCGTCTTTGATGTCTTCTACGATAAAATCTCCCGTCGTGCCCAGCTGTACGCCGATATTCTTTCCTTCCAGATCCTCCGCAGATGCAATTTCAGAATCCGAAGGCACGATTACGTACTGTACCGCTTCATAATATTCATCCGAAAAATCCACCATATTTTTGCGTTCATCCGTAATCGTCATGCCGGCGATCGCCACGTCGATCTTGCTGCCAATGGATGCGACAAGCGAATCAAACTCCATATTTTCTACCGTTACGTCTACGCCCATCTGTTCTCCGATTGCCTGGATCAACGCGATGTCAAACCCGTCCGGCTCTCCGTTATCGCCTACAAATTCAAATGGCGGAAACTCTGCATTCGTCCCTACGTTCAATACGCCGTCCGCCAAAACGTCGCCGCCTGACGCCGCATCGCTATTTTCTTCCGTAGAAGCGCCGGACGTCTGCTCATTCCCTCCGTCTCCATTTGCATCTGCATTTTTTACCTCTTCCTCACCGGCTCCGCATCCTGCAAATGCCATCGCCATCGCCAGTAAAAACGCCACTGTTGCTTTTTTCATAGTATGTATTCCTCCCTTTTCAAACAAATCGTTTTTATTGTAACATCTTTATGTATAAATACAAGTGTAAAAAGAAAAAAATCCCGTAATATTCCGGGTTTTTATGCAAATGTATGCATATTTTCCCAAAACCGGCGCAAAATGGATTCTGGCGCGCGTCAGTCTGCATCCGGAATCGCCCAGGGATGCAGGTACTCCGCAAGCTCCTCATACGTCAGCGTGACCAGCTCGTAAGCATATGTCTCTCCTTCTTCGCCTCCATCCAGCGCTTCCATAGCTTCCAGACGTTCTTTTTCTGGCGGCAGCATCAGATCGACATGCTCCTGCATAAAAATAAGCTCATCCAGACGTATCATTTCCTGTTCCGTTTTGGCCAGATTCGCGATCGCTTTTACGGCTTCCTCTTCGGATACGCAAAACAGCTCTTTTGCAGAAAGGACTTCCCCCGTGCTGCGATCAAACAACGCCACCCGCTTTATTTCCTCCACCGTCTGCGTTTCTTCAAACCGCACGCGGTCCGGGACTTCTACGGAAGTGACATATCCCGTAAAGCGTTCCGTTTCTATGGTAATTTCAATCTCTTCCGTAGCGGGATGCGGATAAAACCGCTTCTCTTCTTTCAAGCAGAGCCGATAATCTTCATACGCATCCTCCAACAGCTTTTCCAGATCAAAAAGGCTTCCCTGTCGGGCAAAATATTCTAAAACTGCTTCCTGCGCTTCTTCCTCCATACCTAAAAGACCGGAAAAACCGGAAAAGGAATCTTTCGGTCCTCCCATTTCATAAACACGTAAAATCTCCTGTCCCTCTGACAGACGATACGAATTGTCTCCGTCAAATCCCTCCGGCTTCCACAAAGAAACTTTCGTCCCATCTGCAAATTCATAAACGTTTTCATCTGTTAAACAATATTCCTCCGGCTCTGCTTTTGCATACTGCATACATCCCGTCATACAGACCGCCGCAAAAAGCGGCCAAAGCAGACTTTTGCATTTTTTCATGTATATCCCTCTTAATTCATATATTTTAAAATCGTATCCCAGATGCTGCTCTCTTCCAGACCCAGCTTCCAGAACGACATGCCCGCAAGTCCCTTTTCCGCGGCTGCCTGTAACCGCAGTTCCATTGATTTTGCGTCTTCCAGCCATATTTTATAGGTTTTGCCGTCATTGACGTATTCCGCATAATACTGCCCGTCTTCTTCCGACCAGACGGCCTCCACGCCATTGACCGACACCATGTTCCAGGACTCTTTCATGTTGACCGCCTGTGAGGAAAGCTCATATGGCACATAATCCTCCGCAGCCGCTTCCACGTCGTCAGACGCTTCCTTTGGCGTCTCTTCCCAGACTCTTGTATAAAACGGCGCCGCCAGAATCGTCTGATTTGCCGGAACTTCCTTTAACGTGTCCTCAATTCCTTTTCTGACAAATCCAATGGATGCGACCGACCCTTCATCCGAGCCCACGTAATGCTCGTCATACCCCATGATAATAATATAATCGGCAAACACCGCCTGTTCCTTCCGGTTATAAAATGCCGTATATTCGGTTGGCACATAATTATCTACCGAAAGGACGATGCCATTATTCTTACATTTTAAGGAGAGCTCACGGATAAACTGAATATAGCCTTCGCCCGCTTCTGCGGCAAGCGATTCAAAATCTACGTTAATGCCGTCAAAATTATACTGAATCGCCGCGGCAATCAACTGATTCACCAGATTCGTCCGCTTGGAGGTGTACGTTAAGACCTGCGTCGTATCTACCTCTTCGTTTTCCAGATTGCTGACGAGCGCCCACACTTCGACGCCCTGACTATGGCAGTAATTCACATAGTCCGCGCTGGCCAGATTCATCAGATTCCCTTCATTATCATTCAGGTAAAACCAGGTTGGAGAAATGACGTTTAACCCCTTTGCAGCCGCAATCACGTCTGTAACGGTACGATTGGCCTCCTGCGTCGTCACCTGATGCCATCCCATGTTGATTTTTTCATCTTTTAAGATATGGGAAAATTCCTCTTCCTCAAAGCTGTGCTTATAGCTCCTTTTTTCCCCTTCTCCAAGCTTCTTCTTCGGAATGTAGCCGATAATGCCGTCTTCCGTTGCAACCTTGTCCCAATCTTCGCCGCCTTCCAGCAAAACCAGCTCCGTCTCTTTGGGCGCCTGAACCAGAATCGGGCTTTTGATGCCGCCCTTCCATCGTATCTGAGTATCTTTTTTTACTGGAACCACCGTCACCTCTGACCAGTCGGTCGTCACAACGACGCGGTTTGGCTCCTCATAAAACCGATATGCAAGATCCGTAAATTTCTTCACATACTCCATTGCAATATACGCTGTCTGTGAATCTGCATAGACGATGGTATAATCTTCCGAATGCTTCTCTTTCGTAACGTAATAGTCCCTGCCGGACGCGGCTGCGGAAATAACGTCTTCCGCCGTCGTATATAACAGGAGATTTTCATTCGCATCCCAGTAAAAACGGCTGTTGAACAATTCCTTCACCGTCTCATATTCTACATAAAGCGTACCGTCAAGGACGATAGCCTGCTGCGTAAGAATCTCCTGATCCATTACAATTGCAGCGGACGATGCATCCGTCAATCCATAATATTCATACAGGTCTTTCTCTTCTTTGGTCGGCGTATATTTCTGAATGATTTTACCTGCGATAAGGATCAATATAATGACAACGATCACTGCCGCAACCAGTATCACAGACTGTTTGATGCGTTTTTTCTCCATGCGTGATTTCCTCCTTTGGTATGCCATACGCTTACAGTATAGCATATCAAAGGATACAGATTCAATTTATTTTACAAAAACTGCGCAGCCAATAACATGCAACGGCTGCGCAGTCTGTTCGGACTTATTGAATTGTAAATGTAAGCCTTTTTACCGTATCGCCGTCCTCCGGATCAAAATACATAAAATATATGAATATTTCAGCTTCACATCCTTTAAAAGGCTCAAGATTCAGACGATCAAGTACGAACGTTCCATTTTTATCGAGTTTTGCTCTTTTATATCTGCTTTTTCCCTGATGCGTAATCAACATGGATACGCTATATTTATTCGATGCATATTTTGTTTCTATTTTTCCAGTAATTTTTTTTGTATGTTCGGATATCTTTGACTTTGATTTTGGAGAAGTGAGCTTTATTTTAAAATACTGCTTCTGCGTAATAACATGTCTTTTCACCCAAAATCTGTTTTCAAACAAATGTTCCGGCAACTTCTTTTTCAGTTCTTTTTTACGCAATCGATTGGATGTAATATACACATATTCCAGTTTTTCAAATCCTTTTAAATTTGGAAGTTTTTTTAGTTCATTGCCATCTAAATACAGCCATTTCAGATGGATCAGATGTTTCAGTTCATTAACGTTCTTCAGTTTGTTTTCTGAGAGAAATAAATCTGTTAAATTGACCAGATTTTCCAATCCATGTATATTGGTCAGCCTGTTTTCCGATAGATATAAATCTGTTAAATTGACCAGATTTTCCAACCCATGTATATTGGTTAGCCTGTTCCTTGACAAATCCAAACTTGTCAAATGGATCAAATTTTCTAATCCACATACATTTGTAAGCTGGTTTAGAGATAAATTTAAATAGGTTAAATTCGTTAAATTTCTCAATGCGCTGATATCCGTAAGCAGACCATACGTAATGCTTAATCTTGTCAAATTCGACAACTCTTCGATTCCTTCCAAGCTTGTGAGTCGATTTTTTTGCACCTGCAAATACTTAAGATTCTTCATATCCCGGATAGATTTTAAACTATCTATCCCATTTCCATTGAATTGCAAACTTTCCAGCTGCGGAACTTCCAGAGAAATCTCTTTCAGATTCCCGTTGTCTATTTTTTGGCTAATAATCGACAGCATCGTTAAATTTTTCAGAAATCCAATTCCCTGATACGTTTTCACTCTGTAATTTTTTGAAATGTGGATGATAGACATCGATTGGATGCTTTCCGCTTCCTGCTTCGTGAATTTTTCCCCTTTTTTCTTCCCCAGCTCATCTAAAATATTAAGATACAGTCCATGGTCAGGTATACCGCTTTCATCATTTTCAATTACTTCTGCATCCGCTGTCACATGCATCGGATAAAACGCAAACGCACAGAAACATACAACTATCGTAATACATAGCTTTTTCCACATTCTAAACCCCTCCCTGTTTCATTCCGCCTGAAACCAATTCTTTTCATACCGTTTTATGATATGCCATCCAGAATCCAAAGATTTTATCATACATTCTTCCCGATCCTTCTTATAATATCTAACGATTTAAAAATTAATGTATAATAAATATAATTTTACTATATAATACCGTAAATAATTTGTCAATATATAATATTAACAGAAAAAAGCCTCCGTACAAAGGCGAAGGCTTCTTCCTGAAAGAATTCCCATTATTTGATTGTAAATACGGCCCGGTTTACGACGCCTCCATCCTCCGTATCAAAATCCTTGAGCGCAACGAGTATTTCCGCCTGGCCTCCTTTTAATTTTTTAAGATTCAGGCCATCAAAAACGAAGTTTCCATTCTGATCCACTTTTCCCCGTACGTATTTTGATTTTTTGAAATCAAAAAGCCTTAACTGTACGCTATATTTTTTTGAATCGAATTTTGTTACAATCCTGCCGGCAATCTTTGTCGTATTTCTGGAAATCTTCGCCGCATTCTTTGGAGCGGTGACTACGATTTTAAAATTACTTTTCTGAAATTTAGTCTGCTTGTTCTTCCATTGTTTTATCCGAAGCAGCTGTTTGGGAAGCTTACTCTTTAACTCCTTTTCCGGAAGATAATTACATGTAAAATCTGCAACATAAAGCAGTTTCAGACTTTTCAGGTTCGGAAGCTTCTTCAACTCATTATTGTATAATTCCAGCCATCTTAAGCTCTTCAGACTTTCCAGTCCGGAAACATCCTTCAGCTGATTCCCGGAAAGATGCACGTCTGACAGATTCGTCAGATTTTTCAATGGCGCTACGTCCGTAAGCTGATTTTCATACGCTTCCAGACTGATCAACTGCGACAGACCTTCGATGCCTTCCAGGCTCTTAAGACAATTATTTGGAACCCACAGATATTGAAGGTTCTTCATATCTTTGAGTGGAAGCAGGCTTTCAATTTCATTATCTCTTAAAGAAAGCGCTTCCAGCTGCGGAGCTTCTCCCGCAATTTCTTCCAGATGCTTTGCCTTTAATTTCTGCCCTGTTACCGTAAGCTCTTTCAGATTTTTTAAATAGCCAAGCCCTTTAAAGGAGAGAACTCTGTAAGAGCCCGGCCTCCCCTTATTCCAGCTATCTATCCACATCATCTCTATGCTTTCCGCTTCCTGTCTGGTAAACGTCTCGTTTTCCTTCTTATCCAGTCTCCCTAAAATGCTCCGATACAATCCCTCATCCGGGATGCCGTTTTCATTATTTTCAATTACGTCCTCCGCTGCCTCCACAGGAATCAAAGGAAACGAAAAAACGCACAGAAGAACCAAAAACGCCATGCACATTTTTTTTGCCATACGATACCTCACTTTCATACTTTCAGACATTTGTTCCAAAAATAAACAAATAATTTTGCATTATTCATTTAATTTTACTATATAGAAGAAAAAGTATTTTGTCAATGTCAAATATTTACAGACAAAAGCCTTTCACACGATGGCGAAAGGCTTTTGCTCTTTATCTTTTATCTTTTTATCTGACATTTGATCCGGCATTGAGGAACCAGAATCAAACTGCATTTCTTACAATGATCCCATTTCCAACGAGTTGCATAATTGTTTTCTGCCCTGACAAACGGTTACATATCGCATACCCTGTCAAACCGCAGTTCTTTTAAAACCCCCTTATCATAGATATAGTCCCGCATATACGCATTTTCTTCATTTACAAAAAGCGCGTCTGCGATGCCGCAGGGATCGCTTGGCAGCCCTTCGAGCCACAACGCAATTCCCCGCTGTTCAATATTCTGCAATTCCAAAAACAACTGCATTCTGTTCGTATTGTTCATTTGTGACTCCCTCACTCTGCCCCGGATGGCACAACTGCGTTTTGTGAAAAACTTTCAATTCTTCCAAAAAGGCTTCCGTGATTTTTTTCTTTTCGTGGCTGCGGGCTGACGTCCTAAAACGGCGTCCAGACAGGAAAATGCGTCTGCGGGTATAGAACGCGCATCCGGCAAAAAGGGAACTTCTGCAATTTTTATACTGTATTTTTGTTCCAGCGCTTCCCGGATTGCCTTCTGCATATGCATGCCTGCATAAAACGGCTGTATCCCGCCCCATCGTTCCTCTTTTACGGCACAGATCATCTGCTCTGCTGCAAATGTCTGCCAGGGGTTCAGATTCAGCAAAAACACCTTTCGCTCACACCGAAGCATCTCCATTCGAAACTGCTCATAGGCATCTCCAAAATCCATCAGAATTGTATCGTACGCCCGGTTTAACAAAATCGGTATCTGCTCTTCTTTTACGTCAGGATAATACTGTATCCCGCCATCTTCGAAATATCCCCCTTCTTTGGCTTCTTTCCAGCGCCGCATTTCTCCATGCCCGTTTAATTCCAGACAGGCGGTTTTCTTACCAAGCCCGCTTGCCGCATAATTTGCCAATGCCACGGACAAGTGCGTTGCTCCACTGCCGCGGATGCTTCCCGCAATTCCAATACTTCTCCAGCAATCCTTCAAACAACCTCTCCTTTTCTTTCGTCATCAAAAACGGATTTTGATCCAATGGAAAACAATATACCGTCCGCCCGCAAATTCTGGCATAGCGCCTTGCCTGCTGCCTGGCGCCATAATTGACGACGCAAATCAGTCCCGCAGCATGCGCGGCTTTTGCAAAAGCCGCATGAGCATACGCCGTTTCCCATTCTCTGCTTCCCATAAGCAGAAAAAATAAATCCGCCTCTTCTGACAGCGCGCCAGAAAGATCGGTTCCATAATCCAAAATTTCAACTGCGTCTTTCGGAACCTGCACTTCTACGCCGTCTCCATATGCGGGCATGCCGGAAAAATCTCCTCTGCGGTAAAGTCCGCCTTCTTTCGTAAATCCACCTGTCCGGATTATTTTTCGCATCATTTCACTGGAGTTTTTTTCCCGATATACCGCCATACTGTTTTTTTGATTCAAATAAGAAGTCAATGATATCGACAGATGAGTGGTTCCCATTCGCGGCTGACTGCCGGCCGCAACGATTTTTTTTAAGAGATGCTTTTTGCCCTGCTGATTGTGTTCTGACTGCATATGCGCCGTCAAATCGGAACGAAATTCCGAAATCGAAGCGTACCGCTCCGTAAGATCGAAACTCTGCGCCTTCTTCGCTATATGCATAAGATAACGGGATTCGTCTTTTTCCTGCGCGCCAAGCATTTCTTCCAACAGCTTTCCAATGCTATAGATATCTGTCTGAATGCTGATGACGGCGTCCTGCGCCTTTTCCGGCGCGCAAAATTTCGGCGTCCCATAATTTTGAAATTTACTCTCCTTCATTCCGGAATCGGCTGCAATATCAAAATCGATCAGCTTTACGCCGTCGCCGCAAAGCATTACGTGCTCCGCCTTTAAATCCTGATAGATAATCGGATCTGGCTTTTGCTGATGCATATAATCCAGAATGTCTGCAACTTCCGAAATAATATGATATATGAAATCCGGAGTAATAAATGGTGATTGAAGCATATACGCTTCCAAAGATTCACCCTCGAAATATTCCTCTATAATATAGTAAGCTTCTTCATCTTCCTCTACATCATATATATGTGGAATCTGAGGGTGTTTCAGACGATTCAGAATACTTGCCTCCCGAATCTTCCAGGCGGAATCGCTCTGTTTTAAAATCAATTTAACAGCCCGATACTCGCCCAGTTTTTGATGTCTCGCCAGATATACGATGCTGCCGCTGCCTCTTCCGAGTTCTGAAAGAATCTGATACCTGCCGGACAGAATAAACTGCTGTATAGTTCTCGCTCCTTCCTGTTTTACTGGAAAAAGCACCTCTGTATTATTGTATATCATACTTATCTGTTATTTTCAATACTGTGTTTGTTTATTTTATATATTTTTTATATTTCAGGAGAATTTCCATGTCTCCATTTCATCAAAAACAGACTTTATTGAAAAACCGGATTCATTGATTTTTTCGATTTTTTATAAATTTTTTATTACATTGTAGTCTTTACATCCCCATATGATTTGATTATAATGAAATAGGTCTATCGAATTTCTATAAAAGGAAGTGACAAAATGAGAATTGAAAAAGTAAATGATAACCAGATCCGCTGTACGCTGACGCATCAGGATCTTGCCAACCGCCATTTGAAGTTGAGCGAGCTGGCATACGGAACGGAAAAAGCAAAAATGCTGTTCCAGGATATGATGCAGCAGGCCAGCTATGAATTTGGTTTTGATGTTGAAGATATACCAATTATGGTAGAAGCGATACCGGTTTCACCGGAAGCAATTATTCTGATTATTACAAAAGTAGAGTACCCGGAAGAGCTGGATACGCGTTTTTCCAAATTTTCCGATATGCCGGAGGAATACGACGATTTTTCAGATCACAATACAAAAGACGTCTTTGCCGAAGGCGCCGACGATATCCTGGATCTGTTTCGTAAAATTTCCAATGAAAAGAAAAGCAGCTCCGATTCCTTTGTTCCTCTGAAAGAAACGATTCGGCAGAAGCATGATTCTACATCGGCAGAAGAGGAAACGGTACAGGCGCCAATCGACTTAACAAAGCTGTTTATTTTCCAGAATTTAAAAGACATTATGCGTCTCTCACATATTCTGAAGGATTTTTATAATGGCGATAACTCCCTTTTCCGGGATAACGACAGACGCAGATATTATCTGATCCTGCATAAAAGCAGCCTTTCTCCGGAAATTTTCAATAAAGTCTGCAATATTCTTTCTGAATATGCCCATCAGGGAATGATGACGCCTTCTACAGAATCTTACTTTGAAGAACATCACAAAGTTTTATGCAGCCATAGTGCATTGCAGTCGCTTGCCGCTTTGTAACGCGCGTGATCGGTTGCAACCATATGACCACTGAAAAGGCAATCCCTGCTGAAATCAAGGATTATGTTGCATCCTGGTTTTCAGCAGGGATTTTTCATCCGAGATTAAAAACTGTTTCTACGCATGATCCTTTGCTAAAAAAGCATTGATCTTTTCTACAAGCGCATCCGGTTCAATGCCGTGCACCATAGCCGCTTCTTCTATCGTCTCCATCTGTGAAGAGGGACAGCCAAGACAGTGCATTCCTATATTCAAAAGAACCGGTGCAATATTTGCATCAATCTGAAGCAATTCGCCAATCATGGTAGATTTTGTAACCTGTGCCATATAATCCTCCTTTTTAGCATATTGTGCCTTCTGACCTGGTTATTATAATACCATTTTGCATTTTATGCAATTGTTTCCTTCTATATTCTTTCTAAAAATGTTCCATCAACACTTGTATTCCGATTTCTTTTGTATTAAAATATGTGTGAGCCAGTGTGCTTACTATACTGAATTACATAAGGAGGATTTTACCAATGGCATACGTAATTACAGACGCTTGCGTTAGCTGCGGAACATGCGAAGGGGAATGCCCGGTAGGCGCTATTTCTCAGGGAGATGGAAAATACGAAATCGACGCGGGTTCCTGCGTAGACTGCGGCACCTGTGCAGGCGCTTGTCCTACGGGAGCAATTGAGCAGGGCTGATGACAGATCAGAAAGAAAAAGATCTCCGGAATTTTCATTCCGGGGATCTTTTTTCTCATTATGTAGTCGTCGTTACTTCTTTTTTGGAAAACAGACGGCGCGGCTCTTTTTTTCTCGCGCTTTTTGTTTTTTTCACATTTAATTCCCGAATCGCCGTATCCAGCTTGCGGAACCGCTCTTCTTCCTGCTCGTCCTGTTCCCGCATCAGGTAATTCATCTCTTTTAAAACGCGGTCGCCAACGCTCTCTCCGACTTCTTTTCCAAGCGCCTGATTATTTTCCGCCAGGGCTTCTTTTACAATTCCGCTCATTAAGATTCGAAACTGCGCCATTTTTTCTTCTGCCGACGCGTAATTTGCAGATTTTTTTACGGCATTTGACTGACTGGCCGCAACCGACGCGTTTCGTTCCATTAATGTTCCATTTGCCAAAGCCGCGGCTTCCTCCGGATTCGTCCCATTGTGAATGACCATCTTAATCGCTTTCAGCTGATAGCCCTGTTCTTTTAATTCTTTTATCTTAAGGAATTGCTGTATGTTCTCTTTGGTATAATAACGATGCCCCATTTCGTTGCGGGGAATTTCAAGCTCCAGCTCTTCTTCCCAATAGCGCAGCACATGCGCTTCCACATTCACAAGACCGGCGGCATCTGAAATCATATAACGTAGCTTGTCCAAATGAACTGCCTCCTTCCTCTATATTCATTATAGAAGAGAATAGAACAATTCGCAACGCATTTTGATCGTGAAGATTCGACGGCGTTATTTTTCCATATTCGCAAATTTTGTGTATTGTGGAAGCCACACAAGATTGACCGTTCCAATCGGGCCGTTTCTCTGTTTGGCGATGATAACCTCCGCAATATTTTTCATATCGGAATCTTTGTTGTAATAATCGTCACGATAAAGAAACATAACGACATCGGCATCCTGCTCAATTGCGCCCGACTCTCTCAGATCGGACAGCATCGGCCTGTGATCGGGACGCTGCTCTACAGCGCGGCTTAACTGTGACAATGCAATAACCGGCACGTTTAACTCTCTGGCAAGGCCTTTCAATGATCTTGAAATATCGGAAATTTCCTGCTGTCTGGAATCGTTTCGCTTTGCATTCCCCGACATCAGCTGCAAATAGTCAATGATAATCAGCTTCAGATCGCATTCCAGCTTGTATTTTCTGCATTTGCTGCGCATCTCCGATATGGAAATGCCGGGCGTATCATCCAAAATCAGCTTTGATCCTCCGATTACGCCTGCGCCCTCAATCAGCTTTTCCCAGTCCGCGTCATTCAAATTGCCCGAACGAAGAACCTGCGCATCCACTCTTGATTCCAGAGAAAACAGACGATTGACAAGCTGCTCTTTGGACATTTCCAGACTGAATATCGCCGTCGCCATATCTTCATGAAATGCGACATATTGTGCAATATTTAAAACAAACGCCGTTTTTCCCATCGAAGGACGCGCTGCAATCAGAATAAAATCCGAAGACTGCAAGCCCGCCATTTTATAATCCAGATCTACAAATCCCGTTGGAATTCCTGTTACGTTCCCCTGTACTTTAGACGCCTGTTCGATTTTTTCAAGCGCATTCAAAACAATTTCTTTGATTGGCACAAAATCTCTGCCGCCACGGTTTTGCAGAAGATGAAAGATATTCTTTTCCGTTTCCGCCAGAATTTCATCCAGATCCCCTTCTCCCGCATAGCATCTGTTTTCAATTGCTTCCGTTACGCGAATCAGAGCACGAAGCACGGATTTATCTTTTACAATCTGCGCATAGGATTTTACATTTGCAGAAGTCGGTACGGCTGTAACCAGATCGCGTACAAATTCCAGGCTGCTGATTTCCTCCGGAGCATCCATTGCTTTGAGTCTGGCCTGAAGCGTTACAAGATCTACCGGCTCTCCCGCATTGTATAATTCGGTCATTGCCTGAAACAGCAATCCATTCTGCCGGTAATAAAAATCTTCCGGAAGGAGCATTTCAATTGCAACTATGATGGCTTCCTTGTCCATAATCATAGACCCGATGACAGACTGCTCCGCTTCCAGGCTGTTTGGCATCACACGTTTAATCAGAACTTCTTCCATGAAGACGGTCTCCTTCAATTTTAACTGTTATTCCGCTACGACATGCACCCTTAAAATTCCGGTCACTTTTGCATGCAGACGAAGTGGAACCTCATGCATGCCAAGACTTTTGATTGGTTCCGCCAGCTGCATTTTTTTCTTATCGAGTTCCAGATCAAGCTGCGCTTTTGCAGCAGACGAAATTTCTTTTGTGGAGACGGAGCCAAACGTCTTTCCGCCCTCTCCCGTTTTTATTTTTACCTCTACTTTTAAATCTTCCAGCCGCTTCGCAAGCGCTTTCGCGGCTTCCAGATTTTCTTCCTCTACTTTTTGTTTGTGCTGATTTTGAAGCTTTAAATCATTCAGATTTTTATTTGTCGCTTCCACAGCCAGCTTTTTTGAAAACAGCACGTTTCTTGCATACGCATCGCTTGCGTTGACAACCTGGCCTTTTTTTCCAAGCGCTTTTACATCTTCCAGCAATATTACTTTCATATTTCGATTTCTCCTTCCTCAAGCATCCTGTCAATTGTAATCTGTAATTCCCGTTTTGCCTCAGACAACGTGCAGTTCATCAGCTGCGCTCCCGCAACGTTTAAATGCCCGCCGCCGCCAAGACGCTCCATAATCAGCTGTACGTTGATTTCGTCAATTGATCTTGAGCTGATAAAAATTTTTCCCTGATACTCCGTCATGACAAACGACGCTTTAATTCCGATAATATTCAAAAGCTCGTCTGCCGCCTGCGCGCCTACGATCGTAGGGCTTTCCATTTTGCCCGGACAGACGGAAATGGCAAACGCGCCTTTGTACACTTCCGCATGGCGAACGATTTCCGCCCGCGCCTTGTATGCGCTCATATCATTGCGAAGCAGCTTTCGCACCCGCGTCACTTCCGCGCCGCAACGCCTTAAATATGCCGCGGCTTCAAACGTACGCACGCCCGTCTTCGTCATAAAATTATTCGTATCAATCAAAATACCGGCGTAAATGCAATCGGCTTCGCTTGCCTCCAGTTTGATGTTCTCCGTAAAATATTGCAGCATTTCCGCAATCATCTCACAGGTGGAGGAAGCGTATGGCTCAATATAAGATAAAATCGGATTTTTGATTACTTCATTTCCCTGCCTGTGATGGTCGAATACGACAACGGCGTTCCCGCGTTCCAAAAGCTGCGGACATTCCGTATAATTGGGTCGGTTCGTATCCACTACCATGACAAGCGTATTGCGGTTTATCACTTCCATCGCCCGCTCACTGTTGATAAATAAGTCTTCCGGATAGCCTTTCTCCGGCAAAAAGCATTCCTTCAGCGGACGCAGGGAAGACGTCACTTCATTTAAAACAATCTGCGCTTTTTTGTTTAAGACCTTCGCCGCGCAATAGATGCCAATGGCCGCGCCAAAGGAATCGGCGTCGCTGATGTTATGTCCCATAATAATGACATTTTCTCTGCTTTCCAGCGTACTGCGCAGCGCATGCGCTTTGATTCTGGCTTTTACCCTGGTATTTTTTTCTACGGTTTTGGATTTTCCTCCATAATAAGAAACTTCTTCTCCCTTGCGCACAACGGCCTGATCGCCGCCGCGTCCCAAAGCCAGATCAATCGCCATTCTGGAATATTCATAATTTTTGTTGTAAGAGTCTCCATGAATGCCGACGCCGATGCTTAACGTAACCGCCATTTCATTTCCGACCTTGACATTCTTCACGTCTTCGATCAGTTTAAACTTATCCTCTTCCAGTACGTTCAGATATTTATATTTGAACACAATAAAGTATTTGTCTTTTTCTGTTTTCCGCACCAGAGCGTCCACTTTTGAAAAATATTCGTTTACCTTCCGGTCGATTAACGCGGCAAGCAGAGATCGCTTTACATCTTCTATGCTGTCGAGCGCTTCTTCATAATTGTCAATATAAACAAGGGCCGCCACAAGCTTCTGTTCCTGATTCGCCTTCATATACTGATTCAGTTCCGTTTCATCATACAGATACAGCGTAATCAGGTATTCCCCTTCCTGAATGCCGATGGCTTCCCTTTCTTCTTTCGTCGCCTGAAACGAGATATGCTTCGTTTCGGCTCTGAAAATTTTATCTTCCCATCCAATGCAAAATTCCGTCTTTTCGGCATCCTGCATCTGCTGTTTGGAAATCATCGGAAAAATAGTAAATATGCTTTTGTGATACTCCTTGTCCTTCCCTGTGATTTCTGCAAATTTTTTGTTGATCCAGAGTATCCTTCCTTCCATGTCCAAAAGAGCGTATGGCGTTTCAAAATCATCCAGAAGCTGCTTTTGCACCGTTTCATACTGTGTCGCAAAATGAATCATTTCATTTGCAAGTATCGGGTGGTTCCTCCTGTAAGAAAAAAACACATATATAAAATATAACAGTATAAATCCAGCCAGCAAAATGCCGCTGTCACGGTCCGCCAGAAAAATCATAATATCCAGAATCACCAGAGGGGCCGTCAGAAACAACGGCAGATATAAATAATTCCTCAGCTTCCCCTTTATTTTTACATCATGTTTCATTATCGTCTCCTCTTACTCTCCCCAAAATGCTTTGAAAGCATTGTATTATTATAACATTTTTCATACAGGAGATAAAGAACTTTTACAGATGAAGCACGCGCTCTTTGATTTCCTGCGTTCTTCCCTGATTCCAGTACTGCGTTCCGATATAACCGCACGTGCGTCTCGCCACGCTCATCGTATTCTGATCCCGGTTGCCGCAATTTGGGCATTCCCAGGCCAGCTTGCCATGCGCATCCGTTACGATTCGAATTTCTCCGTCATAGCCGCAGATGCTGCAATAGTCGCTTTTTGTATTCAGCTCCGCATACATGATATTCTCATAAATATACTGCATGACGGCAAGCGCAGCGGGCAGATTATCCTGTAAATTCGGAACCTCCACATAGCTGATGGCGCCGCCCGGCGAAAGCTTCTGAAACTGCGCTTCAAAGCCCAGTTTTTCAAACGCTCCAATTTCTTCCGTTACATGCACATGATAGGAATTCGTAATATAATTTTTATCGGTAACGCCTTTGATCACGCCAAAACGCTTTTGCAGACATTTCGCAAATTTATATGTCGTAGATTCCAGAGGCGTCCCATATACGGAAAAATCAATCTGCTCCTTTTGTTTCCATTTTGCACACGCGTCATTTAAACGCTGCATTACTTCCAGCGCAAATGGCGTCGCCGATGGATCGGTGTGATTTTTGCCCGTCATATAATGCACGCATTCGCAAAGTCCGGCATATCCCAATGAGATCGTGGAATATCCGTTTAAAAGCAGCTTATCAATCGTTTCTCCCTTTTTTAACCTTGCCAGCGCGCCATACTGCCACAAAATAGGAGCAATGTCTGATTTCGTCCCCATCAGACGGTTGTGCCTTGCCATCAGAGCTTTATAGCAAAGCTCCAGACGATCCTCCAGAATGTTCCAGAATTCCTCAAAATCTCCCATCGAGGAACAGGCGACGTCCACCAGATTGATGGTGCAGACGCCCTGATTGAACCTGCCATAAAACTGAAACTGTTCTTTTTCATCCCGATAGACGGTCAGAAAGGAACGGCATCCCATACAGGTGTACACGTTGCCCTGTTTGAGCTTTCGCATGATCTTCGCGGAAATATAATCCGGAACCATCCGCTTTGCGGTGCATTTGGCCGCAAGAAGCGTCAAATCCCAGAACTGGCTCGTTTCCGTAATATTATCCTCATCCAGTACATAGATTAGTTTTGGAAACGCCGGAGTGATGTAAACTCCTTTTTCATTTTTTACACCGAGAATCCTCTGGTTTAACACAGAACGAATCACCATGGCAAGGTCTGACCTTTCCTGTCCCTCCGGCGCTTCATCCAAATATAAAAACAGCGTAATAAACGGAGCCTGTCCGTTTGTCGTCATCAGCGTAACGACCTGATACTGAATCGTCTGCACGCCTTTGTCGATATCCTTTAATACACGCTCTTCCGCAACTTTTTGTATCTGCTCTTCGTCTGCAGAAATGCCGGCTTCTTCAAATTCCTCCCGGACCTCCCTGCGAAATTTTTCCCGCGAAGAAGCGACAAATTTTGACAGGTGATACGCGCTGACCGACTGTCCGCCATACTGACTGGAAGCCACCTGCGCAATAATCTGCGACGCTACCGTACAGGCGACGGAAAACGAATTTGGACGGTCAATTTTCGTTTCGCTGATGACCGTTCCATTTTGCAGCATATCGTCCAGATTTACGAGACAGCAATTGTGAATATGCTGCGCAAAATAATCCGCGTCATGAAAATGAATCACGCCATTTTCATGCGCTTCCCAGACTTCTTTTGGAAGCAGGAAGCGCTTTGCAATATCCTTGCTGACCTCTCCCGCCATATAATCCCTCTGCGTCGATGCAAGCAGAGGATTTTTATTGGAGTTCTCCTGCTTCGCCTCTTCGTTCTGGCTTTCAATAATCGTAATGATCTGCGCATCCGTCGTATTCGACTGACGGACAAGCTGCCGCTTATACCGATATGTAATATATACTTTTGCAACGCGATGCGCTCCTGCGCGCATAATCTGATCTTCCACTTCATCCTGAATTTCTTCCACGCTCATCGCGCGGGTAGACGCCTTGCAGATTTCTTCCACATTCTGCGCGATCGTCTGAATCTGTTTTGTCCCAAGTCTTCTGGACGGTTCCACTTCTTTATTGGCTTTATGCACGGCCGCTATAATTTTTGAAATGTCGAACCCGACCTCTTCCCCGGAACGCTTTATGATTTTCAATTCCATTCCTCCTATAAATCAAGCATATATAAGCATTGTAACACGTTCCATACATTCTTAAAAGGACAAATCATAAAGATTGTTTCCATCCCGGTCAATCACCGTAATAACCGGAAAATCTTTTACCTCGATTTTTAAAATCGCCTCCGCGCCCAGATCTTCATAGCACACCAGTTCGGATTTTACAATGCATTTTGACAAAAGCGCCCCGGCGCCGCCGACTGCTGCAAAATAAACCGCTCCATTCCGCACGATCGCATCGATCACTTCCTGACTTCGTTTTCCCTTTCCAATCATTGCCCGCAATCCAAGATCGAGCAGAGCGGGCGTATATTTATCCATACGGCCGGACGTTGTAGGCCCCGCGGAACCAATCGGCCTGCCTTCTCTTGCAGGAGAAGGGCCCATATAATAAATTGCGGCGTTTTTTATTGGAATTGGAAGCGATTCTCCGCGCGCAAGCGCTTCTGTCATGCGCTGATGCGCCGCATCTCTTGCAACATAAACCGTTCCCGTCAGATACACGTAATCCCCACACTTTAATTGCGCCGCCGTTTCTTCATCCATTGGCATTTTAATATATTTATCCATACTATCCTCCGATTTCAGTCATATTATCCACAAACGCTATAGCCATTCCACAACGTGACGGTTTACATGACAGCAAATATTTACAGCCACCGGAAGTCCCGCTATATGTGTCGGATACGTATCAATATGGACGGCAAGCGCCGTATTGCTGCCGCCAAGTCCTCCCGGCCCAATGGAAAGCGCATTGATCTTCTGCAGCAGCTCCTGCTCCAAAGCGTGGATATGGGGAAGATCAGAATGCGCGCCCGTTTGTCTTGTCAGCGCCTGTTTCGCCATAAGCGCGGCTTTTTCAAAGTCGCCTCCTATGCCAACGCCTACTACAAGCGGCGGACATGCATTTGGCCCCGCATTCGATACCGCCGTTAGAATCGCCTCCTTTATGCCTTCTATTCCATCAGAAGGCTTTAACATAAAGATCCGGCTCATATTCTCGCTTCCAAACCCCTTTGGCGCAAACGTAATCTTTACCTTTTCTCCCGGCACAATGGAATAATGAATCACTGCCGGCGTGTTGTCCTTTGTATTTTCCCTTAAAATCGGATCGTTTACGACGGATTTGCGCAAATAGCCTTTTGCATATCCCTCTCTTACGCCTTCCTGTACGGCTTCTTCCATACTTCCGCCTTCAAAATGCACATCCTGTCCGATTTCCAGAAAAACAATGGCCATGCCCGTATCCTGACAAATCGGAATCCTCTCTTCCTGCGCAATCGTAAGATTGTTAAGAAGCTGATGCAGGATTTTTTTACCCAGTGCAGACTGCTCTGAAACGGCGGCTTCCTGCAAGGCTTCTTTCATATCGTCGGAAAGAACATGATTTGCCTTTATGCACATTTCACAAATGCGTTCTGTAATCAGACTGACGTCTATTGTTCGAATCATAATGAATGTTACCCTTCCTTTCTGTTTCGCGCCATATGTTTCAAACGCTCTTTTAATTTCAGCAAAGAATCATTGTATTTTTTTGACTGCATTCCGGGAAACGCTTTTAACAGGCGATCGTGACCGCGGATTTTCTTTTCTGCAAGCTCCCTGTAACGGACGCTCAATTCTTCATACGCTTCTTTCTTTTCAATGGCTAATGTCGTCTTCTCGTAAATATTTTCACCGATCTCATCCGATATTTCTCTGATTTTTTCCGCTATTTCTTCCATAATGCGAAGCCGTTTGTTGAATTTCAGTATGTTTCCTACCGTAAAAATACAATCGACGGCACATAGAAAGGACAGAGCAGTCAAACTGCATATTCCAAGCATTTTTGGAATGATACGAAGAAATGAAAGCGCAATCGGATGAAACACAAGGACAATAAAACTGCACGCAAATCCCCATAATACGGAAAATTTCAAACAGACATAGCCTTTAATCTGAAATGGATACCCGGAATAATCCCACCATTTGTTATGAAATACCCGCTCCAAAACATAACCGGTCAAAAACTCCAAAATGCTCGTTAAAAGCACGGAACCGATATAAAGCAAAAATACATTACGCTTCAACGGCGTTAGAATAACAAGAACGATCAATACGCCAATCCCATAGATCGGGCAGTACGGTCCATTTAAAAATCCGCGATTTACAAACTTTCCAAGATCAAGCGCGGCATACGCGACTTCCGTACACCAGCCCAGAAACGCATACAGAAAAAATATGCACAAAACCTCATAAAACGTCTGCGGCATAAAGATCCTCCCTTCCAAAAGGGACAAAACGGGCTGTATCAAACAGCCCGGATGTCGCTTATGCACTCTTATTGTATTTCCTCTTCTTCTTCTTTTGCATGGTCAATCTCTTCCATCAGGCTCTTATCCTCCCTGACCTTTGCAATGCTGGCAATCGTAACGTCCTCATCCATATTGATTAATTTTACGCCGGAGGTGACGCGTCCTACAATGGAAATGTCTTCCACCTTCATGCGGATGATAATGCCCTCCGTCGTAATAATCATAATCTCATTGTCATCATTTACCGCTTTAATGCCAACAAGATTGCCTGTCTTTTCTGTAATCTTATAGCATTTTACGCCTTTTCCGCCACGATTCTGCGCAGAAAACTCATCCATTCTTGTCCGTTTTCCAAGTCCCTTTTCAGAAGCAATCAGCAGATATTCTCCCTGCGTATGCATCTGCATGCCAATCACTTCATCTCCGTCCATCAGATTCATGCCGATGACGCCCATTGAACTTCTTCCCGTGCTTCTGACGTCCGTTTCACAAAAACGAATGCACTGGCCATACTTTGTCGCGAGAATAATGTCCTTCGTGCTGTCCGTTTTCTTTACTTCGATTAATTCATCGTCCTCCCGAAGATTGATCGCGGAAAGCCCCGTCTTGCGGATATTCGCATATTCGCGTATCTGCGTCTTTTTTACAATTCCTTTTTTTGTCGCCATAAAAAGATAATGGCCATCCAGATATTCGCTGATTGGAATAACGGCCGTAATCTTTTCCCCCGGCAAAAGCTGCATCAGATTAATAATAGCCGTTCCGCGCGCTATCCTGGAGGCTTCCGGTATTTCGTACGCTTTCAGACGATACACCTTTCCCGTATTGGTAAAAAACATCAGGTAATGATGCGTCGTCGTCATCAAAAGCTCTTCGATATAATCATCCTCGATCGTTTCCATGCCTTTGATGCCTCTGCCGCCGCGATGCTGACTGCGGAAATTATCGACGCTCATGCGCTTAACGTATCCAAGCTTTGTCATGCAGATTACGGTATTTGCCTTTGGAATCATATCCTCCATCGAAATATCGTATTCATCAAAGCCAATGGAAGTCCTTCGATCGTCTCCATATTTTTCAGAGATCAGCATAATTTCTTCCCGTATAACGCCAAGCAGCTTCTTTTCATCCGCCAGTATTTCCTTCAGCTCCGCAATTTTTTTCATCAGTTCTGCGTATTCCGCTTCGATCTTTTCCCGCTCCAGACCGGTCAGCGCGCGCAGACGCATATCGACGATTGCCTGCGCCTGTACGTCCGTTAATCCAAAACGCTCCTGTAACTTTCCTTTTGCCTCCGCTGTGCTGCGGCTGCCTCGAATAATAGAAATCACTTCATCAATATGATCAAGCGCAATCAAAAGCCCTTTCAAAATATGCGCGCGCTCTTCCGCCTTATTCAGATCATATTTCGTCCTGCGCGTTACAACGTCCTTCTGATGATCCAGATAGTAGCACAGCATCTGATGCAGATTTAAAACCTTTGGCTCATTCTTTACAAGCGCAATCATATTAACGCCAAACGTATCCTGAAGCTGCGTATGCTTGTACAGCTGATTTAAAATCACTTTTGCGCTGACGTCTCTGCGCAGCTCAATGCAGACGCGTATGCCCTGCCGATTGGATTCATCTCTTAAATCCGTAATGCCGTCAATTTTTTTATCCCGCGCCAGCTCTGCAATTTTTTCAATCAGCCTTGCCTTATTTACCATATATGGAAGCTCCGTCACAACGATGCGGCTCTTTCCATTTGCCATCGCTTCAATATCCGTCACGGCGCGTACGCGTATTTTTCCGCGGCCGGTACAATACGCCTGCTTGATGCCGGCCGTTCCAAGTATTGTGCCGCCGGTTGGAAAATCCGGCCCCTTTACGATGGAAAGCACTTCTTCCAGATCTGTCTCTCTTTCTTCCAGAACCTGATTATCAATGATTTTTACAACCGCGCGGATGACTTCTTTTAAATTGTGCGGCGGTATGTTCGTCGCCATTCCTACGGCAATGCCCGACGTTCCGTTTACCAAAAGATTTGGATACCGGGAAGGAAGCACGGTTGGCTCTTTTTCCGTTTCGTCGAAGTTTGGCACGAAATCTACGGTATTTTTGCCGATATCCGCCAGCATTTCCATAGAAATCTTACTCAGCCTTGCCTCCGTATAACGCATTGCGGCCGCGCCGTCTCCGTCCATAGAGCCAAAATTGCCATGTCCGTCTACAAGCGGATATCTCGTAGACCATTTCTGCGCCATATTGACAAGCGCGCCATAAATGGAGCTGTCGCCATGCGGATGATATTTACCCATCGTATCACCGACGATACGCGCACATTTTCTGTGCGGCTTGTCAGGCCCGTTATTCAGCTCAATCATGGAGTATAACACCCTGCGCTGTACCGGTTTTAATCCGTCCCTGACATCCGGCAACGCTCTGGATGCGATTACGCTCATCGCATAATCAATATAGGACGTCTCCATTGTCTTCTTTAGGTCAACGTCATGAATCTGATCAAAAATCTTATCATCCATTTATTTTAAAACCTCTCTATACGTCCAGATTCTGAACGTACTTTGCATTTGCTTCAATAAATTCCCGTCTTGGCTCTACCTTATCTCCCATCAGCGTCGTGAACGTTACGTCAATTTCAGAAATGGCCTCTTCGTCTATCATCACTCTGCGCAGAATCCTTTTCTCCGGATCCATTGTCGTCTCCCAAAGCTGCTCCGGATCCATCTCTCCAAGCCCTTTGTAGCGCTGAATTTTATTGCTGCTGTCTCTGCCAATCTCAAGAAGCGTTTTGTTTAACTCCTCATCACTGTATACATACCAGATTTGTTTATTTTTTTCAATCTTATAGAGCGGCGGCTGCGCCAGATAGACATATCCCTGCCTGATTAATTCCGGCATAAAACGATAAATAAACGTCAGAAGCAGCGTACTGATATGCGCGCCGTCCACGTCGGCATCCGTCATAATGATGATTTTGTGATATCTCAGCTTTTCAATATCAAAATCCTCATGAATTCCCGTGCCAAACGCGGTAATCATTGCCTTTATCTCCGCATTGCCATATATTTTATCCAGCCTTGCCTTTTCCACATTTAAAATCTTACCGCGAAGCGGAAGGATTGCCTGCGTCGCGCGGCTTCTGGCTTCTTTCGCAGAGCCTCCCGCCGAATCTCCCTCCACAATATAAATCTCACAGTTTTTCGGATCCTTGTCCGAACAGTCCGCCAGCTTGCCAGGCAAAGACGTGCGATCCAAAGCCGTCTTTCTTCTCGTTAAGTCCCTTGCTTTTCTGGCCGCCTCTCTTGCTCTCTGCGCCAGAATCGACTTTTCACAGATCATCTTTGCAACGGAAGGATTCTGCTCCAGAAAATACGTCAGATTTTCACTGACAATTGAATCCACGGCTCCGCGCGCTTCGCTGTTTCCAAGCTTCTGCTTCGTCTGTCCTTCAAACTGCGGCTCTTCGATTTTTACGCTGATAATCGCCGTCAGCCCTTCTCTGATATCATCGCCCGTCAGCGCATTTTCGTTTTCTTTGATGATTTTATTTGTTCTGGCATACTGATTGAACGTCTTCGTCAGCGCGTTTCGAAAGCCTGCCAGATGCGTCCCGCCTTCCGGCGTAATAATGTTATTTACAAAACTAAACGTCGTGTCATTGAACGAATCATTGTGCTGCATTGCGACTTCCACATAAACGCCATCCCGCTGCCCTTCGCAGTAAATAATGTCTTTATACAAAGCTTCCTTGCTTTTATTCAGATATTCGACAAATTCTTTAATGCCGCCGGCATAGTGGAATTCTTTTTCAACCTGCGGATTGCTTCTGTCGTCTTTTAGAACAATTCTTAAATCCTTCGTTAAAAAGGCCGTCTCCCGCAGTCTCTGTTTCAGCGTATCAAAATCAAAAACCGTTTCTTCAAAAACCGAAGCATCCGGAAGGAATACAACCTTCGTCCCCGTCTGATCGATTGGGCATTCCCCAACGACTTTCAGAGGATACATCGTCTTCCCCTGCTCAAACCGCTGCTTATATATTTTTCCTTCGCTGCAAATTTCCACTTCCAGCCAGTCTGACAGCGCATTGACAACGGAAGCTCCAACGCCGTGCAGTCCGCCGGACACTTTATATCCGCCTCCGCCGAATTTTCCTCCTGCATGCAGGATCGTAAACACAACTTCCACGCCGGTCAGTCCTGACTTCTGGTTGATTCCAACAGGAATTCCCCTTCCGTCATCCGTAACCGTAACGGAATTATCCGAATTGACGGTAACTTCAATATTTTTGCAAAATCCGGCCAATGCTTCGTCTACGGAATTATCCACAATTTCATATACCAGATGATGAAGTCCTCTCGCAGATGTGCTCCCAATATACATGCCGGGGCGCTTTCTGACTGCTTCTAACCCCTCTAATATCTGTAATTGATCTGCTCCATACTCAGTGTTCATAACTACCTCCCATCCTGTCAGATACCTTTCCTTCCGTCACTTCAAACACACGGTTCATCTGAAAACGATTGCGTATAAATTCATCTAATCCAGTGCATGTTATAATTGTCTGCGTGCTGTTTATATGATCCAGCAGATAATTCTGTCTGCTGCCATCCAGTTCGGATAAAACGTCGTCCAGTAATAATACGGGCGCGTCATGCATAACGTTTTTTACAAGCGCAATTTCTGACAGCTTTAAAGAAAGCGCAGATGTGCGCTGCTGTCCCTGTGAACCGTATTTTCGGATGTCCATATCTCCAATGAAGAAAGACATATCATCTCTGTGCGGGCCAACTGTCGTCAATCCGGACTTTAAATCTTTTTCACGCGTCCGGTTTAATTCTTGTTCCAGTAAATTTTCCTGTGTATTCGGATCATAAGTGAGAATTAATGTTTCTTTTCCACCGGAAATCGCCTGATGGATTCCAGTTACAATTTCATTCAGCTGATACACAAATTCCCTGCGCCGCCGGATTACTTTTCTGCCATATTCCAACAACTGCATATCCCATACGCAGAGCGTGTCTTTTAGACCTGGTTTATAATTTACGTCTTTTAGAAGTTTATTTCTCTGACTCAGTACCCTGTTATATCTGGACAGATTATCGAGATAAATTTTATCCAACTGACAAAGCTCCGCATCCATAAAATGCCTGCGCGCAGCCGGACCGTTTTTTATAATATTCAAATCCTCGGGCGAAAACAACACAATATTTAAAATTCCAAACAGCTCGCTGGCTTTTTTGATTGGAATCCGATCGACTGCAATCCCTTTAGCTCTGTTTTTTTTCAGATGCATATCAATCTGATATTCTTTTTCCGGCTTTTGAATGATTAAACGAATATGCGATTCCTCAAAACCAAATTGAATCATCTCTTTGTCCCGGCTTCCCCTGTGCGACTTCGTTGTGCCGCCCAGACAAATTGCCTCAAGAATATTCGTCTTTCCCTGCGCATTGTCGCCATAAAAAATATTTGTTCCAGGCTCCAAAGAAAGCGCTGCCGTATCATAATTGCGAAAGTGACTTAATTCCAGCGATTTTACAATCATTGAACTACCAAAACCGACGTATCCTCAAAGACAAACGCATCCCCGGGATACAGCTTCCTCCCTCTTCTTGTTTCCACTTCTCCATTGACCGAAACTGCTCCATTCGAAATCACAATCCCGGCCGCTGCGCCGGAATCTGCCAGACCAGCCTTTTTCATCGCCTGTCCTAATCGTATAAAGCTTTCTCCTTCACGTAAATGAATGTTCATATTTCCTGTTCCTTTAACTTTTTTCTGTCTGCCTCCTCCCGCTTCTATGACGCGTTAAAATTGACCGGGAGTATCAGATAAATATAGCTTTCATTGTCATCTTTTATAAAACATGGAGCTTTTGGATTCACCATGTAAATCGTAATTTCCTCGTCATCAATGACGCGCAGCGCGTCAATGTAAAACTTGGGATTAAATCCGATTAAGATATCCTTACCTTCTTTCTGAATATCAATGTCCTCGTTCATAGATCCGATAAAAGAATTGATCTTCAGTTCCATTGACGCATCCGATATATTCATAATAATCGGCTTTTTATCCCCTTCCTTAATCAGAAGCGTCGCACGGTCGATACAGTCTAACAGCTCTTTCTTCGGAATGCGCAGCTTCGTCTCATAGTCGGAAGAAAGCATCTGATCGATATTAAAGTATTCTCCGTCAATTAATCTGGAAACGACGGTTGTCCGTTCAAATTCAAAAATAATATGATTCTCCGTAATGAACAGCGTCACGTCCTCTTCCGCCGATCCCGGAAGAATTTTGCTGATTTCGCTTAACGTCTTCCCGGGAACAATAACTCTTTTATAGCCATACTGTTCTTTTAATTCCACATTTCGAATTGAAATCCGATGGCCGTCCAAAGATGCAACGCGAAATCGGTTTTCCTGAATTTCAAAAAGCTCTCCCGACATAATTTTATTGCTGTCGTTGTCTGAAATCGAAAAAATTGTCTGTCGAATCATTTCTTTTAAGGTAAACTGCGACATAGAAATCGATTCTTTGCGTTCTACGTCCGGAAGATATGAAAAATCATCTCCGGATTTGCCAAGAATATGGAATTTGGCTTTTTCACACGTTATATTTGTCTGAAAAGAACCGTCTGTTTCGATTGTAACTTCATTATCCGGAAGCTTTCGTATGATTTCTGAAAAAATCTTCGCATCCAAAGCGATTATGCCAGGCTCTAAAATCTGACCGTCTATGATCGTTTCAATGCCAAGCTCCATGTCATTTGCCGTTAACTTGATTTTATCATAAGATGCATCAATTAAAATACATTCCAGAATAGCCATTGTCGTTCGAACCGGAACTGCTTTTAAAACGGTTAAAACGCCTTTGAGCAGGTTGGATTTATTGCATAGTAATTTCATGTTGTGCAGAACTCCTTTCAGGTGGCTGTATAGAAGTAAATAAAAAAAGATTTCGTAGGAGTAGTAATAAAGGATGTGAATATGTGAAAAACCCTTAAAATCCTTTTAAATATCAGGAAAATGAAAAGGATAAGCCTGTTAAAAAACAGAAAAACCGGGTGGACGCATCCTGTATGTCATGTGGATAACCTTAATTTGGATTAATCTTCTTTTTAATCGTTTCAATTAAAATTCTTGTATTGTCATTGGATTCGTATTCTTTTTTTATTTTATCGATGCCGTGCATGATCGTGGTGTGATCGCGCTTGTCCAATAGCGCGCCAATGGATTCGAGCGAGCTGTTTGTCATATTTTTGCACAGATACATGGCAATCTGCCTCGGGTAAGACACGTTGCTGCTTCGATTTCTGGATATCATCTGTTCCAGAGAGATCTGAAAATGCTCCGACACGACTTCAATAATCAGCTGAGGCGTGATTTCCTTCGGCTTGTCCGGCGTAATGATATTTTGAAGCTCTTCTATGGCAATGTCCATTGTAATCTTTTTGTTTACCAGATTACTGTAGGCCAAAAGCTTATTCAAAGCGCCTTCCAGTTCCCGGATATTGGATTTGATGTTGTTGGCGATATAGTTTAGGATATCGTCGTCAAGATCCATTGCGTCTGATTCCACTTTGCGGCGCAGAATCGCCATGCGCGTTTCATAATCCGGCGGCTCGATGCTGGCAATTAATCCCCATTCAAACCGGGATTTGATGCGTTCTTCGAGTGTTTCCATTTCTTTTGGAGGTTTATCAGAAGTTAAAACGATGTGTTTTCCTGCGGCATGAAGTACGTTGAATGTATGAAAAAATTCTTCCTGCGTGCTTTCTTTTCCTATTATAAACTGGATATCGTCAATCATCAAAACGTCAACCGTCCGATACTTTTCTCTGAGCTTTGGCATCGTGGTGGCGTTTCCGGTTCGAATGGCTTCGATTACTTCATTTGTAAAGACTTCTGAAGTCACGTAAAGCACTCTGGCCTGTGGATTCTGATCCAGAATATAATTGCCGATGGAATGCATCAGATGCGTTTTTCCAAGTCCCGGTCCTCCATATATATAGAGAGGATTGTAATATTCGCCTGGCGATTCCGCAACGGCAAGCGATGCGGACTGCGCAAAACGATTGTTGTTGCCTACGACGAACGTTTCAAACGTATAGTTGGAATTCAGATTTGACCGTTCCGCAGCTTCCGCGTAAGAAGGGTGTTTTTTTTGCTGTGCATTGCGCAGCTGCTTTGCCTGTTCCGGAAGAAGGAACACAAGCTCATACTCAATTCCTGTTATTTCTGCAATGGCTACTTTGAGTGGAAGCTTGAATCTTCTTGTAATGTAGTTTTCCAAAAGCTGGGCTTCGGAAGGGATTGAAATATAAAGATTGTTTTCTTTTATGGCGCATATTTCCATGGGCTTTAGCCAGGAATTGAATGCGACGTCCTGTATGGCATATTCTTCTTTTACGGACTGTAGTATTTGTTCCCACTTTTCAAAAACTGCTTCCATTCAAAAATCTCCATTTTTCTGTTCCTAAAATGATGTATAAAAATAGTATACTTATACATCATAACAAAATTTGGCTGGTTTATCAATGAAAAAATCGGAGGACGGAAGAAAAACCGGAATTCAAAAGGACCCTGTTAAGAATCGATTCCGGAATGGGGGATTGTGTTTTGGCTGTAATGAGGTATAATATCGTAAGGGGGAAAAGTGGTATGGGTTCTGTATATAAGTGAATTTTTTTTGATAAAAAGAGGACAGGATGTAGATAAAAAAAATTGGTTATCCACGAGTTATCCACATAATGTGTATTAATTTCTGAATTTCACAAAAAAAGTGTGCATCGTGGATAGTGAAATTGTGGATAACTTTTCTGAAATTATAAAATAAGTAAAAAATAATCAAATTTTCTTGACTTGGCCGTTTTTTTTGCTATAATTGAAATGGTGTTTTCTAAGAGAAAGAGGAGGTGGATCGCTATGAAAATGACATACCAACCCAAAAAAAGACACAGGAAAAAAGTGCATGGGTTCCGTAAAAGGATGAGTACGGCAGGCGGAAGAAAAGTATTGGCTGCAAGAAGATTAAAAGGAAGAAAAAAATTGTCAGCTTAGGTCACAGGTTTGTGACCTTTTCTTCTATCTGTCGGGGAGTTTTTGCAAGATATGAAATTTTCGGAATCGCTGAAAAAAAATATGGAGTTTCGACATGTATATAATAAGGGAGCTTCTCATGCAAATCGTCTGTTGGTTTTGTATGTGTTGAAACAGGATTTGGCACGGAATCGTCTTGGAATTTCAGTCAGTAAAAAGGTGGGGAACAGCGTTGTAAGGCATCGCGTCACCCGCCTGATAAGGGAAAGCTACAGGCTGCATGAAGAATCGTTTGGCTGCGGCCTGGATCTTGTGGTGATTGCAAGGGTGCGGGCAAAGCATGCTTCTTATCACGAAATCGAACATGCTTTGCTGGAGCTTGCAGATACACATTCTATTTTAATATGAAAAGAAGATGGGATTCATTTGAAAAAAACGCTTATCGCTTTGATTCGATTTTACAGAATATATCTTTCGCCTTATAAGAGGACAAAGTGTCCGTATTATCCTTCGTGTTCCGCATATGGACTGGAAGCGGTGGAAAAGTATGGCGCGTGTAAAGGCGGCGCTCTGGCATTGTGGAGGATACTCAGATGCAATCCGTTTTCAAAGGGCGGGTATGATCCCGTTCCATAGATTTTAACCTGAGGAGGTACGTTTTATTGTCAGAGATTATATTAACAGCATATGACGGCGCGATTCTGGGGCCAATTGCAAGATTGCTTGGACTGATTATGAATGCAATTTATTCGTTTATGATAAATGTGCTTGGCGTTGGCAATATCAGCGTGGCAATTATTGTATTTACGATTGTTTTTTATACGTTTATGCTTCCGATTACTTATAAGCAGCAGAAGTATTCGAAGCTGACGCAAAAGATGTCGCCGGAGCTGCAAAAGGTGCAGAAGAAGTATCATGGGAAGAAGGATCAGCTTTCCATACAGAGGATGCAGGAAGAAACGGGCGCTATTTATGAAAAGTACGGCGTATCCCCTTCCGGAAGCTGCGTCTATATGCTGATTAACTTTCCGGTTATTCTTGCTTTGTATCGTGTATTCCAGAATATTCCGGCTTATGTTGGAAGCGTGAAGGATCAGTTTTCCGATCTGGTGGACGCAATTATGGCGACGGGCGGCTATCAGAAGATCATGACGGATATTGTGGAAGAAGTCAGGCTGACGACGGTAAGAGTGGATTTTTCCGTAAAAGATACATCGGTTATTTCCAATTATATTGTAGATACGTTGTATGGGATGAATTCAGCCGGATGGGATTTGTTAAAAGAAAAATTTTCCGGATTGTCGGATTTGATTGCAACGACGCAGAATAATCTGAATGGAATCAATCAGTTTTTTGGAATGAATATTTCGGATAGCCCAATGTCAATCATCCGAAACGGTCTGCAAAACGGCGCATATTTGTTTGTCATTCTTGCGCTTATGATTCCCATTCTTTCTTATCTGACGCAGGTTTTGAATATCAAGCTGATGCCACAGCAGGTTTCGGGAAGCGACGATGTAATGGCCGGACAGATGAAGATGATGAATCGGATTTTGCCTTTGTTCTCCCTATTTTTCTGTTTTTCCGTTCCGGTTGGACTTGGCGTATACTGGATTATCAGCGCGCTTGTCCGTGTGTTCCAGCAGATTCTTCTGAATAAACACTTTGAAAAAATAGATTTGGATGATATCATAAAGGAAAATCAGGAAAAGGCAAGAAAGAAAAGGGAAAAGAAAGGAATTTATGATAGTCAGATTAACAGCGCGGCAAGGATTAATGCAAGACAGGTAAACGCGCCTTCTATGTCCGAAAAAGAAAAAGAGCGGGCGCTTGAACAGGCTGCCGCATCCAGAAATAATGCAAAAGCCGGAAGTATGGCGGAAAAAGCAAACCTTGTTAAGAAGTTTAATGAAAAAAATACGAAATAGGAGGCGAAATCTATGGATTATAAGAATTTGGATTATAAAAAAATGGATTATGTTGATGTATCAGCCAAAACGTATGACGATGCTGTTACAGATGCGCTTGTTTTGCTTAGAACAACCAGCGATCAGGTAGACGTCGAAGTTCTTGACAAGGGAAGTCCGGGTTTTCTTGGAATTGGAGCAAAGCCTGTAAAATTAAGGGTAGTAAAGAAACTTACGGTAGAGGGCTATCTGAAATATCTTTTATCTGAAATATTTGAAGCTATGCATATGAAAGTTGAGATTCAGATTCAGGCGAATGAAGAAAATCACAGCATGGAAGTGGACCTGAAGGGCGATGAAATGGGCATTTTGATTGGGAAACGGGGACAGACGTTGGATTCTTTGCAGCTTCTGATTAACAATGCCGTTCATAAGAATTTTGATACGTATTATAAAGTAAAGCTCGATACGGAAAATTATCGTGTCAGAAGGCGGGAGACGCTGGAAAACCTTGCAAGGAATATTGCGTTTAAGGTAAAAAGAACGAAGCATTCCGTTGCGCTGGAACCCATGAATCCATTTGAACGAAGAGTGATTCATTCGGCTCTTCAAAATGATCGATATGTGATTACGCACAGTGAAGGAGAAGAGCCATTCCGTCATGTCGTAGTAGCTTTGAAAAAATAATGTTTTAAGTTCAGGGGCTGTTGTAATGCATTATACTTTCGTTTACGTAAGTTGATGTCTGCGGCAGCCCTGCTTTTCTGTTTTTTGAGGGGGTAGCTTTATGTATTCCGATACCATTGCCGCGGTTGCGACGGCTATGACAAATTCTGGAATTGGAATTATACGAATCAGTGGAGAAGACGCTATTTGTGCAGCGGATCGGGTGATATGCCTGAAAGAAAAGAATACAACGCTTTCTGACTGTCCGACGCATACGATTCACTATGGTTTTGTGATGGACGGCGCGTCGGTAGTAGATGAAGTAATCGTGCTCTTGATGAAAGCGCCAAGAAGCTATACAAGAGAAAATACGGTTGAGATTGATTGTCATGGCGGCACGCTTGTGATCAACCGAATTTTAGAGCTTTTGTTAAAAAATGGCGTGCGTGCGGCAGAACCGGGAGAGTTTACAAAACGCGCTTTTTTAAATGGAAGAATTGATCTGGCGCAGGCGGAGTCTGTCATTGATATTATCAATGCAAAGAATGATTTTGCATTAAAGGCTTCCGTAGATCAGTTAAGGGGATCTGTTTCAGGCGTAATAGAAGATATGAGGGAAAAACTGATATCCGAGGCGTCTTTGATTGAGTCTGCCATAGATGATCCGGAGCATTATCAACTGGAGGATTACGGAGAGGTTTTGCAGGAAAGGCTGAAATTGCTGCTGGAAGAAATGGAACAGCTTCTGCAAAATACAGAGCGTGGGCTTTTATTAAAAGAAGGGATTCGCACGGTTATCGTCGGAAGGCCAAATTCCGGAAAGTCTTCTCTTTTGAACAGCCTGGCCGGAAAGGAGCGCGCAATTGTAACAGATGTTGCCGGAACGACGAGAGATGCGATTGAAGAGCAGATTCGTCTGCATGGCATTACGTTACATGTCATTGATACGGCCGGTATTCGTCCAACAGATGATATTGTGGAAAAAATTGGGGTAGACAAAGCAAAAGAATATATAGAAACGTCGGATCTGGTTCTTTATGTTGTAGACGCTTCGAGACCTCTGCATTCGGAAGATGAAGAAATTATAGCGTTAATAAACGGGCGAAATGTAATCGCGCTTTTGAATAAATCGGACCTTAAGCCTGTTATAACGGAAGAAGAGATGAAAAAGAATAAAAACTGGACGACGCTTTCTGTTTCCGCGAAATATGGTGAAGGAATAGAAGCGTTGGAGCAGACAATAGAAGAGATGTTTTTGGGTGGAGAAATTTCTGTAAACGATGAGGTGTTTCTGACGAATGCGAGACAGAAAGCGTTTCTGTATGAAGCGAAAGAAAGTCTGCAGTTTGTTATGCAAAGCATTTTAGATGGAATGACGGAGGATTTCTATTCGTCTGATTTGATGCATGCGTATGAATCGCTTGGAAAAATCATTGGAGCATCCGTAGAAGATGATCTGGTAAATGAAATTTTCAGTAAATTTTGTATGGGGAAATAGAAAAAATTACCTTTTCATAAGGAATAAAGCGGAAAGAAGGTGTAAAAAATGCCAGGAATTGTGGAAATGTATGACGTTTGCGTGGTTGGAGCGGGACATGCAGGGTGTGAAGCGGCTCTGGCTGCGGCAAGGCTTGGATTTGAAACGATTCTTTTTACAATCAGCATTGACAGCATTGCCTTTATGCCATGCAATCCAAATATTGGAGGAACCTCCAAAGGTCATCTGGTGCGTGAAATTGATGCGCTTGGCGGTGAAATGGGAAAAAATATTGACAAAACCTTTATTCAGTCAAAAATGTTAAACAAGTCCAAAGGACCTGCGGTGCATTCGCTTCGGGCGCAGGCGGATAAAGCGGCATATAGTATGGAAATGCGAAAGACGCTGCAAGAGCAAAAACGACTGACAATCCGACAGGCGGAAGTGTCCGGAATTTTGACGGAAAAGAAGGAAAATGGCTATCGCATCGTCGGCGTGCAGACGGTATCCGGCGCCGTTTATCATTGTAAAGCCGCCATTTTATGTACGGGAACATATTTAAAAGCCAGATGTCTGACGGGAGAAATGGTAAGCCATACAGGTCCAAATGGATTGCAGGCTGCAAATTACCTGACGGATTCTCTGAAGGAGCATGGTGTAGAAATTTACCGCTTTAAAACTGGAACTCCGGCAAGAATAGATGGAAATTCGATTGATTATACGAAAATGACGGAGCATTTTGGGGATGATGTTATTGTTCCATTTTCTTTTACAACAAATCCGGACGATGTGCAGATTGATCAGGTTTCCTGTTGGCTGACGTATACGAATGAGAAGACGCATACAATTATCCGGGAGAATCTGAAACGTTCGCCTCTTTTTTCCGGAATGATTGAGGGCACTGGACCAAGATATTGTCCTTCGATTGAAGATAAAGTAGTAAAATTTGCAGATAAGGAAAAGCATCAGGTATTTATCGAACCGGAAGGAATACATACAAATGAAATGTATATCAGCGGCATGTCAAGCTCACTTCCGGAAGATGTGCAACATGCCATGTATCGAACGGTTCCGGGACTGGAGCATGCGAAGATCGTGCGGAATGCCTATGCGATTGAATATGACTGCATCAACCCTAATCAGCTGTATCCTTCTCTGGAATTTAAAACAATTTCAGGACTGTTCAGCGGAGGGCAGTTAAATGGAAGTTCGGGTTATGAGGAAGCCGCATGTCAGGGACTGATCGCGGGCGTGAATGCCTGTATGCATATAAAGGGAAAAGAGCCTCTTGTATTGGATCGTTCCGAAGCATATATAGGCGTATTGATTGATGATCTTGTAACAAAAGAAAATACAGAACCTTACCGTATGATGACTTCAAGAGCGGAATATCGGCTCATTTTACGTCAGGATAATGCAGATTTGCGCCTTTCTGAAAAAGGATATCAGGTTGGACTGCTTTCAAAGGAAAGATATGAATGGGTCCTTCAAAAAAAAGCGATGATTGAAGAAGAAAGAAAGCGCGTTTCGAGCGTGATGCTGGGTGCAAATCAGAAGGTGCAGGATCTTTTGAAATCTTATCAAAGCATTCCTCTGCATACCGGGACTTCTCTGGAAGAGCTGATTCGAAGACCGGAGCTAAATTATGATTTGCTTGCTCCTGTCGATGCAGATCGTCCGCCTCTGCCAAAGGAAGTCAGGGAGCAGGTAAATATCCTGATCAAATACGAAGGCTATATTAACCGGCAGATGAAGCAGGTTGCGGAATTTGAGCGGCTTGAAAAGAAAAAGCTGCCGGAAGAGCTGAATTATAGTGAAATTCATGGCCTCAGAATCGAAGCCGTGCAGAAGCTGAACCGCGTGCGTCCCGTTTCTATCGGACAGGCGTCAAGGATTTCCGGCGTATCGCCGGCAGACATATCCGTTTTGTTGATTTATCTGGAACAGAGAAAAAATTTAAAAAGATGAGGTTTCTTTTATGCAGGATAAAGCAGATTATATGGAAAAGCGATTTGAAGAAGAAGGATTTGCCCTTTCTTCATCTCAGAAGCGGAAATTTTATGATTTTTATGAATTATTGATGGAAAAAAATAAAGTCATGAATTTAACAGGCATTACGGAATTTCATGAAGTTGTGGAAAAGCATTTTCTGGATTCTGTTTCTCTGCAAAGAGTAATGGATCTCAGTCAGCCGCTTCGCGTGCTCGATCTTGGAACAGGGGCGGGTTTTCCCGGCGTGCCTCTTAAAATTGCATTTCCAGAGTTACAGATTACGCTTGTAGATTCTTTGAAAAAAAGAGTTTCGTTTTTGGAGGAAGCCGTTTGCGCGCTTGATCTGGAAAATGTGGAGGTCATACATGCCAGGGCGGAAGATCTGGCGCGTGATTCCCGTTATCGGGAAACATACGATCTGGCCGTTTCAAGAGCTGTGGCGCATTTGTCTACTTTGCAGGAATACTGTATTCCATTTCTTCGCATCGGTGGAAAATTTGTATCGTATAAATCAAAAGCGGTTGAGGAAGAAGTAAGAGAGGCGAAAAATTCCTGTTTTTTGTTGGGAGGCAGCGTGTCCGACATTTTTAAATTTGAATTGCATGGATATGGCAGATCGTTTGTAATTGTGGATAAGGTAAAAAAGACGCCGAAATCTTATCCAAGAAAGGCAGGGCTTCCTTCGAAGGAGCCTTTATCTTAAATGGAAAATGATTTTTACAGTTTGCTGTGCAGACGCGAAAAAAGACGGGTAAGAAGCGATTGCTTTTACCCGTCTTTTTATAATGGAAGGATTTACGCATTATAAAACATGCGGAGAATTTTGAATAGTTTTTCCGGTTCTTCCAGCTGTGGAAGTTTTCTACAGTTGGAAATCGTCGCTGTTTCTATTGCTTCATCGTATTTAACGTAGGATTCCATAATGCGCAAGGATTCCTCGTCGTCTCGGCTTCCAATTAAAAAGATTGGATGCTCTATTTTTTTCAGGGCAGGTATAATATTGATATTGGTGTAATTTCCAAGCATGCTCCCAAATAAATATCTTCCGCCGCTTCTTTTTTTATGCGCCGCTTCATAATAGGAATCTTTTATTTTCTGTGAAATGAGAGGCTTTCTTTTAATGTATTTTTTTTCAAATAGCTCTGTTATTTTTTGCTCCGTCATTTGCAGATGATAGAAGAAGGTCCCAATTACCGGAAGCTCCAATATACGCTTCAGAAGATTGCCTTTGGAATTTGGATTTGCCTGAAAAGATTCCAGTGGAGATGGAGAAACGAAAAAAAGCCGGTTGATAATGGAAGCATCCATATTTGCTGCCATAAGGCAAAAAGAGCAGGAATCTCCTGTTGCAATCAGATCTGTTTTTTCCTGTATGATTTTTTTAATAAAATCGGTTATCAGCTGTACAAACATGTAATTCGTATAAGTAAGGTTTGGCTTATCAGAGCGTCCGCAGCCTAAGAGATCTATGGCATATACGGTATGATCTTTTTCCAGTTGTTGAATCAGACAGTTCCATTCGATGGAAGAGCTTGCCGGATGAAGATCGTGAATCAGAAGGATGGGAGAGCCCGTTCCCTGTTTTTTATAAAATATGCTTCCATAGCGCCAGTCGAAAAAAAGTCCTTTGTTTTCCGATAAATAATTTTTGATATCGGACGTCGTTTCGACCCACTTATTTATGCCATAGATGCAGCCAAGCGCCATTCCTGTGAGTAAGCAGAAATGCTTTATATTTTTTTTCGTATTCATTATGCAGCCTCCTTTTGCCATATGTAAGTATGTTTCTTTTTTTCGTATGCGATTATTTTGTCTGTTTTTTTCAATAACATTCCGTGTATTCTATATTTTTTCCTGTTTCTATTATAGACGAAAATTCTTGTAGTTACAATTAAAATAGATTCTTTCTTTTTGAAAAGAAATAGGTTAGAATGAAAGTAAACAGTATAATAGAATATATGTTTGGGTGGTGGATTTTATGGTAAAAAAATTTTTAAAAGAACTGCGTGAAGATTTGCTTCATGAAAAAATGGAGTTGGAATCCAGGGAAAAACAGATAAAAGCAAAAATTCAGGAAAATGCAATTTTTTTACAGAAGATGAAAGAAGAGAATGATCAGAATTATGACGTCTTTTCTCCTCGAAAGCAGAATGTAAAATGGAAAGAAAAAATTCATTCTTTGGAGAGGGAACAGGAGAAGCTGGAACAGGAGGCTAATACACTGGCATTGCAATTGGATCGTTTGCATGAAAAACGATTGGATTTGGATGCTGTTATAAGTATTGTCAGACAGAAAGAGTCGGATGAAAAGAAGTCCGTTTCGAATGAGACTGAAAAACAGGAAGAGCGGATTTTATCTGATGTAGTGCATCGATTGGAATTTTGTCTGCAATTAATGGAATTGGATATGAACCGATGTAAAGTGGAGCTGGCTGCGGTGATAAAAAAGATTCGGGACAGGGAGGATGCAGCTGAAGTTTGGAATTGTAATTGAGGTGGAGCGGGGGGCTCCACCTTTTTGAAATGAAAATAAAATCTAGTCAAAAGTTAGTTTGTTGTTTTTTTAAATTCAACAATATGTTTTCTGATTAATATTGTTAATTCACTTTTTACAAAAGCAAATAAGGGGATTATGCTTCAAGAGCTGTCTTTGATAATTGGTAGCATTATCGTTAATCAGCGTATTTCAGTGTGATTCATTCTTTCCAATTACTAAAATTTTGTATTTGGGATTTGAAGAGGATATCTTCAGTGGACAAAGGGACAGACAGCGCTTGGAATTCGAAGGAGTTTTGTTTCATAGATTTATGCTTCTGTAAGGCGCTGGAACAAAGCATACTGGACGTACGATAAGCGGCAGTAACGCGGCAGAATTACAAATCTGTGGTGCAAAACCGTGTGTCCCCTTTGTCTACTGAGGGTAAGGAGAATTGATATAGAATATGAAAAGGAATTTTGTAATGAAGAATTTAGAAAAAGGAGAATTATAAATATTGAGAAATTTGCAGATATAATTTTGAAAAGTTTTAGAAAAATAGAAGTATCTGGCCGCTACAGAACATACGGCGGGATAGGGTGGTTTGCTTGGATTTTTTGATTCATAAAAATAATTGCTCGAGAACGAAAAGTAAACGAAATGGAAATAAATGTATAAAAAATACTTGATAATGTAGAAAAATGGACTTATGATAAGTCTATTAGATATGGGACGAGATTTATTAAGAGTAAAAAAATTTTTGATATTCAAGATTTTGATTTGCAGAATAATTTGTGATACTTGTAATTTAAAAGATTTGGTCAGTCAGAAATTGAAGTTTTGATTTAAAATCAAATGATTGTCGGAAATATAAATATATCAAAAAGTCAAAAGATTTACATACTTGATTAAGAATCGTTTCTAAATAAAATCGGTTAGAAAAAATCGAGGAGGAATAATTGTGCAGTCTATTCAATTGATGCTCGCGGATACTCCTTCCATGATGTTGGATGGATTGAAACTTTTGTTGGAATCAGAAAGAAATTTTCATGTAATTGCGCAGACAGATCATCTGGAAGATTGTTTGGAAAAGATGATGCAGTATAATCCGGACTTATTAATTTTGAATATTGACTTACCGGATTACGAGGGTCTGAAAATTCTTAAAGAAATAAATACATTGGATCGAAAAATAAAAATTCTTATTCTGACGGAGCGATTGGAAATAAAAAATTTAATTTTAGCTGTTGAAATTGGGATTGATGGATATTTGACAAAACAGTCAAAATTTATTGAGCTAAAGCAGGCGATTTTCTCTTTGATGAAAGGGGAAGTTTATATAGATCAACAAGTTCTTTATCAGATGCGTATGCAAAGAGATCGGATAGAAAATGATTGTAAAAAGTTAGAACGATTAACGAAACGGGAGTTAGATGTTTTGAAAAATCTTTCCATTGGCATGTATAATAAAGAAATTGCGACAAAGTTGGAAATTAGTGAACGGACAGTAAAAAATCATATTTTTAGTATTTTTAAAAAATTGAGTGTTGCAGATCGAACACAGGCTGCATTATTTGCAATACGATGTGGCGTTGTGGATTTGTATGGGGAGTAGAAGGTTTGTGAAAAAAATGTTTCACGTGAAACATTTTTTTCAAACTTTATGATCAAATTGATATTGGTTTGCTAGAGCGTGTTTGAAAAATCATTCCCGCCATCTGCACGTCCCACTTAGCGCGAGATTTCACCAAATTCGGTCAACATAGCCCGCTACGCCTCCCTTATTTGGCACAAATCTCCCACTAAGTGGGTCGCACATCTGTCAGAAAGCATTTTTCAAATACGCTCTAAGAATGCGGACGTAGCTACATAGGTAATAGATGGATTTGACGAAAGTAACTTGAACGGCGAAGGAGATATTCTTTTTAAAGGTAAAGGGAGCCGGCAGCAAGAGGGAGATATGGTCAACGACAAAGAAATCGGTCGCAACGGTTTCCAAGAAGGGCTTCGTAGTAACGAAGAAAGAGGGCAAAGCGACAATCAAAGCTAAAGTCGGTAGCAAGACAGTAAAATGCAACGTAACGGTTAAAAAATCCGCAAAGCAGCCGTGGCTCACAGTGAAAATGAAGACCCTGTGTGTAGGAGAAAGCTTCTTATTAATTGAGGGTTGGTTCACCGATTACGAAAGAGCTTTTTCATTCAATGACCGCATTGCAACGGTAGATGTAGCGGACAGAGTAGTAGCGAAAGGTGTAGGCACAATAAAAATCATTGGTAAACAGAGGTCAGGATGCTAGCGGAAATTACAGAGATTACTTCTGCACTATTAACGTAGTGCCGAGTACTGCGAAGGTTTGCAGGCACAACTGGATGAATGCAAGAACCAAATCAGGCGAGCTCATTAATATCACCTATCGTTACGAAGCATGCGAAGAATACAGGACATACGGTCTGAAGTTTTTTGGATCTGAAGAGTGAGACGATCATTAGATTGAAACTGGTCATGGGGATCATTAACTGCAGGTGATGGAAATTTTTGCACTATTGGTAAGTTCTCTGATGTTTCACGTGAGACATTTGCAACAAGGTATTTCAGAATTTGTGGCTTTGCAGAAAGAAATTAATTTTAAACGGTTATTATAAAATCAGCAGCCTATCCAGAAATGGATAGGCTGATTTTTTGCAGTGTTATTTCGGTTTATACAAATCGATATTATATACATAGGAAAAAAGGTATACGTTTAAACGTGCTTATTTATCTACAGTTTTTGAAAGTTTAGAAAGCAAAGAATTATGCAAACAAGGAATATTCTCAAAAAATGCATTTGAAAATATCCCTTTATTTATTGTTTGATTTTCTGGCATACCCATGCCGTATGTAAATCCCTACTTGCTTCGCAAGCGCCTGTCGGTAAAGGGGTTGATATACTCTTTCCTTTTACACTAATTTTAGAAAAAATGACGTTTTTTGATAAAAGCAGACGAAAAATAAAAAGTGCTGTAACCCGCATAAAATAAGGCTTCATGAAACTTTATGAAACAAGTCGAAAACCACTTGCAGATAACAAGAGGTGAGCGCTAATATTCTCTGAAATAAAAAAGATTATGACTATAAAAATATGTTTCACGTGAAACATTTTTGAAAAATAAAAATATGAAATATTATAAAAATAGATATAACTATAGAAAAATAAAGGAATAAGTGCTATAATGCATAGAAGTGAATGAAAGAAAGGGTAAGTAAATGGGAAGAATCATAGCGATAGCAAATCAGAAAGGCGGCGTCGGAAAAACAACGACGGCAATTAATCTGTCTGCCTGTTTAGCGGAGAGCGGAAAAAAAGTATTGACAGTGGATACGGACCCACAGGGAAATACAACGAGTGGTCTTGGTGTAGAAAAAGATGAATTGGAACATACGATATATGAGTTGATACTGGATGAATGTACAATAAAAGAATGTATTGTAAAAACAGAGCTGGAAAATCTGGATTTAATTCCATCCAATGTAAATCTTGCCGGTGCAGAAATTGAATTGCTTGGAATTCATGATAAAGAATATATTTTAAGAAATGCAGTTGACTATATTAAAGATGATTATGATTTTATTATTATAGACTGTCCTCCTTCTTTGAATGTGCTTACAGTAAATGCAATGACTACGGCTAACACGGTATTGGTCCCGATTCAATGTGAGTATTATGCTCTTGAAGGGTTAAGCCAGTTAATACATACCATTCATCTGGTGCAGGAGCGATTGAATGCAGATCTGGCGATTGAAGGCGTCGTATTTACAATGTATGATGCCAGGACAAACCTTTCTCTTCAGGTTGTAGAAAATGTAAAAAATAATTTGAATACTACAATTTATAAAACAATTATACCAAGAAGCGTAAGACTGGCGGAAGCGCCAAGTCATGGTCTTCCAATTAATAAATATGATACAAGATCAACGGGGGCAGAGAGTTATCGTATGCTGGCAAAAGAAGTAATCAATAGAAAGGATTTGTAAAATGGCGGTAAAAAAAGGCGGTTTGGGTAAAGGATTGGATTCTCTGATTCCGGAAAAAAAGAAAGTCTCTACAGGCAATCCGGAAAATGTGGGAGAAGAAAAAGATTTGTATAAAGACGCCATTATGGTGGACATTCAAAAAGTAGAGCCAAACAGAGAGCAGCCAAGAAAAAATTTTGATGAAGACGCTTTGCTTGAATTATCGGATTCCATTCGTCAATTTGGAATTTTACAGCCATTGTTGGTGCAGGATCGTAAAGACTATTATGAAATTATTGCAGGAGAGCGGCGTTGGCGTGCGGCAAAAATGGCAAAGTTAAAAGAAGTTCCCGTCATCGTTAAAACGCTTACAGATCAGGAAATTGTCGAAATATCTTTGATTGAAAACATACAGCGGGAAGACTTGAATCCCATTGAGGAAGCAATTGCTTATAAACGTTTATTGGAAGAATTTCAATTAAAGCAGGATGAAGTGGCGGAGCGTGTGTCAAAAAGCAGAACAGCCGTTACAAATTCTATGCGTCTGTTGAAATTATCAGAAGCAGTGCAGCAAATGGTAATTGATGATTTACTGACAACGGGACATGCCCGCGCGCTGCTTGGAATTGAAAATCCAGAGAAGCAGTATGCCACGGCACAGAAAATTTTTGATGAAAAGCTAAGCGTAAGGGAAACGGAAAAGCTCGTAAAAAAGATGCAGAATGAAAAGTCTGAAAAGCCTGCATCAGAATCTCCCTCAGATCCTCAAATGGAGGCAGTCTATCAGGATCTGGAAGAAAAAATGAAGCATATACTGGGAACAAAAGTTGTCATTCATAAAAAAGATGCAAAAAAAGGCATGATCGAAATTGAGTATTATTCTCCGGAAGAGCTGGATCGTATTATTGAACTTATTCAGACAATCAAACAAATATAGATAGAAAGAAGGAAAAAAATGATTGAATATTATCTGGGAATTGAATCCGATTATATCCTGCTTTCTTTAGCAGGGGTTACGATTTTATTGTTTATCATTCTGTTAATAAATGCGGTACAAATGCATAAATTAAAAAAGAAATATAAAATGTTTATGGATGGAAAAAATGCAAAAACTTTAGAAGAGTCTATTATGAGCAGAATGGATCAGATAGATTATCTGATTTCTTCCAATCAGAAGAATGAGAAAGATATTGCAATGATTTATAAAAAAATGAAGAATGCATTTCAGAAAGTTGGTCTGGTAAAATACGATGCATTCCATGAAATGGGAGGAAAGTTAAGTTTTTCCCTTGCGCTGTTAAATGAAGTAAATGACGGGTTTATCATTAATGCAATGCACAGCCGGGAGGGGTGCTATACGTATATTAAAGAAATCATTGACGGAAATTCTGTGATAGCGCTTGCAGAGGAAGAAAAAGAAGCATTGAATATGGCAATGTCGTATTATTCCAAAGAATAATACAAAGCATATGTTTGAAAAACGAAAAAGAAAGGATCAGGATGCATAGTTATTTGAGAGCAATAGGATTTGAAGATTTGAATCATGGGAAATTAAATGAAATTTTAAATCAGGCGGCGCAAAAGCCGAATTATATGAATAAGGCAAAAGATTCGAAAGGAAATGAATTTGTAGAATTTTCGAAGAGTTTTGGAGAATCAATTGGCATTACGGTATGCGGTAATTATATAGAAGATGGTTCTTTTGTCATGGATTATTATTATCCATATTTTTGTGGAAACGGAGTTACAAGTGAAGAACACATAGAAATTGAAAAGTATTCCGATCGGGAGTCGTATGCGGCGATTTGTGATGACATTAAAGTAGGCATTACATTAATCTTTTATTTACAAAACGTTGCAGAATATTTAAAAGAACGGGTAAACTGGAAGAATAATTTTTTGCCGGAAATGTCGGCTACGCTTGCAGGACTTTCTCTGAACGGAAAGATTTTGCTTCCGATCAGAAAAAATGAAACGCAAATGATGAAGCATGAGCAGACGTCACAGAATCGCAATCACCTTCTGGCTGCTGCAAGAGAAGGCGACGAAGATGCGATCGAAAGCCTGACGCTGGAAGATATTGATATGTATACGATGCTTTCCAAACGGATTGTGCATGAAGATGTTTTGAGTATTGTAGATTCTTATTTTATGCCATATGGAATTGAGAGCGATCAGTATTCCGTTCTCGGAGAAATATTGAATGTCTATTATACGGAAAATACATCTACAGGACAGAAAATCTGCATTATGACGGTAGATACAAATGATCTTGTCTACAATATCTGCATCAATGAAAAAGATCTGATGGGAGAGCCAGCTGTGGGCAGAAGATTTAAGGGAATTGTCTGGCTTCAGGGTTCTGTAAAAATAAAAAACTGATTGATTTTTTTTAAGCAAAGTGATAAAATATAATCGTCTTTAATTGTCGCTATAGCTCAGCTGGATAGAGCGACCGCCTCCTAAGCGGTAGGCCGGAGGTTCAAATCCTCTTAGCGACGTCTAAAGAAATACCGAGAACACTGGGGTTTCAGAGTTCTCGGTATTTTACTATATTTGAGTTTGCTAATCAAAATGGCGTTTCTGCTAATTGTCCGAAAAATTTTGTTGAAAGTCTTGCTAATTGAAAAGGCGAGAGTTTCTGGTTCAAGGTTAATAACTTTGTCACAAGTTGGGACGAAGTTATGACATCTACATAGTGTCTGCTTGCCAAGTGCTTAACCCTTAGTTTTGCTGACTTTGAGTGT
>CANSKO010000019.1 GCA_947647505.1 uncultured Roseburia sp. | reverse complement strand
CTCCCACTAAGTGGGTCGCACATCTGTCAGAAAGCATTTTTCAAACACGCTCTAGCATTATAAGCAATGAAACAAGAAAAGAGAGCGTCGATCAATCATTCGATTTGATGATTTGCGACGCTCTCTTTTTTGCGTTATTATCGTATTTTAAACTTCAGCGTATCGTTGCCGGATGAAAACTGTATAATTAATTCTTCTGTGGATTCTGCTACCGTTCCGGGAATTTCAAAGAAGATTTCGCCTGTTTGGGATGACAGGGGATTAATCGTTGAATCATGAAGCTCGTTGTTATATCCAAGCAGATTGGTTGCGGTAAATTCATATCCATCGGAATATAAAACTTTGGAACTTACGTCGTCTCCTATGCCGAAGCTTGGAAGAAAGTTGTCGGCTTTCTTGCCATCATTATTTACAGTGACAAAGACCTGCAGGTATTTGTTGCCCTCTTCATTGGGATTATAGGAAAGATAATCGCCCGAAACGGAGTCAACGATCTTAGCGTCGGTTACGCTGATCGTCCAATCTTGCAGGGAAGCGCTGCCGCCGATTTCGTAAATCGTCTCGTCAGATTCCTCCTGCTGCGATTCTTCTTCCTGTGGAGCCTCTGTTTCTTCCTGTGAATCCGTTTCGTTTGCTTCGGGTTGCTCGGATTCCGCGACAGCAGTGTTTTTTTCAGTGTCTGACGCTGTAGAGGATGTCTCTGCGTCGGCGTTGCTTTTCCCACAGCCGGCGCCAAGAATTCCGGCTGCAAGGATTGCGATGGCAATCCATTTTAAGTTCCCACTCTTTTTTTCTGACATAACGTTTTCTCCTTCTTGTTTTTTTACGAAAACGCTTAAAGCGATTTCATTTATCATTAAAAATTATAACATATTTTAAACAGGCATGCAAAATATTTTCATAAAGTTGTCATTATGAATAGAATTGACATTCATTTATGCTTAGGATAAAGAAAATTTCAAATAAGACTTTGCTGTAGTCTACGGCGTGGCGTTCCGTCGGAGGAAAGTTATTGACAACTAACCCATATTAGTGTAAACTAATTAAAAAGAAAAGAGGAGGGAAAAAAATGCCGTTATCTATGGTAAAAAAAGGAGAATCAAATAAAATCGTGAAAGTGGGAGGAAAAGAGGAGGTACGAAGATTTCTGGAAAAGTTGGGATTTGTTGCCGGAAGTCCTGTGACGGTAGTTTCAGAAAACGCAGGAAACATCATTGTAAATATAAAAGATGCCCGGATAGCCATTGGAAGAGATATGGCGAATAAGATTCTGGTGTAAAGGAGCGTAGACGTATGAAGACATTAAAAGAAATATCCTGTGGAGAAACGGTACGGGTCAGAAAATTATCCGGACAGGGAGCGGTAAAGCGCAGGATCATGGATATGGGAATTACGAAAGGCGTAGAAGTGTTTGTTCGAAAAGTTGCGCCTCTGGGGGATCCGATGGAAGTGGCCGTACGGGGATATGAGCTGTCTCTTCGAAAAGAGGACGCGGAAATGATTGAAGTGGAGTGATTTTTTTTGCACAATGGTTAGTCTGGACTAATTTTTGGAAGCTGCGACAAACAGGATGCACGATCATAGAGGGAAAAAGGAGGAATGAAAAAATGGCAATTAAGATGGCGCTTGCAGGAAACCCAAACAGCGGGAAAACGACGTTGTTTAACGCGCTGACAGGGGCCGGTCAGTATACGGGCAACTGGCCTGGCGTGACAGTGGAGAAAAAGGAAGGGAAATGGAAAGCGAGGAAAGATGTGACAATTGTGGATCTGCCGGGGATTTATTCGCTTTCGCCTTATACGCTGGAAGAAGTGATTACGCGAAATTATTTGCTTTCGGAGCGGCCGGATGTGATACTCAATATTATAGACGGCACGAATTTGGAGCGAAATCTGTATCTGACGACGCAGATACTGGAGCTTGGGATTCCGGTTCTTGTAGCCGTAAACAGGATGGATCTCGTTGAAAAGAGCAAAGATCGGATTCAGATGGATCAGCTTGGCGAATTGCTCGGCTGTGAAGCCGTGCCGATTTCGGCGCAGAAAGGCACGGGGGTTTTGGAAGCGGCAGAGAAGGCTGTCGCGCTGGCGCAAAAACAGACGTCCTTTGCTCTGCCGTATGCGTTTGATGAAAGGGTGGAGCGCGCGATAGCGTCTGTCGGGGAGCGTCTTGGATCTGACATTCCTGCGGAAAGAAAGCGTTTTTTTGCAATAAAGCTTTTGGAACGGGATGATAAAATTGTAGAGCAAATTCAGACGCTGCCGGATGTTTCCGATGCGATTGAAGCATTGGAGCGGACGTTTGACGATGATGCGGAAAGCATTATTACAAATGAACGATATGCATGCATTGCTTCTGTTTTGAAAAGCTGTTATGTGAAAAATGAGACAAATCGCCTGACTGTTTCGGATAAGATTGACAGAATTGTAACAAACCGTCTGCTTGCGCTGCCAATTTTTGCAGCGGTCATGTTTTTGGTGTATTATGTATCCGTAACGACAGTCGGGGGATGGGCGACGGACTGGGTAAATGACGGTCTGTTCGGGGAAGGCTTTCACTTTTTTGGATATGAAGTTCCCGGAATTCCGGTGATTGCAGAACGCGCGTTGCAGGCGGTGCGCTGCGCGGACTGGATGCAGGGGCTTGTTATAGACGGCATCATCGCCGGCGTTGGCGCCGTGCTTGGCTTTGTACCGCAGATGCTGACGCTGTTTGCGTGTCTGGGCTTTCTGGAAGCCTGTGGATATATGGCGCGCATTGCGTTTATTATGGACCGTATCTTTCGCAGATTTGGCCTGTCCGGAAAGTCATTTATTCCAATGCTGATTGGCACGGGCTGCAGCGTTCCCGGCATTATGGCGTCCCGAACGATTGAACAGGACAGGGATCGTAAAATGACGATTATGACGACGACTTTTATTCCGTGCGGAGCGAAGCTGCCAGTCATTGCAATGATTGCGGGCGCGTTTTTTGATAATTCCGGCTGGGTGGCATGCAGCGCGTTTTTTGTGGGAATTGCGGCAGTCGTCTGTTCCGGCATTCTGCTGAAAAAGACGAAAGCGTTTGCGGGCGAAGCGGCGCCGTTCGTTATGGAGCTTCCGGCCTATCATATGCCGACGGCGGGCGCCCTGCTGCAAAGCATGTGGGAGCGCGGCTTTTCGTTTATCAAAAAGGCGGGGACAGTGATTTTGCTGTCGGCGGTCGCGCTCTGGTTTTTGCAGGGATTCGGCTGGGTGGACGGCGGATTTGCCCTGTTGGAAGAGGGGCAGGCAGAATACAGCGTATTGGCGGCGATCGGCGGGATATTGGCGCCTTTGTTTTCCCCGCTTGGCTGGGGAGACTGGAACATGGCGGTTGCGGCCCTGACAGGTCTGATCGCAAAAGAAAATGTAGTGGCGACGTTTGGCGTGCTGTCTGGCTATGCTGAGGTAGCCGAAAATGGCGTTGAAATCTGGAGCGTGCTTGCGGCGGGCATGACGGCTGCCGCGGCGTATTCCTTTCTCGTATTTAACCTGCTCTGCGCGCCCTGCTTTGCGGCAATGGGGGCGATCCGGCGTGAGATGAACAACCGGAACTGGTTCTGGTTTGCCATTGGATATCAGACTGCGCTGGCATATGCGGCGTCGTTTTGCGTCTATCAGTTTGGGACGTTTGCCGCAACGGGAACGTTTGGAGGCGGAACGGCTGCGGCGATTCTTGTAACGGCGGCGTTTTTGTATCTGCTGTTTCGACCGGATCTGGAGCTTAAGCGGGTTTATGGAAAGAAGAAACTGGGAATAAACATATAAAAACAATGACGGGAGGCGTAAAATGGGAACGACGCTTGTGGGAATTGCGGTGTTGATCTGCATCGGGCTTGCAGTCCGCAGTCTGCGCGCAGATAAGAAAAAGGGAAAGGGGGCCTGTGGAGGCGACTGCGGCCGCTGCAGAGGCTGTCATTAACGCATGAGAAAACAGCTTTCGAAAATCTTCATTTTTCTTAAAAAATCATTAAGATTTCTATTCTTGCGAAGCCAGATTCGTTGTGCTATACTTTGTAAAATAATGGAACGGGGCGTGCCGGAAAATGACGCGTCCCCTGTGACAGATACAGCGGCGGAAGGATAAAAAGCGGGGAGGGAGCAGGATGGAATCGTGGTTGCAAACGCCGGCGGCGGTGCGTCAGGCGAGGGAAACGCAAAAGGGACTGCACATTGCGCTGGAAATTCTTGTATTCCTTGCCGTGTTTTTGGCATGCGTCATGGGAGAAATGCTGGTGACGCTGCCCGTGCAGATGCTTATGCTGATGCAAAATCAGGCCTATCAGGAGGCGCTGCTTTCGCAGGATGCAAAACGCATAGAGGAAGCGGGGCTTGCAGCTGTAAGTACGGATGCGACTACGATATTATCTTTGTTTGCAACGGCGGTCATGATTCTGCTCGTGCTGTTGTTTTGTCGGCTTTTGCAGAAGCGGAAGGCAGTTTCGCTTGGATTTATCAGGCAGGGATGCGGGATTGCGTATATAAAAGGAATCGGAGCGGGTTTGTTGATGTTTTCCGGCGCGGTGTTAATTTGCGTGCTGACCGGTTCCGTTACGCTTTCGTATACGCCGCAGCGGTTTTCCCTGCCTGTATTTTTGTTGTTTGCATCTGGATATATGATACAGGGGATGGCGGAAGAAGCGCTTTGCCGGGGATATTTTATGGTGTCGCTTGGACGCAGGTATCCAATGTCTGTCGCGGTCATCGTCAATGCGGCGGCGTTTGCGGCGCTGCATCTTTTGAATCCCGGCATTGCGCCGCTTGCCATTGTCAATTTAATTTTATTTGGCATATTTGCGTCGATCTGCTTTATACAGACGGAAAACATCTGGCTGGTGGGCGCGTTGCATTCGGTCTGGAATCTCGTGCAGGGCAATGTCTATGGGGGAAGCGTAAGTGGAATGGACGTTTCCTGCACGGTATTTACAACGGTGACAAAGGAGGGCAGAGAGATCTTTCACGGAGGAGCGTTTGGAATGGAGGGCGGCCTTTCCGTCACAATCGTGCTGATGTGCGGAATTACATATTTGCTGCTTTTTAAAAATGAAAATAAAACAAAACGGACAGCGGAGGAATTATGAAGCTTGAATTAAAAAACGTACAAAAAAGTTTTGGGGAAAAAGAAGTGCTCAAAGGCATTTCCTTTTCGGTGGAAAGCGGAAAAGCATTTGGTCTGCTTGGACGAAACGGCGCGGGAAAGACGACGACGATCCGGATTCTGATGGAGGTGTTTGCGGCGGATGGCGGGCAGGTTCTGATCGACGGAGCGCCTGTCGATTACCGGAAGACGGGCATTGGATATCTGCCGGAGGAGAGAGGGCTGTATCCAAAGAAAAAGATCGTCGATCAGTTGATTTATTTTGCAAGGCTGCATGGGATGAAGCGGCAGGAGGCGACGGAGGCAGTCGATTACTGGCTCGGACGGCTGGATATGATGGAGTACCGCAATAAGCGTCTGAATACGCTTTCGAAAGGCAATCAGCAGAAAATACAGCTGATTACGGCGATCGCCCACGATCCTGACATTGTGATTCTGGATGAGCCGTTTTCCGGTCTTGACCCGGTGAATGCAATGCTTTTAAAAGACGTAGTCCGGGAAGAAATCGACAAGGGAAAAATCGTGTTGTTTTCCAGCCATCAGATGAACTATATTGAAGAATTCTGCGACAGCATTGCGATATTAAACAAAGGAACGCTGGCCCTTTGCGGTGAGATTCACGAAATCAAGCGCAATTATGTGCGGGATAAGCTGGTGGTTCGCTCCGAGTCGGCGGATGCGATTGCGGATGCGCTGGGCGGCTGCTGCACAAAAAGGGGAAATGGAGAGCTTTTGATTCAGCTGGAAGCGGAAGAGGCAAAGCGGGGCATGATGGAGCAGCTGACAAAAACGTTTGATATTGATGAAATCCGGGTGTTTGAGCCGTCGTTGAACGACATATTTGTAGAATACGCGGGAGACCATGATGAAGGAGAAAAAGCATGAAGCAGTTTGGGACGATTTTAGATTTTGAATTGAAGAATTATTTCAAAAACAGGCTTTTTGTCGGAATTACGATTTTTCTGGCAGCAGTGATAGCGGTGATTATGTTTTTTCCCAGAGTGATGTCCATGATAGAGGACGGCGGGGCAAAAACAGAAGAAAGCGAAGCGGATGGGACAACGGCAGAAGGAAACGAAGCGAACGGGACAACGGCAGAGGGGAGCGAGGCAGACGGGCAGACGAAAGGCATGATTTTGCTGTCTGTAGGAGATATGCCAAATGCCGAAGCGCTGCGGCAGGCTTTAAACGCGGCATTCCTGAATTATGAGGTCTGTCTGACGGACGACGATCTGGATGCGATTCAGAAAAAAGTCATAGCGGAAGCTGCGGCGTGCGCGTTTGTTATGGACAGCCCGACTTCTTATACTTATTATGTCAATAACCTTTCGATTTATGATGACAATACGGCGGTTGTGAATGAAGTGTTGTCCAATGTGAACAGCCTAAACGCGCTGATGGCGGCCGGTCTGACGGCGGAGGAAGCGGAAGGCGTTCTTTCCGTAGAGATTTCGAACGAGACAGTAAGCCTTGGGAAAGATCAGATGCAGAACTTCTTTTATACGTATATTATGATTTTTTCGCTGTATCTGGTGATTTTGCTGTATGGACAGATGGTAGCGACGAATGTGGCGACGGAAAAAAGTTCCAGAGCGATGGAGCTTCTTGTGACAAGCGCAAAGCCGACAAGCATGATGTTCGGAAAAGTGATCGCGTCGTGTCTGGCGGGATTTGTGCAGCTGCTCGTCGTATTTGGCTCAGCCATCCTGTTCTATAATCTGAATAAGGAATGGTGGGGAGATAACATGATTGTCGAATCCATCTTTGGCATGCCAATGGATCTGTTTGTTTTCATGCTGATTTTCTTTGTGCTTGGGTTTTTCATCTATGCGTTTTTGTTTGGCGCAATCGGTTCGCTTGCATCGAAAGTGGAAGACATCAACACCTCGTCCATGCCGTTGACGCTTTTGTTTGTGGCGGGATTTATGATTGTTATGTTTTCCATGCAGGGCGGAGACGTAGACAGCCTGTTAATGCGCATTTGCTCATACGTGCCGTTTACTTCGCCAATGGCGATGTTTACGCGCATCGCAATGAGCACGGTGCCGTTTTATGAAATTTTGCTTTCGATTCTGATATTGATTGCAAGCGTTGTCGGGGTTGGCGTAGTTTCCGCTAAGATTTATCGCGTGGGCGTGCTGCTCTATGGAACGAAGCCCAAATTAGGATCCATTTTTCAGGCGATGCGAAAAGCATAAGCGGCAGGTATAGAACGCCTTCTTTTTGGGAAGTATGAAAGAAATAAAAAAAGGAGGTTGTGCTATGCGTGCATTTGTGGATAAGGATATCTGTATTGGCTGCGGCCTGTGCGCTTCTACGGAGCCGGACGTGTTTGAAATAGACGATGACGGCAAGGCGATCAGCAAGGCGGATACGACGGAAGAAAACAGAGAATCCGTAGAAGCCTGCATCGAGGGCTGCCCGGTAAATGCCATTCGTGAAGAAGAATAGAACGATCAAAATCCTGTACGCTTTCTGCGCATGCACGCGTGCAGGATTTTTTTGCGTTTTCGTCGATTTTTTCAATACGGCGGAAACGCGATTCCTTTGGATATGGAATTTTGAAAAGAGAAACTTTACTTTTGGAAAAAGAACCAGTATGATAGACATGAAGCGATGCAGTATATAGTTTCAAAAAGAAATGAGGCGGAAATATGGGAGGATTTTTTGGCGCAGCATGCAGGGAGGACTGCGTATTTGATCTTTTTTTTGGCATTGATTACCATTCGCATCTGGGAACGAAGCGCGGTGGAATGGTAGTGTATGGAGAACGTGGGTTTGACCGGGCGATTCATAATATTGAAAACGCGCCGTTTCGCACGAAATTTGATAAGGACGTGCAGAAAATGTCAGGAAGGATAGGAATTGGCTGTATTTCGGATTATGAGCCGCAGCCGCTTCTGGTGCGTTCCCATCATGGAACGTATGCGATTACGACGGTAAGCAAAATTAATAATATGGATGCGCTGACCCAGATGTTATTTGACAATGGACATTCGCATTTTCTGGAAATGAGCGGAGGCGATATCAATGCGACGGAGCTGATCGCGTCATTGATTAATGAAAAAGAGAACCTGATTGACGGCATTCGTTATGCGCTGGATATGGTGGATGGATCGGCGTCGATTCTTCTGATGAATGAAAAAGGGATTTATGCGGCGCGGGACAAATATGGGCGCACCCCCGTTGTAATCGGAAAGAAGGACGACGCTTATTGCGTTTCGTTTGAAAATTTTGCATACAGAAATCTTGGATATAAGGATGATAAGGAGCTGGGACCGGGAGAAATTGCAGTGATCACGGATCAGGCGTGCACAACGTTGGCGGCGCCCGGGACGGATATGAAGATCTGCACGTTTTTGTGGGTGTATTATGGCTATCCGTCCAGTTCCTATGAAGGGACGAGCGTGGAGCAGATGCGTTATGACTGCGGCAGAAAGATGGCGGAACGGGACAATGTGCATCCGGACATTGTGGCGGGCGTGCCGGATTCGGGGACGGCGCATGCGATTGGATACGCAAACGAATCGGGCATTCCGTTTTCCAGACCGTTTATTAAATATACGCCGACCTGGCCCCGGTCGTTTATGCCCACCATTCAGAGTAAGCGGGATCTGATTGCAAAGATGAAGCTGCTTGCGGTGGAGGATCTGATTCGGGACAAAAGCCTGCTTTTGATTGACGATTCTATCGTAAGGGGGACGCAGCTTCGCGAGACGACGGAATTTCTCTATGCCAGCGGAGCAAAAGAGGTGCATGTAAGGCCGGCCTGTCCGCCCATTTTGTATGGATGCAGATATTTGAATTTTTCCCGGTCCACGTCAGAGATGGATCTGATTACGAGAAGGGTGATCGACCGGCTGGAAAATGGAGAGGTGACGGACGATGTTCTGAAAGAATACGCCGATCCGGAGTCTGAACGGTATGCACAGATGGTAGAAGAAATCCGAAAAGAGCAGGATTTTACGTCGCTGCGCTTCAACCGGCTGGACGATATGCTGGAAGCGGTTGGAATTGAAAAATGCAGGCTGTGCACGTATTGCTGGAACGGGAAGCCGTAAAAAATCCGAATGAATCCCGGATCGTTTCATAGAATAGTACAAAAGAAACGGTTTGGGTGTCTATGAAATACAAAAAAACATTGCTTATTCTGGTACTGTTTCTGTTTATGTATGGAGCGGGCGCAGGGGCCGCTAAAATCGTAGATGTTTTTAGCGGCTCTCCGTTTATCCAGAAGCAAACGGATAACTGGGGGCTTGGCTTTGGCACGGAGGGAACGCCGCCGACCGGCAACGTCAGTACGGAGGAGCTGGCGCAATACGACGCGCAGTATCTGGGAGATACGACAAAGAAAACGATTTACCTGACGTTTGACTGCGGCTATGAAAATGGAAATACAGAAAAAATTCTGGATGCGTTAAAAAAACACAATGCGCAGGGCGCGTTTTTCATAGTCGGAAATTTTCTGGAAACTGCGCCGGACATTGTAAAGCGGATGCAAACGGAGGGCCATCTGGTCGGAAATCATACCTACCACCATCCCGACATGTCAAAAATCAGCGATCTTTCGTCGTTCCGGAAGGAAATGGACGATGTGGCAAACCTCTATCAGGACATTACCGGTCAGGAGATGCCAAAGCTGTACCGGCCGCCACAGGGCAAGTTCAGTACGGAAAATCTGAAAATGGCGCAGCAGCTTGGCTACCATACCTTTTTCTGGAGCCTGGCCTATGTGGACTGGTATCAGGATCAGCAGCCGACGGCGGAAGAAGCATATCAGAAGCTTTTGCCAAGAATTCATCCGGGGGCGATCGTGCTGCTGCATGCGACGTCTTCCACGAACGGGGATATCATGGATGCGCTTCTGACAAAATGGGAAGAGCTTGGATATACGTTTGGGTCGCTGGAAGAGTTTCTTTGATGCTGGAAAAGGCGAGACGCCAGTTGGCGTTTCGTCTTTTTGTAAGAAGCGGCCGTCCGGGATGGCGTTGTCGAAAAGCCCGACAAAAAAGCGTCGGATTCCAGCACGAAAGATCAGCGGGTGGAGGGATGTGCCGTCTGATGAAAACGTAGTCTGGTGCCGCACCCCAATCAGACGCCTCATGGGAATGGAAAAAGGTAGACAGGGACGTGGCGGGGAGATAAAATAAGAACAGAAGAGGAGGCGGAAGCAATGCGAATTCTGGTGTATCGATGGAGGGCGTATAATTATACGGATATCTGTGAAGCGTTTACATCGCTTGGATATACGTTTTATACGATCGAGCAGGATCTGGACAATTATGACGCAGACGCGGAATTTGAGGCAAGACTGGCTGAGGTGATACGCAGGGAGCGCTGCGAGATGGTTTTTACGGTGAATTATTTTGCGCTTGTTACGACGGTCTGCGCCAGAATGGATGTGCCCTATGTCGTCTGGACGTGTGACAGTCCATTAATCAGCATGTATCATAAGAATGTATTTCATCCCTGCAATTATTTTTTTACGTTTGACAAGACAAATTATCTGGAGTTTCGGGGGATGGGCGTTTCGCATATCTGGCATCTGCCACTGGCGGTAAATGTGAAACGGCTGGATTACCTGCTGGATCATTGCAGCGACAGAGCGGCCTATGAAAATGAAATTGCATTTGTCGGCAGCTTGTATGAGCGCAACAGCTACGACAGGCTGAAGCCTGCGCTGCCGGAATATTTGCAGGGGTATTTTGACGCCGCTATCTGGGCGCAGCAGTGCGTCGGGTGCGGCAACATTCTGGAGGAAATGCTGACAGTTCCTGTATTAGAAGGGGTGCAGCAGCATTTTAAGCTGGAAAAATCCGAAGATTCTTTTTCGGATCTGGGGTTGATTTTTGCAACGACGGTTCTTGGGTTTAAAACGGCGGCGGAGCAAAGACGGCGCGCGCTCTTAGAGCTTTCCAGAACGTATGCGGTTACGGTATACAGCAACAGCGATACAAGGGATCTGTTTCGGACGCGTTATGGCGGATCGCTGGATTACTGGAGCGAAATGCCAAAAGTATTTGCAGCCTCTAAAATCAATCTGAATTTTACGATTCCAAACATCAAAAGCGGACTGCCGCTTCGGATCTGGGACGTGCTTGGCAGCGGCGGTTTTCTGATGACAAATTTTCAGGCGGAGATTCCCTGCTTCTTTCAGAACAAAGAAGATCTTGTCTGCTTTGAAAGTGTGGAAGAGCTGACGGAGCTGTGCGGCTATTACCTGTCCCATGAAGAGGAGCGCAGACGCATTGCGGCGAGCGGATATGAGAAAGTGCGTAAAAGCCATACGTATGAGACGCGGATTGCACGGATGATGGAAATTGTGGAAAACAGCCGCTTTGACAGAGAGGAAGAGGAAGGATGACAGAGAGGAAACAGGTGGCAAGGCCAAGACGCCTTCGTTCCAATACGGCTTTGAGAAAGATGGTCAGAGAAACCAGGATGGACAGGTCTTCGCTGATTTATCCGATGTTTGTCGTGGAGGGGGAAAACATCCGGGAGGAAATTCCTTCCATGCCCGGACAGTTTCGCTACAGTCCGGACAGAATGGGCGAACAGCTGGAAGCGTTATCAAACGCCGGCGTATCCTCCGTTTTGTTTTTTGGCATTCCTGCGCGCAAGGATGCGTCCGGCAGCGCGGCATATGCGCAGGACGGCGTCGTGCAGCAGGCGTTTGCGCGGGCGAAAAGAGAGTTTCCGCATCTGTATTGCATCGGAGATGTATGCATGTGCGAATATACGTCGCATGGACATTGCGGCATACTCTGCGGCGAAGATGTGGACAATGACAAAACGCTTTCATATCTGCAAAAGATTGCCGTCTCTCAGGCGCAGGCGGGCGCCGATATGATTGCGCCGTCCGATATGATGGACGGGAGAGTTGAGGCGATACGAAGCGCTTTGGATGCGGCCGGATTTGTGCATACGCCAATTATGGCGTATTCGGCCAAATTTGCATCTTCTTTTTACGGGCCGTTTCGGGATGCGGCGAAAAGCGCGCCCGCATTCGGAGACAGAAAGACGTATCAGATGGATTATCACAACCGCAGGGAAGCGTTAAAAGAAGCGGAGCTTGACGTTACGGAGGGCGCGGATCTGATTATGGTCAAGCCTGCAATGGCTTATGGCGATCTGATTCGCGAAGTGAAGGACCGTACCTGTCTGCCGGTTGCGGCGTACAGCGTCAGCGGTGAATATGCTATGGCAAAAGCGGCTGCTGCGGCGGGGTATGTGGAGGAAGAGGGCGTCGTTTGTGAAATGGCGGCATGCGCTTATCGCGCAGGAGCCGATCTTTACATTACATATTATGCAAAAGAGCTTGCCGGCTATATGGAGTGTGGAAGAATTGGATAAATAAAATGGCGTATTGCGGAGAAGAGACAGTATGTTGTGCAGATTGACGGAACAGGGACTGTACAGGAAAATAGGGTAAGAATAATTGACAAAAAGTGCAGATGGATTTATACTGAAAACAGTCAAAAAGAAACAAAAATAAGGAGGTATTTTATTTATGAAGGAGCGTAGTTTTCAAAGGCTATTGAGTTGTCTGCTTGCCTTTGTACTGACCTTTTTGCCGGTTTTGTCCGGTCTTCCGGCAATGCAGGTGAAAGCGGCTGAGCCATCCATATGGTATCATGTCGAATCGGGAAGCGAAAACGGGACAAATCATGCCGATGCGTCTTCTGCTGCGGTATTGCTGCATCAGAGCGCAAAGATGTCAGAAGACGGAGGGACGTTTTCTCTTACATTCAAGAGGCAGGATGCGTCTGCGGATTTTGACCTTGGGTTTTTCCACACATATGTTGATGGAAGCAACTGGCTGTATGTGGGATACGATCAGGGACATGGATGGTATTACAGATACATGCTGAATGGAGAATTAAAAGGCAATCAGTATGCGGCGGACAGGAAAGCGTCGATGGGCGCGCTTTCAAGACCGGTGGAAGGCGCCTATGTAACGTTTTCCGCAGCGTTAAGCCGGGAGACGCTGGTTGTGAAGGTGGACGATTCCAAAACAGCAGTGACAAATCAGGACTTCATTACGCTTGCCGGCAAGGGCGGCGGCAACGCCAGCTTTGGTTTTCGCGCGGGCGGCGGAGCGGCATTCCGGTTCAAGGAGGCAAAACTGAACAATCAGCCTTTAAGCAGCGAGTGGGATTTTGTGACGAGCGCAGCGGGACAGGGCAAAGGCGAGGAAATGGTTCCGGTCTATGATGTGACAGGCATTGTGCAGGAAGCGGGAAGCGGCGCAAAGATAGCGGACGCGACGGTGCGGATCGGACTTGATTTTGTGAAAACGGCGTCGGACGGCAGCTTTTCTCTGGCCGTAGAAGACGGCAGTTATGATGTTGTTGTATCCGCGAAAGGCTATGTGGCGCAGGTGGTGTCCGGCGTTACGGTCAGCGGCTCCGCCGTTGCATTGCCAAATGCCGTTGCATTGGAGAAAAAAGCGTCGGTTACATACGAGAACTGGATTTCGAACGGCGCGATCAAAGCGGCTGTCAGCAAGACGTTTCCGCAGGTCTTCCAATATAAAGTAACGGTAGACGGAACGGAGAAGACGGTAGACGCGCAGGAGAAGGCGCTTTCAGTGATGCAAATCAATGGCGGAGAGATTACGCCAACAGTCGATGATGTGAAATTCAACGCGGATTCCGCTCTTTATTCGATGACGCTGAAAGATGAAAAAAGAAGCATCGATATGAGAATGACGGTGAAGATTTCTGTTTCCGGAAATTATCTCACATGGGAAGTGACGAAGATTGAAAAAAGCGCGGAGTGCGCAAAGATTTCTTCGATTGACGTGCCTTATCTGAATCTTGTTACCATTACGGAGGGACAGAGCGGCGCGCAGTTTATGGGCGCGACGATATCCGGCAATGTCAACGACAGTGGAGACGACCTTCGTACGTTTGAAAATGGATTCTATGCGAATGCTTCCAAACGATACGCATACGGATTCCTGTCGGCGGACGGAGTCAGCGCGGGCGTATGGAGCAATTCGGAAATGGCTTCCGATAACCGTCTGGTACGGAACAATGGCTTAAACAGCATGTCGCTGACCAGCTCAACATGGTTTTATGATTATAACAACGAGGCGGGCTTCCAGTTTTCCGAATATCCGACGGTATATGAAGGAGTTGCAAATGGCGTGCCGGCAAGCGAGCTGCCCTGCGTAAAAGTCTGTCTGACAGGCGACGCGAATCAGGACGGCAGAACAGACTGGCAGGACGGAGCAATTGCATACAGAGAAATTATGAACAATCCGTATGGATCGGAGCATACAAAAGATCTTGTAAACTACAGAATTTCGATGAACTTCAGCAGTCAGGCGACCAACCCGTATCTGAAAGTGGCTGATAATATCCGAAAAGTATATCTGGCAACCGACGGGCTTCCACAGGCGGTTATGATGAAAGGATACGGAAGCGAGGGCCACGATTCGGCCAATTCTGAATATGGCAATATCGCGGAGCGTCTTGGCGGACTGGAAGATCTGAAAAAGCTGAATACGATTGCGCATCAGTACAACACGCAGATGGGCATTCATATCAACGCGCAGGAAGCATATCCGGAAGCGCAGAGCTTTTCCGATGATCTGATCAGCGGATCAAGCAGCAAAGGATGGGGATGGCTGGATCAGTCATACGTTATTGACCGTGGTTATGATCTGGGAAGCGGTCTGCGCTATAAGCGTCTGCTGCAGCTGTATGACCAGTTAAACGGAACGTCACTGTATGCCAACCGCTGGCCGGGCGTCGTAGGAACGGGCGCAGATGAGACGGTAGCGGACGCTGCGACGATTGCGGAAACGGTAGCGGCGCACAAAGGCGCGGCAGAAAATCTTGATTTCATGTATCTGGACGTATGGTATGGGGATTCCTGGGAGACGCGCAAAATTGCGCAGCAGTTCAACAGTCTGGGATGGCGGTTTTCGACAGAGTTTGGCTATGAGGGAGAATACGATTCCACATGGCAGCACTGGGCGACGGAAGGACATTACGGCGGCGCCGCAATGAAAGGAATTAACAGTGACGTCATTCGGTTCATCCGCAACCATCAGAAGGATTCGTTTGTCCTGAACTGGCCCAGCTATCATGGAGCCGCGGACAATCCTCTGCTGGGCGGTTTTGATCTGGGCGGATTTGAAGGATGGGGCAGCAACAATAATTTCGACCAGTATATTTCAAAGACGTTTGCAGTCAATCTGCCGACGAAATTCCTTCAGCATTACAAAGTATACCGCTGGGAGAATTACGAAGGCGATACGTCTCCTGTGGGCAACCATGAAAAACAGATTACATTAAAGAGCGACGATGGCGCGGAAACGGTCGTTGTAACGAGAAACGAAACGCAGAGAAGCGACGGCTATGTAGAACGTACGATTACGTTAAATGGAAGAAAAGTTCTGGAAGATGTGAAATATCTGCTTCCCTGGACGGATGAAGAGACAGGGGAAGAGAAGCTTTATCACTTTAATTATGACGGCGGCGCCAGCACATGGGATCTGCCGGCTGGCTGGGCGTCTCTGGCAAATGTCAGAGTGTACGAACTGTCAGACGCGGGACGGATCAACGGCAGAACCGTTGCGGCGACAGGTGGAAAAATTACGTTGCAGGCAAGCCCGAATACGCCGTATATCGTTGTAAAGGGCGCGGCGTCGGCAGCGAAGACAGTTTCCGGATGGAGCAGCCATGCACATGTGACGGATACCGGATTCAACAGCTATGCGGGAACTGGCGATGGCGACGTTCTGAATGGAGAGATCTGGTCGGGCGACGTAACGGATGTCAGAGTTGTACGTGTGGCAAGCGGTAACAAATATCTGCGTATGGGCAGCGAAAAAGAAAAACAGAAGGTATCGACGGCGATTACGGATCTGAAGCCGGGAACCAATTACGTAGCGCAGGTATACGTGGATAATAAGAGCGAGGCAAAGGCATGGATCAAAGTGACGGGCGGCGTGAAGGCCGTATCCAATTACACGTTAAGGTCGCTTGCGCCAAACTATCCAAGGTGTGACGCGCATAATATCAATGCTCTGGAAGGCAGCAGGATGCAGACGATGCTGGTATCCTTCACGGCAAAAGATACGACGGCAGTTTTGACGCTGGAGCGCGAAGCGGGCAAGGGCGTTACGTATTTTGACGATATCCGCATTGTGGAGAAGACATTGAACAACCTCAAAGCGGACGGCAGCTTTGAACAGGATTTTGAAACGGTAGTCGGCGGATTATATCCGTTTGTTATGGGACCGGCGCAGGGCGTAGACGATCAGGTGACGCATCTGTCTGAGCGGCACGATCCCTATACGCAGTCCGGATGGGGCAACATCATTCTGGATGACGTAATCGGCGGCAACTGGTCGCTGAAACATCATGGAAGCAACAGAGGCATTATTTATCGCACGATTCCGCAGAATCTGCATCTGGAAGCGGGCGCATTATATGAAGTAAGCTTTGATTATCAGGCAGGATGGGAAAATTCCTATTACGTTGTAACGGGAGACGGAGACAGCGTAATCGGACAGTCTGACTGGCTGCAAAAGACGGCGGCGCCGGCGAAAGGCCAGAAATCGACGACAGAACGGCATACATTTACCATGACGGCGTCCGGAAGCGGGCAGTCGTGGTTTGGCATTGCCAGCAATGGCGTGCCGATTCCGGATTCAGCGGAAAAGAGCTATGGACAGACAGACTTTATTCTGGACAATCTGAAGGTAAAGAAGATTGGCGCGGAGATCAGCCCTTCGGCTGTTACAGTATCGAGCGCGAAAGATCCGATCGTGCTTACCGTAAGCTTTGAAGATGAAGTGAACGCGGGCAACGCGGTGACATGGTCCTCTTCCAATGAAAAGATTGCGCATGTCGTGCCAAATCCGAATGACAGCAAACAGTGCAGCGTATATATGGTAGGGTTTGGAGACGTAGAAATCTCTGCGGAGACGACGCTGAATTTCCAGGAAATTACGTTGAGCAGCACGATATCCTTCCCGGAGCATTATGATCTGGACGAGGAGGAGCAGAAAAGCCCGGCATGGAAGGCTGCATGGGCGAATACCGAGGCGCATGACGGTGATGTGGCCGCGAAAGCGATTGACGGAGCGGCAGGGACGCAGTGGCATTCTTCATGGTCGCCGCATTATGTGGTATCCGAATCACAGCCGGCTGTGATTACGGTGCAGATTGCAGATGGCGATGACATTGCCAATTATAACAGGGTGTCCATCCTGCAAAGGAATAACAATGTAAATGGTCTGGTTAAAAAATACAAATGCGTAGTCGGGGATTCGTTTGATCCGCAGACGCATACGGTATCCGGAAACGTATCCGCTACGGAAGTGATTACGGCGAGCCATACCGGGCAGGGAGAGACGGAAAGCTGCGTCCTTCCGAATGGAGCTGGCGGCAAGTACTTACAGATTCAGGTTATGGAGGGAGAAGGCAATTTTGCTTCCATTGCAGAAATTACGATGGATCGGGTAGGCAGCAATCACACGGAAGAAGAGGACGCATATCTGACCGGAAACGAAACAAACTGGGCAAATGAAGCTAAAACAGCTCTGGAAGCGGCTCTTACAGCGGCAAAGACGGTAAAAGACGCCGGACAGGGCAGCTATACGGAAGAGAGCTGGACGGCATTTACGGCTGCGTACGATGCGGCGGAAGCAGGAAAAGGCTCCTCAGACAGCGCAGAGCTGATCGCGCTGCAACAGGCGCTGACCGGCGCGCAGCAGAGCCTGCTGCCGAATTTAGCGGCGGCGCAGGAGAATCTGTCCAGTCAGATTGCGGAAGCGAATACAAACGTAGGCAGTGAGAAGGGCAGCTATACAGACGAAAGCTGGAATGCATATAAGGAAGCGTATGACGCTGCAAATGATGCGGAAGGCATTTCCGATCCGGCGCAGCTTGTCCGTTTGCAGCAGGCGCTTGCAAATGCCATGAAGAAACTGGAAACGGCGGCGCAGCGGGAACAGAAAAAGCTGGCGGCCGTTCTGGAAGCGGCAAAAGAGCTGAAAGAAGCGGGACAGCAGGATTATACAACGGAAAGCTGGAAAGCGTTCGCGGACGCCTATGATGCGGCGGAGCAGGGAAAAGCATCTGAAAATGCGGAAGAACTGAGCCGTCTTCAGGCAAAACTTGAGTCTGCGCAGAGTGATCTGCTGACGAATGCGCAGAAAACAAAAATGGAACTGAGCAAGCTTTTGGAGAAGGCAGCGAAAACCATTCGCATGGGTCAGGATAATTATTCAAATGAGAGCTGGGGCGTGTTTGTGAAGGCGTACCAGTCTGCGTGCGCGGCTACATCCTCTGGCAATGTAGAAGAACTGAAATCGCTTTGTGCGGCTTTGGTTGACGCAGAGAGCCGGCTGGAGCTTAAAAAGCCGGATGAACCGCCCGCACCGCCAACAGACGTTCCGGATACGATGCCGCCTGCTCCTGTACCGACGGAAACGTTAAAAACAGGAGATGCATTTGTATCGGCATCCTTAAAATATGAAGTGACAGGCGCACAGACGGTAAAAGTAACCGGCGCGGAGGACAAGAATCTGAAAACGATTGCGATTCCTTCGACTGTAACAGAAAAAGGAACCGTCTACAGCGTTACGGAAATTGGCGCGAAGGCATTCCAGAAATTTGCAAAATTAAAAACCGTCAAAATCGGTTCTTCCGTGACAAAAATCGGAAAGAACAGTTTCAATGGCTGTAAGAATCTGAAAAAGATTACGGTTCAGGGAACGAAGCTTTCAAAGGTGGAAAAAGGCGCGTTGAAAGGCACCAATAAGAAGCTCAGCGTGACGCTGCCCAAGAAGGGGATGAAAGCGAAAGCCAGAAGGAATCTGATCAAACAGATTAAGAAAGCCGGTAACAAGAAGGTAAAAGTAAAATAAGAAAAAGCCCCCGGTCGTCAGCGTACGGCCGGGGGCTTTTGAACGAATCAGAAGAGATTCTTATCGGATGCGAAAAGCGCCAGCATGGAGAGAAAGAAGCGTTTCAGATGAGGGGGAATTTTGTGATATTGCAGAAGAATGCTTCGTTCCGTTGGCGTAAGGGGAAACGGCGGGTCAGGAGATTCTGTCAGTCCCAGAAGAAAGTCAGTTGTCGTCTCAAGCTCTCCGGCAATGCGGGCAAGCGTTTCCAGACAGGGTTGTCTGTGATTTGTAATGTAGCCGCTGATTGTGGATTCGCTCATATGAAGCGCGGCGGACAGTTCCGTCTGTTTCATGTCCCTCTGTTCCAGCAGCGTTTTCAGTTGCATTCCAAAATTCATATGGAAGTCTCCTTTCTGATGTAAAAATATATATTATGATAACGGTAGGAATTTATAATCTGTTGAAAAGAGTTTTTCTGCTGTCTGTGCAAAAAATACAAACAGTATTTTCCATAAGGCGGAATGTGTTGGGTAGATTATCTAAAAAATAAGTCAGATGACTTGCTTTTTTGTAAAAATTGATTTAGAATGAAACATATAGAGCTAAAAATGTATTAGTATAACTTGCGACACACGGAACATGGTGTGAAGTGGCGTTATAGGAATCAAGCAAGGAGGTTTTTATGAAGCAAAAGTTTATGAAACAATTTTTCAAACGGGGGCTAAGCATGACGCTTTCTATTGCCGTAGCGTTGACGTTACTTCCCGTGAATCTCGCTGCGGCAACTGGCGATGCTGCGGAAGAGAACGTGATTAAGCTGCGTGAAGGCGGATCGTATACAATGCCATACAATACTTCGGTATCGCTTGAATCGCCGGATATTACGCTTGAGACGCCGGATGCAATGGTTTCGAATGTTTCTCCGATTGCAGCTGTGGAAATAAAAGAGGGGGAAGAGACGACCCTTCCGGCTTTGCACAACTCATCGATTACCGATAATGGTACGGGATATAAAGATCGTCCCTATAGTCAATGCTTTAACGCGGCCGATTCAGGTCTGGACATCCGAAATGCGGAGATGACGATTACGAAAGCGGACGAAGCAGATACGTACAAGGTATACAGCGAAGGGCTGGATTTGTATTTTTCAATGAAGCATCCGACTGCCGGAGTTGGAATAGGCCATACATTTTCAAAAGGCGAGTTTGCGATCAAGATTTATAAAGATGCGGCGAATAAGGACGAGACGAGAAATACATTTAACATTCAGGCGCATAACAGGTCTATTTTCTTCTACCTTACGGCGAAGTGCTTTGACGGACAGAGCTACGCGAATGACGTATATGACACCGCCCAAAATCCAAATATTCAGGGTGAATTTACTTTCTTAAGGAAAATGACGGAAGAGGAGCTGAAACAGGAAAAGGCGGAAGACGTTGACTGGACCGATAAATCTCTGGATTCGGTTGCTCCCGGATATAAAGTGGCAAAGTCGATTGTATCCGGTAAGAAATATCTGATTGGTTATAAGTGGTCCAACGAGGCTGATACCGAAGTGAACTTTGGAAAGACCGGCATCATTATCTTTTATCCTACGGCATTGGTCAATGGAAATGCCGTTACCACCAAAAGGACTTTTACAAAGCTTGTACATGGTACGCGCACGGTGAAAGATCCGGGTTCCGTGGTAATCAAAGGAAAGCGGCCGGGCACGACATACATTACGGTGGACGGCGTCAGATACACCATCCAGGTGCTTGCGCAGGATGAAATAGAAGTGGATGAAGAAATCACGATTCCAAAAGGAGGAAAACGTTTTTTCAGAACGGACAATCCGGAAGATGCAACGTCATTGGATCCGAGCGTAGTGACATTTTCAAGTGATGGCGACAACGGAAAAGGCGAAGCGCCGGCATTGTACAACGCGAAGATCAAGCCTTCCGGAACGCATACGCTGGAGCAGGTTTATGAGATGCGGGTTCCGAACTGGAGCATTGATATGCGGGATGCGGAGCTTGTGGTTACACAAGAAGGGGAGAATTATTCTATTTTCAGCGAATTTGAGAATAAATATCTGGTGAATTTGGATGCGAAGGAGTATTTTTCTGAAACGAAGGTACTGCAGAAGCTGACGAAGGTGGCGGGAGAAGACTCGTTTGATATACAGCGTCAGCATGCGACAAGTAAGAACGGAAGGTACGTATACTTCCATTATCCATTTAAGGGATTTGACGGATACTCAGACAGAAGCAGTAAAAACGGCGATTATGGAATGGAATTTCTGGAGAAGAAAGACATAAAATCGGATGCGGATCTGATTCCCGGGTATCAGCGCGTAGGAAAGATTACATCGGGCAAAAAATATCTGATCACAAACATCTATCATGACGATGCCTCGGATGAGGATGTGATCATTGTGCTGTATCCGAAAAATGGCTTTAAAGAACAGAATAAGATGTTTAAGATGACGGAAGTGACCGGCATTACAATTGAAGGAAAAGGAGAGAATGGACAGAGCGCCATACTGGAGATTGACAACAAGGTTTACAGGGTGACGATTGGCGCATGTAAACATGAAGAGTACCGTCTGGAGGGAGAGAAGCGTCCAACCTGTACGGAAAAGGGAGCTTCCGGAAAGAAGATCTGTCTGCTTTGCGGAGAAGCGTTTGAAGAAAGCAAGGAAACGGATGCGCTTGGCCATGAATATGGCGAGCCGGTTGTGACAGAAGCGTCGCGTGAAGAGGATGGAGAAAGCGTTAAAACATGTGAAAGATGCGGCGATGAACAGAGGGAGACGGTTCAGACATCCGAAGAATTTGTAGAAGCAGAGCTGGATACTGCCATTGCGACTGCAGAAGGAAAAGAAGAGGCGGATTATACGCCGACTTCCTGGGCGAATTTCCAGGAAAAACTGACGCAGGCAAGAGAGAAAAAGGAAAGCGGCACGAAAGCAGAGCGAATTGCGGCAACAGACGCGCTTTTAGAAGCAATGGATAAGCTGGAAGATGCTGCGGAATATGCGGAAAAACAAACGGAATTGAATACTGCAAAAAGCAATGCGGCTGAAAAGCTTGCACAGACGGATGTTTATACAGCGGATTCGTTGAAAAACCTGCAGGATGCGCTGGATGCGGCCAATGCGCTTGAAAATCCGACGCTGCAGCAGCTGATCGATGCAGCCAGAGCAATCAATACCGCAATCAGTAAGTTAAAGACACTTGAAGATGAGGCAAAAGAAAATCTGATCAATGAATTAGAAGATCTTTTGGTAGAGGCGGAAAGCCTGATTGATAATACGGAAGAAAAAGAAAAATATACGACAGAGAGCTGGGCGGCGTTTGAGGAAGCGTTCAACAGAATTTACGATGAAAATCTGAATGGCCTGACAGCAGATGAACTGCAGGCTCTGCTGGATGAACTGACTGTAAAAATGAACGTTGGTGAAGGCGGTCTTGTGCTCAAAGGACAGGGTGGAGACAACCCGGGCGGCGATAATCCGGGCGGAGACAATCCGGGCGGACAGACGCCAGGACCGGGAGGAGTGACGCCAGGACCGGGAGGAGTGACGCCGGGACCGGGAGGAGTGACGCCAGGACCGGGAGGCGCGACGCTGCAGGATGGCGCGACGCAGATGGTAGGAGATATGGAATACAAGGTTGTTTCCGCAGCGGCTAAGACGGTGACGATTATAAAAGGAAGCAACGCAGCAAAAGTGACAATTCCTGCAACCGTGCGCATAGGCAATGAAGAATGCAAAGTCGTTGCAATTGGAGACGGCGCATTTTCAGGACGTAAGAAACTGAAAAAGATCACAATTGGCGCAAATGTTGAAAGCATTGGAAAGAAAGCGTTCTTTAACTGTAAGAAGTTAAGCTCGGTAATTTTCAAAGGCAGTAAGATGCCGAAGCTTGGAAAACAGGCATTTAAAAAAGGCTCGTCGAAAGTGACAGTGAAGCTGCCAAAGAGTTTAAAGAAACAGAAAAAGGCGATATCCGCACAGCTGAAAAAAGCTGGCATGAGTAAAAAGGTGAAAGTAAAGTAATGGAATAGAAACGGCCGCCTGTATTCGGATCAAACAGGATGCGATACAGGCGGTATTTCTATCCTGAAACAGAGCATATCGAAACAAAGGAAAGAAGGAGGATTTTATGAAGCAAAGAAGTATGCGTCAAATCTGGAAAAAGGGACTGGCTGCCGGACTTTCGGCTGCTATGGCGGTTACGCTTCTTCCCGCAATTCCGGCGACGGCGGAAGAGCTTTCGGAAGCGGCTTCGACGATGCCGTTTATACCAAAAGCCGGCAGTATTTCCGTAAGTGAAGAGCATGCCACGTATGACGAACCGTTTCGGCAAGGGACGGCCGGATGTAAGAACTTTCGGATTCCGGCGTTGATTACGTTGCAGGACGGCACGCTGCTGGCGACGGCGGACGCCCGCTGGGAAACGACTGGCGACGGCGGTGGCATTGATTCCATCGCGTCGATTTCGGAAGACGGCGGCAGAACATGGCAGTACAGCTTTCCGCTCTTTTTCCCGGACAGCCAGGGATACGCGGGAAGAGATGCGACAACGATTATCGATCCTGGCGTTGTAGAAGGGCCGGATGGGACAATTTATTTTATTGCAGACGTTAACCCGACAGGAAGTACAACGATGTATAAAACGATCGGGCAGGGAACGGGCTATGTGGAGGTTGACAATGGCGTAGATAAGGGGCGTTATCTGGCGCTGACAAAAGAATATGGCAATGTCGAGACAAAGCCGACGGATGATAATATGGAGAATTATCCGTATTATGTGAGCGATCTGAATGCAGATGGCTATGCCAGCATCCGAAAGAGGAGCGATGGAAGCGAGTCTGGCTTTGGCGTAGACGAATGGTATAATCTCTATACGATCAAAGATGAAGAGTATGTCAATGACCTGACGCAGAGGCAGGTAAACGAGGTGAACGGAGAGCGGAAGGAGATTCAGCAGAACGCATTCTATAAAGACTCGAGCTTTCATGTGTACAGCATTGACTACCTTTGGGTGATTACGTCGAAGGATGGCGGTAAGACATGGGAGCATCCAAGAGATCTTACCGATCAGGTGAAGCGGCATACAGGAGAGCATGCGTTGCTCGTATCGCCGGGGCAGGGTATCACGACGTCGACAGGAGATATTGTAATCGGTTTTTACGACCACGGCGTAGATGAGGAGAATGCCAGCTTGGTATATTCTACGGACAATGGAGAGACTTGGGAGCGGACGGAAGACATGCAGCGTACGCAGCACGGCGGCTTCTGGACATCAGAAAACGAAGTGGTGGAATTGTGGGACGGAACGCTCCGTATGTTTGCGCGAAACGGGCGCGGGAAAATCTGTTATGCAGACATCACGAAAAACGAGGACGGCGGTTATACGATGTCGGAGCAGTCGGTGCAGACAGAGGTAAGCGTAACAAGCACCTGTAATGTTTCGGCGATCAGCTATTCCAAACCGGTGAATGGCAAGCAGCTGGTTCTGGTAACGACGCCGACGGGCGGCAGCCGCGCGAAAGGAAAAATCTTCGCGTTTCTGGTCGAAGAAGACAATTCTATGACGCTGTTTCATACGTTTGACATCCCCGGAGCGGAGTCCGGCTATGTGTATTCCTGTCTGACGGAGATGGAAGACGGTACGATTGCGCTTCTGTGGGAGCCGAATAAATGGGGCGAAGGAATATCTATGTTTTTCGATACGTTCAGCATTCTGGATATCGTTCCGAACGCGGCAATCGGAGGCGCTGTCGTCAATGTGGAAGCGGGTAAGGGAGAGACGTTTGTCAGAACATATGGCGGCACAGGAGATTTTGCCGTTGAAACGCCGGCAGACGACACAGTTGCGACTGTTACGCAGAAAAAAGACGGTTCTGATAAAGTGATTGAGATCACAGGCGTGAACCCCGGCTATACGGAGACGATGATCGACAACGTACTTTATCGGATTAAGATAACGGACAATACGGTTTACATGAATCCGGATGAAGAAGCGTTCTATATTGACGGCGTGCTTGAGGCGCCGGAGGAGATTACGGACGGACCGGTTCGCGTCACATATGAAGAGAACGGCGGCATCGCATTGTCCGACCATGTCAGTAATACGGCAAATTCGCTGGACAGCTTTTCGCAGGAGGTAAACCGGAAGATCAGCTATCTTGACGCAGAATTTACGATGCAAAAATCCGGCAGCAACTGGAGCGTGTACAACGAGGCGACAGGGAAATATCTGGTCAATACAAACGGCAACAGCTTTTTTGGAGATTCACCGGCAGATATCAAGCTGCAATTTGTAAACGGAGACGTCAGAATCTGCAATGGAAACGGACAACGTTACATTTGTTTCTATTATCCGAATATGGACTTCAATTCCAACAGCGGCGGATATAAGGAGAATTATGCAGACGGCAGTCAGGAGCTGCTTTTGCTTGAAAAACAGGAACGCGTGTCGGCGTCCGATGCAATTCCGGGTTACGCGAAGGCGACAGAAGTAAAAGAAGGGAAAAAATATCTGATCGCCTATCATTGGAGGGATGAAGCGTATATTATTCTGTATCCGACAAATGGGACGGCTGCACAGACGAAGATGGTTCGAGCCGCGGGCAGAGTTACCGTCGCTCCACAGGAGACGGGAGAAGTATCCGTTACCATAGAGGGCGAGGTATACAGTTTCAAAGTTACGGCTGCGTGCGAGCATACGGAGACGAAAGTGACAGGCGCAATTGAGAAAGGCTGTCTGACGAAAGGGTATACAGGCGATACGTATTGCGCAAATCCGGATTGCGGCCGCCTGATAGAAGAGGGAAGCGTAATTTTAGCGCATGGCAGCCACGACTGGGGCGAAGGAAAAGTTTTAAAAGAAATTACAGCGACGGAAAATGGAGAGGTTGCATATACGTGTCAGCGCGACAGTTTCCATAAGAAGACAGCTCTTATCAGCGCACGTGTGTATGAAGACATCAGCGCATCCGTGAATGAGGAACTGGATATGGCAATTTCTCAGGCGGAAGAATGGAAAGACGCGGATGGAAGCGGTTTGCCGTCTGCAATCTGGGAATCGTTTTCCAGTGCATGGTCTGCGGCGCAGAAACCGATTGAGGAAACGGGCGTCTTACAGATTCGGGTAACGGCAGAGAATCTGTCGCAGGCATCGCAGCGCGTGGCGGATGCCAAAGCTGCAAAAGACGATCTGGATCGCGCGCTTACATCCACGGCGGCAATTATAGAGATCGGAAGAGTCGATTTGCCGATGGCGGCATGGAGACCGTTTTCGGAAGCGTATCGTGCGGCGAAAGGCGTTCAGGACGCCATTGCAGATGCGACAGTGGAAGATATGCGGCAGAAGGCCGCTGATCTGGTAGCGGAAAAGAACAAAATAGAGAATACCATGCTTCCGTCTGTGAAAGAAAGCCTGACAAAAGAAGTGGAGCGTGTGCAGACAGAGTGCATTGCAGCCGGAGAAGCGGCGTATACGCCGGATACATGGGCGCCGTTCTTTGCGGCATACAATGCGGCGGCGGAAGTGGAAGACGATGCGGATTTGAATACGATCGCGGGTCTCCTTGTAACCTTAAGAAAATGCGCGCAGGAATTAAAAAAGGCAGATTCACAGGATAAGCCAGGGGGAGATACGACGCCTCCGGGAGGCGGTACGACGAACCCGCCGGGAGGCGGAGCTGTAATCAATCCGCAGCCACAGCCGCCGGCAGATACGCTTTCCGACGGCTACACGGAAACGGTTGGCGGCATTTCGTATAAAGCGCTGAGCGCATCGGCGAAGACGGCGACTGTTACGGGCGCGTCGGGCGCAACGGTAAATATTCCGGCGGAAGTGACATTGAAAAATGTATCGTGTAAAGTGACGGAAATTGCGCCAAAGGCATTTGCAAAATCAAAGAAGCTCAAAAAAGTGACGATCGGTGGAAACGTCGTAAAAATTGGCGCAGCGGCATTTACAAATTGTAAAAAATTAAAGTCTCTGACGATTCAGAGCAAGCTACTGACGTCGATTCAAAAAGGCGCGTTTAAAAAGACGCCGTCTAACATTACGGTGAAAGCGCCCGGGCTGAATGCGAAGCAGAAAAAGAATCTTTTGAAGAAGCTGAAAACGGCGGGCATGAACAAAAAGATAAAAATAAAATAAAAGAATGAAAAGACCCCCGGGAGCATGAAATGAGCTTCCGGGGGTTTTTGTATGCGGCATATTGTGCGTCGTCATTACAAAAGCATCTGGATTTTCAGATTCGGCGTTTTGGAGAGGTCGAGCGTGCCATCTTCTGTTTCTACAATGGGCCTTGAGAGAAACTGCCGGTTCAGCATCAGGATGTTGGCGCTTCTGCCGTCATTCAGCCTGACGCGGTTATTCTGATACGTATAGGCGATACGTTCGAGAAACGTCAGAATATATTTTGGGTTGTATTTCTGAAGGCCTTCCAGCTCAAAATCGGCGATTACCTGGAACGGACACAGCGGCGCGCGGTGCGACCGTGCAGCCGTCATAGCGTCATAGACGTCGGCAATTGCGATGATCTGCGCGAAATCGCTGATCTGATGGAACTGCAGACGGTTGGGATAGCCGCTTCCGTCGCAGCGCTCGTGATGCATGCGCGCAGCATCCAAAATGCGTGGGTCAAGTCCGTCAAACGGACGCAGAATGTGAAAGCCGATTTCCGGGTGCTTCTTTACGAGGGCAAACTCTTCTTCCGTATAACGGTCCGGTTTGTAAAGGATTTCTTCTGGAATTTCAGATTTGCCGATGTCATGCAGCAGGGCCGCGGAAATCAGTATGGCGAGATCTTCGTCGGAAAACTTCAGCCAGCGGCCAAGCTCGATGGAAATCAATGCGACGTTGATGGAATGCGCATAGATGCTGTCCACGATTTTGCGCATATTGTGCAGAAAGTCAAACATCTGAAGCGATGAAGACGCATCAGAGAGCAGCGGCTGGATGGTCTTGCAGAGCACAGGCGCATCCGGCATATGGCGCTGCTCTAAGATAGATGTAAATATCTGCTTTAAGCGTTCAACAGCCGTTGCATAGTCTTTTTGAAACTGCTGAAATTCGAAAGAAGAGGTAATACGCTCGGAATACGTCGGAGCGGCCTGCGCATTCCAGTCATGGGATCTGGTCCGGGTAAACTCTTCAATGGAAACGTCCTCCACATCGTAAAAATCAATATGCGCAATGAGCGATTGCGTCAGGCAGACGCCCGCATCCACAATCAGCTGCCCCCGTCTGGTCTTCACGGGAGAGGCGGTAATCATGCCTTCTTTTAATTGGGAAGTTTTTACAGTCTGCATATGAAACACTCCTTTGTAAAATAGTCTAATTAATTTATGATAATTATAAAACATATCTGATAATTGCGCAATGGGGTTTGGAAATAAAAAAGGCTTGACAAATGTAGAAAATGAGCGTAACCTACAAAAGAGAATCGAAATTACGATTTAAAATTCAATCATACAGCTTTCCCTTATTCAGAGTGATGGAGATACATAGGATCTGTGAAGTCACGGCAACCCCTTTACGCATGCAAAAGCGTGTGCGGGGAGGAAGGTGCCAACCTGAGCGAAGAATTCGAACAATAAGAGGATTGGGCATTTGAGTCTTAATATCCTGTCCGCTTATGTTTAAGCGGATTTTTGTTTTATCTGAAAGCCGTGTTGGGTTAAAATCGAACCGTTTATTTTGAAAGGAGTATTTTTTATGGAAAAAAGACTTTTTACATCGGAATCTGTAACCGAAGGGCATCCGGACAAGATCTGCGACGCGATCTCCGATGCGATTCTGGATGCGTGCATGGAGCAGGACCCGATGAGCCGCGTTGCCTGTGAGACGGCGACCTGTACGGGCTTTGTGCTGATTACGGGCGAGATTACGACGAAGGCGAGCCTCGACGTACCGGCTATTGCGAGGAAGACGATCAGGGAGATTGGCTACGACAGCTCGGAAAAAGGATTTGACGGCAATACCTGCGCTGTTTTTTCTTCGCTGGATAAACAGTCGCCGGATATTGCAATGGGCGTGGACCGTGCGCTTGAAGCAAAAGAAAATAAAATGAGCGATGCGGAAATCGAAGCCATTGGAGCGGGCGATCAGGGCATGATGTTTGGATATGCAGTCAATGAAACAGAGGAATATATGCCATATCCGATCGCGCTGGCGCACAGGCTGGCGCAGCAGCTTACGAAGGTGCGCAAGGACGGCACGCTTCCGTACCTGCGGCCGGACGGCAAATCACAGGTTTCTGTAGAATACGATGAAAACGGAAAACCGTTTCGACTGGAAGCGGTTGTGATTTCATCACAGCATGATGCGAACGTGTCACAGGAGCAGATTCATGCGGATATTCGAAAATACGTGCTGGAACCGACGCTTCCGGCGGAAATGACAGATGAAGCGACGAAGATTTTTATCAATCCGACCGGTCGGTTTGTCATCGGCGGGCCGCAGGGAGACGCAGGGCTGACAGGACGCAAGATCATCGTGGATACATATGGCGGCTATGCGCGGCACGGCGGCGGGGCTTTTTCCGGCAAGGACTGCACGAAGGTAGACCGTTCCGCAGCTTATGCGGCGCGTTATGCGGCAAAGAACATTGTGGCGGCGGGGCTTGCGGATAAATGCGAAATTCAGCTTGCGTATGCGATCGGCGTTGCGCAGCCGACCTCTGTCATGGTGGATACGTTTGGAACCGGAAAGGTATCAGAAGAGAAGCTGGTGGAAATCGTGCGCCGTCATTTTGACCTGCGTCCGGCCGGCATTATTCAGATGCTCCGGCTGCGCCGCCCGATTTACAGAGAGACGGCTGCATACGGACATTTTGGACGCAACGATCTGACGTTGCCGTGGGAAGCGCTGGATAAAGTCGAGGAATTAAAGCAATACTGCGACGGCGGTTTATGAAAAATTTAGAATATATTTGTTTTTTTTAATGGGATTTGCAGCAAATCATGGTATAATAGGTCACAGGGGCGCAGAAAGCCCCCTGTGGCCTTTTCCATTGCCATGCGAGTGAAAGGAAGATCTCATGAAGTTAAAGACAAGGCTTACGGTATCCTTTTGCATTATTATATTTGTCCCGGTTATACTGGCGATCTGCGTGATCTATGGCTTTCAGAAAATTCAGATCCGGGGGATTCAGGAGGCTTACGGCGTCAAAGCGGACAATTATATGGAGCTGATGAATCCGGTGCAGCTTCTGAATCAATATACCAGCAAGAATTATGAGCTGCTTTTAAAGATCGCCTCTCTTGATCCGGACCAGTTTCTGGATCTTTCATTTCTGGAAAATACCAACAGGAAGCTGAAGGCGAAATATTCGTATCTGCTCGTACGGCGGGAAGATACGATTCTTTATAAGGGAGAGGAAGGCGGGCTGGATGCGGAAGATCTGCCGGGATACTGGGAATATGAGCCGGACGCCGTTTCCGGCACGTATGTGGACGGCGCGGAAGAGAAGCTGATCAAGCAGATCAACTTCCGTTTTTCCGACAGGAGCAGAGGAAGCGTATTTATTGTGACGACGGCATATGAAGTGCTGCCGGAAGTAAAGCGGCTGGCATTCGATCTTTGCGTGTCGATTCTGATTATTCTTTTCCTGACAGCCGCCATGCTGATTGTATGGATGCATCGCGGCATCATCCGCCCGATCGAAAAGCTGAAGGCGGCGACGTTTAACATTCAGCAGGGCAATCTGGATTTTACGATTGAAAGTGAAGGAAAGGACGAGATCAGCGAGCTTTGCGGAAGCTTTGAGGAGATGCGCAAGCGGCTGAAGGAATCGTTTGAACAGCAGATGATCAGCGAGCGGGAGAGCAGGGAGTTAATCAGCAACATCGCGCACGATTTAAAAACGCCGATTACAGCCGTCAAGGGCTATTCCGAAGGGCTTTTGGACGGCGTGGCGGATACGCCGGTGAAGCGGGAGAAATACCTTCGGACGATCAACAGCAAGGCGAATGAAATGGACGCGCTTTTAAATGAGCTTACGTTATATTCCAGAATTGACACGAACCGCATTCCCTATAACTTTAACAGGCTGAACGTGGCGGCATACTTTAACGACTGCATCGAAGAGATTGGCATGGATCTTGAGACGAAAAACATTGGGCTTGCCTACTTCAATTATGTGGATAATGACGTGATGGTGATTGCGGACCCGGAGCAGTTAAAGCGCGTCGTCAATAACATCATTGGCAATTCGATCAAATATCTCGATAAAGCGCAGGGATTTATTCATATTCGGGTCAAGGACGTCGGCGACTTTATTCAGGTAGAGATTGAAGACAACGGGCGCGGCATTGCGGCAAAAGATCTGCCGTATATATTTGAACGCTTTTACCGCGCGGATGCTTCGAGGAATTCTGCGACGGGAGGCAGCGGAATCGGTCTTTCCATTGTAAAGAAGATCATCGAGGATCATGGCGGCAAGATCTGGGCGACGAGCAAAGAATCCGTCGGCACGGTAGTGTATTTTGTGATACGAAAATATCAGGAGGTCATCCAAAATGAGTAAGGTTTTGATTATTGAAGATGAAGTGGCGATCGCAGATCTGGAAAAGGATTACCTGGAGCTGAGCGGATTTGAGGTGGAAATAGAAAATACCGGAGACGCCGGCCTTTCCCGTGCGCTGCAGGAGGATTTTGACATGGTAATACTGGATCTGATGCTGCCGGGCATGGATGGATTTGAAATTTGCAGGCGTATCCGGGAGGTCAAAAACATGCCGATTCTGATGGTGTCTGCCAAAAAAGACGACATCGACAAGATTCGGGGGCTTGGACTTGGCGCGGACGATTATATTACGAAGCCGTTTTCCCCGAGCGAGCTGGTTGCGCGGGTGAAGGCGCATCTGGCGCGGTATGAGCGGCTGATTGGCAGCAGCGCGCAGGAGAATGAGCTGATCGAAATCCGGGGAATTAAGATTGACAAAACGGCGCGCCGCATATGGGTCCATGAGGAAGAAAAGCCGTTTACGACGAAGGAATTCGACCTGCTGACCTTTCTGGCGGAAAATCCCAACCGCGTATTTACCAAAGAAGAGCTGTTTCGGGAAATCTGGGATATGGAGTCTATTGGCGATATTGCGACCGTTACGGTGCATATCAAAAAGATTCGTGAAAAGATCGAAATCAATACGGCAAAGCCACAGTATATTGAAACGATCTGGGGCGTTGGATATCGATTTAAAGTATAATGCTTTCTGACAGGACGTCCAGAGCCGCTCGTGCATAGTACGCGTACAATCCGTGCATAATTTTCCTATGATAAAGAGACTGAAAACAGAAATAGGAAATCAACATGCAAAGTTCGCGCTTTGGACGGCGGCTGTTTTTCTGGGGATGAAATATATTTTTCCAATGCTTACGCCGTTTCTGGCCGCGCTCATTCTGGCGCGGCTTTTGTATCCGCTCTCCCGGGCGTTTGAGAAGAAGGCGGGATGGAAAAGGGAGCGGGCGCGCCTCGCGGCATACGGATTGTTTCTTGTGGCGGCCGGAAGCCTTGCGGCGGCAGTCGTTTATTTTTTATATCGTATGGGCAGCGGCTGTCTGGGCAGTCTTTCATCCTTGCAGGAGGGCGCGCGGCAAATGTTTGACGATTGCTGCAGCAGGCTGGAGGCCGCTTCTGGAATTGCGATGGAGGAGATTCAAAGGACGGTCAGCGACAATGCGGCGGGCCTGACCGAGAGCGCGCTGGCCGTCTCCAAAGACGCCGGCTGGCAGATGCTGGGATTTTTGGCCAGAGCTGCCGTTGCGCTTGTGGCCGCGTTTCTGATGCTAAACGATTATGAACATCTGATCGGCGCGCTGGCCGGGACGAAGACGGGAGGCCATGCGATCTGTGTGCTGCGGAATATGAAATCTGCGGCGGGCGCATATCTGAAGGCGCAGCTTTCTATTATGGGCATCATAACAACAGTCTGCATTGGCGGCTTTTTTCTGCTGCGCATACCGTATGCGTTTGGAATCGGACTGGCGGTCGGAGTGTTTGACGCGCTTCCTTTTTTTGGAACCGGAACCGTGCTTGTGCCGTGGGCGCTCCTTGATTTTTTGCTGGGAAATTACGGGAATGCGGCAGGATGCCTTGCGATTTATGTTGTGTGCAGCCTGATCCGGCAGCTTCTGGAGCCAAAGCTTGTCGGGAAACGGCTTGGCGTGCCGCCGCTGGCCGTGCTGGCCAGCATTTATATCGGGATTCAGATATATGGGGGAATGGGACTTGTCATGGGACCCGTTTCCGCGCTTCTTTTATACGAAGGATACCGGTTATTCTATGGGAAGGAGATGCTTTTCAATTGAGGAAAGACCCTTGACAGAAGCCCAAAAAAGAAGTAATCTATAGATACATCTTTGTACTGTTTCATATTCCATGAAATATCACAGAATATACCCTGTGATGGGGCCGGATGGCCGGTATGGGATGCATACGTAAGAGACAGGCTATTAAGAATTTCAGAGAAAAGGAGGAAAGGCGCTACATCTTGTTTTTTAGAAGTTTTTTTGTTTTGTAAAAACTATGAAAAGAAAGGGGATTAAAGAATGAAACTGAAACAGATTTTTGCCGGAATTCTGACGGGAGCCATGTTGGTGACGAGCATTCCGGTAATGGATCTTGGAACGATTTCGGTATGGGCGGAAGAAGGAAATGAAGCTGCGGCGAATACAGAACCGGGATCGACGGGACCTGCGCCGGACCAGACGGGCATGGACCCGAAGCCGGATGCATTTGCTCCGACCTATCGCTATAAGTCGATTATGGGTCATCCGATCGAAGTCAATACGGATGAGGATGACAGCAGCGCGACATACCGAAGCGATGCTTCGCTGGAGAATATTGTCGATAATAAAGCGAATTTTGCTTTTTCGCGCTACAATACGGGCGGCATGGCGCTTGGATCAGAGCTGACCAAGAATAACAATATATACATTAAGCTGAGTTCTGCGCAGGATGTAGGCCGTTTGCTTTTCTGGACGCAGAATAAAAAAGCGGACGATTATGAAAAAAACATTGAGCCAGGGACGATCACCCGCTGTAAAGTATCCATCGCGACGGGAGCGGTAACCGCAGACAGCGCAGAGGCTATGGCTTCCGTGAACTGGAAAGAAGCGAAGACCGCTTCCGCGTTTGATTCCAATACGGATGACAACTATAATGCAGACGAACAGGTGATGGATAGGATTTATAAATCCTATGATCGTGTGGCGCATGCGATTAATCTGGAAGAGCTCTTTGAAACGAGCGACCTTGCAAACGTAGGAGCCGTTAAAATTGAGGTGCTGAATACGGCCGGCGAACTGAGCGGCACGGTGAATACGACGGATCAGGTGATTTCCTGTAATGAGATCTATCTTTTGGCAAAAGCGGCGAATGCGAAGCCAATGGAGGCGACGAATCCAATTGCGATATCTGCTTTGAGCGCTTATGCGGACTTTGAGACAGACGGCGCGAATACAATCGATCATCTGGTGGACGGAAAGATTGTAGGAGATCAGGATGCGGCAAATACCGCAAACGATAACAGGATGACATCGAAAAATCCGGATGATGCAGAAACTGAACCGAACGCAAAGTATCCGGAAAGAACAGAGTATGGAACGCTTCGGGGCAACAATAATCTGTACTTCACAATTCCGGAGCTGACGACAGAGGACGAGGGAGACGTCGGAGCGGCGAGAACGATCGGCAGACTGACTTATATGGCGGGACTGGCGAAGGGAGCCATTGAACGATGCAGGATTTATGTGTCGAAACAGGCGGTTAACCCGGAAGGCGTAGGCGGCCAGCCGAAAAAGGTACAGAATATTGCAGAGGAAGACTGGAATCTGGTATTCAGCAATGTTGACGGCGAACAGACCGGATGGACGGAGACGCTGGAGGATTTCAATGCAGATGAGCCGAAGACGATCTTTAAAGATGCGGAGGCATGGTCCGCTTATCAGAGATCTGCATGGAAAGATGCGCACGTAGTTGTTTTCAACCGTGCACAGGAAGCGCGTCACGTCAAAATTGAAGTTGTTAAAACGCATGGAACGTCCGATAAGAGCGCAGACACCAATAAGTTTATCAGTGGAAAGCGCGTTTATGTGTATGAAGCGGAGAAAATCATACCGAACCAGGAGACGATTACGGAGCTTAAGCTGAATCAGGAAGAGCTGAGGTATGGCGTTGAGCTGGGTAAAATAAGCGTTGACAGCTCACAGAAAAACTATTACACGGGCGACAGCGACGCGAGATGGTATTGGCTGAAAGAGAAGAAAGCTGGCGATAAAAACATAGGCGAGCTGATGAATGGAACAGAGAACTGGGATGAAGGGCCAAATGGACCGACCTTCTCGAAAAGCATGGCAAGAGAGGGCTTTTATACGCTGCGTGTGAAGTTCAGGAGTGAAGATGAGTTTTCCGAGGTGGCGCAGGTATATTTGAATGGAAAGTTAGTGGAAGGAGCGGAGGTTTTTGATTCGAAGCAGGTCTCCGAGACGATTGACGGCGAGACGGTGACGAGAAATCAGGTTACAGTAGAGATTCAGTATCCGGAAATAGTGGACCCAAGCGAGGCATTCAGACAATTAAGGGCGTATGTGAAAGGAGGCAAAGCGAATGAAGTATATTCGAAGGGCAACGTAGGAACGAATGGCGAAAGGTTTGAATATACGATTCGGAGCTGGAATGCATTTGTGGCGGTTTATAAAGAAGCAAAGCACGCTACGGTAGGGCCGATGGTCGATGGCGTAGAGATTCCGGAAATGATTCCATCCGGATACACGAGCGAGCAATACGAGGAGATGTACCGGAAACTGCGTGAATACTGCGAAGGTGATGGTCTGATTAAGGTTGCAGGCAGAAGCGTCGTGGATTTGGGCGATAAAGATCTTGGAATTTCAGTAACGGCTCCGTCACAGGGCGTTGCGTGGATGCATGCGCAGCTGCGTGATGTAGGAGAGATTGCCGTTGAGGGCAAAGGAACGGACGATAAGCCTGTAAAGCCCAATGAATCAGGTGGCTTTGAGATCCGTGACGATGGTTATATTTACGGAAAAGCGACATTTGACAATGGCGTAGAGGGCAATGATATCTTTAAGATCACCTCGAATAGCTTTGCGATTCGCGTAAAAATCAAGGCTCCGCAGCGAATTCCGGAAAATATAACGCAGTCGATCGTCGGCAAAATGGATAAGGGCTATGGCCTTCAGCTGATGAGAGGCACGGGAGACACGGATAAAATCGTGTTCTACGGATTTGGCGACAACTGGTATCAGGAAGACTTTAAGATTGCGCACCCATCTGAGTTTTATGGACAGGAGCATGAGATTCTCGCGCTGTTTGATAAAGCGGCAAAAGATATTATTTTATACGTAGACGGCGTAAGAGGAACGAAGGACTCTCCCTATAAGGGAAGAGAAGCGAATATTAAGTGTGCGGATGACGCGATATTTACGATTGGCTGTAATGCAACCAAAACAGAGAGCAACTTTAAAGATTTTACCGGCGGCATAAAAGACTTTACCATGTATATTGGTGATGGCGTGAATTACCCGGCGCCGGAAAAAATCCAGGAGATCAAGGAAGGAAATGAATTCAGCCCAAGCCTTTCGGAAGAGCAGATCGCTGCATTATTTGAGGGCAAGGAGCCAAATCTGAAGATCGGATCAACCTTAAACATGGACTATGCGATGGGAGATACGACATGGACGGCGATTGAAGGCGCTACGACGATGACGATGAAAGAAGGAGACGTCTTCAAACGATTTACAAAGCATGGCGTAACGGTTGTCATTGAGGCGAGCAAGGGCTTTATGTTTGACGATGGCACTCTGGATGCAGTGAAGCTTTATGCAAATGCTGCAACGGAAGCATTTGACGACGAGCCGTTCGTAGGACTGGATGGTTCCTATATTTCCATCAGCCATACGTTTGATTCGTTTGACGGAGACAGCAAGCATCCGTTTGACGTTCTGTTTGAGACGATGAGCAAGATCCTGAATGGAGATGCAACTCTGACGCAGGGCGAGGCTATCAACGTAGATGCAAATAACGCAGACCATAAATATACGGCTGCAACGTGGGAGACATTCAAGGCAGCATGGGATGCTGTGAAAAAAGCAAGTGAATCCACGAAGAAGTACGATGATGCAAATGTAAGTACATATGTGCAGATTAACAGAGCGCTTGAGGATGCTGTCAAGGCATTGAGCAAGAGATCGGAATCCTGTGAATGTGTACTGTCAATCACCGGATATGAAAACAATGGCACGAAGACGCTTTCTATGGGAGAAGAGGCAGAAGCAACGTTTGACTTGATGGATGGCGTAAGCATTACGGCGGATCGCACCGTTGGTCTGGGATGCGCAATGCATGAGACGGATGCTGCGGCTGCGGGCGCTATCGAGAAATCCTTTACCATTGGCTCCACCAATGAGGCGGAAGCGGAAATCGTAGAGCAGACGAAACTGAAAGTGGCGCAGCCGGGCCAGGTGGCAGTTGTGCTTACGGCAAGCGTAGGCGGTCAGGAAGCGTTGACGAGAACCGTTACGTTTACGATTCAGGCGACGGCGGCAAGCCAGGAGCAGATTCAGGGACTGACGGATAAGATCGGTGATGCGAAAGATAAGTATAAAGAAGAAGATTACAAAGGAACCGACGCAGAATCTGCATGGAATGAGTTGCAGCAGGCAATTGCAGATGCAGAAGCAAAGGCAGGACAGGAAGGCGTTTCCATTCAGGAAATCAATAAGGCGCTTGCAGATCTGCAGGAAAAGATCGACGCTTTGGAGACGGCTGCACAGGCAGCGAAGGCGACTGCAGTGAACAATGTAAAATCTGCGCTGAGTGAGGCGACGGAGAAGTACAATGCAGGCAGCAGCAAATATACGGCTGAGACATGGGCTCCGTTTGAAGCGCTTTACAATCAGGCGAATGCCGGTGACGCTGCGTTAAATGAAATGACGCTGGGCGAATTGAAAAAACTGGCAGAGGATCTGCTTGCCGCGCTTGACGCATTGGAAGAAGCGCAGGATCCGGGACCAGGGCCAGGACCGGGACCAGGACCAGGACCGGGCGGTGATACGACGCCTCCGGGCGGACAGACGCCGGGACCGGGAGTTCAGACGCCAGGACCGGGAGTTCAGACGCCGGCAGCAGGACTTACAGTGGGCCAGACCGTTGATGTTGGCGGAATGAAGTACAGCGTAACAAGTGCAACGGATAAGACAGTGAAGCTTATAAAAGGCAAGGATGATAAGAATGTTACTATTCCTGCAACCGTTATGGTTGGCAGTGATTCCTGCAAGGTTACAGCGATCGGAAGCAAGGCATTCTCCGGATGCTCCAAGAAGCTGAAATCCGTTACAATTGGAGCAAACGTAGCTTCGATTGAAAAGAATGCATTCTCCGGATGTAAGAAGCTGGCGAAGGTTACATTTAAAGGCACAGTACTGAAGTCCGTTCATAAGACGGCATTTAAGAAGACGTCAAAGAAGATCAGCGCAAAAGTGCCGAAGGCATTAAAGAAGAATAAGAAAATTATGAAGGCGCTGAAAAAGGCCGGACTGAAGAAAGTGAAATAAGATATTTGGGCATGGCCCCCGGAAATGGTGATTTCCGGGGGCTTTGTTTTGCGGCAGGGGATGGGGTTTGGAATGGACAGGGATGGGGGAATGTGGTAGAATGGCGTATGTGAAAGAATTCAGGATTGACGGAAAGGAAGCGGAAGGATGGGCAAGGAAAAGAAACTGGTGGAAGCGATCACTTCTATGGAAGAGGATTTTGCGCAATGGTATACGGATGTGGTGAAGAAGGCGGAGCTGATTGATTATTCTTCCATTAAGGGCTGTATGATACTCAAACCGGACGGATACGCGATCTGGGAGAATATTCAGAAGGAGCTGGATGGACGGTTTAAGGAGACTGGCGTTGAGAATGTTTATATGCCCCTGTTTATTCCGGAAAGTCTGTTGAATAAAGAGAAGGATCATGTGGAGGGCTTTGCGCCGGAAGTGGCGTGGGTGACGCATGGCGGGACGAATCCATTGCAGGAGCGGCTTTGCGTGCGTCCGACGTCGGAGACGCTGTTTTGTGATTTTTACAGCAATTTGATTCAGTCGTATCGCGATCTGCCCAAATTGTACAATCAGTGGTGTTCGGTCGTTCGCTGGGAGAAAGAGACGCGTCCGTTTTTGCGTTCCAGAGAATTTTTATGGCAGGAGGGGCATACGGCGCATGCGACGGCGGAAGAGGCCAAGGAGCGGACGCTTCAGATGCTGCATGTATATGCGGATTTCTGCGAAGAGACGCTTGCGATTCCGGTTGTCCGGGGGAAAAAGACGGATAAGGAGAAATTTGCCGGAGCGGAGGCGACGTATACGATTGAGGCGCTGATGCATGACGGCAAGGCGTTGCAGTCCGGCACGAGCCATAATTTTGGAGACGGATTTGCCAAAGCGTTTGATATTCAGTATACGGACCGGGACAATCAGCTGAAATATGTGCATCAGACTTCATGGGGCATGACGACGCGTCTGATTGGCGCGATCATTATGGTGCATGGAGACGATTCCGGGCTGGCCCTTCCTCCTGCGATCGCGCCGACACAGGTGATGGTGATTCCCATTCAGCAGCATAAGGAAGGCGTTTTGGAAAAAGCGCAGAGCGTGCGGCAGACGCTGGCCGAACAGGGCATTCGCGTGAAGCTGGACGATTCGGAAAAGAGTCCGGGATGGAAGTTTTCGGAGCAGGAGATGCGCGGGATTCCGATTCGCGTGGAAATCGGACCAAAGGATATTGCGGCCGGACAGTGCGTGCTTGTGCGCCGGGATACAAGGGAAAAGACGACGGTATCGATTGACGGACTTGGGCAGACGATAAAAACGCTTCTGGATGCGATACAGTCGGATATGTATGCGCGTGCGAAAGCGCACAGAGACGCGCATATCTATGACGCGCATGACTATGAGGAATTTACAGAAATCGTGCAGAATAAGCCGGGCTTTATCCGTGGCATGTGGTGCGGCGGGCAGGCCTGTGAAGATAAGATCAAGGAGGATTTTGCAGCAACGGCGCGCTGCATGCCGTTTGACGATCAGGAGCGCATCGCAAAAACCTGCGTTTGCTGCAAAAAGCCGGCGCATAAGCTTATATACTGGGGGAAAGCATATTAGAATGAACATTGTATTGCCGGAAAGGGTTATGCAGATTCTGAACAGGCTGCATGACGCTGGCTACGAAGCGTATGCGGTGGGCGGCTGCGTGCGGGACAGCATTTTGGGCAGACAGCCGCTGGACTGGGACATTACGACATCGGCCAGACCAAAGGAAGTAAAACGACTGTTTGCCAGAACGATTGATACGGGAATTGCGCATGGAACCGTTACGGTAATGCTGGAAAAAGAAGGCTTTGAAGTGACGACGTATCGGATCGACGGCGCATATACGGACGCCAGGCATCCAAATGAAGTGACGTTTACGCCGAATCTTTTAGAAGATCTGAAACGCCGGGATTTTACGATGAACGCGATGGCATATGATCCTGTGAATGGGCTGGTGGATGCATTTGACGGTCTGGGCGATATGCGGCGGAAGGTCGTGCGCTGCGTGGGAGACGCGCGGCAGCGATTTCAGGAGGACGCGCTGCGTATGATGCGCGCAGTACGCTTTTCGGCAGAGCTCGGGTTTGCCATAGAGGAGGAGACGCGGCGCGCGATCTGTGAACAGGCGCAGGATATGCGGCGCATCAGTGCGGAGCGGATTCAGGCGGAGCTGGTCAGAATCTTGTTGTCTGACCATCCGGAAGCGATGCAGACGCTTTATGAAACCGGCATTACCGGCGTTATGCTCCCGGAATTTGACGTTATGATGCAGACAGAGCAGAAGAATCCGCATCACGTCTATACCGTCGGGGCGCATACGATAGCGGCATTGCAGAATATCCGAAAGGACAGGGTTCTGCGGCTTTCGGCGCTTTTGCATGACGTCGGAAAGCCGGCGTGCCGGACGATGGGAACAGACGGCGTGCATCATTTCTATGGACATCCGCAGAAAGGAAGCGAGCTGGCCAGAACGATTCTGCGCCGTCTGAAGTTTGACAATGATACGACGGATCGCGTTTGCCGTCTGGTTGCGGGGCACGATGAGAATCCGCCGCTGTCCCTGCGGAGCGTGCGGCGGGCGATCGTCCGGATCGGGACGGAGGCGTATCCGGCAATCTTTGAGCTGAAGCGCGCCGACGTTCTGGCGCAAAGCGAGCTGGCCAGGGAAAAAAAGCTTGCGTATCTGGATGGATACGAAGCCTGTTATCGCAGGATTATAGAGGAGAAGCAATGCCTGACGATAAAGGATCTGGCCGTATCCGGCAGAGATCTGATCGCGCTTGGCATTTCGCCGGGGCCAAAGCTTGGGGCGGTTTTGAAACAGCTTCTGGAGGAGACGCTGTGTGACCCGGAGAAAAATACGGCGGAATATCTGCTGGAAAAAGCAAAAGAGAGCATAAATGAAGGGACCTCTTCATATGTTTAATAGACACGGAGTGTACGGAAACGGTAGATGAAGTGAATTGAAGCATATGGAGGGGTTTTGGTGTATAATCGGGAAGAAGAGATTCTGGAACAGTTTGAAGTGGAGATCCGAAATACGGCGAAGGGGCGCGGCGCTTTAAATTGTGATACGGATCAGGGGACGATGCTTTTAAAGGAATTTCGCGGTTCGATGGAACGGGCGCTTTTTTTATATGATATAACAGGATTTCTGGCAGGACAAAGATTTACGGCGGAAACGATTTTTCCTGCAAAGACGGGAGACGTTCTGGTCAAAGATGAAATCAATGAGACATCCTATATGTTAAAGACGCGTCATCCGGGCAAAGAATGCGACGTCAGAAACAAAGACGATATCCTTTCGGCCGTAAAAAAGCTGGCGGAGTTTCATATTCTGGCAAAGCGCTACGACAGACCGATTCCCGCATTTTTAAAAGCCGATAAAGACAGCCTCCTGCTGGAATATGAAAAGCACAACCGGGAGCTGAACAAGGTCAAAAATTACATACGCGGAAAAAATAAGAAAAACGAGTTCGAGATGCTTTTTATGCGGGTATATGACGGCTGCCGGGCGCAGGCAAAGGAAGCGTCGGAGCAGCTGACGCGGCAGATGGAAACGCTGGATGAGCGCCTGGCTGACAGCATGTGGGGTCTGTGTCATGGGGATTATAATCAGCATAATGTCGTGTTTTCTCAGGGAGAATGGGTTTTACTCAATTTTGAACAGGTCACGTATGACGTCATGGTGCAGGATCTGGCAAATTTTCTGCGTAAAATTCTGGAAAAATACAACTGGAATACGGGGCTTGGACTGGAAATGATTGCAGCGTATGACAGCGTGCGAAAGCTTTTGCCCGAAGAGTATGAACAGCTGTATTTACGTCTGGCTTATCCCAAAAAGTACTGGAAAATAGCCAATCACTATTCCAGCTCCAGAAAATCGTGGATTTCAGGACGGGATATCGAAAAGCTGGAAAAAGTGATGGAGCAGGAGCCGCAGAGAAAACAATTCTTAAAAATGCTGTTTTGTTTCACAACTTGAAAAAACTGTGCTATAATGGGAGCAGATTTTTTGGAAAGGAATTGAAGCTGCAATGAAGATACATAAGAACTGTCTGCTTCTTTTACTTGCGGCGCTGGCCATTCTTTCGTTTGGCGCATGCAGGAAAAAGTCTTATGGCAGCGGCATTGTTCAGTATAGAATGGGCAGCGGCGCAGAAAAGGAGCAGGGGACGGAACGCAAAGAAACGGAGGAAGCGTCGTCGGACGAAGAAGCGTCAGAAAAAGCGCAGGAGCTGTATGTGATTGAACAGATCGACGCGCAGACGAAGACGGTGTTTTTTCGAAAGGTCAGAAATGGCAGGCAGGTGTCGTATGCATACGATACGGGCACGCAGTTTCTGGATAAATATGGCAATACTAAATCTACATCGTCTTATCAGCCGGGAGATGCAGCGGAGATTGCGCTGTATGAGGACACACAGCGGCTTTCGCATGTCCGGCTTTCCGATCAGGCGTGGGTCTATGACGATATTGTAAGGTATTCGTATGATGAAAGCATACAGGCGTTTGTGATCGGGGATACGCGATACGCCTGTGACGCCGATATGAAGATTTATTCCGGAGATCGGACGGTTGGCTTTGCCGATCTGAGCGAGTCGGATGTTTTGCGTGCCGTTGGCATGGACAATCAGCTGATTTCGCTTTCCGTTGTCCGGGGACACGGCTATCTGGCGCTGGCCAATACGAAGCTGTTTGAGGGAAGCTTTATCTGCATAGGAGACAGGATATTTGAAAAGGTGACGAAGAATATGCAGATTGAGGCGCCGGAGGGCAGCTATCTGGTGACGGTGGCCAACAATGGCTATGGCGGAGACCGGGAGGTCGTCATCGAACGGGACAAGACGGTCAGCCTGAATCTGGACGAGCTGAAAGGGGAAGGGCCAAAGGTCTGCAAGCTTAAGTTTGACGTAGGCGTAGAAGGGGCGGTTCTTCGTATAGACGGCAAAAAGGCGGATTACTCGAAAACGCTGGAAGTCCCTTATGGACTGCATACGATAACGGTGGAAGCGGAAGGGTACGACCCGATTACGGAGCGGCTGGTCGTAAATTCTCAAAAAGCGGAGATTGAAATTGCGCTGACGGAATCCGGCGGCAGCAGCAAGCCAAAGGAAATGAAAGAAGATGGGAATGCCGGCGGAGGAAATGCGGCCGGCGGCAATGCAAATAATGGCAATGCGAATAATGGCAATGCAAATAACGGCAATGCAAATACAAATAACGGCAATGCGAATAACAATGGCAATGCGAATACGGGGCAGACGGATTATCTGACGACGCTGTATAATCTGCTGACATCGATCAATAATACAAACAGCGGCAATAACAGCAATAATAACAGCTCCAACAATAATAATAACAGCAATAATAATAACAATAATAATAACGGCGCCAATAATAACAACAGTGCAGGCGGCACAGGCGGAGGCGGCAGCCCGGGTCAGAACAGGGACTACGATGACCTGCGGGATGAATAAAAACAGGAGGAAAAAGAAATGGATTACAGAAAAGCTTATGAGGAGTGGCTTACAAACCCGTATTTTGACGAGGCGACGAAAGCGGAACTGCGTGCGATCGCAGGGGATGAAAAGGAGATTGAGGAGCGGTTCTATACGGAGCTGGAATTTGGCACGGCAGGGCTGCGCGGCATTATTGGCGCGGGAACAAACCGCATGAATATTTATACGGTGCGCAGGGCGACGCAGGGGCTTGCAAATTATATGAAAAAAGCAGGAGTGCAGGAAAAGGGCGTTGCCATCTCTTATGATTCCAGAAGAATGTCGCCGGAATTTGCCGATGAAGCGGCGTTGAATCTTGCGGCAAACGGCATTCGCGCGTATGTCTTTGCATCGCTTCGGCCGACGCCGGAGTTATCTTACGCTGTCCGCAAACTGGGCGCTGCGGCGGGGATCAACATAACGGCAAGCCACAATCCGGCCGAATACAACGGATATAAAGTATACTGGGAAGACGGCGCGCAGATTACGCCGCCGCACGATGCGGGCATTATGGCGGAGGTAAAGGCCGTAACGGATTACAATGCCGTGCGGACGATGGAGCTGACGGAAGCGAAGGAAAAGGGGCTTTATATTACGATTGGGGAAGAGCTTGACCGCTCCTATATGGATGAAATCAAGCAGCTGGTATTGCATCAGGATGCGATCGACGCCGTAAAAGACGATCTGAAAATCGTATATACGCCATTGCACGGGACGGGGAACATTCCGGTTCGCACGATATTAAACGAGCTGGGCTTTACAAAGGTGTTTATCGTCAAAGAGCAGGAAGCGCCGGACGGCGACTTTCCGACCGTGGGCTATCCGAATCCGGAAGCGCCGGACGCGTATCAGCTTGCGCTTGCGCTTGCCAAGAAGGAGGACGCGGATCTTGTGCTTGCCACGGACCCGGATGCTGACCGGCTTGGCGTGTATGTAAAAGACGGGCAGACAGGCGAATACCATATGCTGACCGGCAATATGTCGGGATGTCTGATCGGGGATTACATCATCGGACAGACAAAGGCGGTAAAAGGCGCGCTTCCGGAGGACGGCGCATTCATTCGTTCGATTGTTACGACGAATCTGGCAGATGCGGTTGCGGCTTATTACGGCGTGGAACTGATCGAGGTGCTGACCGGATTTAAGTTTATCGGACAAAAGATTCTGGAATTTGAGCGGGAAGGCAGGGGGACGTATCTGTTTGGCATGGAGGAAAGCTACGGATGTCTGCCCGGCACGTATGCGAGGGATAAGGACGCGGTAGCGGCGACCATGTTCCTTTGCGAAGCGGCTGCATACTATAAGACGCAGGGCAAAACGCTCTGGGACGCGATGCTTGCGCTGTATGAGCGGTGCGGATATTATCAGGATCATGTTGAGTCCGTTACGTTAAAAGGCATTGAGGGACTGGAAAAAATTCGCCACATTATGGAATATCTGCGCAAAGAGCCGCCCAAAGCGATTGGCGCATATCCGGTTTTGGCTGTTCGGGATTATCAGGCCGGCACGATTGCCGATATGCAGACGGGCAAAGCGGTTCCGACGGGGCTGCCGTCTTCCAATGTGCTGTATTATGAGCTGGAAGAAGACGCATGGGTATGCGTCCGGCCGTCCGGAACGGAGCCGAAGGTGAAGTTTTACATCGGCGTAAAAGGCGATTCCATGCAGGACGCGCAGGAGAAAGTAAACGCGCTTTCTGACGCGGCTTTGGATCTGGTGCGCAATCTGATGTAAGACCGGTGGAAAATGAGGCGAAAGCCATGAAATATTTCCGGAAAATGCTGATTTTCCTTGACAAACACAGGGAAAACAAGTATAAATAATCTTGTAGCTTATTAAGAGGAACTACTGCCCTTGTGAAGTGACGGTATCCTTAATATATGAAAATCTACAGGAGGAGTTATTCAATGAACAAGACAGAGCTGGTTGCAGCAATCGCTGACAAAACTGAATTATCGAGAAAAGATGCCGAGGCCGCTTTAAAGGCATTTACCGATGTTGTTGCGGAAGAGCTGAAAAAAGGCGAGAAAATTCAGTTGGTAGGATTTGGAACGTTTGAGGTTTCGGAACGGGCGGAGCGGATCGGAAGAAATCCTCAGACGGGAGCGGAGATGAAGATTGCGGCTTCAAAAGCGCCGAAGTTCAAAGCTGGAAAAGCATTGAAGGATATGGTGAATGCATAAGGCGTCAGCCGGCGGCATAAGTCCATGCAGATTCCATTCAAATGAAAAATGAACGTATTGCAGGGGGCGCAGAGGCCCCCTGTGTTTTTTTGCTTACAGGAAATTGTTTTGTAAAATGGAGAGGACGCTATGAGACTGGATAAATTTTTAAAGGTATCCCGCCTGATTAAACGGCGCACAGTGGCAAATGAAGCCTGCGACGCCGGACGGGTAACGGTAAATGGAAAAGAGGCAAAGGCCTCGACAAAGGTGAAGCCAAATGATATAATCGAGATTACGTTCGGACTTAAGACGGTGAAAGTGGAAGCGCTTTCGCTGGTGGAATCCACAAAAAAGGAAGATGCGAAGGAAATGTTTCGCTATCTTTGAGGAAAGGATTCTGACATAAAACCATATGCCTCCTCATATAATGTAAAAGAAAAAGACAACCATTCCAGCAGGAGGGAAAAGTATGGAAGAAAAAACAGTCAGCAAGTCGCACAAGGTTCTTCTTGGAAATCGCAAAACCGGGAATTTCAGCGGAGTGGTGGATGTCCTCTCGTTTGACGTGTCCGAAATTTTATTAGAGACGGAGCAGGGAATGCTTTTGATTAAAGGGAATGATCTGCATGTCAACCGGCTCAGCCTGGAAAAAGGCGAGGTGGATATCGAGGGAAAAATCGACTCGCTGGCCTATTCCGAGGTAAAGGACTATGGCAAACAGGCGGAATCTTTTTTCGGGCGGCTGTTTAAATGAGCAGCGCAGTCAGCGAAACAATTGCCGGGGAGGGCAGTCTGCTGCTCATTTCGTTTCTTTTTGGAATCGGCCTGATGATGCTGTATGACGTTTTTCGGATTTTCCGCCAGCTGCGAAAGCATGGAACGATTTTGACGGCTGCGGAGGATGTTTTTTACTGGTTCTGCTGTGCGATAGGGATTTTTGCAATGCTATATCAGGAAAATGAGGGGCTTTTGCGGTGGTTTGTGATTGGCGGCGTTGCGCTTGGAATGCTGTTTGAGAATTATCTGATCAGTCCGTGGACCGTTCGGTTTTTTGTAAAGATCTTAGGGTTCTTTCTTGGGATTCTTAGAAAAATCTTGCATATTGTCGGAAAACCGATGAAAAAAACACATGGTTTTTTCAGAAAAGAATTGCAAAAAATGAAAAAAGCGATTAAGATAGGGTTAAGCAAAGAGTAAAAGAGGGAATCGTTATGAGCAGATATCGAAGAAAGAACAGCCGGGCAGGAAGGGTCAGCATTGCATGCATCGTGATTTTGCTGCTGATTGTTATGTCCGTTCAGATCATAGAGCTTTACCATAAGGATCAGGACTATATCGCAAGAGAAGCGGAGCTGACCGAGGAGCTTGAGAAGGAAGAAGCCAGCAAAGAACAGCTGTCCGAATACGAGGAATACATAGGAAGCAGGGAATACGTGGAAGATACGGCGAAGAGCCGTCTGGGTCTTGTGTATGACAATGAGATTATCTTCAAAGAAAAATGATACGAATATCTTAAACAGGTTCAATGCCCTCGAATTTACATTTCGAGGGCATTTTTGGCGAAAAGTTTTTGCTTCGCATACTTTCATTTGACAAAGATTTTATAGGGCCGTGCCTATAATGTTTTTTGAGTACCTGCTTAGAAAATCAAGGATGTACAGGAGGATTATAGGTATGAAAAAAACAGGATGGAAACAGTTGGCGCTTGGCATTGCGGGGGCATGGCTCTGCCGGATTTCGATTATGGGATGTTATCCGTTTGTTCCGGCTTTTTTTGCGGCGGTATATCTGGAAGAAAAAGGAAGATGGCTTTTGTCGATGGGGATGCTTACGGGCATGGCGGCTTTTCTTCCGATTACAGCGATTGCCAAATATGCGATGGCCCTGCTTTTGACGGGGACGGCGATTCGCCTCAGTGAATGGGTGGACAGGCGCTGCTATACGGTAGTTGCTGCGCTTGCAGCTTCCGGGGGGACGATGGCGCTGTCTTTGTTTGGCGGCATGTTTGACATCAGAAATCAGGTTACGGCTGCCGCAGCCGTCTGCGAGGCTCTGTTTGTCTTTGGATTTACGATACTTGCGGCCAGAGGCGTGCATCTGTTTTTGGAAGAGCCGGAAAAAGGGGAGACAGACGTCCATGTGCGGGACGTCTATCAGGAGCAGAAGCTGCTAAATTATGCCAGGAGCTTTGAAGGGCTTTCCAAGACATTTTTGTCTATGAGCCGGCAGACGGATACAAAAACGGAAGATCTTGGACTTTTGCAGCAGGAAGTGGCAGGCAGGGTATGCAGCGGCTGTGATACGTGCGCGATCTGCTGGGCGCCGGCGGATTATACGATGTATGGCGTGTTTGGACGCCTGATTTCCAATATGGTGCAGAATGGCGAGGCGGATGAAGAGACAAGGCAGGAGCTGAAAGCGCACTGCCGCTATGCGGGGCATGTGGAGCGCGAGGCGGTTGCAGTATTTGAACAGGCGCAGATGAACCGGGCATGGTATAACCGGCTTCTGGAAAATCGGGAAGTGATTGCGCAGCAGCTGGATGCGATGGCGTATATTATGGAAGACTGCGCCAGTGAAGCGAAGCTGATCGACGGAGAGGAGAAACGGAAGATTTCGGAAATCCGCTATCGGGCAAGGGAATGCGGCATTTTGACAGAGGAAGTGCATCTGTATCGGAAAAATGACGGTCATATTCAGGTGATTTTAAAAGTGCGCTCGCGCTGGGGAAATTGCGTGGCGATGAAAGAAATGACGAAGGTCGTGGCGACGGCGATGGATTTGCCTGTAAAGCCGCATAAGGATACGAGGACGTTTGTAGGAAAAGAGACGGCGGAAATCGTTTATGAAGAGGAACCGGCGTATCATGCGGTGCATGGCGTAGCAAGGCTGATAAAAGACGGCGCATCCGTCTCCGGCGATAATTTTTCGTTTCTGGAAAAAGAGGACGGGGAGCTTGTGATGAGCCTGTCGGACGGCATGGGGTCCGGCGACCGGGCATGCAGAGAGAGTGAACTTGTGGTAGATCTTCTGGAACGCTTTATAGAAGCGGGCTTTACGAAGGAGACGGCGATTAAAATGTTAAACGGCGCAATGGTGATACATGGAGAAAATGAAAAATATTCTTCCGTGGATATTTCGGCGGTCAATCTGTATACCGGAGAAGTTTCTTTTTATAAAATCGGCGCGTCTGCGACCTTTATTCGTCACAAAAATGGCGCGGTAGAGTGCTTTTTATCGACGTCGCTTCCTGTAGGGGTCAGTTTTGAAATGGAAATCGAACAGGCGAAAAAGCAGCTTTCGGATGGAGATTTTCTTGTCATGGTTACGGATGGTGTGCTAGAATATTTAGATACGGAGAGCCCGGAGGAGACGCTTGAGGAAATGATTTCCGGCATTAAGACGAATCATCCGGGGCTTCTGGCGAAAAAAATTCTGGACCAGGTTATGGAATATACAGGCGGGGCCGTAAGGGACGATATGACGGTGCTTGCGGCGGCAGTCTGGAAGAATTGACAGGACAGGGACATATGATAAGAAAAATAGCGGCATATATGGAGCGGCATCGGATGATACAGAAGGGAATGCATGTCTGCGTGGGGCTTTCCGGCGGAGCGGATTCCGTGTGCCTGTTTCGCATTTTGGAGCGGCTGCGGCATGAAATGGGGTTTTCGATGTCGGCCGTGCATGTGGAGCATGGCATCCGGGGAGCGGAGAGCCTTGCCGACATGGCGTTTGTAAAAGCGCTGGCGTCTTCGTTTGGCATAACGGTTGGCTGCTATGCCTATCCGGTGGAACGGCTGGCGAAGGAGCAGGGGCTTTCTGTGGAGGAGGCGGGCAGACAGGCGCGCCATGAAGCGTTTGCAAAAGAGGCGGCTCTGTATGGAAAAGAGAGCCGGATTGCGCTGGCGCATCATGCCGATGATCAGGCTGAGACGGTTTTGTTTCATATCTGCCGGGGCAGCGGGATAGATGGGGCGGCCGGCATCCGTCCGGTGCGCGGTAAGATGATCCGGCCCCTGCTTTGCGTGACAAGGGAAGAAATTGAAGCTTATCTGAACGCGATGGGACAGGCTTACCGGACGGACGCGACAAATGCGGACATAAGCTATAGCAGGAACCGCATTCGCCGCTGCGTGATGCCGGAGCTTGCCCGCGTCAATGCGCAGACGGTCTGGCATATGAATCGTTTTGCAGAAGAGGCAGCGGAGCTTTGCGCCTATATGCAGGAAGAAACGGAGCGTATTTTAAATGCGCACAGGAGCGTTTCACGGGACGGGGAGGTGCGCTTTGCGCTTGCCGGTCTTGCGCTTTGCGCGCCTGTTCTGAAAAGCCGCGTGATGCTTCAGCTGATTGCGGAAGCTTCGGGCAGCCGGAAGGATATCGCAAGAGGGCATATAATGGACCTGCTGTCTCTGGCGGAGGGGCGGACGGGCAGAAAGATCGATCTTCCGTATGGCCTGACCGCGGAGAAAACGCACGATGCGCTGCTTTTTTATAAAAAGTCCGATCAGGAGGAGGCGTTTTTGCGGGAGGTTGCATTGGATGCGTCCGGGGAGCCGCTTGCCGTGCCCGGCGGGAAGATGCGCTGGCGCGTGTTTGAATGGCAAAAAAAAGATGCCGAAATTCCGCAAAAGCTGTATACGAAATGGTTTGATTATGATAAGATAAAAAACAGGCTTCATCTGAGAAATCGAAAGCCTGGGGATTATTTTGCGCTGGATGCCGGGGGAGGCAGACAGAAGCTGAAGGATTACTGGATCAATGAAAAAGTGCCGCAGTCCAAACGGAGCCGGATTTTACTGCTGGCGGACGGATCGCACATTCTCTGGGCCGTCGGCGGACGCATCAGCGCATATTATAAAGTTACGGAGCAGACGAAAAGGGTTTTGGAGATGCAGTATATGGAGGAAGAGTCATGAGTGAAACGATCCGCACATTATTGTCGGAAGAGGAAGTAGATCAACGGATTGCGGAGATTGCGGCGCAAATCAGCGAGGATTACGAAGGAAGACAGGTGCATCTGATTTGTGTGTTAAAGGGAGGCATTTTTTTTACCTGTGAGCTGGCAAAGCGGCTTAGCGTGCCTGTTTCTATGGATTTTATGTCCGTTTCCAGCTATGGAGCGGCGACCAAATCCAGCGGCGTGGTGAAGATTGTCAAGGATCTGGATGAAGAAATTGAGGGGAAAGACGTGCTTGTGGTGGAAGATATCATCGATTCCGGCAGGACGTTGAGCTATCTGCTGGAATATCTGCGCAACCGGGGGCCGAAGAGTCTGCGGCTCTGCACGCTTTTGGATAAACCGGAGCGGCGCGTGGTGGAAGTGGACGTGCATTATACCTGCTTTCAGATTCCGGATGAGTTTGTCGTTGGCTATGGACTGGATTATGCACAGAAATATCGGAATCTGCCTTATATTGGCATAGTGGAACTGGATTGAAAAACGGAAAGGAGGTATCCGGTTGAATAAGCGTAGCTACAAAGGATTTGGATTCTATGCCCTGCTTGTCATTGTGGTGATTGTCGTCTGGCTGACGATGGATGCGAGAGAAGACGCCTCCAATGCGTATACAATGACGCAGTTTCAGACGGCCCTTGACGAAGGGAAGGTCGTATTTATAGAGATCGAACAAAACAGGGAGATACCGACGGGGATACTCAATATCCGTCTGAAGGACGATCAGATGCGGGAGCTTTACGTGTCTGACGTCAATGAAATACAGGATTTGCTGGAGCAGAAGCAGTTTTATCATTATTATCTGTCGGATGTGCCGCCGGAGAGCTGGATTTTGAATCTGCTTCCGCTTTTGATTGTGCTGGCCACCATGTTTATTCTGTTTATGATTATGAGCAATCAGGCTGCGGCGGGCGGCAACGGCAATATGCGGATGATGAATTTTGGCAAGAGCCGCGCGAAGCTGACGACGAATGAAAACACGATGAATTTTGGAAATGTGGCGGGGCTTCGGGAAGAAAAGGAAGAGCTGGAGGAGCTGGTAGATTTTCTGAAAGCGCCGCGTAAGTATATTCGCCTGGGCGCAAGGATTCCAAAGGGGATTTTGCTTGTCGGACCGCCCGGAACCGGAAAGACGCTGCTTGCAAAGGCGGTAGCGGGCGAGGCGGGCGTACCGTTTTTCAGCATTTCCGGTTCGGATTTTGTGGAAATGTTCGTCGGCGTGGGCGCTTCCCGCGTTCGGGATTTATTTGAAGAAGCGAAGCGAAATGCGCCCTGCATCGTATTTATTGATGAAATCGACGCGGTGGCAAGGCGCAGGGGAACCGGCATGGGCGGCGGCCATGACGAGCGGGAGCAGACGCTCAATCAGATGCTGGTGGAGATGGATGGATTTGGAGCCAACGAGGGCATCATCGTTATGGCGGCGACGAACCGCGTGGATATTTTGGACCCGGCGATTATGCGTCCGGGCAGGTTTGACCGCAAGATTCACGTAGGGCGGCCGGATATTGGCGGCAGGGAAGAGATTTTGAAGGTGCATGCCGACAACAAGCCGTTGAGCGAAGACGTGGATTTGAAGCAGATTGCGCAGACGACGGCCGGATTTACCGGAGCGGATCTGGAAAATCTGTTAAATGAGGCGGCGATCAATGCGGCCAAAGAAGACAGGGCGTATATTACGCAGAGCGACATTCGCGGTTCTTTTGTCAAAGTCGGGATTGGCGCGGAAAAGAAGAGCCGCATTATCAGCGAAGAGGAAAAACGGATTACCGCGTTTCACGAGGCGGGCCATGCGATTCTTTTTCATGTGCTGCCGGACGTGGGGCCGGTTGATTCGGTATCCATTATTCCGACAGGCCCCGGAGCGGCAGGTTATACGATGCCATTGAATGAGAATGACAAGATGTTCCATACGAAGGGGCGCATGCTGCAGGAGATCATGGTGGATCTTGGCGGCCGCGTGGCGGAGGAAATGGTGTTTGACGATATTACGACAGGCGCTTCGCAGGATATCAAACAGGCGACGCAGCTTGCCCGGGCGATGGTGACGAAATATGGCATGTCGGAAAATGTTGGCCTGATTCATTATGCGAACGAGGACGACGAGGTCTTCATCGGCAGGGATCTGGCGCATACCAGAGGCTATGGCGAAGGCGTGGCGACGCGCATTGATGAAGAGGTCAAACGGATCATTGACGACTGCTATGCAAAAGCGAGAAAAATCATACACGAGCATGAGGAGATTCTGAATCGATGCGCGGCGCTTTTATTGGAAAAGGAAAAGATAAACGGGAAAGAATTTGAAGCGCTTTTTTCGTAACAGAATACTTGTTGTGCAATATGTATAAAAACATTTGCTGTTTTTTGTGAAGTTTGTGCACACTTATGCGGGGAATCGTGGTATTATAATTGACGTAGAAACCCCCAATCATTAATAGTTTTTGCTACACCCATAGTAAAAATACCTTCTCCTAAAAAGACAGCAGATCGATGGCTGTCTTTTTTATTTTATGGGAAACGGCAGACGCGGGGGAGATCGGAAATGGAAGATGTGTCTGTCCTGCGCTTTCAAATAACGGAAAAAGGAGTTTTGTATGAAGGAGCAATCTGTGCAGCAGCTTAATCGGATGCAGCAGTATATTATGCAGACGCGTCCGATTCTGCAAAAGGAGGCGTTGTTTTCGGATGGCACGGCGGATTATCGGACGCCGGAGGAGCCAGACGAGGATGCATGCGTAACGATTCGTTTTCGAACGGCCAGAGACAATGTAGACAGGGTCTTTCTGTGCGCAAAGGAAGAACGGCATTTGATGGAGCGCGTGGAAAGCGATGGGGCGTTTGATTATTATGCCGTGGACATTCTGCCTGGGAGCGAGCCGTTTTCTTATGATTTTGAAATCGTATCCGGGCTTTTGACGTGCCGTTATGACCGCGCCGGCGTGACAGAAGAGGTCCGGCCACAGTTTTTTTTCCGGATCGTGCCGGGATTTTCCGTTCCAAAATGGGCAAAAGGCGCGGTTATGTATCAGATTATGGTAGATCGTTTTTACAATGGAGATCCTTCGAACGACGTTTTGGACGGCGAATATTATTATATTCGGTCGCTTTGCCGTCGCGTGCCGAAGGAGAAGTGGGAAAAAGCGCCGGAGGAGTTCAGCGTGGGAGAGTTTTATGGCGGCGATCTGGAAGGCGTCAGACAGAAGCTGGATTACCTTTCTATGCTGGGCATAGAGGTCCTTTATTTTAATCCGATTTTTGTATCGCCGTCGAATCATAAATACGATATTCAGGATTATGACCATATTGATCCGCATTTCGGGAAGATTGTGGAAGATACGGGCGAGCTTTTAATGGAATATGAGCAGGATAACCGGAAGGCGACGCGTTACCAGAGCCGTGTGACGAGTCAGAAAAATCTGGAAGCCAGCAATGCCTTTTTTGCGGATTTTGTCAGAGAGGCGCATGCGCGCGGCATGAAGGTGATTCTGGACGGCGTATTTAACCATTGCGGTTCGTTTAACCGCTGGATGGACCGGGAGAAGATATACGAAGGCAAGGAAGGCTTTGCGCCGGGCGCGTATGGCTCGAAGGACAGTCCGTACCGCAGCTATTTCCGATTTAAGGATGAGGAGGATGGCGCGTGGCCGGACAACAGGAATTATGAAGGCTGGTGGGGGCATGAAACGCTTCCAAAGCTCAATTACGAAGCGTCGGACGCATTGTATCAGAATATACTCGCCATTGCCGCCAAATGGGTGTCTGCGCCGTACTGCGCGGATGGATGGCGTCTCGACGTGGCGGAGGATTTGGGACATGACCGGGCGTTTAACCATCGTTTCTGGAGGGATTTTCGAAAAGCCGTCAAAGAGGCGAATCCGGACGCTGTGATTTTGGCGGAGCATTATGGCGATCCCAAAGAATGGCTGGATGGAAGCCAGTGGGATACGATTATGAATTATACGGCGTTTATGGAGCCGGTGAGCTGGTTTTTAACCGGAATGGAAAAGCACAGCGATGAGTTTTGCCCGGAGAGAATCGGCAATGCCCGGGAATTTGAGGATACGATGCGGCATTCGATGGCATGCTTTCTGACGCCGTCTCTGCAATGCGCGATGAACCAGCTGTCCAATCACGATCATTCGCGCTTTCTGACAAGGACAAACCACGCAGTAGGCAGAGTGGAATGCTTAGGCCCTGCGGCTGCGGAGGAGCATGTGGATTACAATGTGATGCGGGAGGCCGTGGTGATTCAGATGACCTGGCCGGGCGCACCTGCCGTCTATTATGGGGATGAAGCGGGGCTTTGCGGCTTTACGGACCCGGATAACAGGCGAACATATCCGTGGGGACATGAAAACCAGGAGCTGATCGACCTGCACAGAGACCTGATCTGGATGCGTAAGGAAAATGAAGCGCTGAAAACGGGCTCGTTTCGTTTTCTGGACAGCGAAGCGCATATGCTGTGTTATGCACGGTTTACCCGCAGCCAGCAGTTTGTGATCCTTGTCAACAACGATGACGTGGAACGGAGCAGGGAATTGTCCGTTGTTGGCGCGGGAATTGCGCATTCGGCCGTTTTGCGCCGGAGGATGGTGACGACGGAAAATGCATATTCGCTGATGCCGCAGGACTATCCGGTAATAAATGGCAGGATCCGAATTGTCCTTCAGAGGAAATCGGCCGTTATTTTGGAGAGAATATAAAAAATGCAGGCTTGTCAAACATGTATTGTAATCCTACAGTTATTTTAGAGAGAATATAAAAAATGTAGGTTTGTCAAACATTTGTTACATTGAACCCTTATAATCCTTCAGTACCTGTTTGGGAGATTTCCAGCCAAGCGGCCTCATGGGAAAGCTGTTGTAATCCCTACAGTTGTATTTTTTAAGCTGCTTTGCAAAATCTTCGAAAGAATAGAAGGCGTGGGTGGCATAGAAGCGTTCGTTATCTTTCCGATGGCTGCGTTCCACTTTGCCGTTATGTCTGGGCGTATAGGGTCGGATCAGCTTGTGCCGGATGCCGCAGCGTTCCAGATGCGCCTCAAAGAGCGTTGGCTTGTCTCTGTGGGTGGTAAAGCGGTTGGTGAATTCTGACCCGTTGTCCGTCTGGACGCATTCTATGGGAAAGGGGAACGCTTTCACCAGATGGTCTACAAACAGGGCGGACGAATACGTGCTGTGTCTTCAAAAGCCTCTACAAAACGCTATCTGCTCGTAAGGCTTGGCGATATGTTTAGGGTTTGGAGGCTTCACTGCCGTCA
>CANSKO010000018.1 GCA_947647505.1 uncultured Roseburia sp. | reverse complement strand
TGCTGCGGTAGACCTCACATTCGCCTGTGTCAAAGTTCACCTCATAGATGCCCAGATAGTCCACACTGAGGGCATGGAGCACGTTATAACTCCGTTTTTGAAGCTCCCGGAACAGGTTACGGCGTTTCAGAGAAGATACGATAAAGTACGCCGCCGTCTGGAGCATATTTGACGCGTATTCCAGCGACTTTACAGGGGGATTGTCCACACCATAAAAGCCGATAATCTTTTTGCCGTCATACAGGGGGACCACTACAAGGGAATGAATGCCCTGTCGTTTCAGGTTTTCATACTGAAGCGGCTCCGCCTCTCGGATGGCTTCCAGGCGTTCAATCACGATGTGCTTGCCGACGCGGAACTTCTGATACCAGCTTGCGCAAACCTCCGGCGGAACGTTCTGAAGGTTCTCCTTCTCCGGCCTTACGCCTTCGGCCACCCACTCGTAGGTGTTGTCGTCACTCCCGGACTCATTCTGCTCGAATATGTAGGTCCGCTCTCCGTTCAGCGCTTTTCCCAAGCGCTCCAGCAGCACCTCCAGCGACTGATCCGGCGTCTCCTCCAGCAGGGCGACGCGAAGGCCCTCGTTGATGACGGCCTCCAGATTCTGAACGCTTTGTATGCCGCTGTGCCGCTCATGGGCCCCGGCGGCCGAAATGCCCTCTCCGACCTGTTCAAAAAGGCTCTCTGAATACTCCATATGCCCATCCTCCAAATTAACTGATTTCTGGTTATTGCCGCTATAGCAAAACCAGAAGAATCTGAGCTATAATATCATGTGTTTCCCGATCATGTCAATATGCGATGCGGCGCTTGGAGCGTGTATCCCTTTGTCCACTGAGGGTAATAAAAGACAATGCATAATAAAAAGAAAAGGCTTGCAATCTGCGAATGCAGGCGCTATACTGATACTGTTGAATAAGTATTGGAATTGAGAGTGGGTCAAAGCCCACTCTCAACTTATGTTGTGAAACATATGACAAAAACGTCCGACGGGCGTTTTTTCGTTATTTGGAAAAGGAGAACGTCATTTACGGCGCTCCATATGCCAGAGCTATACAGAGAGAGGGTGAGAGTATGAGAAAAAGAGAATTGTATGAAGAAAAGACGGAACGCCTGATTTTGCCGGTTTTAGAGGCGCATCAGTTTGAGCTGATCGACGTGGAATACGTAAAGGAAGGCAGTACGTGGTATCTGCGGGCTTATATTGATAAAGAAGGCGGCATTACGATCAACGACTGTGAGGCCGTTGCCAGAGAGATGAATGAAATTTTGGACAGAGAAGATTACGTAGAGGATGCCTATGTGTTTGAAGTAAGCTCTCCGGGGCTGACCAGGCCGCTGAAAAAAGAAAAGGATTTTCTGCGCAATCTGGAAAAGCCGGTGGAAATTCGCACGTACCGCGCCATTGACCATGCGAAGGAATTTGTGGGAATTTTAAAAGCATATGATGCAGACCGCATCGTAATCCAGATGGAAGACGGAGAGGAAATGACATTTGAAAGAACCGATATCGCGCTGATTCGTCAGGCGTTTGATTTTTAAAACGTACCCTTGTCCACCGAGGGGCAGCAAATAACAATAAACCAGGAGGATAGGAAAATGAGTAACGAGTTGTTAGAAGCGTTGACGATATTAGAACAGGAAAAAAACATTCCAAAAGAAACATTGCTGGACGCCATTGAAAACTCACTGATCACCGCATGCAAAAATCATTTTGGAAAATCAGACAATATCAGGGTTCATATAGATCCGGAAAGCTGTGAATACCACGTATATCAGGAAAAAACAGTCGTAGAAGCAGTCGAAGATCCCGTTACGGAGATTGATCTTGCAAATGCAAAGATGATCGATTCCAGATATGAAACGGGAGACGTCGTCAATATTGAAGTCAGATCCAAAGAATTTGGCCGAATTGCAACGCAGAACGCCAAGAACGTGATTTTGCAGAAGATTCGGGAAGAAGAGCGCAAAGTATTGTACGATGAATATTACAGCAGGGAAAAAGATGTCGTGACGGGAATCGTGCAGCGCTATGCAGGAAAAAATATCAGCATTAATCTGGGCAGGGCCGATGCAATTCTGACAGAGAGCGAGCAGGTCAAAGGCGAAGTTTTTCAGCCTACGGAACGCATTAAGCTGTACGTGCTGGAAGTAAAGTCCACGAACCGGGGGCCAAAGATTCTTGTATCGAGAACGCATCCGGAGCTGGTGAAGCGTCTGTTTGAATCGGAAGTGACGGAAGTCAGAGACGGCATCGTAGAGATCAAAAGCATTGCAAGGGAAGCCGGCAGCAGGACGAAAATCGCCGTATGGTCAAACGATCCGGACGTCGATCCGGTTGGCGCATGCGTCGGCATGAATGGCGCGCGCGTCAATGTGATCGTCAATGAGCTGCGCGGTGAAAAAATAGACATCATCAATTGGAATGAAAATCAGGCGATGCTGATTGAAAACGCCTTAAGTCCCGCAAAAGTCATATCGGTCATTGCAGATGCGGAAGAAAAAACGGCGAAAGTCGTCGTTCCCGATTATCAGCTGTCTCTGGCAATTGGCAAAGAGGGACAGAATGCGCGGCTTGCGGCGCGCCTGACCGGATTTAAGATCGATATCAAGAGTGAAACGCAGGCCAGAGAAGCCGGAGACTTTATGGATTATGAAAACGATTACGAGGATGAGGAATATTACGGAGAATACGACGAGGAGTACGAAGGAGAGTACGACGAAGAATACGACGGGGAATATGAGGATGCGCAGGATTATCCCTATGAAGCCTTAAGCGAGGCCTATAAAGCGGAAGGGGGATACGATGAATAGAAAGATTCCCATGCGTCAGTGCGTCGGCTGCAGGGAGATGAAGCCCAAGCGCGAGATGGTTCGGATACTTCGTACGGCGGAGGAAGAAATCGTTTTGGATGCAACCGGAAAGAAGAACGGCAGAGGCGCGTATCTTTGTCCAAACCGGGAGTGTCTGGCTTCCGCTATGAAGCACAGAAGCCTGGAACGCGCTTTGAAAGCGACCGTCTCGCAGGAGATTTATGTGGATTTTGAAAAGGAGCTGAAAAATTTTGAAACGGGATAACGTATTATCGATCATTGGAATCGCTTCGAAAGCGGGCAAGGCGGCAGGCGGCGAATATCAGACGGAACATGCGGTAAAATCCCATAAAGCGGCTCTCGTCATCCTTGCAGAAGACGCATCGGAAAATACGAAAAAAAAATTTCAGAGCATGTGCGATTTTTATCGGACGGAGCTTATATTTTATGGAAACAGGGAAAGTCTTGGACATTGTACGGGAAAAGGATTTCGCGCGTCTGTGGCAATAACGGACAAAGGACTTGCGCAGTCGGTACGAAAGAAGCTGGCGCAGACAACAACTGAATAATGGAGGGGCAGGTATATGGCAAAAGTAAAAGTATATGAACTTGCAAAAGAGTTGAATATTGGATCAAAAGAGATCATAAAATTTTTATCTGAGAAGAATATAAAGGTAACAAGCCACATGAACAATCTGGAAGATACGTCCATAACGCTTGTAAGAAATCAGTTTGAAAAGAAGGAGAATAAGACCATAAAGAATTCGGAAACAGAGAAAAAGGAAAAAGAAGAAAACCGCACGGAAGCGCCGATGGAGCGGCCGCGGAAAAAGAAAAGCATTACGGCTGTGTTTAATCCGCAGAACAGCCAGCAGGGATTAAAGCGTCCGCCCAGGCCGCAGCGACGTCCCAAAGATCGCCCACATCCGGAAAAAGAACGGCCCGTTCAGAAAAATCCGGTCAGACCGGAAGATACGCCATTAAAGGAAGAAGGAAAGCCCGCGGCGGACGCGTCAAAGAGCCGTCCGGTGGAAACTGTCTCTGCAGAACGCAAGGCGCCTGTGGAGCAGCCGGCGGCAGAACGCAAAAGTCCTGCGGAAAACGGAACGTTAAAACCAAAATATACATCGGAAAATGTATACGAAAGCCGTCCGGTGGAGAACGTATATGCAGACCGGAAAGCGCCAGTAGAAAATGTGTATGCAAACCGTCCGGTAGAAAATGTATACGAAAACGTCTATGCAAATCAGAAGCAGCAGCCAGCGGGAAGAAGTGTGCAGCGGGGGCAGAACGACAGGCCGCAGGGCGGCAGAAATAACAATCGGCCGCAGGGCGCAGCCGGCGGGCGCACGCAGAATAACCGCAATGACAACCGCTTCCAGGGAGGCGGCCGCACACAGGGAGAGCGCGGAGGAAAAGGATATGAGAAAAACGGCCAGAAGAGTTATTCGAATAATCGCCCGAATGCCGGTTCTAATACGGGCGATAAGGGCAGTCGTGGCTTCCGTTCGAATCATCCGAAAGAATTTAAAGGCAAGTTAGACCGGGAGATCAACAAATTTAATAAAGAATCTGCCGTGAATACGGAAGAGATGCGCGGCAAAGAGACAAGGGAGCGCAGCGACAACCGCAAGGGGGCAAACCGCAAGACGGATCGCGACAGGCTTGGAAAGAAGCAGGAGCGCTTTATCAATCTGGAAAAGCATGGCGGCAGGAAAAAACCACAGCAGCAGCCCAGACAGGAGAAAGCGGAAGAAGTCATTAAGAGCATTTTGCTTCCGGAGAAGGTGACGATCAAAGAGCTTGCCGATAAGATGAAGGTGCAGGCGTCCGTCATCGTGAAAAAATTATTTTTAAAGGGCACGATGGTGACGGTCAATCAGGAAGTGGATTACGCTACGGCGGAAGAGATTGCGCTGGAATTCAACTGCATTGCGGAACAGGAAGAAAAAATCGACGTGATTGCAGAGCTTCTGAAGGAAGAAGAGGAAGCGGCAAATACGCTTGTAGCGCGTCCTCCGGTTGTCTGCGTTATGGGCCATGTCGATCATGGAAAAACGTCGCTTCTGGATGCGATACGCTCTACCCGGGTGACAGATCGGGAAGCCGGCGGAATTACGCAGCATATCGGCGCCTCCGTCGTATCCATTAACGGGCAGACGATTACGTTTTTAGATACGCCCGGACATGAAGCGTTTACGTCCATGCGTATGCGCGGAGCCAATGCGACAGATATTGCGATCCTTGTTGTGGCGGCGGACGACGGCGTGATGCCGCAGACGATTGAAGCGATCAATCATGCGAAAGCGGCGGATATTGAAATTATTGTAGCAATCAACAAAATTGACAAGCCGGGCGCGAATATCGAACGCGTGAAGCAGGAGCTTTCGGAATATGAGCTGATTCCGGAAGACTGGGGCGGCAGCACGATCTTTTGTCCGGTATCGGCGCATACGCACGAGGGCATTGACAACCTGCTTGAGATGATCCTTCTGACGGCGGAGGTGTGCGAATTAAAGGCAAATCCGGACCGAAATGCGAGAGGGCTTGTCATCGAGGCGCAGCTGGACAAAGGCCGCGGCGCGGTGGCGACGATTCTGGTGCAGAAGGGTACGTTAAAAATAGGAGAGCCGATTGCCTGTGGAAGCTGCTACGGCAAAGTGCGCGCGATGCTTGACGATAAGGGAAGGAGGGTAAAGGAGGCAAAACCATCCACGCCCGTAGAAATTCTTGGATTAAGCGGCGTGCCAAATGCAGGAGAAGTCTTTGTATCGACCGATACGGAAAAAGAGGCAAGAAGCTTTGCAGAGACGTTTATTTCGGAAGGAAAAGAGCGTCTTTTAGAGGAGACGAAAGCCAAAATGTCTCTGGACGATCTGTTCAGCCAGATTCAGTCCGGCAACGTCAAGGAGCTGAAGCTGATTGTAAAAGCAGACGTACAGGGCTCCGTGGAGGCCGTAAAACAGAGCCTTGTGAAGCTGTCCAATGAAGAGGTTATCGTGAAAGTCATCCACGGCGGCGTCGGCGCAATCAATGAATCTGACGTTATTTTGGCGTCCGCTTCCAATGCGATTATCATTGGCTTTAACGTACGCCCGGATGCGACCGCAAAAGCGACGGCGGAGCGGGAAGGCGTGGACGTAAGGCTGTATAAGGTCATCTACAATGCAATTGAAGACGTGGAGGCTGCAATGAAAGGCATGCTGGACCCGATTTTCGAAGAGAAGATCCTGGGCCATGCGGAAGTGCGCCAGATTTTCAAATCTTCGGGCGTGGGCAATATTGCAGGTTCCTATGTGCTGGATGGAACGTTCGAGCGTGGCTGCAAGGTTCGCCTGAGCAGAGAAGGAACGCAGCTGTTTGACGGCGAGCTGGCTTCTTTGAAGCGATTCAAGGACGATGTAAAGGAAGTCAGGGCGGGTTATGAATGCGGTCTGGTTCTGGATGGGTTTGGAGATATTCAGGAGCTTGATCAGATTGAAGCCTATAAAATGGTTGAAGTTCCAAGATAAGAATGGAGCAGAATAGAATATGAGAAAAAACAGCATTAAAAATACAAGAGTTAACGAAGAGGTTATGCGGGAGATGAGCCATATCATCCGCGGAGAAATCAAAGATCCGCGGATTCATCCGCTGACCAGCGTCGTTGCGGTGGAGGTGGCGCCGGATCTTAAGACCTGCAAGGCTTATATCAGCGTGCTGGGAGACGAAAAGGCGCAGGAGGATACGATTGCGGGATTAAAAAGCGCGGAAGGGTATGTACGCAGCAAGCTTGCGAAAAACATCAATCTGCGCAATACGCCCGAGATTCGTTTCATTTTGGACCAGTCCATTGCATATGGCGTTGATATGTCCAGAAAAATAGATGAAATCAACAGGGGGCAGCGGTTATGAACAGCCTGGCGGAGCAGCTTGCGGGAGTGAAGACGGCGGCGATTGCGGGACATGTCAGGCCGGACGGAGACTGCGTCGGCTCCTGCCTTGCAACGTATCATTATATTCGAACGTTTTATCCTTCGGTGGAGGTGACGCTGTATCTGGAACCGATTCCCAACATATTCCGGTTTCTGGCGCATGCGGATGAAATCGTGCATTCCTGCGTGGAAGAGAAGGCGTATGATCTGTTTATCGTGCAGGACTGCGGCGATCCCGCCCGGCTTGGAGACGCCGAAAAGTACTTTCGGACGGCGAAAAAGACGATCTGTATCGACCATCATATCAGCAACAAAAGCTTTGCGGATGAGAATTACATTGTTCCGCATGCAAGCTCTACGTCAGAGCTGGTTTTTGAATTGATTGGCGAAGCGCAGATCGACCGGGCGATTGCAGAATGCATTTATGTGGGCATCGTGCATGACACGGGCGTTTTCCAGTATTCCTGCACGTCTGCAAAGACGATGCGGATTGCCGGATTTCTGATGGAGCAGGGCATTGATTTTACGAAAATTGTGGACGAGACGTTTTATGCAAAGACGTATGAGCAAAACCGGATTATGGGAAAAGCGCTGCAGGAAAGCCGGCTTTATGCAAAAGGAAAGGTGATTGCAGGATTTGTGACGGCGCAGGATATGGCCGAATATCATGTGCTTCCGAAACATCTGGACGGCATCGTCAGCCAGATGCGCGTGACAAAGGGCGTGGAGGCGGCCATATTTTTGTATGAAATGGAAGAAGGCTATAAGGTCAGCATGCGTTCCAACGGGCGCGTCAATGTGGCTGCGCTTGCAGTGCAGTTTGGCGGCGGCGGTCATGTGATGGCGGCCGGCTGTTCGATGCAGGGCGCGCCGGAAGCGATCATTCGCATGCTTGTGGAGGAAATGGAAAAGCAGCTGTGAGGCAGGGGAATGGACGGAATCATTAACGTATACAAAGAAGCGGGCTATACCTCGTTTGACGTGGTGGCGAAGCTGCGCGGCATTTTGAAACAGAAAAAGATCGGCCATACGGGGACGTTAGACCCGGATGCGGAAGGTGTGTTGCCCGTCTGCGTAGGAAAAGCGACGAAAGCCTGCGCGTATCTGATGGAGCAGGAGAAAGTCTATCAGGCCGTGCTGCGGCTTGGCGTTACGACGGATACGCAGGACATGTCAGGGCGTGTGTTAAGGGAAGAGGAGCCTGCGATTTCAGACGAAGCGCTTTGCGACATCATACAGGGCTTTGTCGGGAGGCAGACGCAGGTGCCGCCCATGTATTCGGCGCTGAAAGTAAACGGCAGAAAGCTCTGCGATCTGGCGCGGGCCGGCATAGAAGTGGAACGTAAGGCCAGAGAAATTACAATTCGTTCCATTCGCGTGCTTTCGATGGCGCTGCCGCTTGTTACGATGGAGGTGCGCTGTTCGAAAGGAACCTATATCCGCACGCTCTGTCATGATATTGGAGCGCGGGCCGGCTGCGGCGGCTGTATGGACAGGCTGGTTCGCAGGCAGACGGCCGGTTTTAAGGCAGAAGACGCCTGGCGTCTGGAAGAGATCGCGGCGGTTATGAACGGAACGGATGCATTGGGCCGCACGCGCGAGCAGCTGTTTCTGCCGGTGGATGAGGCGCTTTTGCACTATCCGAAAGCCGTTGCGCAAAGAGGAATGGAAAAGCCGCTGCAAAATGGCGCGCCTCTTCCCATAGAGCGCATAGACGGCGATGCAGACGCTGCGGCGGGCCTGTGTCGGATGTATGATGCGGACGGGCGGTTTGTGGGACTGTTTCGTTACGATGCAAAGAGGAAGGCTTATCGGCCGGAAAAAATGTTCTTATAAAGAAAGATACCGCAAAGTGGGGAATACAGTAGGATGGAAGTAATCAGAGGCACAACAGAGTTTTACATTCCGGAAGATACGGTCGTATCGTTGGGGAAATTTGACGGAATCCACAGGGGCCATGAGCGTCTGGTGGAATGCTTGAAGAAAAAAAAGAAATCGGGACAAAAAACAGTGATTTTTACGTTTGATGCGCCGCCGGGCCGCCGCATCTGCGGCGAAGCGCCGGGCCGTATGCTTACGACGAACGCGGAAAAGACAAATCTGTTTGCGGCGCATGGCGTGGATTACCTTCTGGAATGCCCGTTTACGGAAGCCATTCGGCAGATGGAGCCGGAGGCGTTTGCAGAAAAGATTGTAAACCGGCTGCATGTCAAAGGCATTGTGGTTGGAACGGATTTTCGTTTCGGATATCGCCGCAGGGGAGATTACCGGCTGTTGCTTCGCCTTGCGGATCAGTATGGATATACGGTCGAGGCAGTGGATAAAGTAAAGGAAAACGGAAGGGAGATCAGCAGCACGTATGTGCGGGAAGAGCTTCTGGCCGGTCGGATTGCGCACGCCAATGAGCTGCTTGGCTATTGTTATTTTGTGCAGGGGACCGTCGTGTACGGAAATCAGATCGGAAAAAAGCTGCTTGGCGTGCCCACGGCAAATCTGCTGCCGTCGGAAGAAAAGCTGCTGCCGCCATATGGCGTGTATGTGACGCGGACTACGTTGTGCAGCCGGCCGGGTCAGGCGTATGGAGGCATTACCAACGTAGGCGTTAAGCCGACGGTGGAAGGGGAAAATCCCGTAGGAATTGAGACGCATCTGTTTGCATTTGAGGACGATATCTATGGAGAGGAATGCAAAGTAGAGTTTCTGACAGGCGTCAGGCCGGAACGAAGGTTTGATTCGCTGGAAGAATTGAAACAGCAGATGCAAAAAGATATTTTTTATGGAATAAATTATTACACAAATATTACAAATATATGTTGACATTGTTATATACTCTTGCTATACTTTTCATACACGATAACTACGCAGAGAGAAATATCTCAGGAGGAATTTATGAAATCCAGAAATAAGAGATTAGTAGGGTTATTTACAGCAGGAGCAATGATTATCACGATGTCGGTGCAGACGCGCGCGACAGGGATTTTAGGAATGACGGCCGGCATATCCGAGCGGATTGCGGCGAATATGGAGAATGCTTCCGAATCGAATGCGGGCATTTCGTCAACGCTGGCGGACTGCATCGGCGTTTCGGTAGCCAAAGCGACGATTTCAGAAGGAGAGGACGCGATGACGGCTTCGGGCCGGCAGGATGGCTCCTGTGGATATACAAATCTTGGCATTGCTAAGGTAGAGGGCAACTTAAACGTGCGGGAAAGCGCGGGCGAGGACGCGGAGCTGGTTGGCAAGATGCCAGGCAACGCGGGATGTGAGATACTTGGGACGGAAGGCGAGTGGACGCAGATTCAGTCGGGTGAAGTGACTGGCTATGTAAAGAGTGAATTTCTTATGACAGGCGCAGAAGCGAGAGAATATGCGCCGGAAGTTTCTTCTACGATTGCGACCTGTACGACGACGACGCTGCGCGTCAGGGAAGAGCCGAATACGGAATGTGAAATTCTGGCTCTGATGCCGGAAGGCGAAGAAGTGGAAGTCATCGAAGATCAGGGAGAATGGTTAAAAGTTAGCGTTGACAGTGAGGAAGGCTATGTCAGCGCCGATTATGTAACGGTATCGAATGAGCTGAATAAGGCGATGACGATGACGGAGGTAAAATACGGACAGGGCGTTTCGGATGTGAAGGTAGATCTTGTATCGTATGCATGCCAGTTTGTCGGCAATCCTTACGTATGGGGCGGTACGAGCCTGACAAACGGCGCGGATTGTTCCGGATTCACACTGTCGATTTTTGCAAAATACGGCATTTATCTGCCGCATTCTTCTGCGGCGCAGGCAAACTGCGGCCGAAGGATCAGCGCAAGCGAAGCGCAGCCGGGCGATCTGTTCTTCTATGGCGGCGGTCGGATCAGTCATGTGGCGATTTATATTGGCAATGGTCAGATTGTACATGCAAGCTCTGAAAGAACGGGCATTAAGATTTCCAATGCATATTACCGTTCACCGGTTTGTGTCGTAAGATTATTGAATTAAGAGCAGTAGAAAAGGAAAGCAAACAAAGCGCATGGGTTCCTGTTCTGGAGCCAGTGCGCTTTTTATTTGAAAGGAAAAGGAGGAGGATATCCATGAAAAAGAATCGTATAGTAAAAACGCTGGCGTTTGTTTTGCTGGCAGGGGTTTTGACTGTTTTGAAAGCAGGCGGCGCACAGGCGGCGGGGTATGTTCCGGCGGTATCGGATCTGAAACAGACGGCTGCCGAAAAGGATGCGATTACAGTTGCCTGGGGGCCTTCAAACGGCGCGGTAGAATATCATGTATCTTACAAAGAGCTGGGAGAGAGCGGGGATTACATTCTGGCCGGAAAGACGGCGGAAATGCAGTATACGCTGTCCGGTCTGAAAGACGGAACGAAATATTACATACAGGTAAAAGCCTCCGACGGGACGAAAGAAAGCATTGGAAAAACGTTATACGACGCCGTTACGATTCCAGATCAGATGGAGGGGCTGCGTCAGAAGTCCTGGTATTATCTTATCCATAAGCTGGAAATCGAATGGACGGCAAAATCGGGCGTGTCAGGGTATGAAGTGTCGTTATGCGACAAAAAGGGAAAAGAATTACAGAAGAAAGAAATTACATATGGCAGCAGCACGTTTTTTGATAAGGTAAAGGACAATGTCTATACGGTGCAGGCAAGGGCGTATACGCTGTTTGGCGGGCAGAAGAATTACTCTTCCACAGGAGTGATCCACTGTATTCCACAGGCCAGAATCAGCAAAATGAAGCTTTCAGGAGGAACGCTTTCCCTTTCCTGGAAAAAGGTAGATGGCGCGACGGGATATAAAATTTATATGTCGGAAAAAAGCAATAAGGGCTATAAATCTGTGAAAAGCCTCAAGGCGAAAAGCACGCGCGCAACAATCGGAAAATGGAAAGGAAAAAAATTAAATTCCAAAAAGACATATTATGTGTATGTGGAGACAATCTGCAACAAAGGGAAGATTAGAGGAACCTCCGGCGCATTGTATGCCTGGTCAACGAAAACGAACAAGTACGTGTATCTGCATTAGGGAACATATGAAAGAGGGAGCCGTCTGGCTCCCTCCTGTTGTGAAGAAAGACGCCGTCATTCCTCGGTTCCGTCTGATGTGTCAACGATGACGATACTGGAATCTCCCTGCATGGCCTGCTTGATGGCCGCCGCAGCCAGCTTCTGAAAGGATCCGTAAGATGACGTTGCGCCGCTTAATGCGTCAATGTCGTGTTCATTCTGCGTTTCCAGAAGCTGCCCGGCGTAATAACGGGTGTATGCATTCGGATAAGAGCCGGCGGCATGGAGCATGTTCTGCATATAGGCGTTGTCCCAGCTCTTAATAAAGCCGCTTGGGTTTTCCGCGTTATATTCTACGGAGACAATGCTTCCGCCTTTGACCATAATCGTGATGTATTCTTTCCATCCATGATGGAAATCCGCAGCCTGTGCCGTATAATAACCGTCCAGAAGTCCGTCTGAACTGCCGCAGCCCGTAAACGTCGTGAGAAACAGTATAAGGGCCAGGCCCAAACTTAAGATTCGCTTCATTTGTTTTCGCCCTCCTTTAACACGAATTTTCCTACCTGAGCCGAAAGCGCTTCGGCTTCCCTTGCAAGAAGTCCGCTGGATTGTTCCGTTCCTTCGGCGTTTTGCAGATTGTGATCCGTAATGGTAGAAATCGTATCGATGCGTTCTTCCATAATTGCCAGCGCGCCTTCCTGACCCTGCACTGCCGTTACCAGATGGTCGGTAATTTCGCCGATTTCATCGGAAACAGAAGAAATGTCAGCGAGGGAACCGGCCGTTGCAGCCGTCAGCTTCACGCCAGTCTGAATAATCGTTCTTGTGCTTTCTACCATGTCGGATGCGTTTTTCGCCGCCTCCGCGCTTCTGGAAGCCAGCTGCCGCACTTCCTCCGCTACAACGGCAAAGCCTCTTCCGGCCAGGCCTGCGCGGGCTGCTTCGACCGAAGCGTTGATAGAAAGAATATTTGTCTGGAATGCAATGTCTTCAATGGCTTTGGCGATTTTTGTGATTTCCTGTGCGTTGGCGCTGATGTCATCCATCGCTTTGGAAAGCGATGCCATTCGCGTATTGGCTTCCTGCACGCGCTGAACGATTTCTTCCGTTTTTGTGCGGGTCTGGCTGCTGCTTTTTGACACGCCGGAAAGCTGTTCCTTTACGTTGGACACCTCGCAGACCAATTCTTCCGCTGATCGATTTTGTTCCAGAGAAGCCTGATGCAGCTGACCGGACTGTCCTTTTAACTCCTCCGACATATCGGCAAGCCGTACTGCTGCGGAACGGAAGCCGGCAATCGTTTCATTCATAGACTGAATAATCGTACGAAGGCTTGTGCGGATTAAGGCGAAGTCCCCTTTGTAATCCACCTGTGGCTCGACGCGCAGATTGCCGTCTGCAATCTGTGTCAGGACCTGCTGGATATCGGATATGTAACGATTGACGCTTTCTACGGTACTATCCAGCGTTTTTGTCAGGACCTCCAGTTCATCCTTCGAATGGGCGTGCTTTATTTCAGTATGCAGGTCACCGTCCGAAAGCGCGAGCATCCGGCTTGTAACGTGTTTCACCGGGCGGGAAATCGAACGCGCCAGATGAAGCACGAGCAGGATGGATACGACCAGAACTGCCAGCGTAGACAAAATGGCTGCCATCATTGCCGACTGGATCAGGCTGTTATAATCGGATTTTGGAATCTGGATCACAAGCGACCACTGCGTTCCGCGGACGGGAGAAAATGCCGCCAGTATATTCTGGCCTTCTGCGGTAAATTCCGTCGCGCCGGTTTCGCCGGTCGTCACGCCGCTTAAAGATGATGCATTGTCGTGACTGAGCTCCTTTAAGGTACTCTGTTCCAGGATAAGCGATTCATCCGGATGCGCTGTAACGATTCCCTCCCGATTGACCATATAGGCCATGCCGTGCTTTCCAAGATTGATGCTGTCAATTACGTCGTTTAATGCGTCGTACTTGTAGACGCCTACGACATAAAGCGCAGTTTCTTCATTTTCTTTTACCGGCATTCCCATGGTAATGCCGGGCTTTCCCTGAGAAATCGTAGAAGAATCCGTAGTCAGGTTATCCGTTTCCTGCAAAAAGGAAAAAAAAGTTTCATTTAGTTTATCCGGCGCGTCTCCGACTCCCTGAAGCAGTTTGCCGTTTTTGTCATACAGGGCAATCGTATACAGCTCATAAATTTCAGCCGCCTCTTCTAAAACTTCGTTACGGCTTTCCTGCGTCGTCTGCGCGTCGTCGGAATGCATGCGGGGATCATCTGCAATCTTCATCATCCGGTCCGCCAGCATATGGATGTTGGCTTCCACTGTTTTTGCCGACTGCCTTGCCATGGGCTGCAACGTGTCCAGCAAAATGCTGTTTGCCAGAGACTGCATTGACATTGCCATAATTGCGCAGCATACCACAACAAGTATCAGGATATTAAGCGTCGTGCTTCTTAATATCTTCCAGTTAAGACTTCGTCTGGCTTCCCGTTTCCGGAAGCCTGTTTTGCTTTCAACCACGTTTGAACCTCTCCTTTTCCAGTATGATTATGATATGAAAGAAAAAAACGTTTGCTGCATGGATGAAATGCGGTCTGCCGCTTCATCCATGAGAAAACCCTTTCACAATAAAGTATAGCACGAATTGGGAAAAAAAGAAAGATTCACCTGTATCAGGAAACGGGCGCGGCTTTGCCGTCTGTCAAAAGACGGAGCTGCGCCCGTATGTTTTTTGGACTATTCCGGTAAATTTGGGGAATAGAGCTGCAGCGTTACCGTTCCGTCTGCATTTAATGTATAATATCCAAGCAGCAGCGTGTCAGGATTGTTGTTTGAAATGCCGTAAGAGTGAATCTGCTCTGTCGTTCCATCGGGAAACAGGCCTTCTCTCGTCATCCTGGCGCTTGTTGTCTGTCCGAACGGATCGGTAATTTCAATACGGTATCTTCCCTGATTGTCCGGCGTAAATGTCATCGTAGCGTTTTCACCCTCAAGAGGCGTTGCAAGCTCGTCGATATTTTCCGGCGTAATCTGATCCGCAAAATCGAACGCTTTCTGCACGCTTTCCGGATGAGAAGGCTCCGGTGTGCTCTCTATTGTTTCAAGGCGCGCTTCATATGCGTCCAATGCTGCCTGAGCCGTAGCGGGATCCGCTTTGGAAGCGTCCAGCGGCAGATAAAACAATGCGTTTAATCCTTCATATTCTTCATTTCTGGCGATTGTGCCCGCATCCGCGTCATAAAGATAGGAGTATTCGCTGAACTCAGGAAGGTCGTCGGAGATGCACATGTAAATGTTGTTGTCGGCAAATATTTCCAGATTGTCGCATTCGTACATAAGATAAAAGCTGCCGTCTTTTACAATGCGCTGTTCGCCGCTGCCATGCTGCAGGATGCTCATGCAGGCCTGCGGATCGTACCCTGCAACGATCGGGAAAGCAGTAAACCCGGGGTCAGAATAAAAGTCTTCCTGAGACAGACCCTCATGCTCGACTGCAAACATGACGTAGGTTCTGTCGTTGTGTTCTTTCATGCCGGAATTGTTCGCCTGATCCAGCGCTTCGGTATTTTCTTCAGACGCGGACATGACGCTGAAATCACCGGTCATATATTTATAAGTGGTCAGATTTTCTCCGGTTGTGATGCCAAGCAGCGTAATATCATAGCCGCCGCAGCTTTGCGTTTCATTGATATATACGGAGTCTTCACCGGAAAACGCTTCTGCCAGCCGGTTTTCGCCGATTTCTTCAGCTATACGGTCAGGCGTTAAGTATTTCCATGCGGCATAGACGGAGATGGAGCCGATGCCAAGCGCGAGCGCTAAAGAGCATGCGACGGTTGCAAATTTTTTTGGATTCCTTTTCTTCATAGGCTTTGCCTCCTTTGCTTGTGAGAGAATGCTCTGGTTCAACCAGTAGTTCGGTTCGTCTTTTGGAGTAAGGGCAGTTTTTAAGATGTCATCCATATTTTTCATCTAAAACAACCTCCAGTTCTTTTTCCAATAATTTTTTTGCCTGATGCAATCGGCTTTTTACAGTTCCAACGGGGATTTTTAATACAAAAGCAATCTGCGCCACCGGTAAATCTTCCATATAAAAGAGCAGGATTGGCAGCTTGTATTTTTCCGGCAGACGGTTTACCGCCTGACGTACCAGATCCGTTTCTTCTTTTTTGATCAGTTCCGATTCCGGAAGAAAAGCGGAAGCTCTTACGATGTCCAGATCCAGTTCGTCTGTGATGGAAATGACGTTTGCGATCCGGCTTCGCCAGGCGAATTTTCGCTTTTTGTTTTTCCAGAGACGCAGCGCGATGGAGAGCAGGTAGCTCTTCGGATTTTTTTCGTAGCTGATTTCCGAAAGCAGTTCCATTGCTTTTAAAAACGTATCCTGATACAGATCGTCGGCTTCCTGCGCGTTTTGCGTGATATTCCTGCAAAAAGAATAGATATCGGTTCCGTATTCCCAGATGCAGTTTTCCAGTTCTGTTTTTGTCATATGATTCACCTTATAAGACGTCTTATGTTTGCCCTTCACTCATACATTGTAATAACTTCCGGAAAGGTTCGAAGTTTTCCGGAAGTTTTTTAAGATGCTTTGTATTGTAGTCTATGTAGCGTGCAGCGTCAATTCTAGTACATCGTTGCGCAAATAACTACACCAACCACTTGCCTGCTTTCTCGATTGTACAGGTCAAAAATCCTCAGCGTAGCCCGCTACGCCTACGTTTTTTGACCTGCACACTCAAAAAAGCATTCTGCGTGATTGATCCAGTTATTTGTCGAACGATGTACTAGGTGGGAGAGGAGGGGAATGTGAAGTTTGAAAACGGCTGCGGCGCATGTTATAAGGAAAAACATTGCGCCGCAGCCGTTTTTGGAATGGATCAGATATCGTCCTGTTTTCTTTTGTTTACCGGGTATCCGTTTCCCTGAAGGTCTGTCGTGATGGCATTCAGGCGCTGTTTTTTGGAAGTTTTTTTCTCTTCGTTGATCACGCCGGCTTCCCAGGCGCCTTTTGGGGCGGTGCGGATGCGTTTGTGTTTGTCGGTTGCTTTCATGCTGGCCTCCTGAAATTTTGATACGGTTAGTATAACCGGGATCGTGGAAAAATATTAAGAAGCAAAACAGCAGGAAGACAAAGAAAGATATGAAAAAACAGTTTACAAACGAGATAGCGTATGGTATAGTATGAAGGTATGAAATTAGCCCATATTCGGCAGATGGACACTCCGACCTTTTGCTGAGTATTTATGCAGTTTGGGCGATTAAAAAACAGGAGGAATTATCATTATGATCGCAAAGGAAAAGAAACAGGCAATTATCGCTGAGTATGCAAGGACGCCGGGCGACACAGGTTCGCCGGAGGTGCAGATCGCGATTCTGACGGCAAGGATTCAGGAGCTGACCGAGCATCTGAAAGTGAACCAGAAGGATCATCATTCCAGAAGGGGACTTTTGAAGATGGTAGGCCAGAGGCGCGGCATGCTGGCTTATTTGAAGAAGACGGATATCGAAAGATATCGTTCTTTGATTGAACGTTTGGGAATCAGAAAGTAAAACATTATGCAAAATAGGGCGGGGTCGTTTCCGCTCTATTTTTGTAAGGAATTATTGAAGGAGAAAAGACATGTACAAAAGTTTTTCAATGGAGCTTGCCGGACGGACGCTTACGGTTGACGTGGGCAGAGTCGGCAAACAGGCAAATGGGTGCGCGTTTATGCACTATGGGGAAACGACCGTGTTATCGACGGCGACGGCTTCGGACAAGCCGAGGGACGGTATTGATTTTTTCCCGCTGAGTGTGGAATTTGAGGAAAAGACGTATTCCGTAGGCAAGATTCCGGGCGGCTTTAACAAAAGAGAGGGAAAAGCGTCGGAAAATGCCGTTTTGACTGCGCGCGTGATTGACCGTCCGATGCGTCCGCTGTTTCCGAAGGATTATCGGAACGACGTGACGTTAAACAATATGGTGATGAGCGTAGATCCGGCATGCCGTCCGGAGCTTGTGGCGATGCTTGGCGCGGCGATTTCCGCCAGCATTTCCGATATTCCGTTTGACGGGCCGTGCGCAATGACGCAGGTTGGCATGGAGGACGGAGCATTTATCCTCAATCCGTCGCAGGCGCAGTGGGACAATGGCGATCTGATGCTGACCGTGGCTTCGACGGCGGAGAAGGTGATTATGATTGAAGCGGGCGCCAATGAGATTCCGGAAGATAAGATGCTGGAAGCGATTTATATGGCGCATGACGTCAATCAGACCGTGATTGCGTTTATCAATCAAATCGTAGAAGAGGTGGGCAGGGAAAAGCATACCTATACGAGCTGCGCAATTGAGGAGAAGATGTTTGAAGAGATACGCAGAATCGTGCCGCCGGAAGAGATGGAAGAAGCCGTATTTACGGATCAGAAGCAGGTAAGGGAGGAAAATATACGGGCGATTACGGAGAGGCTTGCCGAGGCGTTTGCGGAAAACGAAGAATGGCTTGCCGTACTGGATGAGGCCGTTTATCAGTATCAGAAAAAAACGGTGCGCAAGATGATCTTAAAAGACCATAAGCGTCCGGATGGCCGCGCGGTTCATGAAATCCGTCCGCTGGCGGCGGAAGTGGATCTGATTCCAAGAGTGCATGGTTCCGCGATGTTTACCCGGGGACAGACGCAGATCTGCGACGTGGTGACGCTGGCTCCTTTGTCTGAGGTGCAGAAGGTGGACGGCATCGATGAAAACATTACAGAGAAGCGCTATATGCATCATTATAATTTCCCGTCGTATTCCGTAGGCGAGACGAAGCCGTCAAGAGGCCCGGGACGGCGTGAAATCGGACACGGCGCGCTGGCGGAGCGTGCGCTTATCCCCATGCTTCCGTCCAAAGAAGCGTTCCCTTATGCGATTCGCGCGGTGTCTGAGACGTTTGAATCAAACGGCTCTACCTCGATGGCTTCGACCTGCGCTTCCTGTATGGCGCTGATGGCGGCGGGCGTTCCGATCAAGAAAATGGTGGCCGGCATTTCCTGCGGACTTGTGACGGGAGAGACGGATGACGAGTATCTGGTGCTGACCGACATTCAGGGGTTAGAGGATTTCTTTGGCGATATGGATTTTAAAGTGACCGGAACGAAGGATGGCATCACGGCGATTCAGATGGATATTAAAATTCATGGCCTGACGCGGCCGATCGTGGAAGAAGCGATCGCAAGGGCAAGGGAAGCCAGATTTTTCATTATGGATGAATGTATGTCCAAAGCCATTGACAGGCCCAGAAGCGAGCTGAGCAAATATGCGCCGAAGATTACGCAGATTCAGATTGATCCGGCGAAGATTGGCGACGTAGTCGGACAGCGGGGCAAGACGATCAATGAAATTATCGAGCGGACAGGCGTTAAGATCGACATATCCGACGACGGTTCCGTTTCCGTATGCGGCACGGAGCAGACGGCGATGGATCAGGCGATCGAAATGATAAAGATGATTACGACGGATTTTGAAGAAGGACAGATTCTGAAAGGAAAGATCATCAGCATTAAGGAATTTGGCGCATTTGTAGAATTTGCGCCGGGAAAAGAGGGCATGATCCATATTTCAAGAATTTCCAGAGAGCGCATCAATCGTGTGGAAGACGTTTTGACGCTTGGAGATAAAGTAACCGTCGTATGTCTTGGGAAAGACAAAATGGGAAGGCTCAGCTTTTCTATGAAGGACGTTGCAAAATATATGAAATAACGGACCAAATCTGCAAAGAAGTCAGTCTGTGGCAATACGGCAGTATACGGAGTGGGATGCGTATGCCGCCGTATTTTTAAACGCGCGCGTTGCGGAACGTCTCTGCTTCTGACGCATACCATAAAAGAAAAGGGCATTTTATGGAATGAATCAGGTTCGGAAGAAACTGAGGGCGGACGACGCGCATAGAAAAGGCATTACCGGACGCGGCATTACGATTGCCGTGATGGATACGGGCATCATGCTGCATCCGGATTTTGACAGCAGGGTTTTGAAATTTACGGATTTTACACAGGGAAGGACCCGGGCATATGACGATAACGGGCACGGCACGCATGTGGCGGGCATTATTGCCGGGAGCGGCAGGATGAGCCGTGGGATGTATGCGGGCATTGCGCCGGAAAGCGGCCTTTTTGTGACAAAGGTGCTGGATAAAAAAGGAAACGGAAATACGGAGCAGGTTTTAAAAGCGATCGATTATGTGATTGAAAACCGGGCGCAGTATAATATCCGGATTTTGAACATATCGGTTGGCATGCTGCCTACGGCGGATGAAGCGGAAAAAACGCATTTGATGGCGGCCGTTGAAAAGGCATGGAAGCACGGCATTGTGGTGGTCGCCGCGGCGGGAAATAACGGGCCGGGCAAAAACAGCGTCACGATACCGGGGCAGTGTAAAAGCATTATTACGGTCGGCAGCATTGACGATTATGTCCGGCATGGAAGAGGGCTGAAAAAAGGCTACAGCGGCAGAGGCCCTACGGAATGCTGTGTGGTAAAGCCGGAGATTTTAGCGCCGGGGACGGCGGTGAAAAGCTGTTCGGCACGGGGGAGCGGTTATGAAATCAAAAGCGGCACGTCAATGTCGGCTCCCGTCATTGCCGGGGCGATCGCGCTGCTTTTGCAAAAGCATCCAAAGATGACGCCGGCGCAGGTAAAGCTGCGCCTGTATGAACGCGCAGTTGTATTAAATGAAGCGGGCGGGCAAAACTATTGGGGAGTTGTGTATTTGAACCGTCTGTTGTAGAATAGGAGACAAAAGAGAGATAGGAGGCGGCTTTGTGATAAAACGGATTGCAAGTATGATGTTTAATCGATTGTTTATAGTGGCGCTTGCGATCATTTTGCAGTTTGGATGGCTGTTCTGGATGCTGTATGATTTCAGCGCCCGTTATACGTTTGTCGAAATCGCAATTCGTCTGCTTGCTTTTTTTTATGTGCTGGTCGTGATCAACAACTGGAGCAATCCGTACTATAAGCTTGCATGGACCGTGATTATACTGGCGATTCCGGTGCTTGGCATTGCGCTGTACGCCGTATTTGGCAAATCGCAGCTTTCACGGAGGACAAGAGAGCACATGGATGCGGTGCACAGAAAAATTACGGCATTTCTTCCGGTCGATCCAATCGCAATGAAAGCGCTGGAAGAAGAAGATCCCGGCGTGGCGCAGCAGTCGCGTTACATTCGGGACTGGGCCAGATTTCCATTGTATCGGAATTCCAGAACAAAATATTATCCCTCCGGGGAAGCGATGTTTGCAGATATGATCGGGGCGATGCAGCGGGCCGAGGATTTTATTTTTCTGGAATATTTTATTATTGAAGACGGCATTATGCTGCAGTCTATGCTGGAAATACTGGAGCGCAAAGTCAAAGAAGGCGTGATCGTGCGTCTGATTTATGACGATGTCGGCTGCATCAAAACGCTGCCGCGTCATTTTTCCAGAAAAATGAAAAACGCGGGCATCGAATGCGCCGCGTTCAATCCGTTCCGTCCGATCCTTTCCACTATTCTAAACAACAGGGATCACCGGAAAATCCTTGTCGTGGACGGTCAGGTAGGATTTACCGGAGGTATCAACATCGCCGATGAATATATCAATCAAAAGGAACGCTTTGGATACTGGAAGGACGCCGGGATAGAGGTGAAAGGCGAAGCCGTCTGGAGCCTGACGACGATGTTTCTGGAAATGTGGAATTACATTCGCCAGACTTCCGAAAATTATTTAAGGTTTCTGCCGGAGGTTTACCACAAAAAAGAAAATGCGGAGGACGGCTTTGTACAGCCGTACAGCGATACGCCGCTGGACCGTGAAAACGTCGGAGAAAATATTTATCTGAATATGATTAACCATGCCAAGCGGTATGTGTATATCTATACGCCGTATCTGATTGTGGACAATGAAATGATCGTCGCGTTGCAGAATGCGGCAAAGTGCGGCATTGACGTTCGAATTGTAACGCCGCAGATTCCAGATAAAAGATTTGTATTTTTGCTGACGCAGTCGTATTATGAACAGCTTATGCAAAGCGGCGTAAAGATCTATCAGTATACGCCGGGCTTTATTCATGCAAAATGCTTCGTCTGTGACGATAAGGTTGCGACGGTTGGAACCGTTAATCTGGATTACAGAAGCCTGTATCTTCATTTTGAATGCGGCGTGTTTTTGTACCGGTCGCAGGCGGTTTTGCAGGTCAGAGAAGACGCGTTGGAGACGATTGCGCAGTCAAAAGAAATGACGTTGGATTTTTGCAGGAAAAGAAATATTCTGATTCAGGCGCTGCAAAGCGTGTTGCGGCTGTTTGCGCCGCTGCTGTGAAACGAGGTTTTTACATGGGAGGAAGCATGCAATGAAAAAGAACGGTTCTATAAAGATACTGCTGTGTGCGCTGATTTGTCTGGCGTCTGTTTTTCTTTTGCCGGAATGGGCCAGGGCGCAGGAAGACGGATGGATCGAAGGGTTTACGGTTTCGATTGGCAGGAAGGGGTTTTGTCCGGGCAAAAACAATTATCTGCGGATCAAATCGTATGTGAATCCGACGGGGGCTGCGTCAGAGATCCGTTTGCGGATTTATAATGCAAAAGGAAAATGCGTATTTGAAACAGTCGATGCGGGCATGCGGGGCGGCTTTTTCGATTATAAGTGGAACGGAAAGCCATCGGCCAGGAATGAAGCGGGCGTATCGTCCGGCCGTTTTGTCAAAAATGGCAGATATCGGGTCGAGGTCGCCGTTTTATCGAAGGAAACGGGCGGGCTTTTAGCGGAGAAGTCGCGCGAATGCAAAGTGTCTTCGCGCGCGCCATCCGGCAGAAGGGGACTTGCCGATGCCGTGACGCCTCCTATTCTGACGGGTGACGCGCAGGTGGACTATATGGCGGAGCAGATCTGCAAAGCCGCGAAAATCAAAAGCTCCATGCGCGCAGATGAAAAAGTGCGTCGGATTTATCACTGGATGACCGTGAACCAGAAGCATGCGCATTATGGGGAAGGAGGCACGTTTCGTACATATTTCAATCTGTCTTCCTCTGGAAAGAAAATCAGATCTTACAGAAAATCTACGGATCTTCTCTGCCGGAACGGAGGCCTGATTTACAACCACGATGCAAACCTGATTCGCAGGTCGTGGTGTATGGAACGCAGAGTCGGCGAATGTACGGACAATGCTGCAATTTTTAAAATCCTGTGCAACCATGTGGGCGTGGAGGCGGGAATCTGCAGCGGCTTTTATCTGAACCGAAACGGCACGAAGCCGCCGCATTCCTGGAATTATGCAATCGTTGAGGGCAGTGTGTATTATTACGATGTAGACGTAGAAATACAAAATTACGGAAAGGGCCAGGGAGATTATTACTGGTACCGCAAATCCAAAGCAGAGGCCGACCGGACGCATCAGTTTGTAAACATTGACTGACGGTCTGCTCAGGAAAAGTACCGCAGGAACACCTCTTTCACATAATCTTTTAACTCGGCTTTCGCGATGTCGTCTGCAGCGACGATATCGACGGAGCCGATTTTTTCTGCGCCGATCCGGTAAACGGCTTCCCCGATCTTATCGCCTTTTCGGATTGGCGCGGTTGCCTCTTCCGGAAGAGAAAGTTCTTTTTGGATGGAGGAAAAGTCGGCGCCGTCCGTGGAGACGTATTGGAATGGATGCTGGAAGGAAAGCGTAAGGCTGTCTGCGGTTCCTTTTTTGACCGGCAGAGGCGGCAGGGCTTCTTTCTGTTCATCCGTATAAATCCTGCATTTGGAAAAACCGTAATTGAGCAGGGCGATGGCGTCGCCAAATCGCTCCTTTGGATTCTCCGCGCCCATAATGACGGCGATTAAGTTCAGGCCGTCTTTTTTTGCCGTTGCGGAGACGCAGAATTTTGCAAGCCCGGTCGAGCCGGTTTTCAGTCCGGTGGCGTATTCGTACTGACGAATCAGCTTATTCGTATTCGTTAAGCCAAATTCCGAAGAGCCTCTTGCCGTCACGTGCGTCATGGTATCCATCCAGATCGTGCAATAGTCGTGGATTTGAGGATGGTTTACCGTCAGATCTCTGGACATCAGCGCAACGTCGTATGCGCTCGTCATATGGCCATCTGCGTCCAGTCCGCAGCAGTTGACAAACGTGGTGTCCTTCATGCCAAGCGCCTGCGCTTTGGCGTTCATGTCCGCGACAAAGGATTCTTCGCTGCCGTTGATGTACTCTGCCATGGCTACGCATGCGTCATTTGCGCTTGCGATGCTGATGCATTTGATCAGCGTTTCCACGTCCTGCGTCTCGCCGGCTTCCAGAAAGACCTGGGAGCCGCCCATGCTCGCGGCGTGTTCGGACACGGTAACCGTGTCGGTCAGATGAATGCTGCCCCGGTCGAGCGCTTCAAAGATCAGAATCAGCGTCATGATTTTGGTAATGCTGGCAGGATGCTTTGCCGTATGGGAATCTTTTTCGAAAATCACAGTTCCGGTGGAAGCTTCCATCAGCACGGCGTTTGGCGCGGTAATGGAAGCTGCCAGGGCAGCGTCGGCGGCCGGCTGTTCGGTAGAAGTTTCCGCCTCGTTACAGAATGCATCTGTCTGCCGTTGTATCGAAAGGGGGGACAGGAAAGCGGAAAGCAGAAGCTGTAAGCCAAGCAGAAGAGATAAGAAGGAATGCATCATAGAACCTCCGTAAATCGTTACAAATTCTCTGTTACAGTCTAAGCGGATTTTGGGAAATTTATGACCGAAACTTGAAATTGAAAGCAAAATCAACTAGAATAGAGCACGGACTGCAAATGCGCGCAGGAAAGAAACGGGGGAAGGGATTTATGGAACTGACGGTAAAACTGGAAACATTTGAAGGGCCGCTTGATTTGCTGCTTCATCTTCTGGAGAAAAACAAAGTCAGCATATATGACATTCCGATCGTGGAAATTACAGATCAGTATCTGGAATATATTCGGGAAATGAGGCGGCAGGACTTAAATGTTATGAGTGAGTTTCTTGTCATGGCGTCTACGTTGCTTTCCATTAAGTCAAAGATGCTGCTGCCGGCGGAAGAAAAGGAAGACGGAGAGGAAGAAGATCCGAGGGCCGAGCTGGTGCGGCAGCTTCTGGAATACAAAATGTATAAATGCATGTCGTATGAGCTGAAAGACCGCCAGATCGACGCGGAGCGCATGCTGTTTAAAAAATCGACCGTGCCCGCCGAAATACTGGCGTACGAAGAGCCTGTCGATCTGGAAGCGCTTGTGGACGGACTGACGCTTTCGAAGCTGCATGGCGTGTTTACATCCGTTATGCGCAGACAGGAAAATAAGATCGACCGTGTCCGCGCCGGGTTTGGAAAAATCGAAAAAGAAGAGGTGTCTCTGCCGGAGAAGATGGCGGAGCTGGAAGCATACGCGGCTGTGCATCGCCGGTTTTCCTTTCGAAGCCTTCTGGAAACGCAGAGCAGCAAAATGGAGGTGATCGTCAGCTTTCTGGCCGTGCTGGAGCTGATGAAGATGGGGAAAATCACGATTGTGCAGGAACATCTTTTTGACGAAATCGAAATTGAAGCAAAAGAAGCCGCGTAACGGGAGGATGGAAATGGAAGAAAAACGATATCGGGCAATTATAGAATCCATACTTTTTACGATGGGGGCTTCTGTCGCGCTGGATAAAATAGCGGCGGCGATTGAGCTGGATTCCGAAGAGACAAAGCGCCTGATTCTGGCGCTGGCCGAGGAATACGAAACGCAGGACCGCGGCATGCGCATTCTGGAACTGGAAGGATCTTATCAGATGTGCACAAGCCAGACGACATACGACTATTTGATTCGAATTGCCAGACAGCCCCAAAAGCATGCGCTCACAGACGTGTTGCTGGAGACGCTGTCCATCATTGCGTACAAACAGCCGGTGACGAAAGCGGAAATTGAAAAAATCCGCGGCGTATCCTGCGCCCATGCCGTCAGCAAGCTGGTGGAATACGGCCTTGTGATGGAGCTTGGCAGACTGGACGCGCCGGGCAGACCAATGCTGTTTGGAACGACGGAAGAGTTTTTACGCAGCTTTGGCATCCATTCGCTGGAAGAACTGCCGCAGATGAATCCGCTGCAGCTGGAAGAATTTAAACAGGAGGCCGAGTCGGAAGTGAAAATATAAAAAAAGGTATTCCATTTTCTGAAAAATCTGTTATAATATTTTCTAGCGGGGTATGGCTCAGTTTGGTCAGAGCGCACGGCTGGGGGCCGTGAGGCCGCAGGTTCGAATCCTGTTACCCCGACTTTTATTTTACATAGAAGCAGTATAGCGTTCCTTTCTTTTCAATTCTATTCGTGTCTTTATACTTTCGTATGTTTGTTGATCCCTGAATAAGCAATGGTTCTTTTTGGTGTGCGTATCGAATTTTGATTCGTCGGCAGAGTCGGAACAGAAGCGATGCGGGCTGCAGGACACATCAATTTCACATCCGCATGTTATAATTGCGGCATAATTTTCTTATAATGAGAACATCCGACGCTGTGTGCGAAGCGCATTGTTTCAGAGAAAAGAGGTCTGATATGAAAAGAAAAATCTATGGAATGCTGCTGGTTTTTGGCATGCTGACCCTGCTTGCCGGATGTCAGGATGCAACGGGCGCAAAACGGGCGGAGGCTCCCGTAAAGCAGGAAGAAGCAAAGCGGGAGGCCGATCCGCAGCCGGAAGTGCGGTCCTCGTTTATTACGGAACAGGACGAAGAGGCGGAGCAGACGCAGCCGTCGCCGGAAACGGAGCAGGCGGTTTTGGAGACAGAGACGCAGCAGCCGGAAGAGACAGAGGCGATTGCGCCGTCTGTTGAGACGTTTGATTATGTTGCGCTTGGGAATTCCATTACCTGTAATGAAGCGCAGGACGGACTCTGGTGGGGAAGCTGGGGCATGGCGGCTTCTTCGCAGGAGAAGGATTATGTGCATCTTGTATCAGCATGGCTGTCAGGTCAGATGGAAAAGCAGGTGTCAACGACAGTTCTGGATCTGAAAAAATGGGAAGTGGCGCAGCAGCGCGATGCGGTACTGGAGGATTACAGAGAATATTTTGGAGCGCACACCGACCTTGTTACGATACAGACGGGGGAGAATATTACAGAATTCAGAGAAACGCTTGGCATGGATTATCTGAATCTGGTGGCATATATCAAAGAACTGGCGCCGGATGCGCAGATTCTGATGCTGGGCCAGGCGCTTTGGCCATCAGAGGATATTGAAGCGGCCAAACAGACGGCATGTCAGTATTATGGGGTTTCCTTTGTGGATATGACGGCCTTTCTTGAGGGGTATGAAGCGTTTTATAAATCTCCGGTCGGGACGGTCGTATCCGGCGCGGACGGAGCGGAGCATGCAATCGAAAACGAGGTGGTTGCCGCGCATCCGAACGATGAAGGGATGGCATGTATCGCGCAGCAGATTATCAACCGGATTTCGATACCAAGATAGCGAAAAACAGAGGGCAGCAAGTCTTGCAAAAGACAAAAAATAAATGGAGGGGTAGCATGTTAGAACAATCTTATTTCGACAGGGCGGATGCAATCATCGGCCAGCATGGGACGGAGCAGAGGTTTCTGATTCCGATTATTCAGGATATCCAGAATTATTATCGGTATCTGCCGCCGGAGCTTTTAAGCTATGTGGCGAAACGGCTTGGCATTAACGAAGCAAAGGCGTACAGCGTCGCAACGTTTTATGAAAACTTTTCCTTTGAAGCAAAGGGGAAATACGTGATTCGCGTCTGTGACGGCACGGCCTGTCATGTCCGGAAATCGACGGCTATTATCAACCAGATTTACAAAGAGACCGGACTGGAGAAGGGGAAGCATACGACGGAGGACATGCTTTTTACGCTGGAGACGGTATCGTGTCTTGGCGCATGCGGGCTTGCGCCCGTGCTTACGGTCAACGACGTGGTGCATCCGGCCATGACGCCGGAGAAGGTACATGAATTATTTGAAGAATTGAAAGGTGCAGAAGCAAAATGAGAGTAAAAAACAGAGAAGAGTTGCAACAGAAACGCCTGGAAGCGAAAGAAGCGATGAAGAAACAGACGCACCGCATTTTAGTCTGCGCAGGAACGGGATGTCTGGCCGGAGGCTCTGCAAAAATTTACGACAGATTTGTGGAACTGGCGGCAAAAGAAGAAGGCGTAGAGGTCGAGTTTGGCGAAGAAGCGGCGCATACGGGGGTAAAGCGCAGCGGCTGCCACGGATTTTGTGAAATGGGTCCGCTCGTTCGCATTGAGCCGAAAAATTATCTTTATGTAAAAGTGACGGAGGAAGACTGCGAAGAGATTTTTGAAGAGACGATTCGCAACGACCGTCCGGTGGAACGGCTGTTATATGAAGAGAACGGCGTGAAGTACGAAACGCAGGAGAAAATTCCGTTTTATGAGAAGCAGACAAGGCTGGTGTTAAAAAACTGCGGCCATATCGATTCTGAAAATATCAACGAGTATCTTGCGGTGGGCGGCTATCAGGCGCTGGAGAAGGCGCTGTTTGACATGACGCCAGAGGACGTCGTAAAAGAAATTTCCGATTCTGATTTAAGAGGCAGAGGAGGCGGCGGTTTTCAGACCGGCTACAAATGGAAGCAGGTGGCGCGTCAGAACGCAGAGGAGAAATACGTCGTCTGCAACGGCGACGAGGGCGATCCGGGCGCGTTTATGGATCGAAGCGTAATGGAAGGCGATCCGCATAAAATGCTGGAGGGCATGATGATTGCCGGATATGCGGTCGGGGCGTCGAAGGGCTACATTTATGTGCGCGCAGAATATCCGCTTGCGATCAACCGTCTGAAAACGGCGATTGCACAGGCAGAGGAAGCGGGGCTTCTGGGAGAGAACATTCTGGGCACGTCATTTTCATTTCAGATACATATCAACCGCGGCGCGGGCGCATTTGTCTGCGGGGAGGGCAGCGCGCTGACGGCATCGATTGAAGGAGAGCGCGGCATGCCGAGGACGAAGCCGCCAAGAACGGTGGAGCAGGGTCTGTTTGCAAAGCCTACGGTTTTGAATAACGTAGAGACGTATGCAAACGTGCCGATGATTATTACGGAGGGCGCTGCGTGGTACCACACGATCGGAACGGAGGGAAGTCCCGGAACAAAAGCGTTTGCGCTGACCGGCAGCGTAAAGCATACGGGTCTGATCGAAGTGCCGATGGGGACGACGCTTCGCAAGATCGTCTATGACATCGGCGGCGGCGTAAAACAGGACGTGCCGTTTAAAGCGGTGCAGATTGGCGGGCCGTCCGGCGGCTGTCTTGTGACGAACAATCTGGAGGTTGCGCTCGATTTTGACTCTTTGAAGAAGTTAAACGCGATGATTGGTTCCGGCGGGCTTGTCGTGATGGACGAGAACACCTGCATGGTGGAAGTGGCGCGCTTCTTTATGAATTTTACGCAGAATGAAAGCTGTGGCAAATGTGTGCCGTGTCGCGAGGGCACGAAGCGCATGCTGGATATTTTAGAGGATATTGTCGCAGGAAAAGGCACGGAAGAGTCCCTGGAGCTGCTGGAAGAGCTGGGACAGGCAATTACAGACACGGCTCTTTGCGGGCTTGGAAAAAGCGCGGCGCTTCCGGTGCTCTCCACGCTTCGCAATTTCAGAGAAGAGTATCTTGAGCATGTGGTGGATAAGCGCTGCAGGACGGGCACCTGTCATGGGCTTGTGCGTTATAAGATTCTTCCTGACGCATGCAAGGGCTGTTCCAAATGCGCAAGGAACTGTCCGGTGAACGCGATAAACGGCAAAATAAAAGAACCGTTCGCCATTGATCAGAGCGTCTGTATCAAATGCGGCGCATGTATGGAGAACTGTCCGTTTGGCGCGATCGTAAAGGATTTCTCTTAAAGCGCCGCAGGGCATGGAGGAACACCAGGAAGTTAGGAGGAAAATACAGCATGGATTATATTACGATAGATACGAAAAAGATACCGATAGAGGGGGAGAAGAACGTACTTTCCCTGATCCGCAAGGCCGGCATTGACCTGCCGACGTTTTGCTACCATTCGGAGCTTTCCATATACGGGGCGTGCCGCATGTGCGTTGTGGAGGATGACAGGGGAAGGATCTTCGCGTCCTGCTCCGAGCAGCCGCGGCCGGGCATGGTTATCTATACCAACACGAAGCGGATTCAAAGCTATCGGAAATTGATGATTGAACTTCTGCTGGCGTCGCATGACAGGGACTGCACGGTATGCCATAAGAACGGCATGTGTGAGCTGCAGTCTCTGGCGTACAGGGTAGGCGTGCATGACGTTCGCTTCCCGAATACGAAGGAAGAGCGGCCGATTGATATGAGCTCGGCAAGCATTGTGCTGGACCCGAACAAATGCATTCTCTGCGGCGACTGCGTGCGGACGTGCGATGAAATTCAGGGTGTGGGCGCGATCAATTTTGCGTTCCGCGGTTCCAAGACGCAGGTAACGCCGGCATTTGGGAAAAAGCTCAGCGAAACGGAATGCGTTGGCTGCGGACAGTGCGCGGCCGTATGTCCGACTTCGGCGCTTTCCCTGCGTTCCAACGTTACCGTAGTGTGGGATGCAATTGAAGATAAGAACATTCGCGTGATCGCGCAGGTGGCTCCGTCGGTCCGTATCGCGGTCGGCGATCATTTCCAGATCAAAAAAGGCGAAAACTCGTTTGGAAAACTGGTGGAAGCGCTGCGTATCATGGGATTTGATGAAATTTACGATACGAATTTTTCCGCCGATCTGACGGTTATGGAAGAATCGGCCGAGTTTGCAGAGCGTCTTGCTTCGGGCGAAAATCTTCCGCTTTTCACTTCCTGCTGTCCGGGCTGGGTGAAATACTGTGAAAACAAATATCCGGAATTTGCCGGCAACCTTTCTACCTGCCGTTCTCCGCAGGGAATGTTTTCCGCCGTGCTCAAGGAGTATTACAAAGAGCAGGATGAAAAAGAAGGCAAAAAGACGATGGTCGTATCCATTATGCCGTGTACCGCCAAAAAAGGAGAAATCCTGCGGAGCGATAATTTTACGGATGGAAGACAGGATACGGATTTTGTGCTGACGACGACGGAGATCATTCGCATGATAAAGCAGATGGGCATCCAGTTTGACAAAATTCAGGGAGAATCTGCGGATATGCCGTTTTCGCTGGCTTCCGGCGGCGGCGCGATTTTTGGCGTGACCGGCGGCGTGACGGAGGCCGTTTTGCGCCGGCTGTCCGAAAAGAAGGATTATCAGACGCTGCGTGACATTGCGTTTACCGGCGTGCGCGGAGAAGAAGGGATCAAGGAAGCTACGATCGAGCATGGCGGCAGGAGCGTCCGCATCGCAGTTGTCAACGGACTTGCAAATGCCGGAAAGCTTTTGGACCGCATCAAAGCAAAAGAGGCGGCGTACGACTTTGTGGAAGTTATGGCCTGCAAGCGCGGCTGCATTATGGGAGGCGGACAGCCGGGACCGGCCGGGCCAAGAACGAAGCAGCGGCGCATGGAAGGGATTTACAAGGTGGATCAGGACTGCAATATCAAATCCTCCGATAAAAATCCGGCCATCGAAGCGCTGTATCAGGATTTTCTGAAAGGAAAAGAGCACAAGCTTCTGCACAGGAATCTGAGCGGACAGGAAGCGGCGCAGACCGGCCAAAAGCATGTTTAAAACTATTGACTTTTCAGGCATTTGTGCTAGAATGATTTCGGATAAGTGAAGCAAAGAAAGAAGGTTTTCTTATGAGAAGACAGGCTCTGTCGCTGCTGGTTGAAAATACGGCGGGCGTTACCAGCCACATATCTGGCCTGTTCAGCAGGAGAGGCTATAATATTGACAGTTTTTCTTCCGGTGTGACGGCGGATCCAAAGTATACGCGGATCACGATTGTGGCAAGCGGGGATGAACTGATTCTGGAACAGATCGAAAAACAGCTTTCGAAGCTGGAAGACGTTCTTGACATCAAGAAGCTGGAGCATGGGACGTCGGTGACGCGGGAGCTGATTCTGGTGAAGATCCGGGCAAAAGATACGGATCGTCAGGCGATCTTAAACGTTACGGAAATTTTTCATGGAAAAGTCGTCGATGTGACGCATGATTCTATGGTGATTGAGCTGACCGGGCAGCAGGAAAAGCTGGAAGCTTTTATGGATCTGCTGGCGGGCTATGAGATTTTAGAACTGGCGCGGACCGGTCTGACCGGTCTTTCAAGAGGCTCCGCAGACGTAACATATCTGGATTAGGGCAGCTTGTGCGGCATCTTATCATATACAATAATAAACGGGAGGATATATCAAATGTCAGCAAAAATTTTTTATCAGGAAGACTGCAACTTATCATTACTGGAAGGCAAAACGATTGCGATTATCGGCTATGGCAGTCAGGGACATGCGCATGCGCTGAATCTGAAAGAGTCTGGCTGCAACGTTATCATCGGCCTTTACGAAGGCAGCAGGTCGTGGGAGAAGGCGGTAAAACAGGGCTTTGAAGTGTTCACCGCTGCCGAAGCTGCAAAGAGAGCGGACATCATTATGATTCTGATCAATGACGAGAAGCAGGCGGATCTTTATAAAAAGGATATTGAGCCGAATCTGAGCGAAGGAAATATGCTGATGTTCGCGCATGGATTCAACATTCATTTTGGCTGCATTGTGCCTCCGGCAAACGTAGACGTAACGATGATTGCGCCAAAGGGACCGGGCCATACGGTGCGTTCGGAATATCAGGAAGGAAAAGGCGTGCCCTGTCTGATCGCAGTGGAACAGGATGCGACGGGGAAAGCGCAGGATCTGGCGTTGGCCTATGCGCTTGGCATTGGCGGCGCAAGAGCGGGCGTGCTTGAGACGACGTTTCGCACAGAGACGGAGACCGATCTGTTCGGCGAGCAGGCTGTGCTTTGCGGCGGCGTATGCGCTTTGATGCAGGCGGGCTTTGAAACGCTTGTAGAAGCGGGATATGACGCGCGCAACGCATATTTCGAATGCATTCATGAGATGAAGCTGATTGTGGATCTGATTTACCAGTCCGGTTTTGCGGGGATGCGGTATTCCATTTCCAATACGGCGGAATATGGCGATTATATTACAGGACCCAAAATTATTACGGATGAGACAAAGAAAGCGATGAAGAAGATTCTCTCAGATATTCAGGACGGATCGTTTGCAAAAGAATTTCTGCTGGACATGTCTCCGGCCGGACGGGAAGTGCATTTTAAGGCAATGCGCAAGCTGGCTGCGGAGCATTCCTCAGAAGCGGTTGGGAAAGAAATTCGCAAATTGTACAGCTGGAACAATGAAGAAGATAAGTTGATTAATAATTAGGCGTGTTTGTACCAGACAAAACGTCCGTCAGACAGCGGGATAGGGGTTTTTGGCATGCCTATCCCGCTGTCCGGTTTTTATGGCGGATGGTGAAAAATAAGAACCGGAACGTAAGCATAGAATGAAAAAGAGTGATAAGGAGGAATACCGGATGGGAATGACAATGACGCAGAAGATTCTTGCAGCGCACGCCGGCCTTGCGTCCGTACAGGCGGGGCAGCTGATTGAGGCCGATCTGGATCTTGTGCTTGGAAATGACATTACGTCGCCTGTAGCCATTCATGAGATGGAGAAGATGCAGACAGAGGGCGTTTTTGATAAAGACAAGATTGCGCTTGTGCTTGATCATTTTGTGCCAAACAAAGATATTAAGTCGGCGCAGCACTGCAAATGCGTGCGGGAATTTGCCTGCAAGCATGAAATTACAAATTATTTCGATGTGGGAGAAATGGGGATTGAGCATGCGCTGCTGCCGGAAAAGGGCCTGACCGTTGCCGGAGACGTGATCATCGGAGCGGATTCGCATACCTGTACATATGGGGCCATCGGCGCGTTTTCGACCGGCGTGGGCAGCACGGATATGGCGGCTGGCATGGCGACCGGAAAAGCATGGTTTAAAGTCCCCTCCGCGATCCGCTTTGATCTGACCGGCACGCCGGCAAAGTGGATTTCAGGAAAAGACATTATCCTGCATATTATAGGTATGATCGGCGTGGACGGCGCGCTGTACCAGTCAATGGAATTTACGGGAGACGGCATACGCCATCTTTCTATGGACGATCGCTTTACCATTGCGAATATGGCGATTGAAGGCGGCGGCAAGAACGGCATTTTTCCGGTGGACGCCGTCTGTGAAGCGTATCTGAAGGAGCATTCCACACGTCCGTACCGGATTTATGAGGCGGATGCCGACGCCGTATATGAGAAAACATATACGATTGATTTAAGCGCGTTAAAGCCGACCGTTGCATTTCCACATCTTCCGGAGAATACGAAAACGATTGAAGAAGCGGGCAATCTTCCGATTGATCAGGTTGTGATCGGTTCATGCACGAACGGTCGTCTGGAGGATCTGAAAATTGCGGCTGAAATTTTAAACGGCAGAAAAGTCGCAAAAGGTCTGCGCGCGATTGTAATCCCTGCAACGCAGCAGATTTATCTGGACGCGATGGAGGCAGGATATATTCGGACGTTTATTGAAGCGGGCGCAATTGTCAGCACGCCGACCTGCGGACCGTGTCTGGGCGGATATATGGGGATTTTAGCGGAGCATGAGCGTTGCGTTTCTACGACGAACCGTAATTTTGTGGGACGTATGGGCCATACGTCTTCGGAGATTTATCTTGCCAGCCCTGCGGTTGCGGCGGCAAGCGCGGTAACGGGCAGACTTTCAGGGCCGGACGAAGTAATGGCGTAAAGGAGGAGGACGATATGAAAGCAGCATGTGGGACAGTGTTTCAATATGGCGACAATGTAGATACCGACGTTATCATTCCGGCAAGATATCTGAATTCTTCCGATCCAAAAGAGCTGGCGCTTCATTGTATGGAGGACATTGACGCGGAATTTGTAAAACGGGTGAAAATTGGCGATATTATCGTAGCGAAAAAGAATTTTGGATGTGGTTCATCGAGAGAGCACGCGCCGATTGCGATTCAGGCGGCGGGCATAAGCTGCGTGATCGCAGAGACGTTTGCCCGGATTTTTTACCGGAACGCGATCAACATCGGGCTTCCGATTGTAGAATGCGCACAGGCGGCGCAGGAGATCGAAGCGGGAGACGAGGTGGAAGTGGATTTTGATACGGGCGTCATTACGGATAAGACGAAGGGAAAGACGTATCAGGGGCAGGCGTTTCCGGAATTTATGCAGAAGATCATTGACAGCGGAGGGTTGATTCCGTATATAAACAGGAAGTAAATTGCATAAGTCTTCGTCAAATGTTACAGAAATCAAATTTCCTGTCCACATTTCCACCGAAATAGAGTATACTTGAAAGGACCCGGGCGCTGCGGCGTTTGGCATGAAATGTATAAAAAGGAGTGAACATATGGGTCGCAGAAAAAGAAAAGCGCATGTATTACGCAGGTCTTTGCTGTTGGCTGTAGGGATTTTCCTGTTTCTGATAATTGGGTTATATGTGTTTTTTGGCGTGTTTTTCCGCTCGCATTTCTTTTATCAGACCAGCATTGAAGATATTGCGGTCGGCGGGTTGACGGCACAGGAAACGATCGAAGAGTTGCGCATGGAAGTCAAAGACTATCTGCTTACGATGTATGACAGGGACGGGAACAAATACCAGATTCCCGGCAATGCCTTTGCGTATGACTATCGGCCGCAGGGAGAAGAAGAAAAGCTGATTGAAGGGCAGAAGTCTTTTCTCTGGCCGTTTGAGATTTCCAAAGAAAAGAAGCTGGAAATGGAAAAGAGCATTACCTATGATGAAAGTCTGCTTCGGGAAGCTGTTTTTTCGCTTGACTGTCTGAACGAAGAACAGATGAAAAAGCCGGAGAATGCGAGCATTCAGATGACGGATGCAGGATATGAGCTTGTGCCGGAGCAAAGAGGCAGCTATCTGATTGCCGATCGGCTGTTTGCGAGAGTGAAAGCGGCCGTTGACGCCGGGGAGTCGGAATTTACATTTACCGACGATCTCTATGAAAATCCTGCCGTGACGTCGGATGATGCGACGCTGACGGAATGCATGGCCAAAATACAGTCGTATTTCGGCGCGGAAATTACATATGACATGGGAGAAGACAAGGAGGTTGTGGACGCAGGCGTGATTTCATCCTGGATTACGGTGGATGAAGCGTATAACGTGACGTTTCACGAAGACAAGGTCGCCGCATACGTGCAGAGCCTGGCAAGCAAATATAATACATATGGGGATGAACGGGAGTTTCTGACGGCAAAGGGCGATACCGTTACGATTGGCGGCGGCGATTACGGCTGGGTTATCGACAAGGAAGAGGAACGCGCGCAGCTGATCGAAGAGGTGAAAAACGGCGAAACAAAGACGCGGGAGCCCGTTTATTCTCAGACGGCGGTCAGCCGCACCAAAAATGACATTGGCAGCACCTATGTCGAGGTGGATTATACCAACCAGCATCTGTGGTACTTTGAAGAAGGCGTCCTGAAACTGGAATCGGATTTCGTATCCGGAAACATCAGCCGGGGCAACGGATCTCCGGACGGCGTGTTTAAAGTTGTATATAAGAAAAGCCCTGCCGTTTTAAAAGGAGAAGATTACGAATCCGACGTAACGTATTTTATTCCATTTGCCTATAATGTAGGATTTCATGACGCTTCCTGGAGGCATGGCAAATTTGGCGGGACGATTTATAAGACGTCCGGTTCGCATGGCTGCGTCAATATGCCGGAAGAGAAAGCCGCAAAGCTGTACGAGATGGTGGAAGTGAACACGCCGGTGATTGCGTATTACCGGGAAAAAGTACGTCTGACTGCGGAGAATACAAAGATTTCAAACGCATATTCTTATTATGACGAGGAAAAAGAAAAAGCCAGGGAAGAAGCGGAGCGAAAAGCGGCAGAAGACGCGAGAAAGAGCGCGCCGCAGGTTGGAGAAGGCGAGCGGATTGCGGAAGACGGAAGCATAGAGCGCACAGAATAAGAGAAAAGAGGATAAGAAATGGAATTGCACTATACAGGCACACGAAATGCAGATGAGAAGGTAACGGCGTCTCAGGCGATTTTAAAAGGGCTGGCCAAAGACGGCGGTCTGTTTGTACCAACGGAAATTCCGACCCTTGACATAGATCTTGATACACTGGCCGGGATGCGCTATCAGGAGACGGCATATGCGGTTATGAGCAGGTTCCTGACGGATTTTACGGAGGAGGAGCTGAAGCGTTGTATTGACGCCGCATACGACGATAAATTTGACACGGAAGAAATCGCGCCGCTTGTACAGGCAAAAGACGCCTGTTATCTGGAGCTGTTTCATGGTTCTACGATTGCGTTCAAGGACATGGCGCTTTCCATTCTTCCGCATCTTCTGATTACGGCTGCAAAGAAGAATCATGTTACGAACGAAATCGTCATTCTGACGGCGACCTCGGGCGATACCGGAAAAGCGGCGCTTGCAGGCTTTGCAGATGTCAAGGGGACAAAAATCATTGTTTTTTACCCCAAAGACGGCGTAAGCCCGATTCAGAAACGGCAGATGGTGACGCAGAAAGGGGAAAATACGCTTGTCGTAGGCATTGCCGGCAACTTTGATCAGGCGCAGACCGGCGTAAAGCAGATGTTTTCCGATGCGGCGCTTGCAGAAGAGATGGCGGTGGCAGGGTATCAGTTTTCTTCTGCAAATTCCATCAATATCGGACGTCTTGTTCCACAGATTGTCTATTACGTCTATGCATATGCAAGGCTGTACAAAAAGGGCGTCATCGCAAAAGGAGAGCAGATCAACGTCACGGTTCCGACCGGTAATTTTGGCAATATCCTCGCGGCGTATTATGCAAAGCAGATGGGCCTTCCAATTGCAAAGCTGATTTGCGCATCCAATGAAAACAAGGCGCTCAGTGATTTCTTTGGCAGCGGCGCATACGATAAAAACCGTGATTTCATCCTGACTTCGTCGCCTTCTATGGATATTTTGATTTCAAGCAATTTAGAGCGTTTGATTTATCATATTGCCGGGAATGATGCCGAAAAGAATCGTTCTTTTATGCAGTCGCTTTCTTCGACGGGCAGATATGAGATCACGGCGGAGATGAAGGCGCAGCTTTCTGATTTTTATGGAAACTACGCAACGGAAGAAGAGACGATGCAGACGATAAGGGCATTGTATGAACAGACGGGATACGTGATCGATACGCATACGGCCGTCGCTGCGTGCGTGTATGAGAAATATCGGAAAGAGACGCATGATGTGCAGACGAAGACGATCATCGCGTCCACTGCAAGTCCGTTTAAATTTACCAGAAGCGTGGTGCATGCGATTGATCCGAATGCATGTGGGTCCATGACGGATTTTGAACTGGTTGATGTTTTAAGCCGCCTGGCGCATGTAGAAGTTCCAGCGGCAATTGCATCCATCCGGGATGCCAAAACGCTGCACGAGGGTGTGTGCGAAACGGACGGGATGGAATCTGTCGTAAGGAAGTTTCTGCATATCTGACGGATGCATTCCGGCGCATCGGTTTAGGCAAAAGCGCATATAAAGAAGGAAGGGTCTTGCGCCCTTCCTTTTTGTTACATGTATCTTATAATTTAATCAGAATGTTCAGCTTTCCAAACGGATAGATAATGGGAAGATGCAGGATATTGGACGTGCTGCTTAACATCGTATTCTCCAGATTCACCGTGGGATTTAACTGTAGTTCGACGGAGTCCTCGTTGGAAACATTTACTGTAAACAGGCCGTTATGTATGTTCAGAAAATCGCCGATGGCAGCCTGTACATATTCGTCGCATACTTTAAACTCCCTGTCGGCAAAGCGGGATGCAAAAGCGATGGCGGCGTCTTCTTCCATATCCATATAGGAGGTCAGCGAATGCTCTCCGTTGATAATCTGTCCATAACAGTGATTTGTGATGTATTCCTGACAGAGAATCGGATTGAGCGGCATAAAATCTTCTCCAATCAGGCGAATCAGATTGTTAAACATCAGGGACAGGTATTTGACCAGATAATCCGGAATATCGGAAAACGTAATCAAAAACAGATTGCGGAATAAAGCATCCAGATTCTGCTGATGCGTGCTGGCATTTTCCAGCTGCAGCAGCTCGTTTTCTTTCTGATAGGAAAGAATCAGCTCTTCCAGCTGCGTCTCGGTCAGAGCGCCGTTTTCTACGAGGCGCTCTCCAATCAGAAGATAGATCGGAATCTGCTGGTTCAAAAGCTCTTCGAGCTGTTCGTTGGTGAGATATCCGGCTTCGACTGCAATTTCACCGAAGCGCCGTCTGCCCTGCATCTGGCTCTGGCGCATCAATACGTTGTCTACCTGTGCAAGCGTCATAAAACCGGCATGAATGGCCAACGTGCCAAGTTTTAAATGCCGGATATGCTGTTCTTCCATTGCCTGAATGACCTGTTCTGCCGTTACGATGTGCTTGCTAAGCAGGTAGTTTCCAAAAAATTGTGCGTACATTTAAGCGCCCCCTTCAAATCGGTCGTTGAGAATAGATTCGATTTGCCAGCTGTTGACCGGCTTCTGGATAAAATCTTTTGCGCCAAGCTGAATTGCCTGTCTCAGCTGAGACTGCGTCCCCACTGAGGATACGATGACGATGTCTGCGTCCGGATTGATTTCTTTGATTTCAGATATGGCGGCATGTCCGTCTTTCACGGGCATGATAATATCCAAAAACACGATGTCCGGTGAGTGTTCCTGATACCGTTCCACGGCTTCCTGGCCGTTTGAGGCTTCTATTATGCTGCTGACTCCCATAGAAGAGAGAATGTCCTTTAACTGGCTTCTGACTAAAATGGAATCATCACTGATTAATATTTTTGCATCTTTCAGATTCATTGCAACGCTCCTTTTTAAGATGTGATATGAGTATTTTATACTATACCCGGTAAAGTTTCAATCATTATCTGTTGAAATGTTTGCAAAAAGTTGAAATTATGTATTATGATAGAAGAGAATTCCGAAAATGGAATGGGAAAGAGGGATGACGATGCATGTGATGCTTGTATTTGACGCAGTGATTGCGGCATTTGGCCTGTATCTTGTATGGGCCGCATGGAACATGAAGCGTACAAAAGAAGTGTGTCCGCTGTTATTTGGCGCGGAAGAGAAATCGTGCAAGGACAAAGAAGGGTGCATCGAAGGGATTTACCGGCAGATGCTTTTGTTTGGCCTGCTTGCGGCGCTGTATGGAGGGCTTGGCCTTTTTAACGGCGTTTTGCATGCGTTCGGGAAGACGTTTGACGTCATATGCGCGCTGGCGTTTCTGCTGGCATGTTTCTGGTTTTTTGCGCAGATCCGAAAAAGCAGGGACAGATACTTTTAAAACGCGCCGCGGCGTCCATTGGAATCGGACGCCGCGGCATGTCTGAATTATCGCTCAGATAAAGGAATGTATGTTTTGTGCTCGTCCACGAATTTGTATGCGGGACGCATGATTTTTCCGCCATAGGAAAGCTCTTCCAGCCGATGCGCGCTCCAGCCCGCGATTCTTGCAATTGCAAAAATCGGCGTATACAGCTCCAGCGGGAGATTGAGCATGGAATAAGCAAAACCGCTGTAAAAGTCTACGTTTGGACTTACGCCCTTGTAGATCTTGCGTTCCTGCGCGATAATTTCCGGCGCCAGGCGCTCAATCAGCGTATAAAGCGCGAATTCCTTTTCTTTGCCTTTTTCTTTGGAGAGACGTTCCACAAAGGAATGGAAGATCAGCGCACGCGGATCGGATAGCGAATATACGGCGTGTCCCATGCCGTAAATCAGGCCTGCGCGGTCAAATGCTTTTTTGTTGAGCAGCGCGCGCAGATAGTTGCCGACCTCTTCTTCATCTGTCCAGTCACTTAGCGTTGCCTTCATGTCTTCCAGCATCTGCACGACTTTAATATTGGCGCCGCCATGCCGGGGGCCTTTTAAAGAGCCAAGAGACGCTGCGATCACAGAATACGTGTCTGTGCCGGAGGAAGAGACAAGATGCGTTGTAAACGTCGAGTTATTGCCGCCGCCGTGCTCCATGTGAAGAATCAGGGCCGTGTCCAGAAGCTTTGCTTCCAGCGCGGAAAATCTGGAATCCGGTCTTAAAATATGTAAAATATTTTCTGCGGTGGAGTATTCCTGCCTGGGCTGGTGAATGTACAGGCTTGCGCCGTCATGATAATGTTTGTACGCCTGATAGCCATAAACAGACAGCAGCGGAAACAGACTGATCAGCTGAAGGCACTGCCGCAATACGTTGGGAAGCGATATGTCATCCGCCTTTTCATCATAGGAGTACAGCGTCAGGACGCTCCTTGCCAGCGTATTCATCATGTCTTTGCTTGGGGCCTTCATAATGATGTCCCGCACAAAGCTGGTTGGCAGCGTGCGATAGTCGCTTAAAAGAGATGTGAATGCATCCAGCTGCTCCTTTTTCGGGAGTGTCCCGAACAGAAGCAGATACGTGCTTTCTTCAAAACCAAAATGATTTTTGTCATCAATTCCTTTTACAATGTCTTTGACATTGTATCCGCGATAATAGAGGTTGCCGTCGGCCGGAACGGACTTGCCGTTTTCCATTTTCGTTGCACAGACATCGGATATCTGAGTCAGACCGACGAGAACGCCCTTTCCATTTACATCACGAAGACCTCTTTTGACATCGAACTCTGTGTACAGTGCAGGGTTGATGGTTGCGGTCTCTTCACAGAGTTTGGAGAGTTTTAATATTTCCGGCGTTATTTCACTGTAAGAATTTGTCTGCATATAAGACCTCCTTTCTGTCTATTTTGCTATCATACCATAAAATTGTACTTTGAAACAAGAAAAATAAAAAATGATTAAAAAAAATTTTAAAAAATTCAGACTTTGTTTATATTTTGCAGTCTGTAGCGGAATGCTGCAATATGCGCTGGAAAAATGCTGCGGATTGCGGTATGATACAGACAGAACAGAGAAAAAGGAGGCAAAACGTGAATACGGAAGCATTATTGGCCTGCGTGGACCATACGGCTTTGCAGCCATGCGTGACCTGGAAGGAAATTCAGGCGTTATGTGAGGAAGCGATGCAGCATCATATGGCATCCGTCTGCATTCCGGCCTGTTATGTCGGGCGGGCGCATGCGGCGTTTCCGGAGCTTACCATCTGTACCGTCGTCGGATTTCCGCTTGGCTACAGCACGACAGAGGGCAAGCTGGCAGAGGTCAGGCAGGCGTTACAGGACGGCGCGCAGGAAATTGACATGGTGATAAATCTATGCGACGTCAAAAATGGAGCGTTTGAAAAAGTGTCGGAAGAGATTGCGGCGTTAAAGCATGCGGTTGGCGATCGGATTTTAAAGGTGATTATAGAAGCCTGTTATCTGGAAGAATCGGAAAAAATTGCAGTCTGTAAAGCGGTGACAGAAGCCGGAGCGGATTTTATCAAAACGTCTACGGGCTTTGGAACGGCGGGCGCGTCTTTGGAGGACGTTCGCCTGATGAAAGCGCAGATCGGTCCCGCGGTAAAGATCAAAGCGGCGGGCGGGATACGAAGCAGAGAGGCGATGGAGGCGTTTCTTGCGGAAGGCTGCGCCCGGATTGGGACAAGCGCTGCGCGCTCTGTCATCCGGCGTCCGTAAAAGAATGCAAAAACAGGAAGGAGGCGTTTTTCCATGCAGGAATGGGATGCGCGGAAACTGGTGGAAGAGGCGTACGCGGCGCGCGCATATGCGTATGCGCCATACTCCGGCTTTTGCGTAGGAGCCGCTCTTTTGTCTGCGGATGGGAGGGTCTATCGCGGATGCAATATTGAAAACGCGGCATTTTCGCCGACGAACTGCGCGGAGCGCACGGCGTTTTTTAAAGCGGTTTCCGAAGGCGTGAAGGAATTTGCAGCGATTGCCATCGTGGGAGGCAAAGAGGCGTATCTGGCTCCGTGCGGCGTGTGCAGACAGGTGATGGCGGAATTTTGCGATCCGGAGCGCTTTTCTGTCATACTGGTAAAAAACAGAGCGGAATATAAAATCGTTTCGCTTGGGGCGCTTTTGCCGGAAGCCTTTTCAAAACAGGACTTTTCCTGAGGGGAAAGAGTATAAAAATTTTGTAAAAACGATTGACAAAAACAGAACATAGTGTATATTGATAAGTGGTATATTTCAGGATATATAATTGAAGGAGGAAAATTTCATGGCAACAAAAGCGTATTACCCAATTGAAGAAATTGGCGCCGGAAAAGTTGGCTTTTCCAAAACCCGTTCCATCATCGAGGGAGCTTTTTACGGCAACAACGTAGTAAAGGTAACGACACTGAGAGAAGCATATGAACTGGCAAAGAACTCGCCGGGGACCATTGTAACGGATATGCCTGTATATAGAGGAGAAGAATTTGGCCTTGACAAGGATGCAAAGGTTCTTCTGTTTAACGACGGCGCAGTGACCGGACGTTATGCTGCGGCGCGCCGCATCAAGGGAGAGCCGGGCGTAGACGCTGCGAAGCTCGACAAAGTTGCTATGGACGCCGTATACGAATCCCGCTGGAAGACGATGTACCATGCGGAGGTGTTCGTAGGGCTTGATCCGGAATTTATGGTAAAGGCGCATCTTCTGATTCCGGAAGGCGAAGAGAATATCATGTATAACTGGATGTTGAACTTCCAGTACATGTCAGATGAATATGTGAAAATGTACAAGAATTCCAAAGCAGTCGGCGACGGCAAAGAGCCGGATATCTACATCTTTTCGGATCCGCAGTGGATTCCGCAGGAGCGTCCGGACGTCGATTTCAGCTGCTTAAGCGATCCTCTGACGCTGTGCTATTTCGATACGGCGGAGAACTGCGCATGTATTCTTGGCATGCGGTATTTCGGCGAGCACAAGAAAGGCACGCTGACGATGGCATGGGCAATCGCCAACAGAAACGGCTACGCTTCCTGCCACGGCGGACAGAAGGAATATACGCTTTCTGACGGCTCCAAATACGTAGCGTCCGTATTCGGCCTGTCCGGTTCCGGAAAATCGACGCTGACGCATGCAAAGCACGGCGGCAAATATCCGATCACCGTTTTACATGACGATGCATTTATTATCAATTCCGATACCTGCTCTTCGATTGCGCTGGAGCCGACGTATTTTGATAAGACGGCGGATTATCCGACCGGCTGCGCAGACAACCAGTATCTTTTGTCCGCACAGAACTGCTCCGCGACGATGGATTCCGAAGGTAAGATTCAGCTGGTAACGGAAGACATTCGAAACGGCAACGGCCGTGCAATCAAATCCAAATTGTGGTCGCCGAACCGCGTGGATAAGATTGACGCTCCGGTAAACGCTATTTTCTGGATTATGAAAGACCCAACCATTCCTCCGGTTGTAAAATTAAAAGGCTCCGCGCTTGCTTCCGTGATGGGCGCAACGCTTGCGACAAAGACCTCCACCGCAGAGCGCGTGGCGGCCGGCACGGATCTGAATGCGCTTCGCATTGTGCCTTATGCAAATCCGTTCCGCACCTATCCGCTGGTAAACGATTACGAGAAGTTTAAGAAGCTGGTAGAAGAGAAGAACGTAGACTGCTACATTGTCAATACGGGCGATTTCATGGGCGCAAAAGTAAAACCTGCGGATACGCTTGGCATTCTTGAGACAATTGTAGAAGGAAAGGCAAGCTTTGAGAGCTGGGGACCGTTTGAAGACATTGAAATCATGTACGACTGGTCTGGAAAGACAGGCGACTTCAAACCGGATCTGGCAGATAAAGATTACGTTGCGGCGCTCAAAAATGCGATGGAAAACCGCGTGAAGGCAGTGGAAGATTTTGCAACGAAAAAAGACGGCTATGACAAGCTGCCGGAAGAGGCGCTTGCAGCGTTGAAGAAGATCGTAGACGAAGCGGCTTCACTTTAATTTCGAAATTAACTGCGTTTTACAAAATAAGGGAATCCTGTCTGTGGTTCCCTTATTTTTTTTGAATTTTGCATTGAAAAAAGTGGAATATTAAAGTATAATTTAATCTAGATTCCTGAGGTGTTCGATACCCTGCTATTTTGAACCTACATTTTATTTACGGGATGCCTATATTGCCGACTGGATGTCAGGCCGCCACAGGTCAGCGGAAGACAGAAGAGAGGCTGCGGCTGCCCACCTGGCTTTGGCTGGGAATCAAAATTGCAGGAAACGGCATTTTGGGAGTTTTCGAAAGGATACGTGTATGCCATCTGGCAGTCCTTTGAAGATCAGAAGAGAAACATCCGGGAAACAGAAGATCTTGAAAGCACAGAAGAATCGGAAATACAGAAGACTTTTTATGTACAGAAGATTCTGGCTGCAAAAGAGAAGTCATAAATGCACCAATGAAAACATACAAAAGAAAGAAGCTGCTTTTCGGGGCAGCTTCTTTTCAGCTTGTTTTCAGAAACGTTTGAAAGAGACTTTTGAATATTGAAACGGATAAGGGAGCGCATTGTGAAGAATAAAGTGAAATTATGCATCGTGGCGCTTGGAATGGCCGTCGTCTTATGTCTGGTCCTGTATGGCGGACCAAAGGAGAAAGAGACGTATACGTATTCCGAGGCGTACGTTCAGGTAAAAGAGCTTCCCGCATTGCTGGATTTTTATTATTTTACAAAGCAGGAATGGGAGGAAAAGCTAAAAGAAGCGGAAATGGATGGAATCTTAACGCCGGAGGGCGTCGCGTGGATTTTGGAGCAGACGGGAAGCGCGTCGTACATTACATATGACGCAAAGGAAAAAGAGGGCGTAAGCAGAGCGGAGTGGAATGCCGTATACGAGGAGCTTTTGCATTTGCTGGATGAAGATGGAAGCGTGAAAGGCGTAGATGAAGTGATTCTGAAGAAGGAATCCGATACGCTTGTCTGTTCGGGGGGAGAATACGACTGCGGGTTAGACGGGATTTCCATGGAGCCGATGACGGCGATGGGGTTTTATATAAAAGAAAACAGGATTATTGGGATCCGCAGCTTGCAGGCGGAAGCGACGCTTTCCAATGTTTATGTGGAAAAAGCGGAAGCGGGCCGGCTTGCATTTCTGACGAATCAAAAACGATATGAGATTGCGCTTGCGGCGGAGGCTCCGGATCAGGTGCAGGGACATGTCTGCGATCTGCTCTGGGAAAACGGCGCAGTTTCCAGAGTGCAGGTGAAGGGCGACACCATACGGGGGGATTTGATTGCAGTCAGCGAGACAGGCATTGAAATCGAAGGGTATGGGGAAATCCGGCGTTCCGAAAAGCTTCCGGTGTATAAGACGTATGGCACGATCGAGGAAAAAGAGCTTTCCGATATCGTCATCGCCAATATGAAAGTGGAATATGTCGTGGCAAAAGACTGCGTGGAGGCGATTCTTTTGATGGAGCCGGCGCAGATCAGCCGTATCCGCGTACTGCTTTTGACGGACGACGCCGCAGCGTGCCGCAAGGAGGTCTGTATCAGCGCAGACGGGGCCTATCAGGTAAAAACGGCATCCGGAAAGCAGAAGAAAAAAGCAAAGGAAGTCGTACGCGCCAGCGAGCTGTTTGCCGCGGAAGCGGGTGGCATACGGGTGCGCTGCCTGGACGAAAACGACTTTTTGTATTTGTGCGACGCTTCCGGAAAACGGATTTCGAAGGGATATCAGGGAAAGCTTGACGTGCGCAGGTATCCGGAAGGGTATGCGGTTGTCAATGAGCTTCCCATTGAACAGTATCTGTGCGCCGTTGTGCCAAGTGAGATGCCGTCTTCTTATGAGCCGGAGGCGTTAAAGGCGCAGGCAATCTGTGCCAGAAGCTATGCCCGCATCCAGCTGGAGCGTGGCGATTACGCCGCATTTGGCGCGCATGTGGATGATACGACGAATTATCAGGTTTATAATAAGCAGGATCGCAACGATAAAACGACGGCGGCCGTCTGGGATACGGCCGGCATGGTCATGACGTATGGCGGCGAGGTGGCGGAGGCGTATTATTTTTCGACTTCTGCGGGCGTTACCGGAGACGGTGAAGCATGGGGACTGCATACGAAGCCGGAATATGACTATTTGCAGGGGCGCCTGATCCGGGAAGGAGGGGGGACGGCAGACCTTTCCTCTGAAGAGGCGTTTGGACAGTTCCTTGCAGCGCCGGATGCAGCTTCTTACGAAAGCGCAATGCCGTTTTTCCGATGGAATGCCGTGGCGGATTATGCGACAGAAGAGGCGCTTTCTAAAATACAGACGATTCTTTCGACGCGAAAAGAACGGACGCCGGAAGAGATTCTTTTCCGGAACAAGAAAGGAAAACAGGTCAAATCGATGAAGCAGTTTGGAGCGCTTGTTCAGATTGGCGTTGTAAAACGAAGCGCAAGCGGCGTGATTTTACAGCTGCAGCTGGACTATGAGAAAGGGACGGTTCAGGTTGGCAATGAGTACAATATCCGGGCTGTGCTTGGGTGCGGCGTTACGGATCTGACGCTTGCGGACGGGAGCAGACGAAACGCGGCGCTGCTGCCAAGCGCCTATGCGACGATTGCCAGACAGGAAAATGGAACGTATGCGTTGTCCGGCGGCGGATATGGACATGGAATTGGCATGAGTCAAAATGGCGCGCAGGCAATGGCGCAAAGCGGTAAAAGCTGTGAGGAAATCTTAAAATTCTTTTTTGAAGGGATTGAAATTGGAATGGGAGAGGCGAAATAATGTGGAGATGGATGCGGCGTTTGAAACTGTTTATGGAGAAATGCGAACAGGACAATATTGGCGCGTTTGCAGCGCAGGCCGCATTTTTTCTGCTGCTTTCTCTGATTCCGTTTCTTATGGTGTTGATTACGCTGCTGCAGCACACCGTCGTGTCGGAGGCGACGCTTTTGAAATACGTCAACGGGCTTGTGCCGGAGTATATTGCGCCTTTCGTCGTGTCGATTATTCATGAGGTCTACCATAAATCGGCGGGAGTCGTGTCTGTAACGGCCGTAGCCGCAGTCTGGTCAGCGGCGAAGGGCGTGCAGCACATGGCGTCCGGCTTCAATGAGATCTATGGCGTACAGGAGACGAGAAATCTTCTGGTCCGGCGTTTTTGGGCCGTTGTGTATACGATGGTGCTGATGCTTTCCATCGTGGCGGCCCTTGTGTTTTTGGTGTTTGGCAACAGCATACGGGGCATGCTGGCAGGATACGTGCCGTTTCTGACGCAGGCGACGGAGCTTTTGTTTCGACTGCGCGGATTGATTATGCTGGGCGGTTTAAGCTGTGTATTTACGGTTTTATTTAAGACGCTGCCCAATAATAAGGCGATTACAGATCACAGGCTGACATTTCGCAATCAGTTTCCGGGCGCGGCGCTCTGTGCGATTGCCTGGTCCTTGTTTTCGCTTGGGATTTCGATCTATCTTGACTACTTTCATGGGTTTTCCATGTATGGAAGCCTGACGACGATCGTGCTTGTGATGCTGTGGCTTTATTTTGGCATGTATATTATGATGCTGTGTGCGGAAGTGAACAGGCTTTTTGGGGAAAATATTGCAAAAGAGCTGCGATTTCGGAAGAAATAAAAACAGATGCGGTTGAAAAACATGGGGATTGATTGTATAATAAATACAGATCTTTATTGGTATTTATCAACAAAATGAAAAGGGGGACTACGAATGTTTCTGAAAAAATGGAAGCGGGCGGGCGCCTTTATGATGGCGTTTACCCTGTTGCTGGGCATAGCGGAAGCGCCTGTGGCGAAGGCGGAAGAGGCGTCTGTAAATCCAAATCTGGCATTGTCTGCGGAAGCGACGGCGTCAGGATTTGAAAACGGAACGTCGTTTACCGCTGATAAGGTAAATGATGGGAATAAGGATTCCAGATGGGCGACGGACAGGGCAGGAGCGAACTGGCAGAATGAATGGGTGCAGCTTGCATGGGAAACGGAACAGACGATTCAGAGCGTATCCATAACATGGAAGAGGCGGACGACGACAAATTATACGATTCAGGTATCGGATGACGGTACGGCATGGACGGATTTAAGCGGCTATCCAAGAGAGGAATTTCCTGTGGCGCTGGAAGAGACCGTCACTTTGGAGGAGGCGGTAAGCGGGAAATACCTTCGTCTCTATATTACCGAGTTAGACGGCAATGATCCGGACGGCATTGAGAGCGTGGAATGGAAGAACGTTTCCGTATGTGAAATCGAAGTGTATGAACAGGAGCCGGAAAATGCTGGCGGGATTCAAAAAGGCGATACGTCGATTGACATGCCGGATGTGGCAGAGGGCGAATCGGTGCGCTTTTGCGCGGATTATGAGCAGGTGATCGGTGAAGATGGAACGATTTACGCGCCGTTGGAGGAGAAGACGGTAAAGGGCTTTTTTGAAACGACGAAGGCGGACGGCTCCAAAGAGAAGACGCAGGAGCAGACGTTTGTAGTTCCCGGCGCATACGATCCCGTAGAGTCTGCCAATGAAAAGCCGGCGGTGATTCCGGAGCTTCAGGAGTGGCATGGCGGCACGGGACGGTTTATTTTGTCCGCATCCAGCAGGATTTTCGTAAGTTCGCCGGAGCTTATGGATATGGCCGGGATTTTTCAAAAAGACTGTGAAGAAATGACCGGGATGAAGCTTGCAGATCCAAAAGTCGGCGCAAAAGAGGACGCCGTATCGGGAGATTTTTATTTTGCGCTTTCTTCAGAGGAAAAAGGGCTTGGCAAAGAAGGGTATGCCATGGAGATTGGCGATGCAGTCTGGACGGAAGCGGAAGACGCTACCGGGGCATACTGGGCGACGCGGACGATTCTTCAGATTGTAAAACAGACAGGCGGAAGCATGCCGAAGGGACTTGTCAGAGATTATCCCAAGTATGAAGTGCGCGCATTCAGCCTTGACGTAGGCAGGAAGCCGTTTACGCTTGATGCGGTGCGGCAGTTTGCTGAAAACATGGCATGGTATAAGATGAACAGCTTTCAGCTCCATTTGAGTGACAATCTGATTTTCCATGAGGATTATCCTACGTTAGAAGAGGCGATCGAGCAATCCTATGCTGGATTCCGTCTGGAGTCTGATGTGCGAAACGACGAAGGAAAGTCAGCGACATCGGATGACGTCTATTATACGAAAGAAGAATTTCGCGATTTTATAAAGGCATGCAGGAATATGGGCGTGGACGTTGTGCCGGAATTTGATATGCCTGCGCACGCGCTTCCGTTTACCAGGGCGTTTCCGGAATTTATGACGGCCAAACGGGGCGGTCAGCATGCATATCTGATTGAAGAAATTGATCTTTCCAAGCCGGAAGCGACGGAATGGGCAAAAGAAATCTGGAACGATTATTTTGAAGGAGACGACCCCATTTTCGACGAAGAGATGACGGTACATATTGGAACGGATGAGTTTCATGGCGTAGACGGGCAGGCGGGAAAAGAAATGTTCCGAAAGTTTTCGGACGATATGATTCGGTTCGTGCAGGAGAGTGGCCGTACCGTCCGCATGTGGGGAAGTCTTTCCAATAAGTCGGGCACGACGCCGGTTGCGTCAGAGGACGTGCAGCTGAACATCTGGAATACCGGATATGCAAACCCGCAGGATATGTACAACATGGGCTATGATCTGATCAATACGCTTGAGGGACCAAATTATATTGTGCCCGCAGCCGGATATTACAACGACTATATCAATGCGCAGAGCATTTACAATACCTGGAAGCCAAATGTCATCGGCAATTTAAGCGCAAGCGCCGGAGATGATCAGATTCTGGGCGGATGTTATGCGATTTGGCATGACAGTGTGGATACCCGTGGAAACGGTATTTCACAGTATGATTCGTTTGACCGTTTTTTCAGCGCGCTTCCATCGTACAGCGCAAGGCTCTGGGGAGAAGCGGAAGACAGAACGTATGCGGAGTTCTCAGACCTTTTTGCAAAAACAGGAACGGCTCCGGGGACGACGATTTACGGAGATCTGAATTACATGACGTCGTCAGTTGCAGACTATACGTTTGATGAGGAAGTGGAAAAGGATTCGAGCGTCAACCGGTTCCATCTGCAAAATCAGAACAATGCAGAGCAGGTGCCAACAGAAGATGGGAAGGCTTTAAAATTGAAAGGCGGCGCAAGCTTTTTGGAAACGCCGGAGCAACTGGATTTGATCGGTTCTGACACGACGCTTTCCATGCGTGTAAAAATGGACGCGAATGCACAGGGAGAGCAGATTTTGTGCGAATCCAAATCGGAATTTGGCGTTTATGGAACGTATGCGCTGAAAGCATCTCAAAAGAATACGGGCAAGGTTGGCTTTTCCAGAGAGGGCTATGACTTTTCCTTTGATTATACGCTGCCGCGCGGCGAATGGCATGTGCTGGAATTCAGAAGCGGCAAGGATGCAGTCAGCCTGTTTGTGGATGGCGTGCTTGTAGACAATAATCCGGATATTTATTTTGCAAACCATCCGGAAACGGAGCTGAGCGAAAAGCTTTCAAAACACGGGATAAGAAAAATAGCGACGATGCTCGTTCCGCTTGGACGCATTGGCAGCAATACGAACAGTTTTTGTGGAGAAATCGACTATCTGACCGTTACCGGCGCCAAAGAAATTGCCGGAGATTACGGGGAAAAGATTCCGCAGGAAGGATGGACGGCCGAGGCGTGCTCGACGCATCCGTCAGAAGGCTCGAAAGAAAAAGCGTTTGACGGAGATGAAACGACTTACTGGCATCAGGATTACAGAACGGACACGACGCTGGAAGGCGAGCATCACTGGTTTGAGGTGACATTGCCGGAGGCGACGGAAATCGGAAGGCTTTCTTATCTGCCAAGACAGGGCAGTTTGAGTGGCAGGATCGGTGAATACAGCATAGAAGTGACGAAAGAAGACGGTTCGAAAGAGATGGTTGTCGAGCATGGGAGATGGGCGGCCAGCTTTAACCGGAAGTATGCTTCGTTTGATCCGATTGTAGCAAAGAAGGTAAAGCTGATGGTTCACAGATCGGAAGGCAACCATGCGACGATTGCAGAACTCAATTTGTATAAGCCTGTACCTGTGGAACCCATAAAGACGGATCTGGATACTTCGCTTAAAGAGATTGCAGGCATGCAGAAGGAAGATTATTCGGAAAGCAGCTGGAATGCATTGCAGGAAGCAAAAGAAGAGGCGGAAAAAATTCTGGAATATTCGGGCAGCGGGGCGGATGACTATATCTATGTATATGAAATGCTGCAAAAAGCGATCGAAAATATGACGTCTTTGGACGAACTGGAAAAAGGACGTCTGGATTTGTCCGAAGCCGTGAAGCATGCAGAATACCTGCTGGAACAGGGGGACTATACGGAAGCGTCGTCCGAGGCGCTGCGAGCGTTGATTGCGGGCGCGCGGGACGTGATGCGCAAGGATAATGTAACGTCAGAAGAAATGCGCGATGCGCTGCAGACGATCCAGAATCCGGAATCCATTCTGATTACGAAGGCATCTGCGAAAAGAGAAGAGCTGGAACGCGCGGTAAGCGCGGCGGAAGCAGATCTGAGAGAGCATGCGGCAGGTTCTACGGCAGCGTCCGTAGAGGCGCTGACGCAGGCGGTCAATGCTGCAAAATCTGTGCTTGCAAAAGCAGACGCTTCTTTGGATGAGCTGACTGGCGCGCTGACGAATTTGCAGAGTAAGAAGCTTGAGAAGGCGGCTGCGCCTGACAATTCGGAGAAGCCGAAAGAGGAGCAGGCCTTAACGGATGGCGCTGTTGCAGTTGTAGACGCCATGCAGTATACGGTGCTCAGCGCGCAGGAAAAGACAGTGAAGCTTACGAAAGGGAAAAATCAGAAATCCGTTGTGATTCCAAATACGATAAATGTCAATGGCATTGACTGTACCGTTGTAGCCATTGGCAGCAGCGCATTTGCGAACTGTAAAAAGCTGGCGTCCGTTTCGATTGGCATGCATGTCGTTTCCATTGAAGCAAAGGCATTTTATAACTGCAAGAAGTTAAAGAAAGTGACGCTTACAGGAAAGACGGCGCCTTCTGTCAAAAAAGGCGCGTTCCAGAAGACAGCGTCAAAGGTAACGGTAAAGGCCGGAAAGATTGATAAGAAAAAACGCGCGGCTCTGCTTAAGAAAATGAAAAAGCCGGGCGGTATGAGTAAAAAATCCATTATCAAATAAAAAATGCGTTACCGGGGCTTGCATTTTTATTTTGACTGTGTTACCATGCAGTCAGTGAAAAAAGTTTATAAGGAAATGCAGTGAAGGTGTCTGTAAGCTGTTTCACACAGTCCAGAGAGAGAAAGTTATCAGCTGTAAGCTTTTTCCTGTAAGGAGCAGCCGAATGTTCGCACCGGAGCAGTATGGGGGAAAGCCTGTGATTGCATGGCAGAGTAGTCCATAACGTTTTGTGCACGTTACGCATAAAAGGAGCGCCCGGAATTTTCCGGGAATAAGGGTGGTATCACGGAGTCATTCGTCCCTGTCAGGGGACGGATGGCTCTTTTTGCTTTTACAGGAAAGGAGCCGTAACATGAAAGAGAAATTGCAGAAAATCAAAGAAGAAGCCGTCAGAAATATTGAAGCTTCCGCTGATTTGTCCAGGCTGAACGATGTTCGTGTAGCCATTTTGGGAAAGAAGGGAGAGCTGACGGCCGTCTTAAAGAGTATGAAGGACCTTCTGCCGGAAGAGCGGCCGGCGTTTGGACAGCTTGTAAATGACATTCGCGCTGATATTGAAAGGAAATTGGAGGAGGCGAAGGCCGCGCTTGAGGAGAAGGAGCTCATGCTTCGCCTCGAACAGGAGGTCATCGACGTGACGCTTCCCGCCAAATCCAACCGAATCGGGCACAGACATCCAAATACGATTGCGCTGGAAGAGGTGGAGCGCATTTTCATTGGCATGGGATATGAAGTTGTGGAAGGACCGGAAGTGGAGCTGGATTATTATAATTTTGAAGCGTTGAATATTCCGGCCAATCATCCGGCGAAGGATGAGCAGGATACGTTTTACGTCAACGAAGAGATCGTGCTGCGTACGCAGACGTCTCCGGTGCAGGTGCGTCAGATGGAAAAGGGAAAGCTTCCGATTCGCATGATTGCGCCGGGAAGGGTATTCCGTTCGGATGAAGTGGACGCGACGCATTCGCCGTCTTTCCATCAGATCGAGGGGCTTGTGATTGACCGGCATATTACCTTTGCAGATTTGAAAGGCACATTGGAAGCGTTTGCCAGAGAGCTGTTTGGAGAAGAGACGAATGTAAAATTTCGGCCGCATCATTTTCCATTTACGGAGCCAAGCGCAGAGGTGGACGTAACCTGCTTTAAATGCGGCGGGAAGGGCTGTCGGTTCTGCAAGGGCAGCGGCTGGATTGAGATTTTGGGCTGCGGCATGGTGCATCCGCGTGTGCTGCGTATGAGCGGCATTGACCCGGAGGAGTATTCGGGTTTTGCGTTTGGCATGGGGCTGGAGCGGATTGCGCTGTTAAAATACGAAATTGACGATATGCGTCTCCTCTATGAGAATGACGAACGATTTTTAAGACAGTTTTAGCCGGGAGGGAAAGAGATGAATACTTCATTTGAATGGATCAAAGCGATGGTTCCGGATCTTGACGTGACGGAACAGGAATATATGGACGCCATGACGCTGTCCGGGACAAAAGTAGAAGGCTACCGTAGGCTGGATGCAGATCTGGACCGAATTGTTGTGGGTGAAATTGTGGAAATAAAACCGCATCCGGATGCGGATAAGCTGGTTGTCTGCCAGGTTGATATCGGAACGGGGGAGAACATACAGATTGTAACGGGCGCGACGAATCTGTCTAAAGGCGATAAAGCGCCGGTCGTTCTGGATGGGGGAAGAGTGGCCGGAGGCCATGACGGAAGCCTTACGCCCGGCGGCGTGAAGATCAAAAAGGGGAAACTGCGGGGCGTAGCGTCCGCCGGCATGCTCTGTTCTATTGAAGAGCTTGGCGCAAGCCGCGATCTGTATCCGGAAGCGCCGGAAAATGGAATTTATATTTTTAAAGAAGATGTAGCGACAGGGAGCGACGCGCTGTCTGCGCTGGGACTGCGCGATGCGGTATTTGAATATGAGGTGACGTCTAACCGCGTTGACTGCTTTTCCGTAATCGGCATTGCAAGGGAAGCGGCTGCGACATTTCAAAAGGAGCTTCATACGCCGGTTGTAACGGAGACCGGAAATGCGGAGCATGTGCAGGATTATGTGAAAGTAACGGTAAAAGATACGGATTTGTGCGCGCGCTACGTGGCAAGAGCAGTAAAAAACATCCGACTTGCGCCTTCGCCAAAATGGATGCAGCGGCGGCTTGCGGCGCAGGGCATCCGGCCGATCAACAATCTGGTGGATATTACGAATTATGTCATGGAAGAATACGGACAGCCGATGCACGCCTATGATCTGGATACGATTGCGGGAAAAGAGATTGTCGTAAAGCGCGCGTCCAAAGACGAAACGTTTGTTACGCTGGACGGACAGGAGCGAAAGCTGGACGAGAGCGTACTGATGATATGCGATGCCAAAAAGCCGGTTGGCATTGCGGGCATTATGGGTGGTGAAAATTCCATGATCACGGAGGGCGTGCAGACGATGCTTTTAGAAGCGGCCTGCTTTGATGGGACGAATATCCGTCTTTCCGGTAAAAAGATCGGGCTGCGGACCGACGCATCCGCCATATTTGAAAAGGGACTGGACCCGAACAATGCAATGGAGGCGATGAATCGCGCCTGTCAGTTAATTGAAGAGCTTGGAGCGGGCGAAGTCGTTGGAGGCGCCATTGACGTATATCCGGTAAAAAAAGAAGCAGGGAGGATTCCGTTTGAGCCAGAGCGGTACAACCGTCTTCTGGGCACGGATATCACAAAGGAAGAAATGCTTTCTTATTTTGCGCCGCTTTCGCTTTCTTATGACGAGGCTTCCAATGAGATTATCGTGCCGTCGTTTCGGCAGGATCTTGTATGCGGCGCAGACCTTGCGGAAGAAGTGGCGCGCTTTTTCGGCTATGACAACATTCCGACGACGCTGCCAACCGGAGAGGCGACGACGGGAAAACTTTCGTTTAAGCTGCGGATTGAGCAGATGGCAAGGGACGTTGCGGAATTTTGCGGATTTTCACAGGGGATGTGCTATTCGTTTGAAAGTCCAAAAGTATTCGACCGGCTGCGTCTTCCGGCAGATTCGAAATTGCGGGAGGCAGTTACGATCTGCAATCCGCTGGGAGAAGATTTTTCGATTATGCGTACGATTCCACTGCACGGTATGCTGACATCCCTTGCAACGAATTATAATCGGCGCAATAAAGACGTCCGTCTGTATGAGCTTGGAAATATTTATCTGCCAAAACAGGTTCCCGTTACGGAGCTTCCCGAAGAACGCATGCAGTTTACGCTTGGCATGTATGGCGAAGGCGATTTTTATACGTTAAAAGGCGTTGTGGAAGAATTTTTCCGGAAAGTCGGTATGCAGAAAAAGCCGCTGTATGAACCGGACGCAGACAGGCCGTATTTACATCCGGGCCGTCAGGCGGATATTTTTTATCAGGGAGCGGCCATTGGCTATATCGGGGAAGTGCATCCAACGGTAGCGGGGCATTACGGCATCAAGGACCGCGTTTACGTGGCGGTTTTGGATATGCAGGAAGTTGTCGCGCATGCGGGCTTTGATCGAAAATATCAGGGAATTGCAAGATTCCCGGCATCGACCCGCGACATCAGCATGGTAGCGCCGAAGACGGCGCTTGCCGGAGAAATCGAGCGCGTATTTGAAGAAAAAGGCGGCCCTTATCTGGAAAGCTATGCGTTGTTTGATATTTATGAAGGAAAGCAGATTCAGTCCGGTTTTCGATCGCTCGCCTATTCGCTTGTATTTCGGGGAAAAGAGAAAAATCTGGAAGAGGCTGATCTGACAAAAGCCATGGAGCGGATTTTAAAGGCGCTGGAGGAGATGGGAATTGAACTTCGAAAGAGTTCATAAAAAGTTAAGAAAAATTTAATTTGGAAATTAGAACTTGAAATCCATGTCCAGTGTGCTATAATAATTGGGGTAAACACTAAACTATAAAGAAAGGAACATGAGGTATGAAAAAGAAAAAGTTACTTAGCAAAGTGTCAGGTCTTGTATTTGCAGCGGCGGCAATGTTTATGGTTACGGCTGTTGCATCGCCGAAGGATGTCAGCGCGGCAGATTATGAGATGGGAGGCGCTGGAACGGTTTCTGTGGCGATTCCGGATGAGAGCTGCTATGAATTTACAGGTCAGGACGCCTATATTAAGTTTACGCCAAAAGCGACAGGTTATGTAACGGTTACAGCTTCCAATATATCTGCAATTTACAACGATACGTATGGCGGGATTACGCTTTGTGACGGTTCCAGGCGGGCGCTGTCTGAATTGAATGAAATTTACAATACAAAGGTGAGCGATTCCAGACACTGGACGATGACGTATGGCGTAAAACAGAAGACGACGTATTATCTGATGGTAAGGGGAATGGGCGGCACGCAGATTACGGCTTCCTTTAAAAAAGTCAAGAAAGTTCCGGCAATTACCAAGCGGGCGAAAGCGAAGACGCTTGGAAGAGGAAAGACGGCGTCGGGCGTGATCATTGCAGGAGATAAAAAAGCGGACTGGTACAAAATCAGTCTGCCAAAGAGTCAGAAGGTGAATTTGTCGTATTCGGCAAAGACAAATGGTTCGCAGGCTGCGTCGGGGCTGAAAGTGACATTCTGCAAGAGCAACGGCAAGAACTTTGTGGCGAATTCCTATGACAATATTTCCAGAACAAGCCCGAGCAATAAAATGTCATTCTTCCGGCGTTACGTTGGTTCCAACAAGACGACGGGGCTCTTACCGGGTACGTATTATGTGAAAGTAGAGCCATATACGGTTACGTCTTCCGGCTATTATACATTGAAATGGAAATAAATACAGGCAAAGGGGATGGGTGGAAACCCATCCTTTTTTATTGCGTCACAGATAAAGATAAAATTTGTTTGGATCATGGATAGAGGAGGTCAGTATGCTTGACAGAATACCGGATGCAGAAGAGATGACAGGTTTAGTTGGAGAAGCATTATACGATATTTGGAAGAAATTAAATGCTTTGATTGAAGAAAAATATGACATGGACTGTTCATGGAATAAAGGCGGTAAAGCATGGAAATATGAATACAAATATCGTCGGGGCGGCAAAACGTTATGCGCATTCTATGCAAGAGAAAACTGTGTGGGATTTATGATTATTTTAGGGAAAGGCGAAAGGTTAAAATTCGAGGCGGATAAAGCGCAGTATGCAAAAGAGGTGCAAAGGATTTATGAAGAAACGCAAACGTATCATGATGGAAAATGGATGATGTTTGAGCTGGCAGATACGGCTTTGTTTGATGATTTTATGCGGCTTTTGCACATCAAAAGAAAGCCGAACAGAAAGTAGTTTTTCCTGCGCGGTTTGTAAATTTGAGGCGGGCGAAAGTCAATATCAGAAGAACGGCGCAGTATGCTGCGGGGCTGCTTTGGAACAGACGGTTCTTAAGCTGGCGCTCTTTCTTGTGAGCGTATATAAAAACAAACAAGGAAGGCTGTTGCCACACAAGGAGATAATTGGAAAATATGATTGGAATACAACTTATAGGCGATAGCAAATGGGAGGTGTATGGAAATGAGTTTTTCTGATATGGTTGTAGGAAAAAGTGGATTATTGGTAGAATTACGTTGCCATAATTCTTTTAATGAGAAAGTCTATACAGATATTAAAAGCTATCTTAATAAGCATTTGTCCGAATGGAAATCAACGGGTTTTATACCTGTTGCTGACGCAGTATCTATCTTCAACTTAATCGATGAGTTATCTGGTGGAAGTCAATTTTGGAGTGAAGGAGTGGAACTGCGGGTAGAAGATGCTGTATTTGAAATACAGGAAATAATGAGTTCATTAGAAGAATAAAGCATATTTTATGTAGGAGGGACAATGGCAAAACGACCTGCATTTTTTGTTAATCAAGGAAAAGTTATAAGTGAAATGTATTCGTTTGAATGATATTCTGGTTTTGCAGTATCTCAAAAACAAAAATCTATGAAAAGCCTGCACAATGCAATTATAAAAGCAGACGTAAACGCTAAGCCATTGGAAATCAGCTCTAAGGGCATGGAAGCCATTGGAATTAAATTAAGCGCGTTTAATTTCAACACGCTGAAAAATGAATGCGTCAATCTATACGAGTTCCAGACAGAGGAGGCGCTGTATCGGGCGGTGGAAGAATTTGCCTATGTCACATATAACCATGTACGTCCGCACAGCTATAATGGATACCGCACACCTTATCAGGCGCGGACTGCTTCATAAATGGGAAACTAATTTTATTAGCCATACGCGTTACAGAAATGCTTGATCACAACAGGGGTGTTTATTGAGAAGATGATGGAGCATTAGAATAGGTAATAAAAGCAGAAGAACGCAATGGCTGTTGGCTGTCAAATGCGTTTTTTCTGCTTTTGTTATGTATAGAAAAATACATGAAAATTCGCTTGATTTAATGTGATTATTATCTTGTCGGCGCAGGTGGAATGATAGTCAAGACTGGTTTTATATTATTGTAAAACGAGAATCGGGAAAAGTATGGATAAAATGATTATGAGTACGGATAAAGCACGGAAAAGCAGCGGATATTTTTCTGTTAAACTATAGTGAATGGTAAAATCTGGCGACTGAAAACTCGGATGACCTGCGCCTTTCCCAGGACAGTCAGCTTTGTAAGCCCTGAGATGATCGATCTGATGGGATACGGTAAAGTTACCAGGACGTATCCCAAGACAGAAAATGAGCTCTGTGTGGAGCGCTTATACTATGTGGGATCACACTGCTTGCCACCCTGACGCTGGGGACCGCGTGCAGTCTGATTGTGTGCAGGGGTTTTGACCAGATTGACATGTTCGGAAAACTGACCTATCCTTTCCCGGCGTTTCAGGCACTGCTGTTTGCGGCTGCGTTGCTTCTGATGCAGGCGGTATTCTCAGTCTGTGCGGTCCGTTATACCAGAAAGTTTTCCCTTGTGGAGCGGATCAGGGCGACAGACTGACTTCTTTTCATATGAAAGAGAGATCTTACGGACAAAGGAGGGAAACCGTTATGTATTTCGCGGCAGCCAACAAGCATTTCACGGCATTAAAATTGTTTGAATATTTTGGGCGGATTATAATAAAGTATCTGCCTGTGCAATGACGAGGAGGTGGCGTATTGATTCGTATTGCGATCTGTGATGATGAAAAACATATGTCCGACCATATAAGGGCTTTTGTCTCCGATTTTTTCTGCAAAAAGAACAGGGAGATCCATCTTCGGACATTTTTCAGTGGAGAAGAGCTGTTGAACTACGATGGGCAGATTGACATCCTGTTTCTGGATATCCAGATGAAGGACATGGACGGCATGGAAACGGCGAGGAAACTGAGAGCGGATAAGTTTCAGGGTTTTCTGATTTTTATCACAGTAATGAAAGAGATGGTGTTCCAGTCTTTTGAGGTAGAGGCCTACGATTATCTGGTCAAGCCGGTGGATGAAAAGCAGTTTGAAAAGACGATGGAGCGCCTTTGCGCTTCCATGCAAAATGCCAGCAAAGACAGCCTTCTGGTGCAAAAGGGATATGAGGGTCGCATCATCCGGGAGGATGAGATTGTCTTTTGTGAGATCATAGACAGGAAAATATATCTGAACCTGGCTTCCGGCGAGGTTGTTGATTATTATGAACGGATTGAACATCTGGAAACGAAGCTGGACAATCATTTTTTTCGGTGCCACAGGAGCTATCTGATCAATCTGAAGCATTTAAAAGGTTATAAAAACGGGACTGCCTATATGGATAACG
>CANSKO010000017.1 GCA_947647505.1 uncultured Roseburia sp. | reverse complement strand
TGAAACCAGATAAGGACAAAACTCAAAAATTGTGTTTAAGACAGCAGACACAAATATGTGGAGTGAATATCTTATCTGAAGGAAGTAGAAAATGACAAAATCATTATTTGATAGGCATATGGGGACAGCGGCATCTGAACTATCTGAAGCAGTACCGCAAGGTTACATACACCAATCTTCTTACAAGCGGCAAAATCAACGCCTATCTTGCTGACATCGACAGGCAGGCGCAGGGCATAACAGAACATTTAAAAGCTGAAAATGCCTTGTATTGGGTAGGAAAGCTTAATAATATAAGGGCTAATGTTAGGGAAATTGTGAACAGGGAAATTATTTACATATAAAGAATTAAAATCAGAGGATAGGGATGATTTTTAAAATGTCTGCCTAAAACCATTGAAATTTGTTTTGCATTTCTATATAATAAAAGCATACAAAAAAAGTGTTTTGCGTGCAGAAAGTTGGTGTTTGTTTGAATAAAAGGGAAATTGCAAAAAAAGTAATTTTAAATAAAGGCGGCATAGCAAAAACATCGGACTTTGTTTTAGACGGAATAAAAAATTATGAAGTAGCCGCACTTTGTAAAGAAGGCGTAATAGAAAGAATCCGCCGTGGCTTTTATCAACTTCCTCAAAATGCCATCGTGACAGATGAACAAATATTAAAAGAAATGCTTCCAAGAGGAATCATCTGCGTAGAATCTGCTCTATTTCATTATGGATATAGCGATTTTTCTCCTCGTAAATGGTCGATTGCAGTGCCACGGACAGCCTCAAGAACAGTAAAACGGGTACAGGAAATACCCTTGAAACCATACTTTATCCAAAAGAATTTTTTGAATCTGGGTAAGACAATAGATAATTTTAATGGCATTTCTCTGGCAGTTTATGATCGTGAGCGGACGCTTTGTGATTGTTTCAAGTATCGCACGAAATTGGACAATGAAATTTTCAATAAAGCGGTCAATGCCTATGCCATTGATAATAACAAAAACCTTGTAAATCTTTCCAGATATGCAAAAGAAATGAAACTTTATACAAAGGTTATGAATGTAATGGAGGTGCTTTTGAATGGCTGATATAGCTGCGTCTGTGCTTGCAAGATTGAAAAACAAAGCCGCTGAAAGCGGCAGAACTTATCAGCTCTGTCTGCAACTTTTCTGCCAGGAAGAGTTCTTACGTCGTTTGGAGAAATCCAAATACGCTGATAATCTCATTCTCAAAGGCGGTCTGTTTATTTATTCTGTTACCAATTTCGACAGCCGTGTCACAGTGGATGTTGATTTCCTTCTTCGGAAAGTACCAAATACGCCCGAAGAATTGAAACCTGTATTAGAAGAAATCATCGGAACACCTACAGGAAATGATTTTATTAGCTTTGAAATCAAAGAAATTGCGCCGATTGCAGTTGCAAAAAAGTATGCTGGTATCGGGGTTTCTCTTGTGGCGAGAATTAAGAATACCAGAACACCATTCCGTATTGATTTTGGTGTTGGCGATGTCATTGTACCAAAACAGGAAAAACGAAAAATCCCCACTCAGCTTGATGATTTTCCTTCCCCTACAGTGAACACTTATTCACTTGAAACAACAATTGCAGAAAAGATAGACGCAATACTCAGCCTAATGGAGTTCTCCAGTAGAATGAAAGACTATTATGACATTTACTACCTTGCAAATAGATTTGATTTTGACGGTGCGACACTTACCAAGTCTCTAGAAAAGACCTTTAAAAACCGAGGGCATGCCTTTACTGTTGGACAATTTGAACAGGTAATAGAATTTGGAAATGACGAAGCAATGCAGAAAAAATGGAAAGCATTCTGCCGAAAAATTGATACAGATACAGAGGAATACGGAATTGTTTTGAGAAAGATAAACAGTTTCCTCGCCAAGCCGTTTATAGCGGCTGTTACCAATAATAATCTAACCGAGCGTTGGATTTCCTCGGTAAATGAATGGCAGAAAGAAGGCGTTTCATATGGCTAAAATAATGGAAATTATTGAAAAAGAAACAAGGGGAAAAAGCTATCACACATATAAGTATAGCTATGACTCTATCGGTCTGCCTTCCATAGATTATGATGATGACCCTAATAAAATAATAAAGTGGAAAGATTCCGGGGAAACTGGTTCTCCGAAAAATTCCATAAATTTAAAACAGTTGGCAGACCAACTTCAAGAGGTTGGGGAACCTTCTCTTTTTAAATATTTCCTTGACGGCTCCCGTCACGTTTTTAAGGTTGATGATATTGCATATAACAAGCAGGTTTTTCCCGTTGTAGCTGGACAAATTGGTATTGGCGCTTCCCGACAAAGCAAATGCGGACGGGTGGGACGATGCAGCTTACTTCGCTTCAAAAGTCGTAAAACTTAATCAAAGCGACGAGCTAAAGCGATTAAAGCTTCATTTTTCTGCAATTTTACCGTATTCAACCTCTAAGGCTGGAGCGGCAGATGCTAAACTTGATAATCTGGCAGTTGCAAAAATTCAAGAAAAAAACGCTATGCACGTATGAAACCAAAGAAAGCTATCCTAAAAAATTTAATCAATATTTAATCAGAACACCTAAATTCAGAGAAAAAAAGAAATCCGCAAACCCTTTTAAATCAAGGGGTTGCGGTTCTCACCTGAAGAGCGATAGACGGGGCTCGAACCCGCGGTCTCGACCTTGGCAAGGTCGCGCGTTACCAACTACGCCACTATCGCATTTATGAAGTTCTGTGCTTTTTTCTGTATCTCTCAAGCACAATACTTATAATACAGGATGTGTTTTATTTTGTCAACTGTTTTTTTCATTTTTTTCTATTTTTTTCTATCTGCCTTCCAGTGCAGTCTGCCATGCATAAAACGCTCTCCTCCTCTCCCGCCCCTGCGCCATGCATTTGCAGACCTGTTATGCTCGTATTATCGCGTATGGCCTTCCGGCAAATTTCAATTCCTGTTCAGCCAATGCCATACGTACACTCCATAATATACCGAAACGTATGCAGCCGGAACATGCCCCGCTCCATCGACACCTCAAGCCATTCTTCCAGATCCTTTTTCCACGGCATCCATTTCGATCTCTGCTGCACGCTCCGATAACTGTAATCTGAAAATCCATTCCCCAGGCGATACGCGCCAAGCGAATAGTTGTACATCACAAGGCTGTCTCCATACAGCTTCTGCGGCCGCGGAGAATGCCGCTCGGCAAGCGCCGGCGTAAAATTCGTCGGAAGCTTTAACATCCAGTTTAAAAACGGATCATACAAATAATACACGGCCGGAACATAGGGAAAATGAAGCTCCTTTTCTTCTTCATTTTCCTGATAGTGCACCAGCATTTCCGTGTGCAACAGCTCCCGCTTCATCGTAACGGACGTAATATGATCCCGATTGATTTTCTCTGCCTGTACAATCACATGATCATCCGATTCCCGCATATAAAAAACCGTATGATTTCCATACCCAAACAGATAGGAAAACGAATGCGCATCGGTACGTCGTTTTGGCGCATAGACAAACTGATATTTTGCAAAATCCTGGCCCGCCCACTCGCTCACCTGTTCATCGAATACTGCAGCAATCTCGCTCCTCTCCCAAATTCTCACCGGCCATTCCGCCAGCGTCGGCCTTTTATCCAAAATAAGTTTTGCATGTGACATATCCTTTGCTCCTTTCCTTCTTCCTGTCTATCCGCTTCTGTCAGCACAGCCTTTCGTCCGAAAACAGATTGTCTCCATCCGCCGCTTTCGTAGCCAGCGTATCACAACGTTCATTCTGCGGATGCCCGTCATGGCCTTTGACCCAATGAAACGTCATCTGATGCGGTTCTTTTAACTGTAACAGTTTTTTCCACAGATCTACATTTTTGACTGGCTTTCGGTCCGATTTGACCCATCCCTTTTTCTGCCAGCTTTCCACCCATCGTTGATTGAATGCGTCCGTTACATATTTCGAGTCCGAATAAAGATCAATTTTACACGGCCGGTTCAGACAGGACAGCGCCTGAATGACCGCCATCAGCTCCATTCGGTTGTTCGTCGTCTTTCGATAGCCTGCCGAAAGCTCCTTTGTATGCAGCGCGCCTTTCGCATCCACATATTCCAGTATAGCGCCGTATCCGCCTGGTCCGTCGGGATTTCCCCTTGCTGCGCCATCCGTATAGATCGCCACTTTCATCATAACTCATACGCCTCATTTTCTCCGGAAATATCCACCAGCCGCCGCGCAAAATCTGCGTTTGAAATTTTGGATTTAAACGCGGCAATCGGACGGTAATCCTGCCACATGTGCATGGGGAACACTGCTTTTGCATGCACATGCTCCATAAAGTACTGCAGCCCCTCTGCGGCATATTTGCCCTGCCTGGAATCCAACGGCACAAACGCCACATCCACCTCGCAATCCGAAAGCCGGTTGATTTCATGCTTATAGGCCCTTGTCTCTTTGCCATTGACGAGGTCTCCGGCGCCCTCCCATTTCCAGAGGTGCAGATCTCCGGCATGATAGATTGTTTTCCCTTCCATCTGAATCAAAAATGCCACGCCGCAGTCCGTTGACCGCAGCGTCCTTATCTTCATATCGTCAACGTCGTACGTTTTCAGCGGCTGTACAAACGTAATCTTTTTCCGAACCGACGGGTCAATTCCGTTTTTTTCCAGATAACGCGGGGAAAGCCGGATTTCTTTTGACAATATATAATGAATCCCGTGATTTTGCTCTGCCCATTTCAAAATCGAAACGTCGAAATGATCCTGATGAAAATGACTGGCAAAGACGTACAGCGGCCTGTCCGGATCAAAAGCCGGCAGCACGCCGGTAAGATGATATCCCTTTATGCTTCCATTCGGAACATAATCAAAAACCATCGTCCGCTCTTCTGTCTCTATGACAAAACAGCTGTGATGTACAAATGTCACGATCATTTCCGCATCCTCCCGATAATCGCATTGGCCATATGATACACTTCCTCCGGCTCCGTTCCAATAAAAAAGCGTTGTTTCTCATACAGAATTTTTCCATTTACCATCGTAAGCAGCACATTGCTTTTGCTGCCGGAATATACAAGGTTTTTCACAAAATCATTTTCCGGCTGCATGTTGGGCTGCTTTACGTCAATTAAAATCAGATCGGCCAGCTTCCCCTGCTCCAGGCAGTCGCAGTCCGTCAGCCCCATCGCCTTTGCGCCGCCCGCCGTCGCCATATACAGCGCTTCTTCCGCCGGCACGCAGGAAGCGTCGCCTTCCCGGACTTTGGCCAGCGCGCTGACAAGAAACATCTCCCGAAACATATCCAGACAGTTGTTGCTCGCCGGGCCATCCGTTCCAATTGCAACCGAAATTCCTTCCGTAAGAAACCGGTGAACCGGCGCAATCCCGCTTGCCAGCTTCAGGTTGGACGCAGGATTCGTCACCGCAGTCAGTCCTCTGTTTCGAAAGATTTCAAAATCGTGATCCGAAAAACAGACACAATGATAGCCGCCGCCTCCATATGCATACATCCCAAGCGCTTCCGTAAGCTCCGTCGGCGTTTTCCCCCATCGCTTCCGGCACGCTTCCACCTCAGACGCCGTCTCAGAATTGTGCAGCCAGACCGGAGATTTTGTTTTTGCGGCAAGCGCGGCAACCCCCTCCATCAAATGCAAAGACGTCGTATATTCCGCATGAAACCCCATATAAAAATCCGTCAGATCGCTCATCCCGCGAATCTGATCGTACAGCTCCTCCACCTCGGACAAAGACTGGCAAAAATCATTTAATCCGCTTGTAAATACCGTGCGAAACCCACAGTCCACCGAAGCCCGCGCGCCCGGCAGCGGAGCAAAATACATGTCAAAGTTTGCCGTAATCCCGCTCGTTAAATACTCCAGAATGCCAAGCCTGCAAAGATGATACACATCCTCCTGCGTAAGCAGCGCTTCTTTCGGAAATACCTTTTCATGCAGCCATTCCTGCAATGGCAAATCGTCCGCATACGAACGCAGAAACGTCATCGCCGTATGCGTGTGCGCATTCTTAAAGCCGGGCATCAGCACGTTTCCCTCCGCGTCCATCTCTCTGTCCCATAAGACCGTCCGCGCGTCAATATCCCGCGCATCTCCAATATAAGCAATCCGATTTCCCTTTACCCACAGCTCCCCCCGCTGCAAAGAAAAGCTGCGCGCTTTCTCAAGCTTTAAAATCCTCGCATTGTAAAATCGGATATTCATACCGCCTCCCGCGCATGCTCTGTAAGATATGCATCCATGCCGGCAATCGCCGCGCGCACAAGGCGCGTAAACTCTGGCGCAGCCGCATCTGCCGCAGCCGCCACTTCCTCATGCGTCAGCGGATTTGGCGAAATCCCGCTGGCAAGATTGGAAATACAGGAAATCCCGGCAATTTTCATCCCCATGTGATTTGCCGCAATCGCCTCACACGCCGTGCTCATCCCTACCGCATCCGCGCCCAGCAGACGATACATCGAAACCTCCTGCGGCGATTCATACTGCGGCCCGCTCGTTTGCAGATACACGCCCGTTTTCAAATCAACTCCGCAGTCCATCGCCGCCTTTTGTATCACCCGCTGCAAATCCGCGTCATAAATCTGGCTCATATCAGGAAAACGCGTGCCAAGCGCGTCAAAATTTTCACCCAAAAGAGGAGAAGGAACAAACGAAGCAATCTGTCCGGTAATCAGCATCAGATCCCCTGCGCCAAACCCCTGCGCAATGCCGCCCGCCGCATTCGTCAAAAGCAAAAGCTCTGCCCCAAGCAGACGCATCAGGCGAATCGGAAGCACGACGTCTGACATGGCATACCCCTCATAGTAATGCACTCTGCCCTGCATACAGACAACAGGAACGTCTTCCATCCATCCAAACAGAAACCGTCCCGCATGCCCCTTCACCGTCGAGACTGGAAATCCCTCAATATCCGCATAATCAATAGCCGCGTGAAGCCGGATTTCCGAAGCAAACGCGCCCAGTCCGGAACCAAGCGTCAGCGCAACCCTGGGCTGAAAATCCACCTTCTCCCTGACACTGTGAAAGCAGTTTGTAAGCTTTGCATACCCTTCATTCATCTTTTGCCTCCTCATTTTGTCTACTATTATATAGGCAATCCTCCATCACTGCAACCTCTACTTGAAAAAATCACAAAAAAAACAATTTCTTCCAAAAATATCACAGCAAAATGCACGATTTCCAAAGCCTTTCACAAGCCGCTGCACGCCAAACCTACGCAGCCTCCACACCCCTGCACGCCACCAAAACACAGATGTGCAGCAGCTATGATTTTTCGTCGGGCTGTTTGACGCCGCCGGCTCTTAGACGCCGTATTTTGGCGTCTTAGCGCCGCTGAGAGCGTCAATAAGCGAAAGCGAGCCCAGAGAAAAAACATAGCTGCTGCACATCGTCCGGTGTTTTCACCACCCTCTAAATGATAATACAGACCAGTCCCCCATTACTGTCATTTACAATCTTCTGCATCGTATCCTGTAACTTCATCTGGCATTCATCATCCATCATGGCAATCTTGCTGCGTATGCCGTCCTCCATCAGCTCGCCGACCGATTTCCCAAAGATGTTCGTATCCCACACGCCGCTTGGCGTATTCTGTCCCTGTCTGATGTACTCGATCAGATCCTTTGCCTGCTCCTCGCTTCCGACAATCGGCGCGATTTCTGTTTCAATATTCGCGCGAATCAGATGCACCGACGGAGAAGTCGCTTTCAATTTGACGCCGTATTTATTGCCATGACGAATCAGCTCCGGCTCCTCCAGCACGATATCGCAAAGCTGCGGATGAATCACGCCATAGCCCTTCATCTGCACCGCATGCACTGCGTCCGCCACTTTTTCAAACGAATTTTTCTGCGCGGACAGTTCTTTAATCAGTGAAATCAACTGGTATTCGCCCTGAATCGGCACGCCGGTCAGCTCGCTGATATTCTCATAGTAATATTTATCCTCCATTTCAATTTTGATTTTCACAAGCCCCTGCGCAAGATCGATGCCGTCCAGATGAATATCCGATATATATTCCGAATTTTCCAGCTTTTTCATCTGCCTGACGTCCTTCGCCTTTGTCACCGCGTTTAAAATTGCGCGCGCGTTTTCAATCACATTTTCCTTCATCCGATTGGAGGACGGCAGCATTTCCGCCCATTTTGGAATGTAAAACTCCATTTTTACAATCGGAAATTCATACAGAATGCTCTCTAATATTTTATTGACGTCTTCTTTGCGCAGCTGCTCGCAGCTTGCCGGCACGACGGGCGTCTGATATTTTTCCATCATCTGTTCCGCCAGCCTTACCGTTTCGTCACTGTAAGGCCGTTCGGAATTTAAGACTACAATAAACGGCTTCCCAAGCGTCTTTAGCTCTCCGATCGTCTTTTCCTCCGCCGCAAGATAATTGTCGCGCCCAAGCTCGCCAAACGAACCGTCTGTCGTAATGACAATGCCGATCGTAGAATGGTCCTTGATGACTTTCTGCGTTCCAATGGAAGCCGCGTCAACAAACGGAATTTCATAATCGAACCACGGCGTTTTGACCATGCGCTTATTATTGCCTTCCATATGTCCCGCCGCGCCTTCCACCATATAGCCGACGCAGTCAATCAGGCGCACCTTTACCTCCGCGTCTCCATCAAGCCTTATGCGCGCCGCATCCTTTGGGATAAACTTGGGCTCCGTCGTCATAATCGTCTTCCCCTGCGCAGACTGCGGCAATTCATCGACCGTACGCGCCCTGCTGTTTTCATCTTCGATATTCGGAAGCACCATCAAATCCATAAAACGCTTGATAAACGTCGATTTTCCGGTACGAACCGGGCCTACAATCCCAATATAAATCTCGCCCCCGGTTCTTTGCTGTATGTCTTTATAAAGATTAAATTCGTTCTTTCCGGACCCCGTCTCCATAAAAAAATAACCCCTTTCCTGCCATGTACGTCTCAAAAATACTTTATACATTGTATGAAAGGGGTATGGGATTATGACTGTTTTTTCGTATCGGCTTCCCGCCTAAACGCGCTGAATCTTTATCATATTCGTCGTGCCGGATACGCCGATCGGCACGCCGGACGTAATGACCGTAATGTCTCCTTTACTCAAATATTCCCGCTCCTCCGCTGTTTCGAGCGCATGATCGAACAAATCAAAAATGTCTTTTTTCTTTTCCAGAATCACCGGCGTCGTGCCCCATACGAGATTTAACTGCCTTGCCACCTTCTCATCCACCGTGCCGCATATAATATCGCAGGCCGGACAGTATTTGGAAACGTTTCTTGCGGAATACCCGCTCTGCGTTACCGTAACAATCGCTCTGGCGTTCAAATCTAGCGCAGACGTGCAGGTCGCATGACAGATCGCGTCCGTAATGTCCGGGTTGGCTTTTCGGTCTCTGGCAAAAAAACGCTTCCGATAATCAATATCCTGCTCCGTACGGTCTGCAATCCGCACCATCGTCAAAAGCGATTCCACCGGATACATTCCGGCCGCCGTCTCTCCGGAAAGCATAATCGCCCCCGTTCCATCGTAAATCGCATTTGCAACGTCCGTCGTCTCCGCCCGGGTCGGTCTTGGATTTTTCATCATGGAATCCAACATCTGCGTCGCCGTAATAATCTGTCTGCCTGCCTCCATGCCTTTTTTGATAATCATTTTCTGCAGCACAGGCACTTCCTCATACGGAATTTCAACGCCCATATCGCCTCTGGCGATCATAACGCCCTCGGCCGCTTCCAAAATTTCATCAATGTTTTCCACGCCTTCACGATTTTCGATTTTGGCAATGATGTGTATGTCATATCCGCCATGATCGTCTAAAAATTTACGCATTTTCCGAATATCATCAGCGCGCCGCACAAAGGAAGCCGCGACAAAATCCACATCCTGCTGAATGCCAAATAAAATATCTTCTTTATCCTTTTCGCTTAAAAACGGCATGGACAATTTGACGTTCGGCACATTAATGCCTTTATGATCGGAAACTCTGCCGCCGTTTTTAACCTGGCAGACGATTTCACCGTCCTTTACCTCCGTCACTTCCATTTCAACCAGTCCGTCGTCAATCAAAATCACCGTTCCGGCGGCAACATCCTGATACAGATCCGGATACGTAATGGATATGCCGTCCGCATCGCCTTCCCGCTCCTCCGAATACAATACAAATTTCTGTCCGGCTTCCAGCATTTCTTCTTTCTCTTTAAAATTCCCAAGCCGTATCTCCGGCCCTTTCGTATCAAGCATGATCGCTGTCGAAGCGTTATGTTTTTCCCGAATCTCTTTTACCCGGTCCATTCTCGCCTGATGCTCCGCATGGCTTCCATGTGAAAAATTCAGTCTTGCGACATTCATGCCGTTTGTAATCAGACGCTCCAATACGTCGTCACGGTCTGTCGCAGGTCCAAGCGTGCACACAATTTTTGTTTTTCTCATACCTTATGCTCCTGTCTTTTCTTTACTATTTTCTTTGCATCCTTCTTATTCTATACGATATCCTGCTTTTTTTCCACTCTTTCCCTGCCATACATTTTCACATATTTTCTGACTTTTTTCGCAAGCTTCCCTGTAATGTCTTTTTTCTCTGCCCGCCATTTCCAGTTGCAGCCTAACGTAGACGGCGTATTCATGCGCGCCTCTCCGGAAAGCTCCAGAATATCCTGCATCGGCACAATGGCCAGATCGCTCACGCTCGCCCATGCGCCGCGCATCATGCCCCAGACATAGCCTTCCTTACGGGTCAGATTCAGATATTCTTTCGCAAACTGCACGCATTCCGGCGGCGCCGTATCCAGCCAGCCCAAAATCGTGTCATTATCATGCGTTCCGGTATATACCACGCTGTGGCCCGTATAATTGTGCGGCAGATAATCGCTCTCTTCCCGCGGATCAAACGCAAATTGCAGCACCTTCATGCCCGGAAATCCGGAATCCTTCAAAAGCTTTCGTACCGACGGCGTCAAAAACCCAAGATCTTCTACGATAATATTTAATTCTCCAAGCTGTTCCTTTAAACGGCAAAACAAATCCATGCCCGGCCCTTTTTTCCACGCGCCGTTTCTGGCCGTCTTTTCTTCGGCGGGAATCGCATAATACGAATCAAATCCCCGGAAATGGTCAATTCTTACAACGTCATAGAGCGCAGACATCGCCTGAATCCGCCTGGTCCACCAGGCATATCCGTCCTGCTTCATCACATCCCATCGAAACAGCGGATTCCCCCACAGCTGGCCGTCTTCGGAAAATGCATCCGGCGGGCAGCCCGCCACCTCAATCGGATGCAGCTCTTGATCGAGATAAAACTGATCCTGATTCGCCCACACGTCGGCGCTGTCGCCCGCAACATAAATCGGCACATCTCCAATGATGAAAATCCCTCTGTCATTCGCATATTGTTTCAGGCTCTCCCACTGCCGGAAAAACAGATACTGCAGCATTTTATAAAAACCAATATCCTCCGCAAACGATTCCCGCACGGCCTCCATCGCTTCTTTTCTGCGAAATTTCAGATCTTCCTCCCACTCGTGCCATGCCGCGCCGCCGTGCGCGTCTTTTAGCGCCATAAACGCCGCATAATCGTCCAGCCATTCCTTCTTTTCTTCACAAAATAAAGCAAACGCCTCCGGCTCTTTTTTCAGAAAACGGCGATACGCCTTCTTCAGCAGACGATAACGGCTTTCATAAAGCAATCCGTAATCGACCTGCGTCTCCTCCATTCCAAAGTCGCAGGCTTCACATTCTTTCTTTTTCAAAAGCCCTTCCCTGCACAGCTGCTTCAAATCTATAAAATAAGGATTTCCCGCAAAACTGGAAAACGACTGATACGGCGAATCGCCGTAGCTTGTCGGACAGACCGGAAGAATCTGCCAGTATGTCTGCCCCGCCTTTACCAGAAAGTCCACAAACCGCCGCGCCTCTTTTCCAAGAGTTCCGATTCCATATTTCGACGGCAACGATGAAATATGCATCAATATTCCGCTTGTTCTCATATCCGTTCCACTCCTGCTCTACATTGATTTCTTTTGCCCTCTGTTCCCATGAAGCGTATTTGAAGCGCCGCTTCAGGCATCTCATCCCCCGCAACAGCGCGCGTCACATGCATGCTCCAGACACGATTCATACAGACAGGGATGCTGCGACCCCTTTGTCCACTGAACGTATTGTACCGCATCGCGTTACTGTTTGACAAGGGCCTGGCGCCAGAACAATGCGCATTTCAAACTTACACATTGCTTTTTCCGGCAAATATGGTAAAATCAATCTGGAAATACATATTTGCGACTGATTACGAAAGGGCAGATAAAACGAAATTATGTTACATATTTTTAAAAAACTGCATGAGCTTCAGCAATCCAGCTACGATCCCGGTCGGGACCGGACAAAACTGCTGGAATTATATGACGAAATTTTAAACATTGCAAACGACCGAGACGCTTTTCTTCAGGCATCCCATGCCACAATGCAGAGTTTGACATGCAATGCGTTATCAGATAAGGAAGAAAAGCAATGGCTTTGCTATGCCGGCAGCATCTATGCTTCCTATGCGGCGGTAAAACTGTATGAAAGCGCGACGAATAAAACGGTTCGCTATTCTCCCGAAGAAACGGAGCAGCTGGCTGCATGTTATCTCGACGGCGCATACGCAAAAGAAGTTACATCCGCAGGCCTCTATGCATGCGCGCAGCATCTGTCTGAAAACGCGCCCATGCGCTGTTACGAGCTGACAGAACAGGCGTTCACATTGAACCCGAAGCTGGCAGACGTTCTGGGAATTCCATACTGCTATACAAAGCCGGCGTCAGAAGACGACCTGACAAAAACCTGTCCGTTCTGTGGAAGCGGCAAAGAACGCCTTACGCCGCATTACTGTTCTCCACAGATCATGAAGGCCGGAAAGAAGCATGCCTTTCCGCCTGCAAAGCTTTGGATAAAATGCAACGAATGTGAAAATTATTTTACGTATCGTTTTCCAAAATCCAGAACATCCCTTATCAATGGGCATTACACCAAAAAAGACGGGGACGCGCTGGAAAATAAATTTTCTCTGAGCCATTACGGCGCTCTTTTTGATCAATTCCGGAAACTGGCCAGTGGGAATGATTATCTGGAAATCGGCGTCGGCACCGGCGAAATGCTGGCCGTTGCACAGGAATATGGCTATCAGGTTGACGCCGTAGAAATTTGCAGGGAAGATTGCGAACGCATTTCCTCCATACTTAACATAGACATAAGCTGGTGCGACGTTCTGGATTATGAAACAGATAAGCAATATGACGTCATTGTTATGGGCGACGTACTGGAACACGTCATTCACCCGGTTCGCCTTCTGGAAAAAGCAAAGCATATGTTAAAGCAGGAAGGCATTCTCTGGATTTCCACGCCCAATTATAACAGCGCATACGCCAGAATGCAAAAATTTTCGCATTGCATGTGGCATGAGCTGAACCACTACACGTATGTTTCATACGAATCCCTGAAGCGTTTGCTGGAAACCATGCAAATGGAGGTTGTGCATTACGCCATCAGCTCCCGGTACATCGGATCTATGGAACTGATTATCCGCCGCCGAAAGGCCTAAAACCGCCGCACGCGACGCTGCCGGCAAACGCCCTGCGGCCACAATCCAAAAAACTTCTTGAAAACCAACGCTTTTTATATATAATAGTAGAAAACAAAAAACAGAGGTGCTATCATGATAAGTGCAATCAACGTTACGTTGCGTCTGGGCAAAAAAGCCCTGTTTGAAGACGTCAACATCAAATTTACAGAAGGCAACTGCTACGGCTTAATCGGCGCGAACGGAGCCGGAAAGTCCACCTTTCTGAAAATATTATCCGGCCAGCTGGAACCGACGAATGGCGACGTCGTCATTACGCCCGGACAGCGTCTGTCTTTTTTGCAGCAGGACCATTTTAAATACGATGAATATACCGTGCTTGATACCGTCATCATGGGCAACAAACGGCTCTACGACATCCGAAATGAAAAAGACGCCATCTATATGAAAGAAGATTTTTCCGACGAAGACGGCATACGCGCCAGCGAGCTGGAAGCGGAATTTGCAGACATGGACGGCTGGAATGCGGAAAGCGACGCGGCCGTGCTGTTAAACGGACTTGGCATTTTAGCGGAAGAACAGGAATCCCTGATGAAAGATCTGCCCGGCGCGCAGAAAGTAAAGGTCCTGCTGGCGCAGGCGCTGTTTGGCAACCCCGACATCCTGCTTTTGGACGAGCCGACGAACCATCTGGATCTTGACGCGATTGCATGGCTGGAAGAATTTCTGATCAATTTTGAAAATACGGTCATCGTCGTTTCACATGACCGCTATTTTCTGAACAAGGTCTGCACCAACATTGCAGACATCGACTACGGCAAAATCCAGCTCTACGCCGGCAACTACGATTTCTGGTATGAATCCAGTCAGCTTCTGATCAAGCAAATGAAAGAAGCCAACAAAAAGAAAGAAGAAAAAATCAAAGAGCTGCAGGAATTTATTTCCCGCTTTTCGGCCAACGCGTCCAAGTCCAAACAGGCGACCTCCAGAAAACGCGCCCTGGAAAAGATTCAGCTTGATGAAATCCGCCCTTCCAGCCGAAAATACCCTTACATCGACTTTCGTCCGTCCCGCGATATCGGAAATGAAGTCCTTACCGTAGAAAACATCAGCAAAACCATTGACGGCGTCAAAGTTCTCGACAACGTCTCCTTTATTCTGGGACACGATGACAAAGTCGCGTTTGTCGGCGGCAATGAATTGGCAAAAACCGTTTTTTTCCAGATTATTACGGGTGAAATGGAGCCGGACGAAGGCGCCTATAAATGGGGCGTGACAACGTCGCAATCCTATTTTCCCAAAGACAATACGAAAATTTTTGATACAGACCTGATTATTGTAGACTGGCTCACGCAGTTTTCCGAAATCAAAGACGCTACGTATGTCCGCGGCTTTTTGGGCCGCATGCTGTTTGCAGGAGAAGACGGCGTGAAAAAAATGCGCGTGCTCTCCGGCGGCGAAAAAGTCCGCGTGCTGCTTTCCCGCATGATGATCGAAGCGTCCAACGTCCTGATTTTAGACGAGCCGACGGACCACCTGGATATGGAATCCATTACGGCGTTAAACAACGGCCTGATCAAATTTCCGGGCGTGATTTTATTTTCTTCCCGTGACCATCAGGTCGTAGAGACGACGGCAAATCGCATTATTGAATTTCTGCCGGACGGGTCGATCATTGATAAAATCACAACCTACGACGAATATCTGGCAAACGACGAAATGGCCAGAAAGCGTTCCGTCTATTCGATGTCAAAAACGGATCAGGAGGACAACTGACGCAGCTCTCCCGTCCAAAAATAACGTCCCATACCAAAAGGCGCCCGGCATATTTATACGCCGGGCGTCTTTCTGAATCAAATTTTTTCATATTGCTGCCTTTTTCTTTCTATCCTGTCTTCCAGGTATAGTTTCACAACTGCTTTTTTACCGTCGAAAGCGTTCCCGTCACCCCGATCAGATCTTTTTCACGGTCAGCCGATTTGACCGAAACTCTGGAAATGTCCGAAACGCCGACAAGCTGGGGCGCTGCCTGCTTTTTCCCGTTTCCTGCACTATACATCCAGAACCGCTACCGCCCGGTCCAGATAAAACGAATAGATCAGCTTTTCTTTTACTTTTTTTGAAAGGCTCCCTTCCAGCGCCTCCTGATACAGTCCAAGCTGCCCTGCATACCGCCGCGTCAATTCATCCTCCTCTGAAATAGCGTCCGTTTTATAATCCAGCAGCACGATTCCATCGTCTTCCACAAACCATGCGTCGATCATGCCCTGAATCAGAACCATTGTTTTGCTGCCGTCCCCCAAAATGGCGTCCGCCGCGCGTCCCATGACAAACGGCCGCTCCCGGTGCAGCGCGCCTTTCTCCGCAGCCGCCCTCATGCGCAAAGCCAGATTGGAACGGTAAAAAGCGAGCAGCTTATCCATGCGAATCAGCGCGCGCATCTCTTCTGACAGACGCCCCTGTCCGGTCAGACGATCCAGATGCAAAGGCAAAAGGGCCACAAGGCCGTCTTCTCCCGCCAGGCGCTCCACCGGCAGACATTCGACGGCGCGATGCATGGCGCTGCCGTAAAACGCGCCCTGGCTCTTTTGCGCTTCCCCTCCCGCAAAACGCGGCAGATACGGCACGACCGTCTCTTCTGCAACGGCCCCCTCCAGCAGTTCCTGCGCTTCGTAGAAAGCCCCGGCCGTCCGGCTCTTTAGCTCGGATACCGAATATTTTGTCTTTCGGTTCGTCTCGCGAAAATCCGGATAACGATACGACAGCTGCGCCGCCACATAAGCGTCTTCCGTTTCACCCGGCCGTTCTTTCTGATGCAAAAGCGCAGAAATCCCTTCCTCCCGCACGAGGCGGCTTTCCACTTCTTCGCCGACCAGATCTTTGACGCCCCACTCCTGTATGCACGGTCCGTCCTGTGCCGCAATCACTGCCGGCAGAATCAAATCCAGAAAGGAATCCGCCTTCACCCGTTTCAAAAATGAAAGCCCCGTCCCTCCTCCCGCCTGATCCTCAGACAGCTTTCGCACCTTCTCCCCGATGTCTTTTTCCACACCGGAAATGACGAGTTTTTCCATTGCGCGGGTCATCGCAACGTAGAGCACGCGAAGCTCCTCCCCCTGATTTTCCAGCGCAAGCTGCTTTGCAACGACTCTTTTGCAGAGCGTCGCCCCGCGCACGCGAAGCGTCGGATCGACATAGTCCAGCGCGACGCCAAGCTTTGGATGCAGCAGCATCTGCTTTCTTTCGTCCGCATGGTGAAAGCGCTTTGCCGTCCCGCATAAAAACACGACCGGAAATTCCAGCCCCTTGCTCTTATGTATCGTCATAATCCGCACGACATTGGCATTTTCGCTTACCAGCTCCGCCTCTCCATAATCGACGTTGTATTTTTGCAGCCGGTCCATATACCGGATAAAATGAAACAATCCTCTGTAACTCGTCTTTTCATATGCCAGCGCCTTTTCCAGAAGCATTTCCAGATTCGCCTTCCTGCGCGTTCCGCCGGGCATGGCCGCGACCCGCCTCGCATATCCGGTCTCTTCCAGAATCCGATACAGCAGCGCATGAATCGAAAGCTCCGTCGAAAGATCCCGAAAATGCGAAAGCAGTTCCAGAAATTTTTTTAATTTCTCCGAGAGCGCCTCCGAAAGCGTCTCCCATTCCGGTTCCAGCACGCAGCAGTGAAACGCCCTTTTGGGCTGCGCCGCCTTCAGGCCGGCCAGCTCCTCATCCGTAAATCCCCCGATCAGAGAGCGAAGCGTCGCCGCAAGGGGAATATCCTGTCTCGGATTGTCAAGAATCTTAAGAAACGCAAGCGCCGTCTGAATCTCCGTCGCCTGAAAATAGCCTGTTTTCGAAGAGGCATGCGCCGGAATCTTCTTCCTTTCCAGAACAGAAAGAAACGTATCCGCATAATTGCCAAAGCTGCGCAGCAAAATCACAATGTCCGAATAACGGATCTTTCTCAGTTTTTTCGTCACGGCGTCCGTGACGTTCTGCGTCCGCATCATCCTGCGGATTCTCGCCGCAACCAGCTCCGCTTCCAGCTCGATTGGATCGGAAAGGCCGGCTTCTTCCAGCAACTCGTCTTTCGCATCCGCCAGAAGCACTTCCGGCTCCATACCGCCGCTTTCCGGATACGCCGCGCCAGGATGCAGCGCAGCGGCTTCATCATACGCAATATTTCCAAGATCCTTTTTCATAATCTGGAAAAAGATGCGGTTAATAAAAGCGATCGTTTCCGCCCGGCTTCTGAAATTTTTGTGCAGCTCAATCTTCTGCATGCCGGACGCTTCCGTCGTGTACCGGTCGTATTTTTCCAGAAACAGCTCCGGCCGCGCCAGACGAAAGCGATAAATGCTCTGTTTGACGTCGCCTACCATAAAACGGTTGCAGACGCCCTCGCTTTCTCTGGAAACGGCATGCATCAGGCTCTCCTGCACCAGATTGCTGTCCTGATATTCATCAATCATCACTTCCTCGTAATGATTCCGCAGCGCAAGCGCAGCCTCCGACGGCTCCTTCGTCTTTTCATCCAGAAGGATTTTCAGTGCAAAATGCTCCAGATCATTGAAATCCAGAATGTTCTTCTCCCGCTTTTTCGCATCGTACGCTTCCATAAACGCAAGCGTTATATCCACCAGCTCCTCTGCCGCCGGCGCCATCGCCCTAAGGCGCTGCAGCAGCTCGTCTTCTCCGGAAAAAAAGAATTTTTCTTTGATGCCTTTCACTGCTTTTTTGATTTCTTCTCTCCGTTCCTTAAACCGTTCCAGCTTTTCCTCACTGCCCTGATATCCCCGTTTGGACGGCAGTCTGCCAAAAGAAATAGAAGAAAGCGCAGACGCAAACGCCCTGTAACGCTTCGCTTCTGTCAGTCTGAAAAGCTCGCTATAATCCTGCTCTGCCGTCGCGTTTAAATAAAGCGGCCCGTCCTCTTCGGCAGAAAGCGTCCGGTTCGCATCCGCTTCTTTTAAAAGGTCTGCGCAGATTTGTTCCAGATATGCAAGCAAGGACGCCATCCACGGCATGTCCTCCATCTGATCAAACGTCTCAAAGCGGTAATTGCCCAAAGCCTCCAAAAGCCACTCCTTTGGCCAGGGGTAGCTCATGGCAAAACGATACAAGGTAAGCGTCATCTCTTTTAGACGATCGTCTTTTTTTCCCGTTGCAAAGCTCTCCACAAACTGCAAAAATGACGCCTGCGCCTGTTCATACTTCTGAACAAAAACATCCGCCAGCACGTCCTCCTGCAACAGATTCAGCTCGCCCTCTTCGGCAATTCGAAAATTCGGCTCCAAATCCGCTTTATGAAAATAATTTCGGATCAGATGCAGACAAAAGCTGTGAATCGTCGTAATCTGCGCATGATGGACCAGCGACGCCTGCTTCATCAGATGACTGTTGGACGGGTCCTCCTCCAGCGCTTTTTCAATGGCGGCGCCAATCCGCTCCCGCATCTGCGCCGCGGCAGCGGACGTAAACGTCACCACCAGCATGCGGTCGATATCCACCGGATGTTTTTGATCGAGTATCCTTCCTATGATACGTTCTACAAGAACCGCCGTTTTGCCGGACCCGGCCGCCGCCGACACCAGAATATTCCGATCCCGCAGCGTAATGACCTGCTTTTGCTCCGTTGTCCATTCCATGCTCATTCCCCTGCTCCCTTCATACCATCCAGAGCCGATTCCTCCGAAAGCTCTTTTAATCTGCGGTAGGCATACCCCGGCGCCTTCGGATCAAAGCGGCACACAGAGCGGTAGGCGCAGTAATCACAGCCCGTGCGCCCTGCCAACGCATACGGAGAAACGCTGATTTCTCCTTTCAGCATGCGCTGTCCCAAATGCAGAATCGTCTCATCCACATAAGAGGAAAGCTCCTTAAATTCACCGTCTGTAAGTGTTTTCGACGCTTTTTTCAAACTTCCGTCTTTGTTAAACCCAACCGGAATCACATCGGAGGAAACGCCGTTCGCCTCACGCAAAGAATGGTCCAGATCGGAAAGGATTTCTCTGTCCCCACTGACAAGCCCGCGCAGCTTAAGCGTTTCCAGAATCTTTTTTTGCAGCGCCTCTTCGCTGACGCCGGCGTCCGCCTCAATCATCGGATCGTTAACATGATAGTAAAAGATTCCCGCCGGCAGCGCGGCGCATCCGGGATATTTTTGTTCCATCAGCTCCAGCGCGGCGTTCATATAGACGACAAGCTGAAGCGAAAGCCCGTGATAAATCTGCACCAGCTGCAAACTGGTATCCGCAGATTTATAATCAATCACCTTGACATACAGCTTATCTCCTTTTCTGAGCGTGTCAATCCGATCAATCCGTCCGCGTAAATGCATCTGTTCTTCCTCACTAAGCGCAAACCGCACCGATTCCAGATTCTGCGCGCAGGAAAACGCCACTTCAAATCCATCCGGCGTAAACGCTCCCTTACGAACCTGATAAAGCAGCGCATTTACCGTGCGCCTTAAAATCCGGTACATCCGCTCGCCGGCATAGCTGCTTCTGGCATTTTCAAAAAGCGCCAGATTGTGACTGGCCGCAAGCGTCTGCGTCATCGCTTCCTGCAACAGCGCCTCGCTCTCGTCCTCCGTAATGGTAAACCAGCTGTAATGGCCGCTGCGAATCCCCTCAGAAAACCGTTCCAGAACTTCGTGGAATACCATCCCATAATCCACCGCATAAAATCCGCTTTCCAGACGTTCCCTCAGCTGTAGTCCATAAGAAAGGAAATGAGAAAACGCGCAGGCGGCAAACGCCTCCAGCCTTGTGACGCTGTTTTCCAGCACGGTTCCATACAGCGCTTTCGTGACGGACGCGGAAATCGGCGTATGCACATACGTCTGTTTCGCCGCTTCCAGATAGTCCGCGGCTTCCTGTCTCCACGCATCGCTCTTTTCATACCAGCGGCACAACGCGGCCCAGTAGCGTATCTCCTCTTCCTTTCCCTGCCGCACCCACTCCTCCGCAGACGAAATCCCCTCCAAAAGAAGCGTTCTGGCGCTCTCTTCCGTTACGATTCGTTCCGAAAACGGCTCCGCGTCGATTTCCTGCAGGGTAAGATTTTCGTAGAGCTTTGAAATCGCAGAAATCAGATATGAGCCGCGCTGCGCCTTTCCTTCTCCATTGACTCTCGCATATGTCAGATACAGTCTTTCCGCAGGCTTCGTCAGATTCAGATACAGGTAGAAGCGCTGAATAAACGTTTTCTCCCGCTCTGTAGGCGCAAGCTCCAGCTGCATTTCTTCCAGCCTCTCCCGCTCCGACTGCGTGAGAATGCCGTCCGATCCCCCCGTTCCCGGAATCACGCCGTCGTAAACGCCAGCAAAAAAAAGCGCCTTTACATCGTCCAGGCGCGTGCGCTCTATATCGCCAAACACAATCCGATCGTACCCCGGCGGAATAATCCCGACTTTTGCCGCCTCAAATCCGGCGTCTAAAATCTTTGCATATTCCTTTGGCGGCATTGCTTCGTCTCCCAGAAGATCCATCACCTTGTCCAGCAGGTCTATGACAATCTTATAAATCTGCGCATATTCCCTGGCATTTTTCAGATCGCCCGCCGCTTCGTACGCCCGCTCGCTCTGCTTCAGCTGCCGCTGCGCCTCTCTTTCGCAGATAAACTGATAAAGCGCGCGCGTAATCTCTCCCGCCGTACACTCTTTCCGTTTCAGCGCATGCCGCAAATCCTGAAACTGCGCCATAACCTTGCTTCGGATTTCATTCAGCGCCAAAAGCGATTCTTCCGTATATCCAGACGGCAGATAACAGAACAGGCCGTTCCATTTCCGATAACCGGAAACACCCGCCGCAAGGCAGTAATTTTCCAGACGGTCCACTTCTGCGCGCGAAAATCCGGAAAATCTGCTTCGCAAATAGCGAAAGACGCCGTCCAGCGAAAAATCACAGATGACCGCTTCCAGCGCGGCGCGCAAAAATTCAATAAACGGATGATAGACGATCGACGTTTTCTGATCGAGAAACAGCGGTATCCGATACTCCGAAAAAACCTCCTGCGCATAATCGGCATACAACGGCAGGTCGCCGCAGACAATTGCAATCTCCCGATAGCGATACCCCTCTCTGCGCACCAGCCGCTCGATTTCCCTCGCAATAAATCCAAGCTCCTCCCTCGGATTTTTCAGGCTGTACATGCGTATGCTCCGCTCTTTTTCAAGCCGCTGCTTCTGCCTTGCGCCCCGAAACAGATTTTGCTCCAGAAAGTGCAGAGACGGCGCATTCTGAAAACGGTTCTTTTTTGTGTTTTTGCATAAAATCGGCTCTTTTACGGGAATATGCAGCCGCTGCGCCGTCTCCATCAGCGAACGGATCATCTTTTTGCTCATGGCAAACAGCTCATGGCTGCCCGCGCAGTGATACGGATCCTCCCGAATGTCGATCGTAACCGTCACATAAACCTCTTTCGCGATTTTTAAAAGCTCTGCAACGGCAAGCTTCTGGATCGGCGTAAAGCCGGTAAAGCCGTCAAAGATCAGCACGCTGTCCTTTAACATCTGCGACTGTCCCGCCGACTCGACGAACAATTCCAGCATGCCTTCCGCCGTAACAAAGCGTCCCTTTGTAAAATCCAAAAACCCCTGATACATGGTGAGCACGTCTTTCAGCTTATAAGAAAAACTTCCTTGCGGAAGTTTTTCAATCGCCTCAGATAATTGCGACGGCGTCACGTTGTATTGCGCCAGCTCCGACAGCAGGGACTTGACCTCGCCAATATAGCCCATCTTCGTCATATTGCCTTTTAAAAGCGTCAGCGCATCCGTCTTTTCCTGTGCAACGCGCCTTAAAATCAGGTTCTTTCCTGTCTCCTCCAAAACGGGACAATGCAGACAGCCCAGCTCGTCAAATACGCGATGCGAAAGACGCCCAAAGCTTAACACGTCGATATTTAAAATACTGCGCCCCGGATGCGCTTCCACAAGCTTGCGCTGCGTCTGCATCGTAAACTGTTCCGGAACAACAAAGAAAATCTTCTGATCGGGCTTTGCAATGGCTTCTTTTATCATGTTGCGGTGTATCAAAGCCGTCTTTCCGCTGCCGGAATTGCCCAGTATCAACTGTAACGCCATCGTTCTCCTCCATTATTTGGACGGCAGATAAGGAAGCAGCGTGCCCGCCATCTGTCCAATCGGCATCGACTGCAGCAGCACGCGGCCCGGTCCGTTGATGACGGTATTGAATACGCCTTCACCGCCAAACAGCATGTTTTTCACGCCCGGAACCTTCTGAATCTCAAGCGTACAGGTCGCATCCATCGCCGCAAGATAACCCGTGTCCACTACGATAGACTGGCCGGCCGAAAGCTCATATTCTTTGATATAGCCGTCAAATTCCACAAATGCAACGCCGCTTCCGGACAGCTTCTGCATAATGAAGCCTTCGCCGCCAAACAGTCCGCTTCCTACCTTTTTCTGAAAGAAAATGGAAAAATTCACGCCCTCGGTAGAAGCTAAAAACGCTGTTTTCTGACAGATGATGTCACGGCCCGGCGAAATCTCGAACGCGCGGATTGCGCCCGGAAAACTGGAAGCGAATGCGATCATGCCCGGCGCGCCGACTGCGGTATAGTGATTGACAAACATGCTCTCTCCACTGAACATCCTGCCAAACATCTTTCCAACGCCGCCCCCTACCGTCTCCATCTTCATGTTGGGAGACATCCAGGACATCGCTCCTTTTTCCGTAATCATTTTTTCATTTGCGTCCAACTCGCATACTACAACTGGTAACGGTTCTCCTTCAATCGAATACTTCATCGTAATTTCTCCCTTCCTGCTCTCTGTTATGACTGTAACACGGCAACTGTCTCACGGCAGATTGCCAGCTCTTCGTTCGTTGGTATCATCAAAACGGTGACTTTGGAGTCCGACGTCGAAAGCGTCGCCTCCACCCCGCGTTTTTTGTTTTCTTCCGCATCTATTGCAATTCCCAGATAGCCCAGATAGCTGCAAATTTTTTCACGGACCTTTGCGTCGTTTTCACCGACGCCCGCCGTAAAGCAGATAACGTCCACGCCGTTCATCGCCGCTGCATAAGAGCCAATATATTTCGCGGCGCGATAACAGAAGACGTTTCTTGCAATGTCCGCCCGCGCATTGCCCTCGCCTGCCGCCGCATCCAGATCCCTGAAATCACTGGAAAGGCCCGAAATGCCGTACACGCCGGATTCCTTATTTAAAATGCTCAAAACCGCATCCAGATCCAGATTTTCTTTTTTGGCAATAAATTCAACCGCGGAAGGATCGATATCGCCGGAACGCGTTCCCATCACAAGCCCCTCCAGCGGAGAAAGCCCCATAGACGTGTCCACCGACTTTCCATCCTTTACCGCACAGATGCTTGCGCCCCCGCCAAGATGACAGACAATCGTCTTTAAGCCGTCATAAGGCCTGTTCAAAACTTCGGCCGCGCGTTTGGAAACGTAGCTGTGACTGGTGCCATGAAACCCGTATTTACGAACCTTGTGTTTCTCATAGTACGCATAGGGCAAACCGTACAGATACGCTTCTTCCGGCATCGTCTGATGAAACGCCGTATCGAATACGCCCACCATCGGCACGTCTTTTAATACCTCGCGGCACGCGCGCACGCCGATTAAATTGGCCGGATTGTGCAGTGGAGCCAGATCGGAACATTCCTCCACCGTCTTCAACACTTCTTCCGTCAAAAGCGTAGAAGCCGCAAATTTCTCACCGCCGTGCACGATTCTGTGTCCCACCGCGTCAATTTCATCCAGGCTGCTCAATACGCCCGTCTTCGGATTGACAATCGCTTCCAGCACCATGCGCACCGCCTCCGTATGCGTCGGCATCGGCGCGTCGGTCATTTCCTTCCCGCCATCCTTCGGCTGATACACAAGCCTTCCATCAATGCCGATCCGCTCACAGATGCCCTTTGCAAGCGCTTCTTCACTCTCAGAATCAATAATCTGATATTTTAAAGAAGAGCTGCCGCAGTTAATCACGAGTACATTCATGTTTTCATCTCCTCCTTTAATAATTTTCCTGCTGTTAGAATTATATACCTTTTTTTCACAGTAAACAATGTTTAAATTACAAAAGCTTGTCTGCTTTTCTCTGAAATGATACAATAACCCAAAATCCCAATCCGGCAAGGAGCGTCCAGATATGAAAGCCACAGGCATTATTGCAGAATACAATCCCTTCCACAACGGTCATGCTTACCAGATTCAAAAAGCGAAAGCGGATTCCGGAGCAGACGTCGTCTGCGTCGCGTTAAGCGGAAATTTCGTACAGCGGGGCGCGCCCGCCCTGCTGGATAAATTCAGCCGCGTCAGAATGGTGCTGGAAAACGGCGCCGATTTTGTATTTGAAATCCCAACGCTCTTTGCAACCGCCTCCGCCGAATATTTTGCCGCGGCCGGCATTGCGCTGTTTACATCGCTTGGCTGCATCGACTTTGTAAGCTTCGGCTGTGAAACGCCCGATCTTTCGCTTCTGACAAAAACAGCCCGGCTGCTCCTTAAAGAACCGGAGGCATACTCCCGTCTGCTCCGCTCCTATGTAAAGCAGGGGCTTTCATTTCCATTGGCCAGAGCACGGGCAGCCGCTTCCTTCTTTCAGCAGACAGGCGCAGACGACGCGTCCGATCTGCCCGTCCTGCTGCCGGATGCGCCAAATAACATCCTTGCCCTGGAATACATCAAGGCGCTGCTCCGCTCCCGCTCCTCGATCCGCCCGCTTCCGATCGAGCGGGTAGGAAGCCGTTATCATGACGCGGACTGCACCGGCGCATACGCCTCCGCCTCCGCGCTGCGTAAGCTGCTGCTTGCTTCCGATTCTGCGCAGACAGACCAGAGAATGCTTCTCACCCGTTATGTGCCAGAACGCGCCGCTTCTCTTCTTCTGTCTTCCGATACGCACTTTTTAACGGAAGATGATTTCTCCGATATGCTGTTTTACCGGCTGCTTTCCGAACAAGGAGGCGGATTTTCCGAATACGCCGACGTTTCTTCTGACTTATCCAACCGGATTGTGCACGCGCTTCCTTCCTTCACCGGCTTTGCGGACTTTTGCAAAGCGCTCAAAAGCAAAGACGTCACATACGCCCGCATCAGCCGTATGCTGCTGCACATTCTGCTTGACATCCGACAGACGGATCTGGAATGCGCAAAAGCCTCCGGCTATATCCCCTATCTGCGTCTGCTTGGCTTTCGCAGACAATCCGCCGGACTGCTAAAAGAATTCCAACAATCCGCCGGCATTCCCCTGATCGTAAGGCCCGCAAAAGACGGCAAGCGCCTCACGGGTATGGCAAAGCGCCTGTTTGATCTGGACGTCTCATCTTCCAATCTCTATTACGGCGCGCTGGCTCTGAAATGCAAAACGCCGCAGAAACATGAATTTCTGCGGCAATGCGTCATCTTATAACGAACCGGATGCGGAAAAATCCAGCCCATGAATCACTTCTTTTAACGTATCCGCCGACGCTTTGAGCTTTTTCCTCTCCTCCTCATTCAAAGGAATCGGCACCTGCGTCTCCACGCCATGCTTTCCAACGACGGCCGGCATGCTTAATACAACATCGTTGAGTCCGTACATCCCGTGCATCATAGATGAGACCGGAAGAATGGATTTCTCATCCCGGATGATCACCTCACAAATGCGCTTCACCGCCATAGCGATGCCGTAGTACGTCGCTTTTTTCTTGCTGATAATGTCATATGCGCTGTTTTTTACGCGTTCCGCAATCTGCTGCGTATTTTCATCGTGCGCGTAATGCCCCCGCAGCTCGCAGAATTCGCTTAACGCGATGCCGGATACATTGGCCCCGCTGAACGCTGCAATCTCACTGTCTCCATGCTCGCCAATAATAAATGCATGCACGCTTCTGCTGTCTACGGAAAGATGCTCGCCCAATTCGCATTTTAAACGCGCCGTATCGAGCACCGTGCCGGAGCCAATCACCCGGTTTTCCGTAAAGCCGGAAAGCTTTAACGCCGTATACGTTAAAATATCCACCGGATTTGACACAATCAGCAGAATCCCCTGACAGTTGCGCTTTGCAATTTCCGGAATGATGCTTTTGAAAATCGCTACGTTTTTCTGCACAAGATCCAGCCTCGTCTCATTCGGCTTCTGATTGGCGCCCGCCGTAATGATAATAATAGCCGCATCGACAATGTCGTCATAGCTGCCGGCGTAAATTTTCATCTGGCGCGCAAACGGCACGCCATGCCCAATGTCCAGCGCCTCTCCCTCGGCCCGCTCCATATCCGCGTCAATCAATACCATCTCGGAAAACAGTCCGCTCTGCATCAGGCTGAACGCAGACGCCGAACCGACGAACCCGCAGCCAATCATCGCCACCTTCCGCACGTTTACCTGTCCTGTATTTTTCCACCGCTCCATACTCTTCCACTCCTTTTGCTCTATCTTCCTTCGCCGCCTTTTCGCCCAGATGCAAACTGCTTAATTCTGCACAAGATGCACGGCAAACCCTGCTATTTCCTCAGAAAAATAAATCGACTTCAGATTGCCCTTCGCATCCAGCGTCCGGCTTTTCTCATCAAATTGAAATCCCCGCCGCTGTAAATGATATACGCCGCGTTCCACAGAATGCACGCCGACTGCGATATGCCCATGCGTCCCGCGCCCGTTCTGCTTTACCATCTCCACAAACGGCCCGGCAAACAGCGCGCCGCCCCGCTCGTTTACATCCGTCCCAAATAAAGACGCAAATTTTTTCCCTTCTTCTCTGGCAACTGCTTCCGTTTCACAGTTGATTCCAATATGCCGTAGCGTAAAGCCCAGCATGGCGTCCACCGCCTCCCGCGTCAGCGCGCGAATGCCGTCCCAGTTTTTCTCCCGCATCATCTGTGGGCTGACCATAAAGCTCCCGCCGCACGCAATCACTTTGTCAAAGGCAAGATAGCTATTGATATTCCCGGGATTTATACCGCCGGTCGGCATAAATTTCATTTTGTGGTAGGGCGCGGAAATCGCTTTGATCGCAGGAAGCCCGCCGCACGCTTCCGCAGGAAAAAATTTCACAACAGAAAGTCCAAGCTCGATCGCTCTCTCAATGTCGCTTGGATTGGCGCACCCGGGCACAACCGGAATATTTTGTTCGAGACAGTATTTCACAACTTTTTCATTGAAGCCGGGACTGACGATAAATCTGGCGCCGGCGTCCATTGCCCGCTTTGCCTGTTCCGTTGAAAGCACCGTTCCGGCTCCCACCAGCATCTCCGGAAACTGATCCGCCATAATGCGGATCGCCTCTTCCGCCGCGTCCGTGCGAAACGTAACTTCGGCACACGCCAGACCGCCTTCCATCAACGCCTTTGCAAGCGGTCCGGCATCCGCCGCGCATTCCAGCGCGATGACCGGCACAATCCCAATCCGGGAAAACTCTTCTAATACCCTGTTCATTGCATTCTCCTTTTTCTGTGTTGTAGATAGGATGACACAAAAAAAGAAATCTATGCAAATGAAATCCTGCAAACAGCCGGTTAATCCCCTCCAAGATGATATTTTCCCAGAAACGCCCGCGTCCTTTCATTCTCAGAAGCAAACAGCGCATCCGGCGTCGTCTCCTCCACGATCACGCCCTGATCCATAAAAATCATCCGGTCCGACACGTCCTTTGCAAAATACATTTCATGCGTAACGATCACCATTGTCATGTTCTCTTTCGCCAGATCTGTGATGACTTTTAAAATCTCGCCCGTCAGCTCCGGGTCGAGCGCCGAAGTCGGCTCGTCAAAAAAAAGAATTTTCGGCTTCATCGCAAGCGCCCTTGCAATCGACACCCGCTGCTGCTGCCCGCCGGAAAGCTGACAGGGGTACGCGTTTGCGCGATCCGAAAGCCCCATCTTATGAAGCAGACGCATCGCCTCCTCCTTCACTTCCGCTTTGTCACGCTTTTGCACATGTAAAGGCGCGTCCATAATATTTTTCAGCACGGAATAATGCGGAAACAAATTAAAATTCTGAAAGACAAGGCCAAACTGCCGCTCAATTTTTTTTATGCTTTCACTGGGAGCGTAGACTGCGCGCCCCGCCTCGCTCTTTGCCGCCGCCTCTCCAAGATAATACAAATCGCCGTCGTCCATCGTCTCAAGCAGCGTAGCGCAGCGCAGCAGCGTAGACTTGCCCGAACCGGACGGGCCAATGATCGATACGACTTCGCCCTCTTCGACGGAAAGGCTGATTTGTTTTAATACAGCGTTTCCGTCAAAGCTTTTTTTCACATGATGCATTTCAAGCAGTTTCATCCCGGCCGCCTCCTAACGATAATAGCTCAGTTTCTTTTCCCAGACTTCCATCAACGCCGCAACGACAAAATTAAACACATAATAGAAGATGCCGGCGGCCATCAGCGGAACCATGCTCTTTTGCGAAGCCGCAATCGCCTTTGCCGTCGTAAACATCTCCACGTATGCAATCGAAAAGGCAAGCGACGTATCCTTTACCAGCGTAATGACTTCATTTGTCACAGACGGAAGGATACGCTTAATCACCTGTGGAAAAATAATCCTGAAAAACGTCTGTACCTTCGTATAGCCCAGCACCTTCGCCGCTTCATACTGCCCTGCCGGCATTGACTCAATCCCGCCCCGGTAAATCTCCGCAAAATACGCCGCATAATTGACGGCAAACGCGATGATGACCGCATAGGCGCGGTAAGACGACGTAATGCCAATGCCGAATATGTAATAAGGCCCGAAATAGACGACGAGAAGCTGTAGCATAAGCGGCGTTCCACGCATAATGGATATATAAATTTTTGCAGCGCCGCGCAGCATTGCATGCTTTGACATCCTGCCAAATGCGATCAGAAGGCCAAGCGGAAGGGAAAACAAAAGCGTCAGCACAAAAATCTGGATGGTTGTAAACATGCCGCCCGAAAGCTGCCGCATCATAACCTCAAAACTCATCGTTCCTCCGTCTCCGTTTCCAGCGTTATTTCTTCAGCGTACACACGTCATAGCCAAAATACCGCTCGGAAATCTCTGCAAATGTTCCATCGTCCACCATTTCAAGCAATGTGCTCTGCACTTCGTCCCGCAGCTCTTCATTTCCCTTCAGAAAGCCAATGCCATACTGTTCGGAAGAAATGACTTCCTCTAAAATGACATAATCGTCTTCACGTCCTTCCAGCTGGAAGTTTGCCACGCCGATATCAATTGCAATCGCATCCACTGCGCCGGATTCCAAATCCATAAACGCCGTATTGTATTCCGCAACCTGTAAAAATTCTCCAAAGGAGGCCAAAAGCTCCGTATGGTCTTCGTCTTCCAGCGCCGACTGCGCGGAAGATTCCTTCTGCACTTCTACAATTTTGCCCGCCAGATCGGAAAGCTTTGCAATCCCGGAGTCCTTCTTCGTAATGACAACCTGCGTATTGTCCATATACGAATCGCTCCAGGTATACTGGTCTTCGCGGCCGTTCATGGTAAAGCCGTTCCAGATGCAGTCAATCGTTCCGGACTCAAGCTCCATGTCCTTCGCGTCCCAGTCGATCGGCTGAAGCACAATTTCTTTGCCCATACGCTTCGCGCATTCCGTCGCCATCTCAATATCAAATCCGGTAAACTCCCCGTCGTCGCCCACATAGCCAAACGGCGGAAAATCCTGATCGAAGCCTACCGTAAACGTATTGCCGCTTCCCGCAGGCGCATCCGTCTTCGCTCCATCCTCTGTCTTCGTCCCACAGGCCGCCATCGACAGCGTCATACCCGCAAGCAGCGCAAAAGCAATGATTTTTTTCATAGAAATGTTCCTCCTCTTCTGTGATAATCCCAGAATATGCCCTTCCGCCAGCCTTCGGCTATCCTATGCGCAGACAAAGCAGTCTGTTATCACGTTACCATATTAAATTACTATAACAGGCTAACATACTACAGGAAAATTGTCAATCTCCTTATGCATCCGCCGTCTGCTCCATATCCCGCACAAACTCACCCGCCGTCTGGCGCGACACCGTTCCCGCGCAAACAAGCGCACGAACCGCCTCTTCCATTGTCACCATTCCCTCTCTGTGATTCGCCCGCATCAGCTCCCGGATCGCATGCATCTTCCCTTCCCGGATCAGACTGCGCGCCTTTACGCTGACAGGCAGGACCTCAAACGCCACTACTCTGCCATTGCCGTCAGCCCGCGGCAAAAGCTGCTGCGAAATCACCGCTTCCAGCACATTGGAAAGCCGGTTGCAGATCTGTTCTTTCTGATGCAGAGGAAACGCATCGACAAGATGGCTTAACGCATCTGATACGTCGTTCGCATGCAGCGCGGACAGAACAAGGCATCCGGCTTCCGCAGCCGCAACTGCCTCACGAATCGCCCTGCAGTCCCTCATTTCTTCCAGCAAAATCACATCCGCATCCTCCCGCAGCGCAGCGCGCAGGGCTTTTGCATAGCTTGTCGCATCTCTCCCTATTTCCCGCTGATTTACCATCGACATCTTATGTGGGAGAATATATTCGATCGGGCTTTCCAGCGTTATGATATGAGCGTCTCTGCTGCCGTTGATCCTGTCCGTCATGGCCGCGAGCGTCGTTGACTTTCCGCTTCCAACAGGTCCGGCAACCAGAATCAGCCCCCGTTTTTTCTGACACAGATCCGTTACAAAGTCCGGCGCGCCAAGCTGTTTTAACGATGGAATCCGCGATGCAATCAGATGAAACGCAACCGCGGCCGTTCCTCTGCTCTGATATGCGCTGACACGATACCGTCCCTGTCCTGCAATGGTAAAAGACATGTCATATTCTCCCTCTTTCCGAAAGATCTCACGCTGTTTTTCATCCATAATCTCATGCACGACTGCATCCAGATCCTCCGCAATCAGCATTTCACCCGGCAAATCCAGAAATTTCCCATTGATGCGCAGTTTTGGCGGCAGCCCAACGGCCAGATGCACGTCGCTGGCCCCCGCCAGCGCAGCTTCCTGCAACACTTCTTTAATATAAGACATATCCTTTCCCTCCTCTTTTCCATTTTTCCAATGCAGGATTATACTATAATTTCAGCTTTAATTTTCCAGCTGCACCAATTTGACGTTTTTCGCGACCAGAAAACCTGTTTTTGCATATTGCGTTCTGTCAGAATATCCTCTAAAATGGATTTAAATGCAAAAAAGAATGCACTGTGAATGGAGAAAATCAGAATGCCTGCGATTGCGCTTTGCGACGATGAACCAAAGGAACTGGAACGAACAACGGAGCTTCTCAGAGAATGGATGCTCAAACAGGAGCGCGGCGAAATCACGCTGTCTTCTTTTTCTTCCCCTGACGCGCTGTTGGATGAAGTCTCCGGCGGCGCGCAGTTCGACATCTTTCTGCTTGATATTCTGATGCCCCGCATGAATGGCATTTCTCTGGGCGAACAGCTTCAGCATTTTTATCCGGAGCCTTTGATTATTTACCTGACGTCCAGTGAAGATTTCTATCCCGACGCATTTCGCCTGTACGCGTTTCAGTATATCCGCAAGCCAGCCGAAAAGCAGCAGCTGTTTTCGATTCTGGATCGCGCCTTCATTCGATGCGGCAAACAAAAAAAGCGTATGTTTTCCCTGAAATCATCCGGCAGCATGATGCAGATTCCCATGCACACAATTGTCTATGTAGAATTGCTCGCGCATGTCTGCTATGTGCATCTGTCAGATGGCAGCACGCTGCAAAGCCAGTATCTGCGCACAAAATTCAATGACTTCATCCTGCCCCTTCTGCAAAGCGGCAGCTTTATAAAAACGCACCGCTCATTTGCCGTCAATCTGAATTATGCCGGTCGGCTCACGTCCAAAAACCTGATTACCACAACCGGAGCCAACATCCCCGTAGCCAGAACGCTTTCCGACGACGTGCAGCGACAATATATGGCTTTTGCGCTGCAAGATGAAAGGAGCACGCTTTGATTTTCGATGACAACCCGATTTTTTCCATGATAAAAATTTTGCTGATTACGGTCTGCACGCTTGGCATGATGCTGTCGCTGACCATTTATAAGTATCGTTTCCGAAGGGTTTTTCTTCTCTTTCTCGTCTACCTTATCTGGGTCGCGCTTTCTACGGCTTTTCTCCTTCATTATTTTGGATACAACGTTTTTCTGCGCTCGTTTCTTCTCACCATTTCTGCGCCCGCCATATACCTCGCCTACAAAATCGATCAGCGCTCTCCGGCGCAGTCTGTCTTTAACTATACGACGCAGCTCCTGCTTTCCCTGCTTCTTACGGTAGCGGTCATCCTTATCAATCAGGCAATCGACGGCAATCCATATACCGATATCCTGATTCGCCTTTCGCTTTATGCCATCACCATTTTTGTTGAGTGGCGTTTTCTGCGCAAACCGTTCTGCCAGCTTTCCAACGTCATTACAAAGGGATGGGGTCTGCTATCTCTGATGCCCGTTTCGTTTTCCATACTGTTTGTGCTGATCGGCATCTATCCCGTCCACTATATCAAAAATCCTGTCAATATCCTTTATCTGGCCGTAGGCGCCACAGCCATGGTCATCATGTATTTTATTGTGTTTCAATGTCTGCTCCTGCAATATCGCCTGCAAATCACGTCCCGTGACAGAGACCTGCTTGCTCTTCAGATTGGGTCCATAAAAAAAGACGCGCAAAACGCGCTTTCCACAAAAGAGGACCTGCGCATTTTAAAACACGACCTGCGCCATTATGCGTCCATTATCGAAGCCGATTTGAAAACCGGCTCCATTGAACAGGCTGTTGCGACGCTGCATACCTTCCAGTCTGCCATTTCCGATGCGGAAACAAAATGCTACTGTACGGACCCCCTGATCAATTCCATTCTCTCTTCCTATATGGAAACGGCAAAAGCGGAAGGCATCGCTGCCTCCGTAACATTTACTGCGCCTCCTTCAGATAAAATTGACGCTACCGCTTTCGCGGTAGCGCTTGCCAATGCCCTTGAAAATGCATTATCCGCCTGTAAAAAAGAACCGGGCCGCCGCCGCATCGTCCTCAAAAGCCGCATCTTCAACGGACAATATCTGTTAGAGCTGTCCAATACCTGCACGCAAAAGGTAACGTTTAACGCAGAGGGCCTGCCCGTATCCGAGCAGGGAGACGGGCACGGTTTTGGCGTCAGAAGCATTCTGGCTTTTGCCAGAAGACAAAATATCACCCTGCATTTTTATCTGGAAAACAACTGCTTTATTTTACAGATGCGATGCGACATCCAATCTACCCCCCCCCGGGAAATATCCGTAAAAACGCATTCCCGCAAACGGCTTCATCGCTCCTTCAAAAAATAGTCTCCCATTCGCGTCATCGAATCTGAGACAAAATATGCGGATCCTTTATCTTTGTATCCTCCGCAAACAGCAGAATCTTAGAAAGAATCTCCGCCGTCTTCGGATCGTCATCCAGAAACGGAAGAAACATGCGTCCCCTGTGCTGTGCATGCACCGGCACGACAAACAGCATGGCATTTCCTATCTGATGGACGACGCCGCTGCCAAGATGGACGGAATACTGTCCCAATTTCCCGTCGATCAGGGCATGGTTCCCCTCCAGGCGCACGTTTTTGATCCGGAATAAAGAAAGGCTGCATTCGACAATCGCCCTTCGCATCTCGATCGTGGAATGGCTCGTCTCCGGGTCTACGCCGCCCGCATGGGCAACGCCAACCGCCAGGTCCACATCGCGCATCACTTCGCTGTAGAGAATGTCCGGAATCTCTTTGATCGGAATCCTCTGGCCTGTTTTTCTGTCGGAAAACGCTACATATTCCAGCGTCGGCGCTTCCACGTCGCCCGGAGAAAACCAGTCCGCCATCGCATATATACAGGCTACGATATTTTCTTTATAATAGACTTTTTGCAGACCGTCGTCGTAATCCGCCACCCAGCGGCGGCTTTTAAGCGCGCCGACTGTTTTCTGCGGCTGAATCTGATTGCCGGCAAACAGCCTGGACGCCCCCTGCTCCATCTCCTCGTCCAGCTTCACATAAAGCTCCCGGAATACCTGCTTAAACGGCTGACGGATCTGCCGTTCAAACAAATGCTTCTGATAGGCGTGCCAGCGCCCGCTCTGGTACAAATCAAACGCATGCGCAATCCAAACGGCATCGCCCGGCTTTACCGCATGCACCGTCCCCGAAACGTCCAAAAGCCCCTCGTCCGTTAAAAATCCAAGCGCCTCCGCGCCTTCCGCCGTCTTTACGACCAGCGTTTCTATGATCGGGCGCGCCACAGGATTTTTGAAAAGCTCCAAAAGCTCCCCTGCTTCAAACGCCGTCCGATCTTCCATCGCCTCTTCCATCATCCGTCTTGTCCGGCTGTACTGTTCTTTCAGCGCTTTGTTCACTTCCAGAAATTTCTGCGTCGTTTCCAGCTTCTTATATTTTGCCGGAACGGACTTTAACGGCTTTCCGCCTCTTCTGCACCGCAGCGCGCTCGCTCCGTTTTCGTCCACTTCAATTCTCAGCTCGACGTCTTCTACGGCCTGCCAGTCAAAATACGCGCCCGACTGCTCGATCAGCTTTCCTTCCATCCGAAGCGTCAGCCTCGTCACATCCGTAAAGCCCGCGTTTACGCTTAAATTTTGCAGAGCGATCTCCACCGCCCGTCCCTCGCTGGCTCTCCGCTGCGCGCCGAACGCCCGGCTCTCTTTTTTGAATTTCTGAATAAACCGGTAGCGGTCCAAAAGCTCCTCTTCCCGCTTCTTTTTCCCTCTGGGAAGCGGCAGCAGCCCGATGCTCATCAAAAGGTCTTTATTTCGTTTCCGGTCAATTTCCGCTTTGAGCGCTTCCTTTTCCACGTTTCCAAGCGCCGCGTCCGCATATTTTCTGGCCCTTGCATGGGCGGCGCCGGAAGAAGAGTATTTTGCCGCGTCATACAAAAGCTTAAAATTTTTCTCTCCTACCCTGCGATACGCTTCAAAAAACCACGGAACGTCAAACGCCCCGTCCGCAAGCTCTTCCGGCGAAAGCGGCGTATATCTGGCAATCGTGGAAATCACCTGTTCTTCCATTCCTTCACTCGTATGCGCCATAAAATAATAGCATGCGCCCGCAAATCCGGGCAGATGAAAATATTCCTCCAGCATGGGGATCCACTGCTGCGCATACATCGCAAGCTCCGCCAGGCGTTTTTTTGTAATATCCGTCCCCTTTAACGCCGCTTTTAAATCGTCCGCCGTCTCCCCCGGCTTTGGCATGGATACTTTCAGCAGATGGCTTAATACGGCGCGTCTTTCAGTGCCTGACCTCGTATACGAACAGCTCCGCTGCAGCGGCTCCGTTCCGAGGGCGGTTAAAATCTGAATCATATAGTCGATCCCGTAAATCACGCGAATCCTGCCGACCGCCTCCGAAAACGGCGTCGACTGCTCTCCCCGCTTTAGTTCAACGCTTAACACAAGCGGAATCAGCTCCCGGTACAGCACGTGGGCAAAGTCCATTTCCGGCATGTCCCGAATGGCGTCAAACCGGTATTTTCCATCGACAGGCTGTATCCTGTTCTCACCAAAAAACGCATTCAGCCCATATACGCCGGCCTTTCTGGAAGAAACTGCGCCAAGCTGCTCTACCGTGCTGACCGGCTCAAGCAGGCTTCCCAGATCTGAAAATGTAAATATGGCTTTATAAAACAGCTCTTTCCCCCAGACGCCTTTGCTGTAGCACTTTACATACTGCGACAGAGAAAGATACGAACGGCCCGCGCCGGAATCATAATAATACCGGCTGACTTCCCGGCCTTTTTGCTGTAAATAGTGCTGCTGCAGCCGAAATTTCAGCGTAAATGCGCTTCCCCATTCCCCCTCTGCCAGAAACAGCCATTGCAGAGCGTCCCGGATAATGGGAAGCTCTGTCGTCCGCTCCGTATACGTCATGGTCTGACCGTTATAGCGTTGTTCGGAAACGGAAAAGAGATCGTTTGACGTATCCAGAACGGACAGATATTTTGCCGCAACAGGCAGTGCAAAGCGCCCCAGCGTTTCTTTTGGCACATACTGAGAACATAACGCTTCGATCACCGCGCCTGTCTGCGGCGTATAGGAAAGGTCCGTCAAAAGATGCTCAAACGGCGGTTTTTTCAACATGCCGCTTCCGAATATGCTGCGATACAGCTTTTTATTGTATGTATAATAATTTCTCTGCCGACAGCACTGCCAGTACAGCTTTGTTTCTAACAAAAGCTCCGGCGTTTTGATTTCGTTATTATAAAATGCTTCCCACAATTCGCGGAACGGATACTCGTCTAACGGTTCCAGATCCGGTTCTTTCTGCCTGTACCGGCATTTTTCCAGCCGGTTTCCCAGCAGTTCGTCCGCGCCCCATGCCGTCTGATAGGCGCATGCCGCATGCTCTTTGATCAGACGGTCCAGTTTTTTACATACGCTCCTGCATGCGTCTTCTCCGTGTGCAAACAAGTGAGACGCTTTGTTTTTATCCACGCTCACCGGCGGAAGCGTCCACTCCTGCTCCGGGTCGTACAGCCCATAGCCCGGCGTATTTAAAATATCCTGCGCTACGCTCTCTTTCCCCAAAAGCTCCTGCAGCAAAACCTGTTCCTTTCCGGTCGGATCGGAAAATGCCGTAAGCTGCGGAAGAATCGCTTGAAAATGCGCGCCGCTTTCTTTTTTCAGATGCAGGGCAAGGTCGAGCGCGCCCATATGGCATTCCTCGGATTTTTCCAGAAGCAGTCTTCCGATGCATGCGGCCATGCCGTCTTTCTCCTGTTTTTGCAGCAGACGCAAAACGCCCTGCCTGCCTTTTTTATATTTCAGGTTCTGTTCGATCTGCAAAAAGTCCTCCGGCGCAAGCTCCATATCATCCGCCAGAAGATACGCCGTTTCGTTCGTAGATTCTTCCGGGTTGTGCAGCAGCTCAAACAGTACTTTTTTTCTCGCTTCCCCTTTCGGGCGGTAAAGCAGCACGCACGCAGCCGCAGACCTGGAAGCGCCGTAATACGAAGCGCTCTCTCCCTGCCCGATCAGAGGAATCAGCGCCGCCGCTTCCTCCAAAAGCGCTTCCTCCTGCAGCATCCATGCGATCAGGCACAGGCGCACGGCAACCGAAGACCGGCGCAGCGTCACCTGATGCCACGGAAAAATACAGGGAGACAGCACAATCCCCTTCTTTGGAATCTTTTGAAGGATTTCCTGCAATGCCAGATAGCTTTGTTTTGCTTCGTTTCGATCGGCAAACAGTTCCTCCGGCGCCATGTGTTTTGGCTGTACGACCTTTTTACTGCGATACGAATACGGTCCGCCGTCGTCGTCTTTGGTCAGCCGGTAAAAATGGGAAGAAACGTCTTCTATGAAACCGGGCAGAAAACACGCCGCAAGCTCCATATCCTGCGCCCCGCGCAGAATGATCTCTTTTGACGCCTGCAGTTTCTGCTTTTCGCTTTCCAGAGAATGCACAAAATACGAAGCCGTCATTTTCTGATGCTTTGTGCCGTTTTCGATCATATGCAACACCGCTTCCACGGCTTTGTCTGCGTTGTAAAATCCCTTTGCCCAAAGCGCGCAGCTGATTGCGACAGCGTCTTCCGTTTCAAGCTGCGCTTCGCAAAACGACGCATCCCGGATACACTGCCCCATCAGGCGAAGCAGCTTTTCCGAAATCCGGTCGAGGCTGCTTTCGTCAAAAATGCCGATCCATGTGCTGACTGCGCGTTTGACGGAAGAATAGCGGATAAGGTTATGTTCTTCAATGACGAAAAAAAGATGCAGAAACGCTTCCGGCCGTCCGGCGTCCATTGTTTCGCAAACCGCCTGCCGCGCGCCTTCCTGCAGCCTTGCCGCCAGCAGAAATCTGCCGAGCACATCGTACAGCGCTTCGTTTTTACTCATAACGATTCCGCGGATGAGCTCATGGCTGATCATCGCCGTATTGCCCTCTCCCAGCAAAATATCCTTTACCGCCTGTATCGTTTTTTCATTTCCGCGGTCGATCTGCGCCGCCAGAATGTTTGCATAGGGAAAGTATTCGTTTCTGGCATGGTCGTAAATCTCCGGCGTCACGGCGCCGGTCAGAAGATCCGAAAGATCCGCCTGATAAAACGCAAGCCGTGCATACGCGCGCAAAAGCTTTACGCTTTGTTCCGCAAACGGCGCGTAGCTTTCGGAGCGCATGCTTCTTCGATACCAGCCCGCCGTCATCTGGTACCGGTTCATTTCATCCAATGCAAAGCAAAATTCTTCCCGATATGCTTCCGGAACGCACACCTTCATCAGCGCGTGAAATTCGTTTTGATATACTGCGCTTAACGTACGATACGTTCCCTGTTCCAGAAGCTGCCGGATATACCGGCACGCCTCCTGTGGAACCGTGTAAAGATACACATCCGGCAGCATATCCTGTTCCCGATCGGAAAGATGCCTGCCGCGCGCACGGATCTCTTTTACCCACGTTTCGTTTAATTTTCTCCTTGTCTCATACGTAAATTCTGACATTTCTCCTCCTTCCTTACCGGATGGCATAGAGGGATATTACCATCCGGAGAGCATCGTCAGCCGGACAAATGTAAAAATCGGATTTTCACTCCAATGAATTTCTCCTTCTGGCTCCGTCAGCTCTTCTTCCCCTGCAAATACCCGATAGATTCCGTCTTCCAGACACTGCATGGTATGTTCTACGGCTTCTTCTACCGACGCGTCTCCTCCTCCGTGCACTCCAAACGCGATCTTTCCGCGCCCGGCCTGTTCTTTGATTTCTTCCTTTGTCAGAAACGACAGCAGCTGCCCCTGCTCTTTTCTTTGATTGTATTCGTTTACAAGCAGTTCTGTCAGCTGCGTCAAAAGCTCCCGCAGCGTTTTGGGCTGTTGCTTCAGAACAAACGGTACGGGCGCAAGATCTTTGGCTGTTTGCTTTCCCAGTTTTTTCATTCTCACATAGACAGTAAATGACATCCGGCTTTCCCCCGTTTTCTGATCTTTTGATTCTTTTATTTTACAGGGTATCAAACGGATTTTCAAGAATGGAAAAAGAAAACGCTGAATTGTTATTTTTTTTATCCTGTGGTATACTTGCCAGAGCAGGAGGAAGAAACTATGCATTTTGAAAAAGGTTCAACGGATGCCGCCCGCAAGATTGCCGGCGCATGGATCATGCGCAATATGCCTGAAATTTCTGACCGGATTGCATGCGGGCTTCCAGAATATGACGATCGGCTGAAAGTATGGAGGATCTCATTAAAACCAGTCCAGGGAATTTCCACTCTGGGAGAAATTCAGATAGATGAAGGCATCACAAACGTAGTGAATGTTACAAATATACAGCTTATATCTGACAGACTGAAGAAACGATCCGAACATAAGAAGCCTTCCCGATCCGCCCGAAAAAATATTTTTATACCGGCGCCGGTTCCAAATAAAGTAATATTAGGCGACAGTATACGCGTACTGGAAGACTTTCCGCCGGATACGGCCCAGCTCATCGTCACTTCTCCGCCGTACTATAACGCCAAAACCGAATATTCCGAATATGTAGACTATCAGGAATATCTGGATTTTCTGCGAAAAGTCTTCATTCGCTGCCATCATATTCTTTCAGAGGGAAGATTCATCGTGATTAATGTTTCCCCTGTTTTAATAAAACGAACTTCCAGAAACACTTCCAGTAAACGCATACCGATTCCCTTTGACATACATGGCATCTTAGATCGCATTGGATTTGACTTTATAGACGACATTATCTGGGAAAAACCGGAAGGCGCCGGCTGGAACGTAGGCAGAGGAAGAAGGTTCAAAGCAGACCGACAGCCGCTGCAATACAAACCCGTCACGGTGACAGAATATGTGCTCGTATATCGCAAACGAACCGATAAACTGATCGACTGGAACATTCGCAATCACTATAACCGGGAATTAGTGGAAGCTTCAAAAATTGATGGCGATTATGACGTTACAAACATCTGGAAAATACCCCCAGGTTCCAACAAATGCCATCCTGCCGTTTTTCCTGACGAGCTTGTGCGAAAAATCATTCGTTATTATTCTTTTAAAGACGATATGGTTTTAGATCCATTTGGAGGGTCGGGAACGGTTGGAAGAATTGCTTATGAAATGGGCAGACGTTTTTTACTGATTGACAGAGAGCCTTCCTATTACGAGTACATGAAAAAAAGCATTTCCGCTTTGACAAAACAGGACGTACGAGTTGATTATTTGATTGCAAACAATTTTGATGAGGAGTAATGTAATTTGGAATATTTCATAGAGCAATACAGAGCATGGATGCACGATAACATTGCGTTGACAAATGCTTTTTCTGAGGAATCCATGCGAAAAATGGCCATTCAAATGTTACTGGGAAAAAATTACAGGCTTATAACAGAACACAATACAAAAAGCAAACTGACTTTAACCTATTTATGGCTTACAGATGTAATCAACAACGCCAAAAATACGTTTGGAACAAACTGGAAAACCGCTCTGGCAGAAGATTTAAACAGCATCCGTCACAGAACGCCAGAACAGAATAATCTTCTCTTCTGGCTTGCCGGACTTACACAAAAAACTTCTGTAAACATGGGCATTTCAAAAAACGATTTCGCGACCGTTATAGAAGAGCTGCAAACATATATTGGCGATCTGCTTCTCCATATTGATCGATATGAAGATATGGATACGGCATGGCTTCTGATGATGGCCGGTTCCGCTACGCTGAATATAAGAGGATCTGATAAATCAAAAGTAGGAAAAACATTAGAAGGCGTTTTCATACGCTCGATTCTAACGATTTTAGGACTGAAAGAACAGGAAAACTTTTGGATGAATATTGACCGCGACGCTGAAGTGGACAGAGAAACCGACTGCGAAATACAGACGGTCCGAGGAAGAATTCGCGTTGAGGTCGGATTAATCTCCTCCGGCAATCAGGAAGTCATCGAAGATAAAATAAATCGCGTAGGAACAAACGGCGTTGTTTTATTTGATAAAGTAGGACAAAAAACCCGCATTTATGAAACGGCCGACCGCCACAGAGTCAGGCTGATACAGATTCGAAATAATCAGCCATTGGTGGAAATGTACCGGCATTTACAAAATCTGACAACTGTAAATCTGAACGAACCGCCGGAACTGGAATCCGATATTATAAATCAGGTGAATGCTCTGCCCTCCCATATTTTCGAAATTTAAGCGCTTCTTTGGAGATGATGCATAAAGCATCCCGGCAATCCGAAATGGCCGTCTCCTTATGACGGCCACTCACAGAAATTTTTGAAAATAAACGACATCCTCCATCGGATTCTTATAATATGGCGCGCACTCCCGAAATCCCATCTTCCGATACAGATGAATGGCCGCCTGCAACGGCAGAATCGTATCCAGAACCATTTCCCGGTATCCTGCCTTCTTTGCCTGCTGAAGCAGCGCTGCAATCAACCGCTCCCCCAGCTTTTCCCCTCTGCATTCCGGCCGCACGTACAGCCGCTTCATTTCACAACGGACGTCAGAATGTCTGTGATACGCTATCATGCCAGAGACCCTGCCGTCTTTTACCGCTACGAAAAGCTCCCCTTCCGGCGCCGTATATTTTTTCGCGGGATTTTTCAGCTCATCCTCTATATTCTGAAAAGACAAATCCCTCCCCAGACAATCCGCATATTCTAAAATCAAATCTCTTACCTGCGGAATATATTCCTTTCCATCTACAATCTGCATAATCCTCCTCTGCCACTTCATCCGGCATCCTTTTTAAGGCTCCCCTTCCAGCACAAACTCCATAACGACGGGATTATGGTCGGAATACAAAAATCCCCCGTCCAGATTTTCTGCCTCTGCGCTTACATTGTCCGACACGAGAAATCCGTCCACGATCACCGTATACGTCACGCCTTTCTCATATGGCATGTCCGCACCCCGGCAGGTCGGAACTTCCTTTGCATTTTCCGCCTTTACAAACCGAAAGCCTTCCGCCAGATCCTGATCGAAAAGCTGGTACACCCATTCGGGCGTTTTTTGCTCAGAGGGAAAATTTTCGATCGACCCTGCAATATCATGATTAAAATCCCCGCCCGCTATGACATAATTTCCCTTTTCACGCTCTTCTTTTAAAACTTCATTTAACCGCGCAAGCTGTTTTGCCCGAATCTTCCCGCCTTCGTCGTATGCGCTCAGATGCACCTGAATCAAAACAAGCTCGTTTCCTCCTTCCACCGGAAGCCTGCTGATCAGAAAACAGCGGTCCAGATCCGTGAATTTCGTAAAAAACGCATCGCTGACCGGAAACTGCCGTCTGATATTTTCCGAAATGCGGTATTTGGAAAACGTCATCATGCCCGCCTCCACAGAGCCATGCGGCTCTAGGAACGGATAAAACAGATACGCGCTGTGAAAATTATTTGCAAATACGCAGGCGTAATCGGAAAGCCCTTCTTCCAGCTCCGCTCTCTGATTGACCTGATAGCTTCTGGTGGCTTTTTCGTCCACTTCCTGCACAAACATAAAATCCGCCTTCTGCCGCTGCAAAATGGAAAGGCTGCCCGCCGTATTCTTTTCTTCCGCTTCCTTTGAAATCGCCCTTGCATGCGTTCCCGCCGTTTTCGTGCCGTCTTTCATCTCTCCCGTATCCATAAAAAACGAATAATCCGCCGAATACGCGCCAAACCCAATGTTATACGTTAAAATACGATAGGGCGCTTCCGTTTTCACCTGCTCTGTCTTTGGATTTTGCGTATCGATCTTTGTAAAATCCTTGATTCGGTAATACTGCATCTGCATATAAAGCACGTAACCAAAAACGACGGCAAGCAAAAGGCCCGCAACCGCCAGCAGCATTTTTCCAATTTTCTTTACCATCAAATCTCCTTTCTGTGTTCGACTGTATCCGCTTCCGTCAGAAAAAGCGGCAAATCCTTCTGATCTGATTTACCGCTTTCCCACACGCCATTATTACAACGCCTCCACGTCAATCCCTTTCAGAAGCTGGTTCTTTCGGATCTCCGCCCCCTTATCGTCAAACAGGTACACCCGATACAAAAGCACGCACATCTTCTCCCCGATGTCTACGTGCCGCCGCTCCAGAGAACGGTTCGTCGTCAGCCTTACGCCGTTCACAAGCAGCGTCAGCTCCAGATAGCTTCCACGGAATACCACGTTTTCAATGACGCCCTCCTCTACGGCGTTCATCATATTGGCAAATTTTTTATTATCGCTTTTAAACGCTTCCACAAATTCCGGACGGACAATCACCTTTTTCCCATCCAAAGCGTCATCGTACCCTTTAAAGCCAACCATGTTTTCCAAGACGGTTGACGTTCCGATAAACTGCGCTACAAACGGCGTTTTCGGATTTTTATAAATTGCAATCGGGCTTCCCATCTGCTCCAGTCTGCCTTCGTTGATGATGATGATATCATCCGCCACCTCTACGGCCTCTTCCTGGTCATGCGTGACAAAAATGCTCGTAATGCCGACCTTCTGAATCATATCCTTAAGCCATTTCCGCAAATCCTTGCGGACTTTTGCATCAATCGCGGCAAACGGCTCATCCAGAAGCAAAAGCTGCGGGTTCGGGGCAATCGCCCTTGCAAACGCGACCCTCTGCCGCTGTCCGCCGGAAAGCTGATTCGGGTAACGTTTTTCCAGCCCTTCCAGTCCGATCAGAGAAACCATCTCCATGACGCGCGCATGGATTTTCTGCTTGTCTGCCTTCTGCACCTTTAAGCCAAACGCAATATTATCATAGACCGTCATATATCGAAACAGCGCGTAATTCTGAAATACAAATCCTATGCCGCGCTCGCTCGCAGGAACGTCATTGACGACCTTTCCTTCTATTACAACGTCTCCTCTATCCTGCCGTTCCAGTCCCGCCAGCATACGAAGAATCGTCGTCTTGCCGCTTCCGCTCGGCCCTAAAAGCGCCACCAGCTTTCCCTTTTCAATGCCAAAGCTGATCTGTTTCGCCGCCTCGTAATCTCCGAATTTTTTACAGATTTCTTTCATTTCTACGTACATGCGCATCCTCCCAATCAATCGACTGCATGACCTCATCGTCTTCTTTACAGATCGTCCCGCTTTCCACGGTATTCCACAATATTTTTCAAAATCAGCATAATCAGCGCCATGCCGACTAAAAGCGAGGAAACGGCAAACGCCTGTGTAATGGAATCTGCGCTTCCCGCCATATACAGCGCGTCAATTTCAAGCGGAAGCGTAAACGTCTTTCCTCTTGCTTTCGACACCGCATATACCGCCCCAAACTCTCCAAACGCCCTTGCCGCACAGAGAATGACGCCATACAGCAGTCCCCATCTGATATGCGGAAACGTAATTTTCCGAAAGATCGTAAAGCCGGACGCGCCCATCATAGCGGCCGCCTCTTCCTCATCCCGTCCCTGCGCATACAAAAGCGGAATAATTTCTCTTGAAATAAACGGAAACGTTACGAAAATCGTGGCAAGCACGACGGCCGGCACGGAAAACACCAGCGCAATGTCTGTCCCCAGAGCCTCGTTAATGCCGTCAAGCAAAGGCTTTGCCCATCCGGTCCGTCCAAACGTCATAATATAGGCAAGGCCCGCAATCACCGGAGAAATGGAAAATGGAATGTCAATCAGCGTAGAAAGCACGTTCTTTCCCCGGAAATCAAATTTCGTCACAAGCCAGGAGGCAATCAGGCCAAAGACGGTATTGACAACAACGGCGATTACCGTCGCAAGCAGCGTCACCTTCAAAGCGGACAGCGTCGTCTTCGCCCCAAGCGCCGTTCCATACGCTTCCAGTCCGTCCGCCAGCGCCCGGTAAAGCACTTCAAAAAGCGGCACAATCAGCATCAGCAGAAAAAACGCCACGCTGATTCCAATCAGACACCATTTTGCAATCTTAGAACTTCTCTCTTCCATCTGCCCCTCCTATGCATTCGTCCGACGGCTTGCGATATGCTGTATGATATTAATGAAAAACAGCATCGAAAAGGAAATAATCAGCAATACAAGCGCAATTGCCGCCGCTCCCTCATAATCCACATTTCCTGAATTCAGCTTCTGCATAATCACATAGGAAACAACCTGCGTTCCGTTCTTTTCACTGTTGCCCGATATGTATATGACGCTCCCATATTCCCCAATGCCTCTGGCAAGCGCAAGGCCGAATCCCGTGAAAAGCGCAGGCCTAATTTCCGGAAAAATAATCTTCCAAAACACATTCACCCGGGAAGCTCCCAGCATATACGCCGCCTCCTCATACGATGGGGAAAGCGTTTCCAGCACAGGCTGAATCGCCCGCACGACAAATGGAATGCCAACAAAAATCATAGCGATTATAATTCCCGTCCTGGTATATGCAATTTCAATGCCCATCTTCTCAAATGCCCTTCCAAGAACGCCGCTGTCCGAATACATCTTCGTCAGCGTAATGCCGGCCACCGCCGTTGGAAGCGCGAACGGAAGCTCAATCATCCCATCCATCAGCCGTTTCCCCGGAAATTCATACCGCACCAGAACCCATGCCAGCATCACGCCAAAGATGCTGTTTATCACCGCCGCCACGAATGCGCAGCCTATGCTTGTGACAAATGACTGTACGACGTTTGGCCGCGTCAGAAGTTCTGCAAACTCTTTTCCGGAAAGCCGGAACGAATATGCAAGGACAGACGCCAGCGGAATCAGGATCAGTAATGAAAGCATGGCGACTGTAACTCCCATGCTCATTCCAAATCCCGGAATGATGGATTTTTTTCTTTTTGCCTGTTTCAATGCTGCTGCCTCCTGTTTGCAGCCCGCTTTGGGCTGTCTGATCTGCAATGCGCCCCTGTGGGCAAATGACTACTGCGCTGCGTAAATCTCATCAAAAACAGCGTCGTCTGCAAAAAAATCTTCATACGCCTGATCCCAGCCGCCGAAATCATCAATCGTGCATAAATTTACGGAAAGGTCAAACGTATCTGCAAATTCCTGCAATACCGTTTCATCCGAAGGACGGTAGTAATATTTGCCCGCCATCCGCTGCGCTTCTTCGGAATACAGATAATTCAGGTACTCTTTCGCCACTTCCTGCGTACCGTTTTTGTCCGCATTTTCATCTACAACAGCCACGGATGGCTCCGCCAGAATGCTGATGCCAGGCGTAACAAGCTCATATTCGCCCGGATATTCCTGCAGCGTCAGAAGCGCCTCGTTTTCCCATGCAATCAGGACGTCTCCCTGACCGTTTTCCACAAACGTCGTCGTCGCGCCCCTTGCGCCGGAATCCATCACAAGCACGTTGTGATACAGCTTGGATACGAACTCCTTCATCTTCTCTTCGTCGCCGCCAAACGTCGTCTTTGCATACTGCCATGCGGCAAGAAAATTCCAGCACGCGCCGCCGGACGATTTGGGGTCTGGCGTAATGATCTCTACGCCCTCTTTGATCAGGTCGTCCCAGTCATTGATCTCCTTTTCATTTCCGCTATGTACCAGAAACACGATCGTTGACGTATAGGGCGAGCTGTTTCGTTCAAATTCTTCCATCCATCCTTCTTCGATCAGTCCCGCATTCTCGATTGCCGTAATATCATGCGCAAGCGCAAGCGTTACGACATCCGCATCATTGCCCTCAATCACGGAACGCGCCTGAGAGCCGGAGCCGCCATGCGACTGCACAAGCTCAATGCCGCTTCCCGTCGTTTCTTTATAATGTTCGGCAAACAGTTCATTATAGGCTTCATAAAATTCACGGGTCGGATCGTAGGATACGTTCGTAAACGTAATCGTTCCGCCTTCTTTTTCTTCCCCGCAGCCGGTCAATGCCATCGCCGTGCACGCTGCCAGCAGCGTGAAACAAACTGTTTTACAGATAAAGCCTCTCTTTTTCATACTTTTTCCTTCCCTTTCTTTTTACACAATCGTTTGTGTAATTTTCTTCCGGTTGAATCTTGCCTTCAATTGGTGTATAGTGGAATAATAATATAGAGAATCATAGTGGAAAGCAGGTTGTTTTGTCAACCGTTTATCATGCAAACGTTTGCTCTTCCATTCCATACAGCAAAACAAAGGAGCATCGGATGTCATTAAAAAAAATTGCCGAAATGACGGGCGTATCGCCCTCTACCGTTTCAAGAGTTTTAAATAACGCCTCTGCAACCTGCGCTTCCAGACAGGTACGCGATAAAATATTAGACGCCGCCAGAGAAATCGGCTATCAGCCAAATGAAAACGCCAGAAGGCTGAAACAAAACACAAGCGAAGCACACGCAGGCTATCATATCAGCATCGTGCTGGCCCGCATCAAGGTGTTAGACGACGATCCGTTTTTTTATGAATTGTTCCGCAGCCTGGAGCTGTCTCTGTTTGAAAGCCAGACGATTATCGACCATGTGATCTATGCCGAAGAACAGACTGTCCACCCTTACTTAAAAGGCGCAAAAAACCAAAATGGCTCCCTCTCTGACATCAAAGATTCACAGGGCGTCATCATCCTGGGCCGCTGCTCGAAGCAGCTGCTTACGCAGATTCTGTCATTCAACGGCAACATCGCAGGCATCTGGCGAAATCCCATGAATTTCGACGTAGACGAAGTGGTCTGCGACGGCAAAAAAGCCGCTGAGCTGGCGATGCAGCATCTGATCTCACTCGGCCATAAACAGATCGCCTATATTGGAGACTGCTCGCACGAAAGCAGGTATATTGGTTACTGCAATTCCCTGATTCACAACGATATTCCCATGAATTACGAATGGATCAAACAGACCGACCAGACACGCGACTCTGCAAACGCCGCCTTTTTGGAACTGCTGGAAAGCAGACAGGATTTTTCTGCCGTTTTCTGCGCCAATGACGTCACGGCAATTGAAGTCCTTCAGATCTTAAAAGAGAACAGACGAAACATCAAACGAAAGATTTCTGTCATTTCGATTGACAATATCGAAGAAAGCGAAAACACCTCGCCCTACCTGACGACGATCCATATTCCGCGCAAAGAAATGGCGCATATGGCCGTCGTATTGCTTCTGGACCGCATTGCGAAAAAACACGCCGAAACAGTGCGCATCGAATTCCCCTGCCGCATTGTAAACCGCGGCAGCTGTTATCCGAACGCATAGCGTAAAGCCCTTTAAAACGAGCGAAAGATATCCTCCAAAACGTCCGGCAGTCCGGCAAATTCCAAAACCGCAGGGACGTTTTCATCCACGCTTCCAAACCCATACGCCGCATGCACAAAATCCACGCCAGCTTCTTTGCTCGCGCGGTAATCCCCCTGGATATCTCCCACATAGACCGCATGATCCAGATGATTGCGCTTTACAACCAGACGGATATTATACGCCTTGCCCATATTATTGTTGCCAAAGCATTCGATATCCTGCACATACTTCCAGAACTGGTAATAGTCCAGAAACGCTTCGATATACCCCTTCTGGCAGTTGCTTACAATATAAAGCGGGTAACGCGCAGAAAGAAGCTTTAACGTATCCTCCACATGCGGATACAAAATCCCGCCGCATCTGCGCAGATATGCATTTTCCACTTCCCCGCAGCGATCCGTCAGCGCAAAAGCCTCCTCTTCCTCTAACATTGGAAACAGCCGTTTTGCGATATCCGTCATCGTAAGCCCCATAACGCTCTGCACGTCTTCCTTTGTAATCCGGCGCAGCCCGTTTTTCTCTTTCCGCACCACCTCATCCCAGGACTTTGCCACGTTTTCCGAAGAATCCCACAACGTCCCGTCCATATCAAAAATAATTCCTTTTTTCATCCTTTTCCTTTCCGCCGCATGGCGTTTCGACAGGCGGCTGCGCCAAACGCCGTTTTTCATACGCAGCCGCGCCTTTCGCCTTATGCCTCGTCGATCGCTTTTCCGATGTCATGCCGCATATATTTGTTGGCAAATGAAATCCATTCCGTCGCCGCATACGCATTCTTTCTGGCTTCCTTCAGATCGGCGCCCTTTGCCGTAACGCCAAGCACGCGGCCTCCGTTTGTCACGACCGTTCCGTCGGCAGCCAGCGCCGTGCCCGCATGGAAGCAGTAATAGCCGTCTTTTCCTTCAAACTGCTCCTCCCCTTTGATTGCAAGCCCTTTTTCATACGAAAGCGGATAACCGTCGGAAGCCAGCACGACGCAGACGGCCGCATTGTCTTCGAATTCCAGTTTTATTTTGTCCAATGTGCCGTCTACGCATGCTTCCATCACGTCGATGATGTCATTTTTCATTCTGGGCAGAACGACCTGCGCTTCCGGATCGCCAAACCTTGCATTATATTCGAGTACTTTTGGCCCCTCCTCCGTTAACATCAGACCAAAGAAAATCACGCCTTTGTACTCCCGGCCCTCCGCCGCCATTGCGTCTACCGTCTTCTGATAAATATGCGCCCTGCAAAATGCGTCTACTTCTTTCGTATAGAACGGGCTGGGGGAAAACGTGCCCATGCCGCCCGTGTTCAAGCCTTCATCGCCGTCCTTCGCCCGTTTATGGTCCTGCGCGGAAGAGAGGATCTGAATCGTCTTTCCATCTACAAACGAAAGCACGGAAACCTCCCGCCCCGTCATAAATTCCTCTACGACCATATGATTTCCGGCGGAACCAAATTTCTTATCTTCCATAATTTCTTTTACGCCGTCCTTTGCCTCCGCAAGCGTTCTGCAAATCAAAACGCCTTTTCCAAGCGCAAGCCCGTCCGCCTTTAACACGATCGGCATCTTTGCCGTCTCAAGATAGGCAAGCGCGTCCTTTGGATCGTCAAACGTCTCATAGCGCGCCGTCGGAATGCCATATTTTTTCATCAGATCTTTGGAAAACGCCTTCGAGCCTTCCAGAATCGCCGCATTTTTTCTGGGGCCAAACACGCGCAGCCCCTCCCGTTCGAATACGTCCACAATGCCGCCCGCAAGCGGATCGTCCATGCCTATGATCGTAAAATCTACCGCGTTTTCTTTTGCAAACGCCGCCAGCTTTTCAAATTCCATCGCGCCAATCGGCACGCATTCTGCAATTTTTCCGATTCCGGCATTGCCCGGCGCACAATAGATCTGCTCCACGCGGCTGCTTTTTGCCACGCTTGCCGCAATGGCATGCTCTCTTCCGCCGCCTCCAACTATCAATACTTTCATATTCCGCTCTTCTCCTTATCTGACAATTGCCTTTCCGTTTTCCACCTGGACCCTGCCCGCCGCAATCAGCCGGATTGCCTCCGGCAGAATCTTCCACTCCGCTTCTTCCATCACCCTGCGCTGCAGCCGCTCCGGCGTATCGTCCTCTTTTACCGCAACTGCTTTCTGTAACAGGATCGGCCCTGTATCCGTTCCTTCGTCAACAAAATGCACCGTAGCGCCCGTCACTTTTACGCCGCGCTTCAACGCCCCCTCATGCACCTTCAGACCATAATAGCCTTTTCCGCAGAAGGACGGAATCAAAGAAGGATGGATATTAATGATGCGGTTTTTGTATGCCGCAATCATTTCCGGCGGAATTACAACCAGAAATCCGGCCAGAACGATCAGGTCAACCGAATAAGACGCTGTTTTCTGCAGAAGCTCCCTGTTAAATGCATCTCTGTCCGCATAGTCCGCAGGGGAAATGCAAAGATGCGCAATACCCTTTTGGGCCGCGCGCTCTAACGCATAGGCCTTCCTGTTATTGCTGATTACGACTTCGACTCTGGCGTCTGCAATCCTTCCCTCATCAATCGCGTCTAAAATGGCCTGCAGGTTTGTCCCGCCGCCGGATACGAAAACTGCAAGCTTTAACATAATGTAACTCCCTTTTCTCCATTTCGAATCGTTCCGACTATATAGGGCGTTTCTCCGGCTTCGCGAATCGCCAGAACGGAAGCGTCTGCGTCTTCCTTTGCAACGGCGATTACCATGCCAAGCCCCATGTTGTATGTATTGTACATCATCTTTTCTTCTACCTGTCCGTCCTTTTGAATCATGGCAAAGACCGGAGGAACCGGATAGCTGTTCTTTTCGATTGCCGCATGCCTTCCCTCCGGAAGCATACGCGGCACATTCTCATAAAATCCGCCGCCTGTGATATGGCTGCATGCTTTCACGCGGATGCCCGCCTCTTTGATCTGCCGCAACGCTTTGACATAAATTCTCGTAGGCGCAAGCAGCGCTTCTCCCAGCGTCGTCCCAAGCCCTTCATGATAAGTCAGAAGCGCTTCTTTTTCCATCGGGAATGCTTTGCGTATCAGAGAAAATCCATTGGAATGCACGCCGGAGCTTGCCATGCCGATCAAAACGTCTCCCTCTCTGACATCGCTGCCCGTAATGATGTCTTTTTCATCTACAATGCCAACGGCAAATCCGGCCAGATCGTATTCCTCCTCCGGCATCAGTCCCGGATGCTCCGCCGTTTCTCCGCCGATCAGCGCAGCGTTCGCCTGTTTGCATCCTTCTGCAACGCCGCTGACGATGGATGCGATTTTCTCGGGATAATTCTTCCCACATGCAATATAGTCCAGGAAAAACAGCGGCTCTCCGCCCGCGCACGCGATATCGTTGACGCACATCGCCACGCAGTCGATACCGATCGTATCATGCCGATCCAGCACAAAGGCCAGCTTTAATTTGGTGCCCACGCCGTCCGTGCCGGAAATCAGCGTTGGTTTTTCCATCGTTTTGAAGCGTTCCATTGAAAAAGCGCCCGAAAAGCCGCCAAGCCCTGTCAGCGCTTCTTTTCGCATCGTCTCCTGCACATGCCGCTTCATCAGTTCCACCGAACGGTATCCGGCTTCGATATCCACGCCCGCATTTTTGTAATCCATGTTTTCTCTCCTTTATTTCTGATAATTTTGATATCCAACTTCCTGTAATTTCGCGTCTTTGGCCTGTACCTGCCCTTTTAACTCCTGCGCATACGCTTTCACTTTTGCAAGCAGCGCCGGATCGCCCGTCGCTAAAATCTTTGCCGCAAGCAGTCCCGCATTCGTCCCTCCATTGATGGCAACCGTAGCAACCGGAATGCCGGAGGGCATCTGCACGATCGAGTACAGCGAATCCCGTCCCCCAAGAGACGTCGTATGCATGGGAATGCCGATAACCGGCATCGGAAAAATCGCCGCGCACATGCCCGGCAGATGCGCCGCCATGCCCGCTCCCGCGATAATCACCTGAAAGCCTTTTTCCTCCGCTGTTTTTGCGTATTCGTAGAACACGTCCGGCTCTCTGTGCGCGGAAATAATCTTCATTTCATAGTCGATTCCAAACTCCTCCAAAATATCCGCCGCTTTCGCCATGACGGACAAATCCGAATCGCTGCCCATTACAATTCCTACTTTTGCCATCGTTACGCTCCTTTTCTTTTTTCGTTCTTTCTGCTGCATTTATCCTTCACGCAGAGGCCCGTTTAACTCTTCCGTGCCCGCAAGCGCAAATTTCCCATCCCGTATAATTTCCGTCTGGCTTCCATCCGCAAAAACCGCGACAATTGCATCCAGCTCGTCATACGGAATCGTAATATCCGTATGACAGTGAAAATACGCTTTGGCGCCGTCTTCTTTTCGAAGGATGGAAACGGCGTTATCTCTTGCAACGACTTCTTTCCCATCCGGATTACAGACCTTCGTATCCTCTGCATGGGAATAGCAGGTGTCTCCCACTGCAAAATGCGGCCCCGTCTTTTCTGCAATCAGAATCGGCAGCTTGTCCGCTATGCCGTACGTCTTCGCCATCCGATATGCCGTCGTATTCGTCCCAATCGCAAACTCTCCCATGGGAAGCGTCTCATGCCGCTGCATCAGATGTTCAAATAAAAATCTTTGATTCTCTTCTTCCGACGGAAAATTACGGCACGTATACGCCGTAATCCAGCCATCCGTAAAATCAAGCTCCAAATCCCTGTAGCGCATCCCGTTTAAACAGGCCCGCTTCACATGCAGCTTTCCGCAGGTCCCCTCCAATACCGGCGTGGTAAACACTTCTCCAACCGGAATATTGACGTCCGCCACGCAGTTTTCAAACGCCGTTTCGCATGCGGGATGCAGAAGCGGATGCACCCGAATCCAAAGATCCGTCCGATTCTCTCCCTTTCCGGTGACGTGCACCTTCTCCGCCGTATCCATTGCGTCTATCATGCTCTGCTGCATCGTACGGTAACGCATCGAATCCAGCGCATTGATTCGAACCGTCTCCCGAAAAATCGCTTCATAATCCGGCCCAATCGAGGGAAGCGGATATGCAATGATCGTAAAGCTTCTCTCATCTCCCGGAATATATGCGTTTGTAATCTGTCCCAGACAATTCCTCTGATAGACAAACAGCGCATTCTGCTTTTCATCGTGCCGTAAAGCCTCCGGCGTCTGCACCGGCGCAAACGCCTCTTCTCCAAACACTTCGATCACGGCCGGCCCCGCATGCAGCGCAGCCTGCGCTTTGTACGTTTCATAGGCCAGCTTCATCGTCTCCAAATGCCGCTCCACATACGCCTTGTCCAGATATACGCAGCGGTCCTCCCTGTGGTCAAACGCATACTGGCGGTTGGCGGACGTTCCATAGCAGCCGCGCTTTCTGCCCTCGAACGTCCTGGGACTTCGAAAGATCGTCGTCTGAAGCCCCAGCTTTTGAAAATTGAAAACAACGGCCCGCGCCACGCGTTCAAATCCAATCGGATATTCCAGACACACGCTTTTCTTTTTGGAAAGCTCCTTTCCTATGCATGCGTATCCCCTCCGAAAGCCTTCCGTCATCGTATCCGCCATCGACTGAATCTCCGATTCAGAAAGCGCGTTTAAAAACGCCGCCGTCTTCTTTTCATTGTCTCCAATATATTCCCCGTAGCGATAGAGGTAGCGCAAATCGAAAAGATCCGATTCCATAACGATTTTTGTAAAAAAATCATAAGAAGGATCTACCATATCGCGCACCTTGTCCTCGGAAAACACCTCGCTGTAATCATGAAAAAACCAGTATAAAATATGCTCGATTTCTTTCTTCTGCGGCGCTTCCTCCTGTTCAAAGCAGTTATAAATTTCCACGAACAGCTCGCAGAAAATCGTCATGCCGCCCTTCCTGCCCTCAAACGCATACGCGATCAGCGCCCGAAGCTCGGCATACAAAAAACACAACAGCCCTCCAAACGTCTCCCCAAGCCGCCGCACGGCCGCCGCAGGGTTCGCATAGGAAGCATCGTAATGCGACGGCAAAACCGCCTCATACAGCTTCTGATTGAGCCGTTCGCACGCGTCAGACGAAAGGCGGTTTAACGCTCCCGTCTCTTCCTGCCGCAGAACGTCATCCGTCAGACAGAGGAATGCCGCCGTCTCCCGAAAAAATTCCCGGTATGGTTCCGATACGGTCTCCTCACTTCCAATCTGCCGTATCCGCTCCATCACAAGCGCATACCGCTCCTTTGCTTTTTCATTTGATTCTCTGAATATATCCTGATAGCTCATCCTTTTACTCCGCGATATTGCCTTTTTTTACATTTTTTTCCACCAGTCCAAGCACATAGTCCCAAAGCGCTTCGCTGCCCTCTTTCGTCCTTCCATTCCGGTTTAAAACCTGTTCTTTGCGAATGCCGTGCTCCCTCCAGGATTTTCCGTCTGACGCATCGTTTAACAGCATCGGCTGCACGCGATCCAGCGCGTTTGCAAATTTCGCCTCCGGCGTCTCCATCGCTTCAAATTCTTCCCACAGCGCGCGGTATTCTTCCTGCTGTGCTTTTGGAAGCATGCCATAAATCCGATCCGCCGCCCGCTCTTCTCTTTCGCGCTTCGTTTTATTGCCCTCCGTATCGTATGCATAGGTATCTCCCGCATCGATCTCGACCACGTCGTGCAGCAGCGCCATTTTTATCGTCTTTAAAACGTCGATTTTTTCATTGGCGTAATCGGCCAGGACAAACGCCATAATCGCCATATGCCAGGCATGCTCGGCGTCCCCTTCTTTCCGGCTGCCGTCCGCCAGATACGTCTGACGTCCAATCTCTTTTTGCTTATCCAACTCCAACAGAAAACGAATCTGCCGCTCTAATGTGTCCATACCCGTCCGCTCCTTTTCCAAACTGTTTTAAAAAATATGCGTTCCATATACTAAAGCAGAAAACCCGCCACATACAACGCGCTCCATGCGCCAACAGCCAGCACGGAAAGCGCCACGGACGCAATTGGCAGACCGCGAAACGTATCTTCCTCCCGCATGCTCCTGACCGCCTGTACAAACGCAAACAGCGCCGCCGCAAGCGCCAGCATCCCGGCGCTTCCCATATAAATACTGCCGTTCCCTTTCTGCAAAAAGGAAGAAAACACAAGATAAATCAGCGCAAAGATGGATGCCGCCGCAACCGCGCAGGCAAGCATCCCTCTTTTTGAATGTTTTTTCTTTGTAAATTTCGTATGATTTCTTCTCATGCAATCCTCCCTGCTTCTTTCGCTCTGTTTCGCGTCAGAACGACAGAAATGCGATACAGCAGATAGCCAAGAATGCCACCCAGCGTATTTAACAGGATGTCGTCTACGTCAAAGCTTCCTACTTTCCAGATCAGCTGAATCAACTCAATGCAAAGGCTGAATTCAAAACAAAAAAGCGTAGTCACAAAAAAGCGTCTGCATTTCTGAAACAGACGGGGAAGAAACACGCCAAACGGGATAAAGACGACCACGTTTCCCACCAGATTCAACAGCACCGACCAAAATCCAAGCGACTGACGGTAGACCCAGAAACGACGGATTTCTTTCAGTGGCATCAGGTTGTAATGATACTCCCGCTCCGTAAACGTCCTCCCCATCGTTTCCGCAAAAAACAAAAAATAACACATGATCGCCAGATAAGCTGCAAACAAGAGAATTTCCAATCCCCGGACGACTTTCTTTCTGTTTCTTTCCTTCAAAATTCTCTCCTTATGATTTTTATTTCACACCATACGTTTTATAGTATTCATCCATTGCAGCTTTTAATGTATCATCTATAATGACTTTCCCCTGACAGGGCCGATTGTAAAGATATTCCGTCACTTCGCCCATCGTAACAATGGCGTTTGCCGCAAATCCATACCGCGTCCGAATTTCCTCCAAAGCTCCCATCGTTTTCGAAAGGCCGACCTCCATGCGGTCCAAAGACACGATAAGCCCAACGATTCTGATATCGCCCTGCGCCTTTAAAATCGGATACGTCTCTTCGATGGATTTTCCGGAAGTCGTCACGTCTTCAATGATGACGACCCGATCGCCGTCTTTGATCCCGCTGCCCAGTAAAATACCGGCGTCTCCATGATCCTTTACCTCTTTCCGGTTGGAGCTGTAGCGGATTTCTTTGTCGTACAATCTCGAAAACGCCATGCAGGTCGCGACGCTGAGCGGAATTCCCTTATAGGCCGGTCCAAACAGCACGTCAAATTCCGTTCCATAATGATCGTAAATCGCACGGGCATAGTATTCGCCCAGCCGCTCCAACTGCGTCCCTGTAACATAAGCGCCCGCATTCATAAAAAACGGAGACTTTCTGCCGCTTTTCAATGTAAAATCTCCAAATTTCAATGCTTCGCACGCTACCATAAATTCTATAAATTCTTTTTTATATTGTTCCATTTTGCCGTAATCTCCTTATATTAAGCCCGTTTTCAACGTTTGCGCATTCTGACATTCCTGCTGCCCTGCGTCCTCCGGCACGATCTCCTGCGCCGCGCGCAGATGCAAATCCTCCGCATATTCAGGCTGCATGCATCCAGAATACGCGAATCCTGCGTTACAGAATGTCTGCTTCTTCGAAAAAGATACCGATGTACTTTGGAGTATATCATCAATTACACTTCCTTTCAATACACAAATGCCCTCTGTTTTTATTTTTCTGAATTCTGTTTTACAATTGTTCTTGACAAAGCGACATTTATGTCGCACAATAAAAGCGACAATTGTGTCGCAAAAAAGGAGGGGCTCACATGAGCATGAAAGGAGAAAAGACCAAACAGGACATTCGGGAAAAAGCCTGCCAGCTGTTTGCAAAAAAGGGGTTTAAAGAAGTTACGATGCACGATATCTGCAAGCTGACAGGACTTAGCCGCGGAGGACTGTATCGCCATTATGAAAGCGTCGAACAGATTTTTCTGGAAATCGCGCATGCTTTTTCCGATCAGCAGAAACACGAGGTATGCGCGAAAATTGAGCAGCGCATTCCGGCCACTGTGATCCTTAAGGAGCTGCTTTCCAAATATGCGCGCGAAATGATGGACTGCGAAAATTCTATCAGCCTTGCGATCTACGAATTTTACAGTAATCCCGCAATTTCCAAAGAAGACAACTCTGTAAAAAAGCAGTATGAAATTTCAAAATCAACATGGATCGCGCTTATCAACTATGGAATAGACACGAAGGAGTTTAAACGCGTAAACCCGGAAGCGGTTTTCCATGTACTGATATTTGCCTATCAGGGCGTGCGAATGTACAGCAGACTGATGAAAATAGATCATACTGTTCCCGCTCAAATACTGCATGAAATAAAACGGCTTCTGCTATCGGAGGAGGTTTGATATGAAACATGAGATTGTTTTGGTAAGGCCCACTTTAGAATGGAAGGAAAAAGCGCTTGCATATCGCAGGGAGCATTTTGGGCACGGAGAAAAGATCATCTACGGAAGCGAGCTTTTTGATCAGACAGAAAGCTATGAGGAATGGTTATCCTCTGTAACGCTGAATGCCAGTCCAAAAACGGTAAATGAAAACTGGGTCGTGACAGATACTTTTTTTGCCGTAAGAAAACGGGACGGCCGAATCATCGGAATCATTGATTTAAGGCACACACTGAATGCATTTTTAAAAGATCTGGGAAATTGCGGATACAGCGTACGCCCATCTGAACGAAAAAAAGGATATGCAACGAAAATGCTCCGTCAGCTTCTAAAGGCGGCCAAAGAAGCGGAAATGAAAACGCTTCATATCTCCGTTGAAACAGAAAATACAGCTTCCATAAAAGTTATACAAAAAAATGGCGGCGTGTACGAACGGAGCTTTTTGTTTGAAAATAAAACAGCGGATATTTATAAAATTGTTTTATGAATTTTTTGCTTTCAGGGGGAGGATAGAGGGAAAATGCAGGGCGTTTACTGCACCATTTCTGAAAGAGCCTTGAAATGACAGGAAAAAGTAAAAATGAGATGAGTTTTTCATTATTGTAGAATTTTGGAAGATGTTTTGTTATGATATGAATTGGGTAGACGGCTTCTACCCAATTCAATTTGGAAAATATCAAGAAAAATGATTTTTTGACAGAGTATTAGACGCTTTAATACTTACGTATACATTTGTATTTCTTGGATGCGGAATAAGTGATCCAGACATTCAATTAATACTGGAAAATTGAGCATCAAGGAGATGGCCTGCTATGCAGGAATATATAAAGAACAGGGTACATGAATTGTATTGGAATGATGATATAAACTGCGCAAGGACATCCATCATTTGTCTGAGTGAATTATTTGAAACCATGATTGAACCACAGGTAATTTGGTCTGCGGTTGGATTGCATGGTGCAGGCGGGTATAGGGCGCAATGTGGTTTAGTCGAAGGAACTCTTATGTTTATAGGAATTTATCTTCATGCACTGGGAAAAACAGAAACTGAAATTGTATCTGTCTGTTATGATTTTGCGTCTGCTTTTGAAAGTACATTTGGCTCATTAAGATGTTTTGAATTACGCCCTACAGGTTTTTCAGAAAACGACCCGCCCCATATGTGTGAAAATCTGACTTGTAAGGGTATTGCATTTTCATACCAGTATATTTTAAAAATCACTAAGAAGTAAACATGAGGAAAAACCAATGATTAATATTCGTAAATTAGAAACAGAATTATGGGAATCAGCTGACCTGCTCCGTGCAGGTTCAAAGCTAACATCCAACCAGTACTGTATGCCGGCGCTTGGCTTGATTTTTCTGCGTTATGCATATAGCCGATTTAAAATGGTAGAGACGGAAATTCTCAAAAATCGTCCGTCTCGTGGCGGCAGAGTATTGCCGGTAGAAGCAAGTGACTTTGCAGCTAAAAGTGCACTGTTTCTTCCAAAAGAAGCACAGTACGATTATTTATTAAATCTTCCGGACGATATTGCATCTGCAGGGTTAGTGAATCGAGACGGACAGACAATGACCAGCCTTGGTGAAGTAGTTAATAACGCAATGGCACTGATAGAAGAACAAAGCGAACAGCTTACAGGTGTATTGCCTAAAAGTTATACTGATTTTTCGGACGAGCTTCTATCAGAGCTTCTTCGTATTTTTAACAACAGTGCACTTGATGAAGTTGGCGGCGATATTATTGGACGTATCTATGAATATTTCCTTAATAAATTTGCTAAAAATATTGCATCTGATGATGGTGTCTTCTTTACACCGAAATCTTTGGTAAAAATGATTGTAAATATTATCGAACCAAAAAGTGGTATTTTGCTTGATCCTGCTTGTGGTTCAGGTGGTATGTTCATTCAGTCCGGCGACTTTGTAAATCAGTCCGGTATGAATGCAAATAGTGCAATGACATTTTATGGACAGGAAAAGGTGGAATATAATGCGCAGCTGTGCTTGATGAATATGGCTGTTCACGGTCTTACCGGTGTTATTAAATCGGGAGATGAAGCGAACAGTTTCTATCACGATGCTCACAACCTTGACGGCTGCTGTGACTATGTAATGGCAAACCCGCCTTTTAATGTGGACAAAGTGAAAGCAGAGTCTTGTGAAAGTGCAAAACGTCTGCCCTTTGGTATGCCAAGTGTTAATAAAAATAAAGAAGTTGGAAACGGAAACTATTTGTGGATTTCTTACTTCTACAGCTATTTGAACGAAAAAGGCCGTGCCGGTTTTGTTATGGCTTCGTCTGCAACAGACAGTCAAGGCAAAGACAAAGATATTCGTCGGAAATTAGTAGAAACAGGTCATGTAGATGTAATGATTAGCGTGGGAAATAACTTCTTTTACACAAAATCTCTGCCTTGTTCTCTGTGGTTCTTTGATAAAAATAAAAACGAAGCAATCAAAGATAACGTTCTGTTTATTGACGCCAGAAACTATTACACAGTCGTTGACCGTACATTGAATGAATGGTCAGAATGGCAGCTTAAAAATTTAAATGCCATTGTATGGCTCTATCGTGGTGAAACAGAAAAATACACAGCATTACTGGATGAATATAGAACTATATTAGGAAATGGCGATTTTGAAGATATTCTTCATCAGTTGAAAGATGAGTTGAAAGACTTACAGAAGCGCTCAAAAATTGAAGTGGAACACGCAGGGAGAAGCGACAAAAAACGTATTCAGGCTGAATATGACGAAATGATTGCCGGTAAGAATGAAAAAATCACTGTGGCAAAGGAAGCAAACTGGCTGTATGAAAAATTTGGCGGCGGTGAATATAAAAATATTCTTGGTCTTTGCAAGGTGGCTTATAGAACAGATGCTTCTAAAAGAGAAGATAAAGCTGGAATCAGTATTGAAGAAAAAGGCTGGTCTCTGACACCGGGAGCCTATGTTGGCGTTGCGCCTGCGGAGGATGACGGAGTGGATTTTGGAGAGCGGATGGCTGAAATTCATCGTGAGCTTTTATCTCTACAGGCAGAATCCAATGACTTGATGGATACCATTTCTAAGAATATGAAGGAGATGGGATTATGAGTTGGGCAATTGTTAAATTAGGTGATGTCGCAGAACTTAGTAATGGAATAAATTTTGGTAAAGAGGCTTATACAAAAGGGATAAAACTTATAAGTGTTTCTAATTTTGGAAACAGATTTTCTCCTGAATATGATTCACTTGAAGAAATTAAAGATGATGTAATTAGAGAAAGTGATTTACTGCATAATGGAGACATTATATTTGTTCGTTCTAATGGGAATAAAGAGTTGATTGGTCGATGCATGCTTATAAAAGATCTTCCAGAGAAAGTTACATACTCAGGCTTTTGCATAAGAGCACGATTGAAGGATACTACAAAAAATGATCCCGTTTTTTGGACATACCATTTTAAAAATCAAGCATTTCGTAAAGCAATGTCAGGTACTGCTATAGGCGCCAATATTCAAAATCTTAGCCAAGGTAGATTATCTGCCTATGAGGCAATGGTTCCCGATATTGATAGTCAAAGGAGAATAGCAGAAATTTTGTCAACGTATGACAATTTAATTGAAAACAATCAAAAGCAAATCAAACTTCTCGAAGAAGCCGCACAGCGTCTTTATAAAGAATGGTTTGTAGATTTGCGTTTTCCGGGATATGAAGATATGAAAATAATTGATGGTGTGCCAGGGAGGTGGAAAAAAGTTGATCTTACAAAAATAGCGCCTATAGTTACAGGTAAAAAAGACGCTAATTTTGGAATAGCTAGCGGAAAATATTTGTTCTTTACCTGTGCACAGGAACCAATAAAAGCTCCATCATATTCGTTTGATTGCGATGCAGTTATATTGGCTGGTAATGGCGACTTTAATGTCAAACTTTATAGAGGCCAGTTTGAAGCCTATCAAAGGACATATGTATTTTCACCGCATAATTCAGACAATTTATATTTGCTTTATTACGCTGTGAAAGATAGTATGCTCCAGTTGGTTCAAGGAGCAAGCGGCTCTACTATTAAATTTTTGACTAAGAGAATGTTGGAAGAAATACTGGTATTTGTACCAGATGAAGATATTTTGATTTGCTTTAATCACAATTGTGAGGCGTTTCAGAAAAAAATCGAGGCATTAAAGATACAGATTTCGTTGGCCCAGGAAGCACGTGACCGTTTACTGCCAAAACTGATGATCGGAGAAATTGAGGTATAAACAATGAATAAGGTTGATATTTTAAATAGAGATAAATTCGTGGAGGATCTTTTACGAGTAATGGAAAATATCTCTGAGAATAAATCGTCTACTTGTTTTGCATTAAATGGTGCATGGGGAAGCGGTAAAAGTTTTGTGTTGGATATGTTTGAAGAAAAATTGGGGCAAATTCAATCCGAAGAGACTTCTACAGATAAATATTTTATTATTCGATATAATAGTTGGCAATATGATTATTATGAAGAACCACTTGTTGCAATTGTGGCAACAATGATTTCTACGATTGAGGAAAAAGCAAAATTGTTTCCAGATTGTAAAGAAAAACGAGAAATACTTGGTATGTTGAAAGCAGCGGGGGTTTCATTGCTTTCTCTTGGAAATGCAGTTGTAAAAGCAAAAACAGGAATGGACTTTCAGACAGCATATGAAACTGTTTTAAAAGGTAAAAAAGACGGTGCAGAGGCTTATGAAAAAATACATGAGTATGATGTTTATTTTGGTTTCAATA